>CBETWA010000011.1:0-70979 GCA_965539975.1 uncultured bacterium | reverse complement strand
TGGGGAGGCCGCTTGGCTGTTTTTTAAAAACAGTTAAGTTTTTTGAACCAGGTAAACAATGGCTTTAAATAACCCTTATCAAAAATACCAGCAAAACTCCATAACCAGCGCTCCTCCGGAAGAACTGACATACATGCTTTACAGCGGGGGAGTACGGTTTATCCTCCAGGGTATCAAGCATATTGAAGAACGAAGCATTGAAGAAGCGCACAACGCCATTGTAAGGGCCCAGGAAATATACGCCCACCTGGCCGGTACACTGAATGAAGATATAGAGATTTCCAGCAACCTTAACAGGTTATACGATTTCATGATTCGCCACCTGGCGCAGGCAAACATTAAAAAAGATATAAACATGCTGCGAGAAGTGCTTGAACTGGCGGAGGAACTGAGAGACACCTGGCGCGAGGCCGTGAACAAAGCCAGGGGACAGGTGTCTGAATCTGAACTTCACATGGCGGCAAAATGAGCGTGAACATAAGCTTGCTCTTGCAGGAAAAACTTAATCTATTAATTGAATTTTCCAAGCTGTCCGAACAACAACTTCAAGCCCTGGACAAGCAGGATATAGACTTTTTTAACGAGCTTTTGGACAGAAAACAGGCGTTAATTGAAAAAATCAACTTACTGGATGATAAAATCAGGGACTTGCAAAATACACCGGAGTCGGGCACCCCCGGTTCGCATACCGGAAACGGCACCAGCGGGGAAAAACCCGCCAGCCAACTGGAAAGCGAAATTAAAGATTGCTTGCAGAAAACCTGGAATATCGACCTGCAGGTAAAGCAAAAGTTTGAGTCATGTTATAAAAACCTGATGGAATTAATGGGAAACTTAAAGGTGGCCCGGCGCACGGAAGAAGCTTACCGCTCCGGAGCAAGGCGTATACAAAGTTACTTTGTTAACAAAAAAAGATAAGAACCGAGCAGGGGGTGGCTTGACAAATGCGCGTAAACGGTGTCAACCCAGGTTCATCACCGGAACTGAATGTATTTAAAATGCAGGATGCAAAGGGGAAAGGCACCGGAAAAAGTACCGGTTACACCGGCGATCCAGGTAAAAACGAGCGTGAAATCACGCGCGAAGAAGTGGAGAAGGCTGTTAACCAGATTAACAGTACCATAAGGGCCTATTACACGGAACTCCATTTTGAACTTCATGAAAAAAGCGGCGAAATGATGGTCAAAGTAATAAACAAGGAAACAGATACTATCATAAGGGAAATTCCACCGGAAAAAATACTTGATATGGTGGCTTATTTTAAAAGGATACTGGGAATTATTGTCGACAAAATGATTTAAGTACATATTACATTACATAAACCTATCGCGTTAAGTAAAACTTTACGTTTACCGGGTGGGTTGTACTGTACCTGCAGTGCCCGGTTTTTAATTTTAAAGATAAATATTACCTGTTAAAAAATGTCAAATAATGTTGCCACTTTTTAATACTTCTTATATAATTTAATAGAAATTTGTGCTAATACAAAAAAATATTTCACTGAGGGCAAACCCGGCGAAAGCCGGGGACGCAAAGCCGTGAGTCTAAGGCATTTTATTTTATTGTGCTACGATCGTCAGGCTGCAAGTGATTTTTTTAACGACGGAAGACACTTGCGCTTCCGTTTATTTATTAATTTTTTCTTAAAACTTTAGCAGAATATAGTAGCTTATGCAGGATTATACGGAAAAATGTTGAAAACATCACTATAATAATTGCTTGGTTACTTTTTCCATGCGGAGGTTTTTTTGTGAGCCTTTTTGACGATCCCATAAATACAATCCTCATCAAGCAAATGGATGCCTGCACTTTACGCCAGCGTGTAATCGCAAACAACGTCGCCAACGCAAACACCCCGGGCTTCAAAAAATCCACAGTTAATTTCCAGAAACAATTACAAGCCGTACTGGGTAGCGGGAATTCCATTAAATTAAAAGCATCCAGCCCCCGACACATACCAGGTTGCAATGGCCTGGAAAGTCTTGCCGCCGAAGTTGTCCAAGTCAACGACACATCAATGAAAGCGGGAAGAAACAACGTGGATATCGACCAGGAAATGGTCGACCTGGCTGCCAACACGCTTTTATATCGCCTGGCTACCAGGGTGAAAAGCGACCGGGGTAATATAATGAGCATGGTAATTAAGGGAGGCTAATTGCATGGGGTTATTCGATAGTTTCAATATCAGCGCGTCAGGTATGACGGCCAACCGCTACTGGGCCGACTTAATCGCCAATAATGTGGCTAACATCAACACCACCGGGACGCCCGGCGACCCTGCAAACAGGCCGTACCGGCGACAGGTGCCAGTATTCCAACAAGTATTGCAGCAAAAACTGCTCCGAGGAACCCGCACCCGGGTTTTGGGAGGAGTTAAAGTAAGCCGGGTGGTAAGCGACAACAGTGAACCCCGCCTTGTACACGACCCCAGCCACCCCCACGCCAACCCCGAAACCGGGTACGTAGCATACCCCAATATAAATATCCTCAATGAAATGGTGAACTTAATAGCCGCCACCAGGGCTTATGAAGCAAACGTGACCACCCTGGAAGCAGCTAAAAGCATGAGCCTTTCAGCCCTGGAAATGGGCCGTTGATATTTATAGCTTTTATAGCCAGAAAAAAGCTGGAAAGGAGAGCGACCTTTGAATATCTTACCCGTTGCCGTGCCCATTCTTGAAAAAGGAACGCCGGTTGCCCCAAGCGCACCTGCCGGAACAGATGCAGGTAAAAGTGAATCCTTTAGTGACATATTCGGCAAAGCAATGCAAAACTTGAACGATATCCAGCTTAATGCCGACGAAACGGTAAAAAAATTTTTAACAGGGGAGGTCACGGATCTACACACCGTTGTTATCGCCCTGGAAAAAGCCAAGCTTTCCATGCAACTGGCTGTTGAAGTAAGAAACAAGCTAATTGAAGCATACCAAGAAATATCCCGGATGCAGGTTTAAGATGCAAGTTTTGCATAATAGCTGATGAAGGCGTGGAAGGATGAACCGCGGAAATGCTGGACAAATTGCGCCAGTGGTGGCAGTCACTGAAGCAATCACAAAAAATTATACTAATAACTGGTAGTGCTTTAATTTTGATCACTATTGTCCTGCTGGTCCAAATAGCATTACGTCCTACTTACGCGCCCCTGTTTACAGAGCTGGAGCCACAGGATGCGGGTAAAATCATCGAGTTGCTTGAAAGCGACAATGTACCCTACAAGCTGACAAACAACGGAAGGACCATTGAGGTTCCCGAAAACATGGTTTACAAGCTGCGCATCCAAATGGCCAGCGATGGAGTTCTATACAGCAGCGGAATAGGGTTCGAACTTTTTGATGAAAAAAAATTCGGCGTTACCGAGTTCGAACAACACGTGGGATACCAGCGGGCGCTGCAAGAGGAACTGCGCCGCACAATCGTGCAGCTGGATGAAGTTGAACAAGCCCGGGTGCACCTTGTTTTGCCCCGGGAAAGCGTGTTTCTGGACGAGCAGGTTACGCCATCCGCCTCCATAGCTCTGAAATTGAAGCCCAATGCGAATCTAAAACCCGAACAGGTGCGAGGCATTCAAAGCCTGGTAATGGGCAGTATCCAGGGGCTGGCCCCCGAAAACATACATATCATTGACATGCAGGGCAATGTTCTTAACGACAGGCTTGATATGGCCAGCGA
The DNA here is from genome assembly GCA_965539975.1 of uncultured bacterium. Taxonomy (GTDB): domain Bacteria; phylum Bacillota; class Desulfotomaculia; order Desulfotomaculales; family Desulfallaceae; genus CBETWA01. Next base: position 67,310 of record CBETWA010000011.1, on the reverse strand, counting down.
AGAACAGCTTTCCGCATCCGCCCTGGAAAGATACAATCTCAAGGAACAGTTTGAAAAGGAACTGGAACACCGGCTTCAGCAAATGCTGAACCGCATCCTGGGGCCCGGGCGCGCGGTGACCATGATAACCGCCGATCTTGATTTCGACCGGCGGGAAACAGTACGCACCGAGCACGGCCCCGGCGCCGTGTTAAGTGAACAAACGCTGAGTGAAGAAGGCACAGGTTCCACGTCCGGGGGGATTCCGGGAATTGACTCCGAAATGCCCGGCGAGACAATGCCGTTTCTCGAAGGAGAAACGGGTTCTACTTATTTCAGGGAAGAGCGCATCACCAATTACGAAGTAGACACCACCCAGCAGGTTACCGTTAAAGCACCCGGCGACGTGCGCAGCCTTTCGGTTTCGGTGGTGGTGGACGGGAACCTTACGCAGGCAAACCTCGAGTCAATACAACAGGTGGTGGCGGCTGCGGTGGGTTACAACGCCGCCCGGGGGGACCAGTTAATTGTATCCAGCATGGAATTTAACGAAGCAAGCATCCCCAGTTTTGAGGAACCCCCGGCAGCACAGCCGCCTGCCTTAGCGGATTACCTGCCTCTTGCGGGGATAATTGCCGGCGGGTTGCTGTTGCTTGTTTTGATAATTGTTCTACTCAGGCGCAGAGCGCGCAAGCGGCAAGAAGAGATGCTGCTGGCCCAGCAGCTTGAAGAAGAAGCGCGCCGGCGGGCCGAATTAGATGAAGAAGAGGATGAGAAGCCGCTGGTCATTGAAGAACCGAAGCCGGGCTACCGGACCATAATCAGGCAGGTAGCCAGGGAGAAACCAGCCGAAGTGGTTGAAATACTAAAAGTGTGGTTAAGGGAGTAATTTTAAGTGGCAAACACGGCGTCCAAATTGACAGGTTTGCAAAAAACGGCCATATTGCTTATTTCCCTGGGTTCCGACCTTTCAGCGGAATTGCTGAAAAAGAATTTCCACCAGGACGACATTGAAAAAATCACCCACCAGATCACCATCATGGACACGGTGCCCCGCGAGGTTCAGGACGAAGTGCTAGAAGAGTTCGCTCAGATGATGCGCGCCCGGGAATACCTCATGGTTGGCGGTTATGAATATGCCAAGGAAATGCTGCAAAAAGCCCTGGGGGACCACAGGGCGGCGGAAATACTGAACAAAGTACAGTTATCCATAAAAAACAAGCCTTTTAGTTCACTGCGTAAAACAGACCCCAAGCACTTGCTGACTTTTATCCGGGACGAGCACCCGCAAATCATAGCCCTTATACTCAACTACCTGCATCCCGAACAGGCGGCATTAATACTTTCCGCCCTCAGCCCGGAGCAGCAAAGCGACATTGCCAGGCGGGTGGCCATGACCGACCGCGTTTCACCGGATATGATTCGCGAAGTGGAAAGTATACTGAAACGCAAGTTGTCCGTCCTGGAAACAAGCGAGCAAAGCTCCGGCGGCATCAAGTCCCTGGTGGACATCCTCAACCGGGTGGACCGCAGTACCGAAAAAACAATCCTGGAGGAACTGGAAGTAACCGATCCCGAACTGACCGAGGAAATACGCAAACTGTTATTTGTATTCGAAGATATTGTGAAGCTACCCGATTCCTCCATTCAGCGCGTGTTGCGTGAAGTGGATCCGAAAGACCTGGCCAAGGCCATGCGGGGAACCAACGAGGACGTAAAGGAGCGCATATACAAAAACATGTCCAAGCGTGCAGCCGATATGCTGAAGGACGAAATCAGGTACATGGGGCCCATCCGCCTGAGAGACGTGGAGGAAGCACAGCAGAGAATTGTCCAGATTATCAGGCGGCTTGACGAGGCAGGTGAAATAGTAATCGCCCGGGGTGGTGAAGATGCCATCATTACTTAAGATCATTCGCAATGGACACCGAAACGTTAAATGGGAAGCCCCGCACCACAATTTAACCTTGAGGAAAATTTACGACATAGAAACCGCAAGGCAGCTGCGGAGCCAGCCAAAAGAAAACCCCGAACAGGAGCAACAGGCACTGCCCGAGCAATTGCTGGATGAAGCCAAGAAAAAAGCGGAGTCCATTATCAGCAAAGCCAGCGAACAGGCGTCATTAATCCTGGAAGAAGCAAGGCAACAGGCTAGCGCCGAGGCCGAGCAGTTGAAAAAAGCCGCTTCCAGCGAGGGATACGAACAAGGTTACCGCTCGGCCATTGAATCCGCAAAAAAGGAAGCCGAACAAATAAAGAAGCAGGCCAGGGACGTGCTGGCAAGGGCTGAGGAAAACCGCCGGAAAACCATTGAGGGGTTAAGGAAGGAAGTATTTGACCTGGCCGTTGAAATAGCCGAAAAAATTCTGGCCCGTGAACTGAAGTCGCATCCCGAAACAGTGCTGAGCATAGCCGAGGAAGCCATTCAGCTGGCCGGTAACAGAAAACACGTTGTTCTCTGGGTCCACCCCAGCGAACTGGAAATCTGCAACGTGCACAAAGATCGACTGGTATCACACCTGCCACCGCGATCTAATCTGCAAATTATGGCGGACGAAACGGTTGAACCAGGCGGTTGCGTGGTTGAAAACGAGTACGGCCGGGTGGACGCCAGGCTCTCCACTCGCTGGCAAAACTTGCTGGCCTCTCTCGCGGAAGGGGCGGGCTAACCCGGTGGAAAATCTCAAGCTGGAAATACAGGCCTGGCGCAATAAAATTCACCGCACCACCATTTTGCGTTCCACCGGCAAAGTCAGCAAGGTTATCGGCCTTACGGTGGAGGTTAAAGGCATTACCGCCGGAGTGGGGGAAATCTGCCATATATTTATACCGGGCGAGAAGGAACCCGTCACTGCCGAAGTGGTGGGCTTTCAAGAAAACTCTTCGCTGCTCATGCCCCTGGGTGAACTGCGAGGCATATACCCGGGGTGCCAGGTGGTCCCACTGGGCGAGTCCTTGACCGTTCGGGTGGATGAAACCCTTTTAGGCAGGGTACTTGACGGGCTCGGCAGGCCTATTGACGGCGGCCAGCTTTTAGCCCGGGATGAATACCCGGTGAACAACGCCCCGCCCGACCCGCTTTCCAGGACGCGGATTAACGAAGTATTAACCACCGGCATCAGGGCCATAGACGCCCTGTTAACCTGCGGCAAGGGCCAGCGCATTGGCATATTCGCCGGAAGCGGGGTGGGAAAAAGCACTTTACTAGGCATGATCGCCCGTTACTGCAGCGCAGACTTGAACGTAATAGCCCTGATTGGAGAACGCGGGCGCGAGGTGCGTGACTTCATAGAAAACGACCTGGGCCCGGAAGGGTTGGCCCGCTCGGTTGTAATTGCCGCCACATCGGACCAGCCGGCGCTCATAAGGATTAAGGGCGCGCTGGTTGCCAGCGCCATAGCCGAGTACTTTCGTGACAAGGGCAAAGATGTTCTTTTGTTCATGGACTCCATAACCAGGTTTGCCATGTCACAGCGCGAGGTGGGTTTGGCCATTGGCGAGCCGCCCACCACCAAGGGTTATACCCCGTCGGTTTTCAGCCTTCTGCCAAAGGTGCTGGAGCGCTCGGGAACATCCCGGAAAGGGTCCATAACTGCCTTTTACACCGTACTGGTGGAATCGGATGACATGAATGAGCCCGTGGCCGACACGGTAAGGGGTATCCTGGACGGGCACATCGTGCTGTCCCGGGAACTTGCGGCACGCAACCATTTTCCGGCCATAGACGTGTTAAACAGCGTCAGCCGGTTAATGCCCGACCTGGTGGATGAAAATCATTACCAGCTTGCAGCGCGGTTAAGGCACCTGCTTGCCACGTACAAGCAGGCCGAGGACCTGATTAACGTGGGGGCTTACGCCAAGGGCTCCAACCCTGAAATAGATAAAGCCATTAAGTACCATGACCGGATAACCAGTTTTTTGCGCCAGGGGATAAACGAAAAATCCACCTTTGAACAGGCCATGGAAAGCATCTCGTTTTTGCAGGAGTGATGATTGTTGAAAAGGTTTGTTTTCCGGCTGGAACCGGTTTTGGAATACCGGAAAATCGTCGAGGAACAGGCCGCAATAAGCCATTCCCAAGCGCTGGAGGAATACCGGTATAACTTCGAGCTTCTGCACGACGCCAGGAACAAGCTGGCCCGTGCCATGCAGGACAACCACCGTCTGGACCAGTTCGATATGTTCAACATGCTGGCATACCGCGATTACATGGCGGGAGAAGTTAAGAAAAAGGAAACGGCCGTCAGCATATCGCGCAAAAAGCTGGAAAAATGCCGGAAAAAGCTGGTTAAGGCTGTGCAGGAACGCACCGTGATGGAAAAACTGCGGGAAAAGAAACTGGATATGCACAATAAAACAGCTGCAACATTTGAGCAAAAGGAAATGGATGAAATTGCCGTGCGGCAGTACAACATGAACCATAAACGCCCGTGAAACCCTGCGCCGCAAGCCGGTTGTGGCATGGGTGTTTGGTATAAACCGGCGGAGGGGGGGGTGCACAGTAGCCTAAAAATCAACTTAATAACGGCAAAAGGAGGTGAGGCATACGCAAGTTCAGAGCTTTGTCCAGACCGTGCAAGTCCAAAACCAGTCAAGCAAAAACCCGGCAGTGGGCAACACAAAAGGGGTCGTGGATTTTCTACAAATTATACAACAGCTTATTTCAACAAGTGACCGGGGCGCAGCGGGCGCAAGCCCGAGTCCGTGCACACCGCGTGCGGGAAAAAACGAGTTGTTTTCATGCGAAAACAACCCGCCGGGAAGCGACGCGACTGCACAGGCGCTCACGGGCTTGCCGGAGTTAGCGCTGGAAGGGGTATCCCCGCAAACACCGGAAATCCAACAGGAACCGTGTACAACCTTTTTGCCGGAAGACATGCCCGTGCTTTACGGCGGGATACACTTGGAAGGCATGCTTGCAAGCTTCTTGTTCAATCCCGGGAACCGGGGCGCGGAACAGTTTGGCGCAAATACCGGAACAATCCCGGGCATCTTACAGCCGGCACATGCCATGACCTGGATAATGAAAAGAGCCGCGCTGGGGACTCCCGGCGGCAACGGGTGGGCGGCGGAGCCGGTAAACAAGCCGGGCACCAGCCAGGAACAACCGCAGCAAGTATTACAAGCACAGCAAGTTTTACGGGCACAGCAAGTTTTACAAGTAATGAAAAATTTTGGCTTGAACGGTTCAAACAGCAACTTAAATCAAGTGCCGAAACACATGCTTTTCAACCCGGCTCCGCAACCCGGTGAAATGGCAACCGGGCACGCCAATTCCGTGACCACCGCGTTCTCAAGCGGGCAAGGCGGGGTTTTGCACGCGGCGACCAGCCAGGCTGTCAACACGGCTGGGTATGAATTCAACGGCAGCAGCCCGGCAAGTGCCGCCGCAAAACCAGCAGCAGCAAACAACGCGCAACAAGCGGAAACAGCAAATTTTACTTTAAACACAGTAGATTCGACATTGTCGCCGGCCGGGCACGCGAGGGGAGAAACGGCTCCGGCGGTTCGCACAGAACAACCGTTGTTCTTGCAACTGGCGGAAGCCATAAGGGGACAGGTGGTTAAAGACAGTCATGGACAAACCCACTTAAGGCTGCAGTTATATCCCGAAAGCCTTGGCGAGGTAGTGGTAAAAATTGTCTACAAGGACGGCAACCTGACCACCCATTTCCAAGCGGCCACCGAAGGCGCCAAGCAGGCTATTGAAAGCTCCTTCTCGCAACTGCGGGAAGCCCTGGCGGCACACCAGCTTAACCTGCAGCAGTCCACGGTAAGCACGGGAAGCGATCACGGCAGCTGGGCGCAGGAATCAAGCGGCGAGCGTTACTATCCCAAGCCCTTCTCCGGGCAACAGCAGGGTAATCAAAATAACAAGCAGGGCGAACCGCCCTTGCCGGAAACAACCTGTGAGCCACAACAATTACTTTACCGTTTGAACCACTTTGTATGACGGGGGGAGGTGCAACATGACAGAAGCGGTGGGAAGCAGCAGCAACAACTATTACCTGCCCGGTAAAAATGAAATGGTCAAGGAACAAAAAGGGCTTGCCGACCCGGACGCCTTTTTAAAAATTCTGGTGGCCCAAATGAAGTACCAAAACCCCATGGAACCACAGGACAGCGCTACTTTCGTGGCCCAGCTATCCCAGATGGCCACCATGGAACAAATGTTCAAGGTTAGCCAGAGCATGGATAAGATGGCGGCCCAGTATGAAATGGACCGGTATTTTCAGCTCATAGGCCATCAAGTGTCACTGGTTAACGGGGATGAAGTGGTAACCGGGCGGGTGGGCGGCGTGGCCTTCAATGATAACAAGCCGTACTTTTACCTGGAGGGGGCTTTCCACGGGGAGCAGTACACTATGGACCAGTTAATACACATAACCGGCAATCCCAACACCAGCGTCCTTTTGCCCTACCTTTCGCTGGTAGGCCAAAGCGTTACTGTGAAAGAGGGAATTTCCAGCCTAACGGGCACGGTGGAGAAAGTATTCCTCCAGGACGGTAACGTACTGGTCACAATTAACGGCAACGATTACAGCGTAAGCATGATTACGGAATTACACGGTGTACCGGAACCAAGCGTGGAACACCCCCCGGAAAGCGAACCGGATAACACCACTGAAGATATGGAAACAGAGACAACCGGTGAAATAGTAAATGTGTAAACACGTGATTTAAATAAAGAAAGGGCGGTGAAATAATTGAGCATCAAAGGGGTGCAAATTACTCCCCAACCCGTAGTCCAACAAGCCAACCCGGGAGTAAAACCCAAAGAAAGCAGCAAGGCCGGCAGTTTCCAGGACATCCTGTTCAGAGAAATGGCAAATACCGGCCGGCTGAAGGTATCCGCCCACGCCCAGAAAAGAATGCAGGAAAGAAATATTGTCCTGAACAACGAGGACTGGCAAAAAATAAACGACGCCATGAACAGGGCAGAAGCCAAGGGAGCTATGAACTCCCTGCTGATTCACGGCCAGCTGGCTCTCATCGTAAGCGTGAAAAACCGCACCGTGGTATCCGCCATGGACGAACAATCAATGAAGGAGCATGTCTTTACCAATATTGACAGCGCGGTTATTACCAGGTAAGCAGCCGGACCTCCGGGAGGCTGCGGGCCGCTGAACGACCGAGGCGGCCCGGTACCCCAAGCGCGTGTTCGATCGTTATGACATGCACCACACAGGAGGTTAGTATATGCTCCGGTTCATGTATTCAGGCGTATCCGGAATGCGCAACCACCAGGTGCGCATGGATGTTATAGGAAATAACATTTCAAACGTAAACACAACCGGTTTTAAAACCAGCCGGGCCAACTTCCAGGACACCCTGTACCAGACCATGGGCGCCGCGGGAAGCGCCGCCGGCTGCCAGGTTGGCACAGGTGTAGCCGTTGGCAGTATATCCAATAACTTTAACCAGGGGCCGCTGCAGGCCACCGGCAGAATATTTGATTTGGGCATCGCGGGCCCCGGTTTTTTCGGGGTACTTGACGCCAGCGATAATTTAAGGTTTACCAGGGACGGCTCCTTCTTCATCGACAGGGAGGGTTACCTGGTTAATGCCGCGGGCCTGCGGGTGGTAGACAGCAATGAGGATCCAATTGTGATAGAACTTGAAGAAGGCCAGTCGTATGACGATGTCATCATAACCGAAACGGGTGAAATATACATCGCCGGCGAAGACGATCCCGTATGCACCATAGGCCTGTTCAACTTTACCAACCCCTACGGGCTTACCAGGGCGGGGGACAACCTGTTCATGGAAAACAACAACACCGGTGAAAGAATATCCAACGAAGACGGCCCGGAGGGTTTCGGCCAAATCCGCTCCGGCTTTTTGGAAATGTCCAACATAGACATTGCCGAAGAACTGGCCAATTTGATTAGCTCGCAGCGCGGTTTCCAGGCCAATGCCAAGGTGTTTACCACGGCGGACGAGGTCTTACAGGAAATCGTGCAGTTGAAGCGTTAGGCTCCACCGAAAATTTAATTTAACAGCGGGAGGCATAGTTACATGATCCGTTCTCTTTATTCAGGGGTTTCAGGCATGAAAAACCACCAGTTCCGCATGGACGTGGTGGGTAACAATATAGCAAACGTAAATACCATCGGTTACAAGGCGGGGCGCGCCAATTTCCAGGACACGTTGTACCAAACAATAAAAAGCAGTGGCATATCCACCAACCCCGCTCAAGTGGGTCTGGGTATTAATCTTGCCAGCATTAACTCCTTTATGAACCCCGGCCCACTGCAAAGCACCACCCGTACCCTGGACCTGGCCATCAATGGCGCAGGTTTCTTCAAGGTCAACAAGGGTGTCAATGAAGATTATTATACCCGGGAGGGCATTTTCTACCTGGCCCAGGACGGCAGAATGGTTAATTCCAATGGTTATCAACTGGTAGGTGCAACGTGGGAAAAAGCAAAGTACGTCGTTAGCGGTTTAGATCCAACCAATACAGAAGAACTCGAAGTCCAAGGCCTTTTGGCAGATGGAACACCGGGGCAGGAGGTATCTATAGATATATCTCAAAATGATACTTTGGATGACATTATAGCCAAGATAAACGCCAAGCAGTCAACTTCCGGCGTCATGGCGTACAAAAGAGCCACCATCGACGATGGCCAAATTGTCTATGACCTTATCATTACCACGGTTTTTAATGGCTACGATGAGAAATACGATGAGAATAATAATTCACCAACGCCCGCTTTAACGGTAAATGGTGAAGATAGATTCATTACCGGGTACACCGAAAATGTACCCATCCAAATAACAAATGTGCCCATTTCATCAATTAACATCCAAAATAACGGTATCATCACCGGCTTTGATAACGAGGGAACCCCCCTGCTTTTCGAGGGTGGTGATGGTAAGGATGTGGCCTGTATTATGCTGTACATGTTCCCCAACCAGGACGGCCTGGAAAGGGTCAACCAAAACCTATTCCGCGAAAGTGTCAGTAGCGGCACGGCAGAAGGCGGCAACCCCGGTGAAACGGGTTACGGCACCATTGAATCCGGCTTCCTGGAAATGTCCAACGTGGAATTGACTGACGAGTTTACCAGCATGATCGTCACCCAGCGCGGTTACCAGGCCAATTCAAGAGTCATCACAGTGTCCGATACCATGCTGGAAGAATTACTGAACCTTAAGCGTTAATATTTAAACGGGACGGCGCGCCGGCCGTGCCGGCGCGCCGGCAACCACAGTATAAATGCAATCGGCACACAAGCGCCACAGTACATAATTAATTATAAATTCATAACAAGCACGTAGTTGCAACCGCTTCCCGGTAAAAGAGGGGGCAAGTGCAACTAAAACGATACTTGCAAAGTAGGGTGGGTAAACATGGCATTTAGAAATCCAAGGAAAAAGGAAACAAGAACCAAAAACGCGGCCCCGCCTGCTGAAAAAAAAGCCGGCGGCGCGCCGGGCATTGCTGTAATGTTTGCTTTAATGCTGCTGGTGTTCATAACCGGTGCCGCCATGGTTATTGGTTACTTCAAGTTCCTGGACCCCGACAGGAAGGAAGCCTTGGCGGAGGAGAAAGAAAAACGTGTTGCATACTCCTCAATGGAACTGGGAGACATGGTGGTAAATCTCGCCGGCGACAACGGGAACCATTTTTTGAAGTTAACCATAACCATCGAATACCCCCAGGATAGGAAAACCGAAGAAGAAATTCTTGCCAAAAAGCATATCATCACCGAAACAATCCTGCTCACCCTGCGCAGTAAAACCATTGACCAGGTCAGGCCCCCCGAGGCGGTGGACAGGCTTAAAAACGAGCTGGTAACCGCTGTTAATAAACGACTGGGTGGAGATGTAATCAGTAAAATTTATTTCACTGAGTATATAGTTAGTTAAGGTTTTTTACAGCTGCACCGGCTCCGGCTACTAAATAAAATCATAAGGAACAAACACTCCAGAACACATTTACGCCGGCACATTACTGTTAAAGGAGTTTTTTAGTATGCTTACTCAACGCGAGCTGGACGAGTTTCTCGGTGGCTTCAGCGAAAGAAAAACAACCATCAAAAAGGTTAAGTTTCCCCAATTGCAGCCCCAAACCGGCCTGCTGCAAACCAAGTTGCCCGTGGAATTCGTCGGCGATGTAACCGTGGAGATTTGGGCCGAGCTTGGAGAGGCTTCCCTGACAGTAAGAGAGATATTAAATATAAAGGAAGAATCTATCATTGAGCTGGATAAAGCAGCGGGGGACAATGTCACCTTGAAAGTAAACGGGCAGTCTTTCGCCAGGGGTGAGGTCATAATCATCGGAAACAACCTGGGTATCCGGGTGGACCGCATTATCGAACCGGGCAATACCGGCGTTGTCGAGGGTAAGGACAAGGAAGGTCATGGATAAAGAACTGGTTATGGCGCTGGTTCGTATCCTGGTACTGCTACCGCTTATCTGTTTACTGGCCTATCTCAGTATCAGGTACGGGCTGGGGCGAAACAGAAACCTGGCATTGTACGGTGCCGGCAAAAGAATGCGAGTTATAGAACAGGTTTCACTGGGGCCCAAAAGCGGGTTGTCCCTGGTGCAGGTGGGAAATAATTACTTACTTTTCGCCCACCAGGATAGCTGTATCGTGCTGGTCAAAGAAATGGACCAGTTGCCCAAAGAAATTGAGACGCCCAGCCGGCAAGATATACAAGGGTTAAGTAGCTTGTACAAAAACATCTTTACACGCGCGGGCAGGCATAACACCTGCAAGCGTAACGAGCATTGAAATTGATTCCAAGGAACAAACGAGGCGGGAAGTAATTTTGGCTTTACCCATGAACAAAATTGTTAAAACAACACTGGTATTATTCATTGTTATCCAGGTTTTTCTTTTGATACCGGCGGAACCTGCTCTCGCCCAGCCCCTGCCGGGTATCGATCTTAATATTCAACCCACGGACGAGCCGGAGCAGGTGGTAAACACCATCAAAGTCCTGCTGTTGTTGACGCTGCTGTCACTGGTGCCGGCCATAATACTGATGATGACCAGTTTCACCCGCCTCATCGTGGTGCTGTCGCTTCTGCGCTCGGCCATCGGTACCCAGCAGGCGCCGCCCAACCAGGTGATCATCGGCCTGGCCCTGTTCCTTACCTTGTTCGTGATGGCGCCTGTTTTCCAGCAGGTTAACCAGCAGGCTGTCCAGCCATACCTGAACAATGAAATATCCCAAGAACAAGCGTGGGAAAATGCATACTCCCCGCTGCGCTCGTTTATGCTCAAGCAAACCAGGGAAAAGGACCTGGCGCTTTTTGTCAGGCTGGCTGAAATTGAACGGCCGCGCAACGAGCAGGACCTTCCGGCACACGTGGTTATACCGGCATTCATAATCAGCGAGCTGAAAACCGCCTTTCAAATTGGCTTTATGATTTACGTGCCGTTTCTGGTTATCGACATGGTGGTGGCCAGTACACTGATGTCAATGGGCATGTTCATGCTGCCGCCAATCATGATATCGCTTCCTTTTAAAATATTGCTTTTCGTCATGGTGGACGGCTGGCACCTGGTTGTTAAAACCCTGGTGGAAAGCTTTTAGGGGGTTTTTAAATAGTGACAGAGTCATTTATTATCGAGCTGTCGCGGGAAGCAATACTCATGGCATGCATAGTCGCGCTGCCGCCCCTGGCCGCGGCGCTTTTAGTGGGCCTGGTAATCAGCATCCTGCAGGCGGCCACGCAGGTGCAGGAGCAGTCTTTGACCTTTGTTCCTAAAATTATCGCTGTTTTTTTAACCCTGGCCATCATGGCGCCGTGGACCATCCGGGTGATGCTTAATTTTACCAACCGGGTTTACAGCAGGATTCCCGACCTGTTAAGGTAAGGAGTGCACACATTGCCGGATTCTGATCAAGTGGCGGTTTTTTTCCTGGTTCTGGCCAGAATCACAGCATTTATAGTTTCCGGCCCGTTGTTTTCACTACAAAACATACCGGCCCCGGTGAAAGCGGGCCTGTCCTTCATGGTGGCAGTTATTGTTTTTCCGCTGCTCGGCCCGGACACCGGCGCGTACCCAAGTGACGGGTGGAACTACATACTCGCACTGGTACGGGAAACCCTGGTGGGATTAGCTATAGGCTACACCACAAGCCTGGTGATTACCGCAGTGGTTTACGCGGGAAGCCTGATGGATATCCATATAGGTTTTTTTATGAGCAATATATTTGACCCGGTGTCGGGTGGTATGGCCAGCATACTGGCCAGGTTTATGTACCTGCTGGGACTGGCGGCGTTGCTGGGGTTTGACGGCCACCACTTAATCATTGCGGCTCTAGTAAAAAGCTTCAGCATTGTACCAGTCAACACAGCGGTGGTCACCGGGGATTCAGCCCTGCATTTAATTAAAGTTTTTGCACAAATGATCGGCGTCGGCGTGCAGATAGCCGCCCCTTTAATCGCCGTCGTACTGCTTATAGACGTGGCCCTGGGCCTTTTGTCCCGCACAGCGCCGCAAATTAATGTGTTTATGCTGGGTTTTCCCATCAAAATAATTTTCGGGCTGGTCACGTTAAGTGTAATGGTGCCGGTACTGGTGCGGGTTGTTTACTCCCTTTGCCGGGCCATCGAAAATGATATCTATATTCTTTTGAAAGGATTATCCTGATGGCGGATAATAGTTCAGCACAGCAAAAAACCGAACCACCGTCACCACGAAAGTTAAGGGAAGCGCGCAAGAAAGGGCAGGTTGCCAAAAGCCGCGACCTCAGCGCCGCGCTGATATTGCTGGCAGCGCTGCTGGCCATGGCGTTAATGAAGGACAGCGTAATTTTGTCCATGCAGCGGTTGTTGCTGGAATACTTCAGCTCCGGTATGGCGGTTTCGATACAGGCGGAATACCTCCCCTACCAGATAATTGATTTTTTGGCCCGGTGCGGCCTTATCCTGGCACCCCTATTCTTGGTGATCATGATTATTGCGCTGGGAGCCAACGTGGTACAGGTGGGCGTATTGTTCGCCCCCCAGGCACTGCAACCCAAGCTGGAACGGCTTAACCCGGTGGAAGGGTTCAAGCGGATTTTCAGCATGCGAAGCCTGTTTGAACTGGCTAAAAATATATTAAAGGTCATTGTGGTGGCGGCAGCTGTATATTTTGTTGTAAAAGCCAAGCTGCCGGAACTGTTGTTAATTTATTTTAAGACACCTTCCCAATTGCTGGACTTGATTGCCGTATCCATGTTGATAGCCGCATTCGCCGGCGGCGGGGCATTCCTGGTAGTGTCTTTTTTCGACCTGCTGTTTCAGCGCTACGAATTTATGAAAAACATGCGCATGACTAAGCAGGAAGTAAAGGACGAGTACAAGCAAACCGAGGGCGACCCGCTGGTTAAGTCCTGGCTACGACGCAGGCAGCGTGAAATTATAATGAACGCCATCCGGCGCGAAGTTCCCCAGGCCACGGTGGTAATCACAAACCCCACCCACGTGGGGGTCGCCATCCGGTACGATGAAAAGGAAATGTCTGCCCCGGTGGTAACCGCCAAAGGCGCCGGGGACCTGGTACAGGTAATGCGCCGGCTGGCCAAACAAAACGACGTGCCGGTGGTGGAAAACCCGCCGGTAGCGCGCACCCTGTACAAAAGCGTAGATGTGGGCCAGGAAATACCCGTTGAGTTGTACCAGGCGATAGCGGAAATAATTGCCATGGTTTACCGGCTGAAGGGTAAAGTGGTATAAAGATCACGCGCGAAATGCTTCTACAACTGGTTATTTGAGTACAACTGTTGAAACACTGGTGAAGTTTGGGAGGAATCGCTTTTGGCCACTTTTTCCCGGGCGGGCATCGGCCAGCAAATTAAAAGAAACACTGACATATTTATAGCTTCCGCCATCCTGGGCATTGTGCTGATGATTATCATCCCGTTGTCGCCCCTGGCGCTGGACATTTTCTTAACCATCAGCATCACCCTGGCCCTGGTCATCATTATGATCACTATGTTCACCACCGAGCCGTTGCAGTTTTCGGTGTTCCCGGCCCTGCTGCTGGTAACAACGCTGTACCGGCTGGCGCTGAACGTAGCTTCCACCCGGCTCATCCTGGGCGAAGCCCAAGCCGGCAAAATCATCAACGCCTTCGGGCAATTCGTGGTGGGGGGCAACTACATAGTGGGTGGCGTTGTATTTGCCATCATCACGGTGATCCAGTTCGTTGTGATTACCAGCGGCGCGGGCAGGGTAGCCGAGGTTGCCGCCAGGTTTACCCTGGACGCCATGCCCGGCAAGCAGATGAGCATTGACGCTGAGTTCAACAGCGGGCTGATCACCGAGGCCGAGGCGCGGGAACGGCGGCGCAAGCTACAGCGCGAGGCAGACTTTTTCGGGGCCATGGACGGCGCCAGCAAGTTCGTGCGCGGGGACGCCATAGCGGGTATCGTTATCATAATAATTAATATCATCGGCGGCATAACCATCGGCATTTTTCAAAAAGGGATGGACATCACGCAGGCTTTGCAGGTTTACACTATCCTGACCATTGGTGACGGCTTGGTAGCCCAGGTACCTGCAGTTCTGATTTCCACCGCGGCGGGCATACTGGTCACCCGGGCCACCAGCGACGCGAGCTTTGGCACCGACCTGGCCGGCCAGTTTTTGCGTTTCCCCAAGATACTGTTTGTCGTGGCAGGGATATTGTTCATCATCGGCCTCATACCTGTCATGCCCACACTGGTTTTCTTTATCCTGGCCGCCGCTGTGGGCTTTACGGGTTACACCTTGTTAAACGAGCAGAAGAAAAGCGAGTTGCGGGCCCGGGAAGAGATGGCACGGAAAAAAGTTCAGGAACACAAGGAGCCCGAAAACGTACTGCAATTGCTGGAGACGGACCCCCTGCAAATTGAAATCGGCTACAACCTGATATCGCTCACGGATGAGCGAAACGGCGGGGACCTGCTGCAAAGGCTTACAACGGTACGCCGCCAGTGCGCCACCGAAATGGGCATATTCGTGCGGCCCATCCGTATCCGGGATAACCTGCAGCTTTCGCCCAACCAGTACGTGTTCAAAATCAGGGGTGAAGAAATAGAGGGCGGCGAGCTTATGCCGGGGTATTACCTGGCCCTGAACCCCACCGGCAGGGAAATGAGTATTCCCGGAATCGAAACCGTTGAGCCCACCTTCGGGTTGCCCGCCTGGTGGATTACAGCGGATAAAAAGGAACAGGCCGAAATAGAAGGTTTCACGGTGGTGGACAGTTCCACGGTGCTGGTGACGCACCTTACCGAGTTTATCAAGAAATATGCCCATGAACTGCTGGGGCGCCAGGACGTGAAGGAACTGCTGGACGTGGTAAAGGAAAGCAACCCCGCGGTGGTAGACGAGCTGGTGCCCGAACTGCTGACGGTTGGCGAGATACAAAAAGTGATGCAAAACCTTTTACGGGAAGCGGTTCCGCTGCGGGACATCATATCCATCCTGGAAGCGCTGGGCGACGGGGCCCGGATGAACAAAGATCCCGATTTTCTGACGGACCACGTGCGCCAGGCCCTTTCACGCAGCATATGCCGGCAACTATTAAACCCAAACGGCAAGCTGCAGGTTATTACCCTACACCCTAAACTGGAACAGCTAATGACCGACTCCATCCAGGCCACCCAGCTGGGCGCTTACCCGGTACTTGAACCACGCTTGGCCCGCCGGGTGCTGGATGCCATTGCCGGTACCTTTGAAAAAGCCACAGCCAAGGGATATACACCGGTACTGTTGTGTTCACCGCGCCTGCGTTTGCCGCTGAAGCGTTTTATCGCCAGGCAAATGCCTTCCACGCCGGTTCTTTCCTTGAATGAAATTATACCGGAAATAGAAATAGAAGCGGTAGGGACGGTGGTAGTAAATGAAAATTAAAAAAGTGGTGGCCCCGAATATGCAGCAGGCGCTGCAGCAAATACGCGACGAGCTGGGTGAGGACGCCGTTATCATCAGTACCGCCAAAGAGCCCATTAGAAACATAAAACAGCTTTTTGGACGCCGCAATATCGAGGTTACCGCGGCCGTGGACGATACACCCGGGCACCTGACGCAACCCCCCGGTATGCCGCAGCAGGAACCAACGCCATCCTTGCCCGGTGGAACAATGCATGCAATGTCGCTTGTTCCGGTAAACGGTGATCGGCAATCGAAAATGCCGGAGCGTATCATACCCAGCCGTGTAGTTCCGATGAAGCTGCCCGATCCTATCCTGAAAATATCCGGCGAAAAAGAGAATGAGTGGTTCAAGGTCATTCTCAAAAGAGAATTGGAAAAGGGGGGGAACGCCTTGGAAAACGGCATCTTGGGAAAATGGAAAAAAATTTTCCGGCACATCGAGGTAAATGATAGTGTAACGGAAATCATTTTTAAAGACCTGGCACCGTACATCGAGGAAGAAAAGGCGCTTTCCGAGGATATTTTCAAAGTGCACTTGAAAGAACAAATTGCCAACCTGCTTAAACCTGCCTACGACAAGCAAAACAGCGCCAGGATCAATACCTTTATCGGCCCCACCGGCGTGGGTAAAACTTTGACGCTTGTTAAACTGGCCACCCGCAGCAAGGTGCTCGAGAAAAAACAGATCGCCATGATAGCCGTGTATAACCACAGGTTCGGCGCCATGGAAAAGCTTAATTATTACGGTAACATCATTGGGGTACCCGTGGACGTGGTAATGACGCCTGTGGAACTGGCGCGCGCCGTTGAAACTCACCGGGATAAAGATGTTATTTATATAGATACCGAAGGGAGGCCGTCCATGATGCGCAGCCAGGTTCTGGAATTGCAATCCTTTGTCACCGCTGTGGACGAGCCCCAAAATATTCACCTAGTGCTCAGCACACCAACCAAGAACCGGGACCTTATCCGCATTGCCAACGATTTCAAGTCTACCGGCTATAACAGGATCGTGATGACCAAAATGGATGAAACAGATACCTACGGCACCATGTTGAACCTTGTATGCAATACCGGCGTGCCGGTAAGCCACGTAACCAACGGGCAGAATGTGCCGGACGATATCGAGCGTTTGACCCCCAAGCGATTTGCCGAAATTATTCTGGGGAGCGTATCAACTGATGAGGATTATCAAGCGTGAAACGCTGGAATCACAAAGCAGCGAGATCATACTGCAGGAAGGACAAGTGGTTCCGGCTTGGAGCCCGCGGGTGCTGACCATCACCAGCGGCAAAGGCGGGGTGGGTAAAACCAACCTGACAGTTAACCTGGCCATTGCACTGGCCCAGGAAGGCCAAAGGGTCATCATATTCGACGCCGATCTCGGCCTATCCAATGTCGACGTGCTGCTAGGTGTTACACCCCCAATCAGCCTGCACGACCATTTATACAGGGGCATACCCATTGAAGACGTTCTTTTTCCAGGCCCCGCCGGGATCAAGATCGTTCCCGGCGGTTCGGGATTTCTAGAACTGGCAAACCTCAACCCCGTGCAAAGGAATCGCTTGGTGAAAAGTATCGCCCGGCTGAACGACATGGCTGATTATGTACTGGTGGATACCGGAGCAGGAATTAACAAAGACGTGCTTGCTTTTTGCGCTGCCGCGGACGAGGTTATCGTAGTGGTAACCCCCGAACCCACATCATTAACAGACGCTTACGGGTTGATCAAGGTTATCGACAAGTTCAAGTTGAAACAGGACGTTCACATAGCTGTCAACCAGTCTCGCGGGGACGAGGAAACAACCAATGTGGTATTTAGCTTGAAAACTTTAGCTGCCAAGTATTTAAACACCCGGTTGAACTACATTGGCGAGGTTATATACGACCCCGCGGTTTCGAAGGCGGTTAAAAATCAAAAACCTTTTGTGGTTTCAAGCCCGGATTGCCCTGCCACAAAGTCTGTGCGAAAAATAGCATACGCAATTTTGAACAAAAACTGGGAAGATGAAAAAACCCAAGAACGGGGGTTGCGCGGCTTTATCACCAAACTCAGCAAGCTTTTCAAATAACAGGGGGAACGTAAATGTTAGAACAACCGGGTCTCCACGTTACACAAAAAATTCAGGTTTCAAAAGATGGCCACATGTGGTTTAATTCCAACATTCAGGATATACGGGAGAATTCCATTTACATAGCCATACCTTACGCCAGGGAACAACCCCTGGTGCTGTACAAGGGCGAACGTGTAATGGTAAGGTTTTCTATGGACGACAGCAGTTACATGTTCGAATCAACGGTTACCGGTGAAGCAACCAGCAACATTAAAATGTTCCGGCTGGCTTATCCAAGGGAATTTACCAGGGTCCAGCAAAGGGCCCACGTAAGGCTGCCCGTTGTACTGGACGTGCAGTATTACATACCGGAAAGTGACCCCGCAGGCAAAAAAAAGCCGCCCGAGTTTAAAAAGGCAACCGCAGTGGACATAAGCGGCGGGGGAATGAAACTCCGGGTTAGGGAAAAAGTCAATGAGAATACGCTGGTTAGGTTAAAGTTCACTCTGCCTTTTAAGAACAAACCCGAACAAATGGAGCTTAATGCCCGGGTCATGCGCTGCATTAAAGCCGATCCGAACCGGGAGGTTTATCACCTGGGCTTGAAATTCGAAGATCTCGTTTACCGCGAGGAAGATGTTATCGTACGCTTTGTATTTGAAAAGATGGCCCAGCAAAAGCGCCTGTTATAAAACGGGGGGGATTCTATTGGCAGAACAGGATATTTGGCAACAATATAGAAAAACAAAAGACCCTTCGCTTAAAGAAAGATTGGTTTTGGAACACCTGGGACTGGTAAAGTACTTGGCGGGCAGGCTGGCCATAAGCGCGCCTCCGACACTAAACCAAGAGGACCTGGAAGGTTACGGTGTAATCGGGTTGCTGGACGCCATTGAAAAATATGATCCCAAGCAGGGAACGGAATTTAAAAACTACGCTTATACCAGGATCAGGGGTTCCATGCTGGACGAAATCAGAAAACAAAACTGGATCCCCCGGAGCAAGTGGCAAAAGTTTAATAAAATGAATACTATCAAAGATTATTTGTTGCAGAAGGGCAAAACCCCCGATGAAAAAACCCTGGCGGCCAAAATGAAAATGGACCGGTCTACGGTAAGACAACTGACTGCTGAATACAGCACGGCTTTTCCGGTATCACTGGATGAATTTGCCGGATCCGAGGAGGGGGCTCTGGTGGACATGATAAGCGACCCGCACAGCCCCGATCCCCTTGACCTGGTGGCCGAAAGAGACGAGATAAAAAACCTGGTGGAATCAATCAAGGAACTTCCCGAACGGGACCGTATAATCCTGGCCCTTTATTACCAGGAGGAACTTACACTCAAGGAAATTGGCAGTATTCTTGAAATCACCGAATCCCGCGTCTGCCAGCTGCATGCCAAAGCGTTGCACAAATTACGCGAAAAATTGCGTGGCAGGTTACACGCGTTAACTGAAAATCGCAGGGAGGGAGTGGGCGTATGATCAGGGGTATTTACACCGGCGCCATGGGGATGAACGTGCAGTCCGCCAGGCTGGACACCGTCTCAAATAACCTGGCCAATATCAGCGTGCCCGGGTACAAGAAGGACCGGGTAGTAATGGAGTCTTTTCCCCGCTTGATACAATTAAGCGCCAGGCTTCCAGGCGAACTTCCGGGAGTTACCAGAAGAAAGGTAATCGGCACCACCAGCGCGGGCGTGGCGGTGCGGCAAGTGGTAACCGATTACACGCCGGGTATATTGAAGGAAACGGGTAATCTCACAGACTTTGCATTAAGCGGTCCGGGGTTTTTCGTGCTTTCAGATCCCGAAAACGATGATGCCGTTTATTATACCCGCAATGGAAGCTTCAGCGTGGACAGCGATGGTTATCTAGTAAATGCTAACGGGTACAGGGTAATGGGCGACAGGGGGCCGGTGCAAATAGAAGACGCAGAAAAATTCACTGTTGACGAAAATGGTAATATATCGGAAAATGGAGAAGTAACAGGTAATATTTTCATAGTTAGTTTCGAAAATCCGGAAAATTTGCAGCGGGTGGGGCACGACTTGTTTCAGGCAACCGGGGAAGACGAGCCACAACCCGTTGAAAACCCGGGATTATTACAACGCTTTCTGGAAGGAGCCAACGTGGACCCGGTGGAAGAAACAGTGAACATGATTTCCGCCGCCCGGGCGTACGAAACGGGCCAGAAGATAGTGCAGGCGCAGGACGCAATGCTTGACCTGGCCATTAACAAGGTAGGGATATTAAGATAGGCCGCCCCGGCGCGGTCCGACCCAAGGAGTGGTTTTGATGCTGGGAACTCTTTTCAACGGTATGACGGGTCTTTCGGCGCACATGCAGAAACTGGACGTTACGGGAAACAACATAGCAAACATTAATACCACCGGTTTTAAAAGACAGACAGTGAACTTTTCGGAATTGCTCCGCCAGCGCATGGCGGACCGGGGGCTGCCCGTAATTGAAAACGGTGCCGTTACGCCGGTGCAAGGAAGCGGTGCCAGGGTATCGGCCACAACACGCCGTTTCGACCAGGGTTCGCTGGTTTACACCGGGAGGCCGCTGGATATTGCCGTGGAGGGCACCGGGTTTTTCCGGCTGGTTCAGGATAACGGGGAGTACCTTTATACCCGCGATGGTACACTTAAAATTGACGCCGAAGGGCGAATTGTCAACAGCCGCGGTTATGTTTTGCTGGACGAGGAATTGCCGGAAAACTTCACCGAACTGGTTGTGGACGAAAAAGGCATGGTATCCTGCAAGGACCAGGAAGGTGAAATTCGCGAGATAGGACAAATTGAATTGTACCTGTTTCCCAACCCGGAAGGACTGCAGGCGGTGGGGGAAAACATGTTTACCGTTTCGGAAACCAGCGGCGAGCCCGAAAGCATGGTGCCGGGGGTAGAAGGAGCGGGCTCGTTGAGACAGGGTTACCTGGAGAGTTCAAACGTGGACCTGGTATTGGAAACGCAAAATCTTATCGAGGCCCAGCGGGCGTTCGAGCTCAACGCGCGGTCCATTATTGTGGCTGACCAGTTATGGAGTATCACGAACAACCTGCAAAAGTAAAAATACACAGGTGATGTAATGGAATTGGCAAGAAATGTAACTGATATTCACGTAGGTATAGGAGAATTTAAAGTTTCAAAAAACCCGGCCCGCCTGGTTACCCTGGGCCTCGGTTCATGCGTTGGAGTGGGCATGTGGGACCCGGTTACCGGGATTGGCGGTTTAATACATATCATGCTACCCAGCAGCAAGGAGTTCTCTAAGTTAAGCCGAAAAGAAAAGTATGCTGACCTGGGTATTCCTATGATGTTGAGAGAAATGATCAACATGGGAGCGGGGAAAAGCAGAATTACAGCCAAGCTGGTTGGCGGCGCCCAGATGTTCTCCGGCCTGGATAAAAAACAAGTGTTTAACATAGGTGAAAGAAATATTAAAGCATCACGCAGCATACTGAAGGAACTGAACATAACAATCGCCGCGGAGGACGTGGGAGGTAACAGGGGCAGAACCATGTACCTGGACCTGCAAAACGGGCAGGTGCTGGTGAAAACGCTTGGTAAAGGCATCAAGGTTATTTAGAATAGGTGATTAAATGGATTTCGACGAGTTCAAAAAGAGAGTGCGGGCCGCCTTCCGGCTGGATCTGAACAGTTACAAGGAAAAACAGCTGAAAAGGCGTATGGATTCATACTTGCTCAGGCTTAAATTGAATAATTACGGCGAATTGTTCAAGCAATTAACATCAAACCGGCAAGCTTATGAAAAATTCTTGGATTACTTGACAATAAATGTTTCGGAATTTTTCAGGGACCCGCAGAGGTTCGAAGAACTTAAATCAAGATACATACCGGAGCTGGCGAAAGATCGTAACCGGCTCAAAATCTGGAGTGCCGCCTGTTCCAATGGTTCTGAACCCTATTCCATCTCAATTATTTTGGAGGAATTGGGACTATCCGGTAGAAGTAGAATAATAGCCACTGATATAGATCGTCAAATTTTAAACAAAGCCCGGGAAGCCAAATATAACCGGGACAGCATAAAAAATGTAAGCCCGCAAAGGCTGGAACGTTTTTTTACCCGGGAAGACGAGTGGTATATAGTAAAAGAGCAAATTAAACAAAAAGTTTCGTTTTTTTACCACGACCTGCTTTCCAGCGATTACGAAAAGGGTTTTGACCTGATTGCCTGCCGTAACGTGACCATTTACTTCACCAAGGAAGCCCAGGACGGTATATACCGCAGGTTTCACCAGTCCCTTACTCCGGGTGGGATATTGTTTACCGGCGGGAGTGAAATGATCTTTAATTACCGGGACCTGGGATTTGAAAAGCTGGCCACATGTTTTTACAGGAAAAGCGTTTAAACAGGGTCAATCCGTACCGGCATGAATTGCGTTTCAGAAAGGGCTGATTAAGATTAACATGAGCAACAGTGAAACCCTGTCTCAATTGCACATGGATGCTTTACGGGAAATAGGAAATATTGGCATGGGCCACGCGGCAACCTCCCTGGCCGAGCTGTTGGACACTAAAATTGGAATGGAAGTGCCGCATGCCGATTTTATTTCCCTGGAAAAAGCAATAGAAATCATAGGCGGTTACGAGGAACTTGTTTCCTGTGTCAGCTTGAAACTGAACGGTGATGTGAAGGGGATCGTCTTTTATATATTCAGCGAAACCAGCACTTACAGGCTGGTTGACATGTTGATGGGCCATGAGGAAAACACCACCACCGAACTGGACGAAATGGCGACTTCCACCATAAGCGAGATCGGAAACATTTTAACGGGCGCGTTTGTTTCCGCCATCAGTAATTTTACGAAAATGCGCATTCACACCTCTGTACCGATATTTGCCTTCGACATGCTGGCAGCGGTATTCATTTCTTTAATACTTGAAACCGGCAGGCCCGAAGATGACAACGTGCTTGCCATTGAAACACAGCTTTTCAAGGACGACAAGGAGGTCAGCGGTCACTTTTTCCTGGTGGCCGAACCCGATTCAATATCAAAGCTATTCACGGCACTAGGGTTGGAACCACAAAGCTGAATGGAGGGAAAGCATGTCAGTCAGGATCCTTATAGTTGACGATGCAACTTTTATGCGCATGATGATCAAGAATATTGTTATTAAACACGGTTATGAAGTCGTTGCCGAGGCGGAAAACGGTTCCGAAGCGGTAAGGCTTTATTCCGAGCACAAGCCGGACCTGGTAACCATGGACATTACCATGCCGGAAATGGACGGCATCGAAAGCGTTAAAGCCATTAAAAAAATCGATCCCAATGCCAGGATTATCATGTGCAGTGCCATGGGCCAGCAATCAATGGTAATGGAAGCTATACAGGCAGGCGCCATGGATTTCATCGTCAAACCCTTCAAACAGGACAGAATTTTACAAGCCATTGACCGGGTAATGAGCAGATAGGCCGGTGGTCATGATGCAGGAAATTCTGTCACAAAGCGAAATAGATTCGCTTATACAGGCATTAAGCACGGGTGATATTCCGGTCAAGGATGTTGAGGACACAAAAACAGCGGCAAAAATTAAAAATTATGACTTTCGCCGTCCAAACAAGTTTTCCAAGGAGCACCTGCGCACCCTGGAAATGCTGCACCAGCAATTCGCCCGACATATATCCAGTTTTCTGTCGGGCTACCTGAGAAGTAATATTAATATTGAACTGGCGTCGGTGGGGCAGATTATTTACGATGAATTTATACGCTCGCTTCCGACACCAACTACACTGGCTCTTTTTGATTTACATCCTTTAAATGGTTCCGCCTTGATGGAAGCAAACACTAGTTTTATTTTTCCTATTATAGATCTTATGTTCGGAGGAAGCGGTTCTACGGGAGACCTGAATAGGGAGTTAACTGACATCGAAATTCAGGTCACCAAAAAAATGATGGGGCGGATACTGGAGTTGCTGGCACCTACCTGGCAGGATATTTACGAAATCACTCCTGAAGTTCGTTCAATAGAAACAAACCCACGGCTTCAACAACTATACTCACCCAATGAAGTGGTGGCGTTAATAACGTTTTCTGCCACAGTGGGGGATAATGATCAGGGGATGATTAACCTTTGCCTGCCGTATATCGTGCTTGATCCTGTAATTGCCAAGTTATCGGTACGGTCCCAGTTTATCCGCCAGTTTGCAACCGACAAAGAAAAAAACCAGAGAAGTATACTGCACTGGCTTAGCATGTGCGAGCTTGATATTAAAGCCGAAATCGGCGAAACTGAAATCACGGTTGAAGAATTTTTACAATTGCAGGTGGGAGATGTTATTGTACTAGATAATAATGTAAACCAGGACCTCAATGTATATATCGGCGATTCCTTGAAACTTGGCGCCCAGGCGGGGTCCGTGGGTGAAAACATGGCTGTGCAAATCGTTTCTTTAGTCGAAAGGGAAGATACCAATGAGTGATGAAAAACTGCTCCACCAGGATGAAATTGATGCCCTGTTAAAAGCAGCCGGCGGGGGCGGGGAAAAAGGGCAAACTGCTCCGTCGCAGGATGCAGGCAGTGCCGCGGAAAGCGGAGGGGAAAAAGCTATCGCAGGTGTAAGCTCCGGAGAAGAAATTAGGGACAGCGTTAGCGAAACAAGTGATCAACTTAATGTCTCCGGTGACAGTATCCCTTCCGGCAGTGATTCAGCCCGGAATATGCAAGGAAAAGTCTACGAGCAGCAGGAAGACGACCTGGAAAATGCCCTTGGTATCAATGAAAAAGACGCTCTGGGTGAAATTGGAAATATTTCCATGGGTTCCGCTGCCACAACACTTTCCCAGTTACTGAACAAACGGGTGCTCATCACCAGCCCTTTAGTTACCGTTACGAGGCAAAAGGACTTTCTTAGGGGTTTCAAAGTGCCCTTTCTTGTAATCAAGGTAAAATTCAAGGAGGGCTTTGACGGTTACAACGTGCTGATTATAAAAATGCACGATGCCGGTGTAATGGCAAACCTGATGATGGGTGGGGATGGCGTTGACATACCGCACGAGTTATCTGAAATGGAAATCAGCGCCACCGCGGAGGCAATGAACCAGATGATCGGTACGGCCAGCACATCCCTGGCCGATTTGCTTGACAGGAGCGTAAATATTACGCCCCCTGAAGTTGAACTTGTGCGCGATACGGAAGCAATAACCATTGATTTGCCTTTTTCGGACCCCATCGTTGTTATCTATTTCCGTATGAATATAGAAAACCTGCTTGACACAAACATAATGCAGGTAATCGACCTGGATACGGCGCGGAAACAAGCGGAGTTGTTATGGAAAAAGTTCGGTGGCATGGAGGAAGAGCCAGCCGCTTTCGAAGCCGGCGATATTACGGAACTACCCGGCGATTTGGATATCACAAGCAATGCACCACCTGTCCCGGAAGATGAAACAATGGATGTGCCAGGAGAGCAGCAAGAGCCGCATTACGCCGCAGAACCTGCCGGCACTTCACCCTCATCACCGCGCAAAGCCGCGGGCGACGATACGAGGCCATCGCCACCGCTGCAAATTGACCAGGATAAATTAAACCTGTTGATGGATATACCATTAAAAGTATCGGTCGTACTTGGACGCACCAAGAAACAAATAAAGGATGTACTGCAAATGACTCCTGGTGCAATAGTGGAATTGGAAACCATGGTGGAGGAACCGGTTGAAATATTAGTAAACGGCAAGCTTGTGGCCAGGGGCGAAGTAGTAGTGGTAAATGAAAATTTCGGAGTGAAAATTTCAAGCATTATTTCCACCAAGGAAAGAATCACCAGCCTGGAAAACGAGAATTTTAACTAATTAAAGGACAGGTAGGCACCTGTCCTTATATATTTATTCCCGCAATTTTTACAGCTTGTTGATTACCAGGCCGGTAATGAGCTTGGGGTAAAAAAATGTTGATTTTTGCGGCATTTTTTCGCCTTTTTCCGCTATGGTAGTGACTTCTTTTACGCCGGTGGGGTTCATCAGGAAGGCGATCCGGCACTCTTCCCGGTCAACCAAATGCACCGCTTCCGATGCGTCCCTGGTATAACGCACCATTTCGCCCCCCGCAAGCGCTTCATTGTCAATGCCCAGTATTTTTTCCATTACCAGTTTCTGTAATACGGAAACATCCAGCCTACACCATTCAGGTGAGCGATCAGCCGGCATTTTCTTTTCAATTATCTCCGGGTTGCGGAGCTTGAGCACGTAATAAGTTCCTTTACCGGTATACATACCGTAAACCCAGCCGTTCTTTTGCCCGCCGGGCTCTTCAATCCCGGCCATTTCGGCTATTAATGAAATTATTTCGGATACATCCTTGCCGGTATACTCCGCAACCTCGAAATCTTCCCGTAAAGCTTCCGAGATTAATTTGGTGTCCAGCCTGGAAGAGACAATTAATCTATGCGTGGGCAATACCACCAAACCTGGATCGTAAAGATTTACCAGGGTCATCATTACGTAACCGGCCGCGGGATTATCCGGGTTTTCCAGGGCGTAATTAAGCGCGGTTTCATAACGGTGATGCCCGTCGGCGATAAATATGCGCAATGGTTCCATTAAATCCTGTATTTTTTCCAGCAGGCCGGTGTCGTCTATAACCCAAAGCCTGTGCTCGTGCCCCCACTCGTCTGTAAATTCAATTGCCGGCTCTGTACCTTTGCACGCGCTTTCCAGCATCTGATCTACATTCCTGTCGGGTTCGCTGTATAACCCGAATATGGGACTAAAATTGGCACGGCAAGCTCGCATTAATGCCAAACGGTCGGCCTTGTGCCCGGGAATGGTTTCCTCGTGTGGTAAAACCACCCCCTTAGCATAAGGTTCCAGCTTTACACCGCAGGTTATGCCTGTACGCTCCATGTCCAAGTTGTTTATAGTGAACCTCTGCTTGTACAGGTACAGCGCGGGCTTTTTCTCCTCCCGCAATATGCCTTGTTGTTCCCACTGGTGAAAAAACGCGGCGGCGCGAGTGTACCTGTTGTGAGCTTCGTTATCATCAGGAAATTTTTTACCGTATTCAAGCCTGATTACGTTATAAGGGTTCTTTTCATAATAACGCTCCTGGGCTTTCAAATCTATTACATCGTAAGGGGGTGTAACTAAATCTTTGATGTTTCCGGCTTTCCGCTCATCGTAGCGAAAGCCGCGCAAGGGTTTAATAACGGCCATGTCATATCCTCCCAGCATTTATGTATAGTTTATATGAAAAATCTATTATATTTTAACACAACAGCTTGTGAAAAAACAGATTGACAGCAGTCCCAAGGTATAATCAGCCGGCCCACCCAATATAAATTTCTAAGAAAGGGGGGCTGCGGTAATGGGAAGAACGCGGTGGCTCATATTTAACAAAAAGACTGTACTTTTAGTATTGGGAATACTGGTTCTGCTTGTTTTAATCTACAAATCGAGCCAAACTTTGGAACTAAAAACAAGCACGTTTTCGGAAGATGAATTTCATAACGCACTCCAGAATACTGTAAACAGCGAATCTTTTTATTTTAGGCTGTCCGTCAAGATGGGAAAAAGATTGATTTCGGACATCGAAGGCAAAAGAGTCGCGCCGGATAAAATACACATCACGGGCAATATTCAAAATACCCCGGTGGAATTCATCCACACCGGCGACAAATCATACATCAAAGGTTACTGGTCGGAAAACTGGTCCGTATTAGAGAAAAACAAGCTGGTCGATTCGGAGCTTTTCTTTACGGAAATCAACCCGCTGGGCATTTTCGTTTTCAAAGAAATTCCACAAATAAAGATACTGGACCCGGAAAACTTTGACGGGGAAAAGCTCCAGGTTGTGGAAATAAAGCCCATCGTGGAAAACCCGTTGATGGAATTGAATTATGATGATTTCGTCTACCGGGTCTGGATTGAACCAAATAAAAAACTAATCAAAAAAACCCTGGTAACCGCCTCCGGAAAAAACGGCACCAGGGATAAGCTGGAAATAATGCTTGAATTGTGGGACTACAACAAGCAAATAAAGATTACCCCGCCGGAAAAACTATAACGCAAAACTAAAAGAGCCGCAAATCATTGCGACTCTCGGATTTATTCTGGCAGGGGAGACAGGACTCGAACCCGCAGCCCACGGTTTTGGAGACCGTTGCTCTACCAATTGAGCTACTCCCCTAAATTTATCACGTAGCAAGAATCATTATAAGACAATATACCGGCTCAGTCAAGGAAAATAAGCGGGAAGTAAAGGATTTTTAGCACTTAGGAAGAATATATTAACAATCATAAAAGCTGGAGGTGGCTTGATGGGCCCCAGAATAGGCGTTCTGCTTGGCGGGCTTTCGGCAGAGAGAGAAGTTTCTCTGAAAACCGGGGAAGCAATTTACCGGGCTTTACTGGAAAAGGGTTATAATGCCATAAAAATTGATGTGGACCGTAATATAGCGGAAACCCTAAAAAAACAGAACATAGAACTGGCTTTTATAGCCCTGCACGGCAAATACGGCGAGGATGGCACTATACAGGGGTTGCTGGAGGTGCTTGGTATCCCCTATACCGGCTCCGGCGTGCTGGCAAGCGCCATCGCCATGAATAAAATAGCCACCAAAAAAATACTGGCGGCCGAAGGTATACCCACACCGGCTTACTGTACCGTAACAAAACGTGAGTGGGAAAATGACCCGCCCGGCGTAATGGCGAAAATAACCGGGTTTGGCCTGCCAGTGGTAATAAAAGCGCCAACCCAGGGTTCAACCATAGGTGTTTCCTTCGTACACGAAAAGGAGCAAATCGAACAGGGCCTTGTAGAAGCGTTCAAGTACGACCCGGAAGCTCTGGTGGAAAAAATGGTTACAGGCGTAGAAATTACAGCCTCGGTTTTGGGCAACGAGGAGCCGGAAGTTTTACCCCAGATAGAGATAGTATCGGCAACCGGCGTCTACGATTATGAAGCCAAGTACACCGCGGGTCTGAGCGAGCACATCATTCCGCCCAGGGTTGAAAAAGAAGTACAAGACAAAATAGCTTTACTGGCCGAACGTACTTACCGGGCCATTGGCTGCCGCGGCCTGGCCAGAGTGGATTTAATTGTTGAACCACCCGGAAACCCGTATGTCCTTGAAGTAAATACTATTCCCGGCATGACGGAAACCAGTCTTTTCCCCGACGCAGCCAGGGCGGCAGGTATATCATTTCCAGACCTGGTGGAAAAACTTGTACAACTAACTAAGCGTTAGCATATTTTCACAATATTCAAATAATTTTTTTGAGGGACAAGCCCCGAAGGAGGTTTTTGCTTTGTCTATAAAGTTTAAAAAAGTTGAAAACCAGTCGGTATTTCTTGATCCCCGCAACAACTTCGAACCCCAAACCGTAACCAGCGAGATCCGTTACGACCCGTTGACCGGGCAAATCTCACGCATTTTCCCTTTTCGCGCGTTCACCCCGCACCATCATGACTGGACACCTTTTGTCGAGGAATCTAAAAAAAAGTTTTGCCCGTTTTGCCCTGAAGTAGTGGAACAGGTTACACCCAAATTTCCCGCTTCAATAACGCCGGAAGGGAGAATAAAGGTGGGAGACGCCTTGGTCGTCCCGAACTTGAATCCTTATGAAAAACACGCCTCGCTGGTGATCATGACATTCCGGCATTATGTGTCTATGCAGGAAATGGATACCGGCATGATGGTGGAGAGTTTCCGGGCCGGCATCACTTACCTGCAACTAACCGCAGCGGCGGACCCGGATGGCGCGCGTTATGCCTCCATAAGCTGGAATTACATGCCCTACGCCGGTGGCTCGCTGATCCATCCTCATCTTCAGGTGCTGGCGGGACCCGAACCGTGCACCTATGACAAGCGTCTCATCGAGTCATCCGCAAAATACCTGCAACAATACGGAAGCAATTACTGGGACGATCTAATAAAAGAAGAAATGAAAAGAAAAGAAAGATACATCGGCTGCACCGGGAAAGTGCACTGGATGGCGGCTTACGCACCTCGCCATGTGGGGGATATAATAGGCATCATGCCAGGTAAAAGAACGGTGGACGACCTGTCAGATGACGACCTGGCAGAACTGGCCGGCGGGCTGAAAAAAATAATTAGTTATTACGACCGGAACAACATTGCATCGTTTAACGCGGCTATTTATTTCGCGCGCAACGATGACGAAGGGTTTACGGCGCATGCCAGGATAGTGGGCCGTTTTACTATTTACCCCCTGGTAGGAAGCGATATAACCCACATGCAGGTTTTACACGATGATCCCTGGACGGTAATACTCCCCGAGCAAATCGCCGGCAAACTGAAGGAAGCTTTTTGACATATATACTCGATGGCACACCAGGCGGCAGCCATTTCGGCAAGAAACATATCGCATCAAGATATGCCATGGTTATAAAGTTAAGAAGGAATTACACCTCCGGCGCAGAATATTTTTTTTATTAAAAATTATAACACGCCGGAGGTGTCACTCCATGGCTATGAAGAAATGCATTATGTGCGGCAAGTTATTCGACCCGGATCAGGTAATGGAAAATAACAAGAACCCGTACCTGGATGATGACGACGATATACCAAAAAAAGAACCTTCCTTTTGCCAGCTTTGCGAAGCAAAGATAAAACACGAGGCCGATGAATCGCAAAAGGTGCCCAAACCGATGTAATTGAAATACCAATCAATCTATTGCCCTATACACAGGAGGAGATTACTTGCAAAAAGGTTTCAGGTTACTAACTACAATAGTGTTCGTGTCCCTGCTGGTAGTGTTGCTTCTGGCCAAGTGGGGCGCCGGTCTTTATGCTGACTGGCTTTGGTTCAAGTCCTTGGGTTATGCCGGGGTATTTATAACTATCCTACTGTCAGAGCTCGGCTTACGGTTTTTTGTAGGCTTATTCGCATTTATTTTTATATTTGTTAACTTGATGCTGACCCGCAAAACAGTGCTGCATCGCTTAAGTACAATGCAGTATATGGAAACCGGCGATGTTATTACCATTTACCAATCCCCGGTCAACAAGTACATTACCCCGCGCTTTCTGACATTGATTTACCTGGCTGCCGGCCTGGTTTTGGCCTTTATTGCCAGCGCTGCAGTGGCGGGAGACTGGGTTATACTACAAAAATACCTTAATGCCACACCATTCGGTTTCACGGACCCCATTTTCAACAGGGACATCGGCAAATACATATTTGAGCTGCCATTTTACCAGTTTATATACAGATTGACAGTCTTGTTAATAGTTATGGCAGCATTTGCCGTTGCCTTAGTATATTTCCTCATCGAAAGCGGGCAGCAGGGTATTGGAAAAATATTTAGCACGCTATCCGCCCGCCTGCACCTGTCTTTCCTGGCAGCACTCTTCTTCCTGGTCAGGGCCTGGGGTTACAAGCTTGAACAGTACATGCTGCTGTTTTCCCCCAACGGTGTTGTTTTCGGGCCCGGTTATACGGATATTAACGCCAGGTTACTGGCGTACAAGGTACTGCTGGTCATTTCACTGGCCATCGCCGTTTTAATACTGGTCAACCTGTTTTTACGGCGGTTTAAGCTAATCCTTTACGGAATTGGCACGCTTTTTATAGTATCCATTCTACTTGGTGGTGTTTACCCCGCAATTATTCAAAACCTGGTCGTCAAGCCCAATGAATTAGCCAAGGAGTCTCCCTATATTGCCAATTCCATCAAATATACCCGGTTAGCGTATAACCTGGACCAGGTGGAAACCAAACAATTTCCCGCCGGGAAAACGCTTACCGTCCAGGATGCTGAAGAAAACAGAGAAACCATAGAGAACATAAGGTTGTGGGATTGGCGACCCCTTGCCGAGACATACGCCCAGCTACAGGAAATCCGCCCCTATTACGAGTTGAAAAACATCGATATCGACCGGTACGTAATAAACAACCAGTACCGGCAAGTTATGCTGGCCGTTAGGGAGCTGGACCAGTCCCAATTGCCTGATAATGCCAAAACCTGGATTAACCAGCGTTTAAAATATACACACGGGTACGGTGTAGTAATGAATCCGGTAAACAGAATGACTTCTGAAGGCCTACCCGAATTATTCGTCAAGAACATACCTCCGGTATCCAGTGTTGGACTGGAAGTAACCAGGCCTGAGGTATATTTCGGAGAGCTTACCGATAATTACGTAATCGTTAATACAAATACCCGCGAGTTTGACTACCCCGTGGGGACTGAAAACGCGTACACCACATACGAAGGTAAAAACGGGGTAAAGATTGGCGGGCTGTTTCGCAGGCTGTTATTTGCCCTGACCATGTCTGATTACAAGATATTGCTGGCAAGCGACATAAACGAGAACAGCCAGATTTTATATTATCGCAATATCCATGAAAGAGTTCCGAAGCTGGCGCCTTTTCTGGTGTTTGACAGCGACCCGTATATAGTGCTGGCGGATGACGGCTCGCTGCACTGGATGTGGGATGCGTACACCGTTTCCGATATGTTCCCTTATTCCGAGCCCTTCGCGGGAAGAAACAACTATATCCGCAACTCGGTAAAAATAGTTGTAAACGCCTACACCGGAACGGTGGATTTCTATATTGCAGATGCTGAGGATCCGATTATTAAAACCTACGAAAAAATTTTTCCCGGGGTTTTCAAACCCCTGGAAAAAATGCCTGAAGACCTGCGCCGGCATATCCGGTACCCCGCGGATCTATTCCAAGTGCAGGCTGAAAAGTACACCACCTATCACATGACAGACACCGAGGTGCTGTACAACCAGGAAGACAAGTGGAACCTGCCCACGGAAAAATTCTACGATAAAGAAGTGCAAATGGAACCGTATTATACCATAACCAGGCTGCCCGGTAGTGAGAAACCGGAGTACGTGCTGATTCTTCCATTTACACCGAAGAATAAAACCAACATGATCGGTTGGATGGCCGCTCGCTCCGACCACCCCAACTACGGGAAATTGCTGGTTTACGAGTTTCCTAAACAGGAACTTGTGTTTGGGCCGATGCAAATTGAAGCCCGTATTAACCAGGACACGTATATTTCCCAGCAATTGACCCTGTGGAGCCAGCAAGGCACATCTGTTATAAGAGGCAACCTGCTGGTAATTCCGGTAAAAGACGCGCTGCTATACGTGGAACCCCTTTACCTGCAGGCCGAGCAAAGCAGGATGCCGGAATTGCGCCGGGTAATTGTCGCCCACGGCGACAAAGTGGTGATGGAACAAACACTGGAGCTGTGTTTGCAAAAAATTTTTGGCGCTCCGGTATCCTGGCAGGACGAGGACGCGAGCGGGCAGCTAGAACAAGAACAACCGCCTGTAGCTGAAACCCCCGGTATGGCGCTTAATGATTTGATTAGACGGGCCGGTAACATTTATGCAGAAGCTCAAAACCGCTTGCAAGCCGGAGATTGGGCCGGCTACGGCGAATCCATGGAAAGGTTGAAGGAAACACTTGACGAAATGTCTCGTCAAGTGGAATAATCAACTTAGGAGTATGAGCATTAAGCAAGTAAAAATTGCACGACACGCATAAATATTTAAAATAGGGAGGGAGATAAGCCCGATGTTTTTTGAAAGCTGGTGGCAGGGAATTGTGTTCGGAGTAGTTACCACGGTGGGCATGCTGGCCATATGCTCGGCATACGCAATAAAGTGGAAAAAGTATGTAGGCGATGACAATAATAACAGCCATCCATCTTGCGATGCTCATCATTAATTATTCCGGATACGATAATGAGCTTAGTAACGAGCTTATTATAGTTACTTTAGCTGTAATACTTTAGCTGTACTACTTACCGGTCCGGTACCGGTATTTTTTTTAAAATCCTTTAACTTACCTAAAAAAGAGCAGCTATTTGAGAAGAGGGAGGCATGTACCCATGCCTAAAGTGTATATAAACGGGAAACTTTACCATTACGCTGCCGGAATTCCCAAACGCGACCCCAGCGCAATAATTGTTTTTATCCACGGCGCCGGCGGGAATCACACGCACTGGTCGTACCAGACAAGTGCACTGGGAAATCAATTCCTTTGCCTTGCCGTCGACCTGCCGGGTCACGGCCTTTCCGAAGGCCAAGCGTCGGATTCCATAAGCGAATATGCCGGCTTTGTGCAGGGGTTTATCGAGCACGTGGCTGGCGCTCCGGTTTTTCTTGCCGGCCATTCCATGGGCGGGGCAATAGCTATGGAATCCGGGCTGCGCTTTCCGGACAAGTTGTGGGGGCTAATTCTGATTGGTACCGGAGCCAGACTGCGTGTGGCGCCACCCGTGCTTGAAACATTCGGGGCCGGTAAGCACTTTTTGCCCTTTACCGACTATGCATATGGAAGCGGAACTTCACCGGAGCTTTTGCAAAAAGCCAGGCAGGAAATGCTGGAAACGGATCCCATGGTATTTTTCAAAGACCTTACAGCCTGCAATAATTTTGATATTATGGAGCGCGTAAGCGATATCGGCTTGCCCACCCTTGTCTTGGGCGCCTCTGATGACCGGCTTACGCCTTTGAAGTACAGCCGGTACCTGGCAGAAAACATAAAAAACTCGCGCCTTGAAATCATAGAGAACAGCGGCCACATGATGATGCTGGAAAAACCCGCAGAAGTAAACAAACACATTGAGCAATTCGTAAAGTCAGTAATTGAGTGCCAATAAATGTTTTGTCAAGGGGGGAATCAAACGTGACTATACCGGCGGTGAAAAGGATTGGCATACTAACCGGTGGAGGTGACGCGCCCGGCCTTAACGCGGTTATTCGCGCCGTGGTAAAAACCGCCATCCGGGTATACAGCATGTCCGTAGTTGGATTTGAAAGCGGTTTTGGCGGGCTGATAAAAAACAAGGCCAGGGAGCTAACAGAGTCGGACGTGGTGGGCATACTTCCCATTGGCGGAACCATCCTGGGCACTACAAACCGCGATAACCCGTTTCACTACCCGGTGGTGAAAGGCGGTGAAGTCACCTACACCGACGTATCGGACCGTGTTTTTGAAAATATTAGCATACACGGCATCGAGGCACTGGTAGTTATAGGAGGAGACGGCAGCCTGTCCATTGCCAAAGAACTGTACGACCGCGGGTTAAACGTGGTGGGCGTGCCTAAAACAATTGACAACGACCTTTCGGCCACCGATCAAACCTTCGGATTTGACACCGCGCTGGCTACTGCCACTGAAGCGCTGGACAAGCTGCACACAACGGCCGAATCGCATCACAGGGTAATGGTACTGGAAGTGATGGGCCGTTATGCGGGTTGGATTGCCCTTGCTTCCGGCATAGCGGGTGGAGCCGATGTGATTTTGATCCCGGAAATACCGTACAACATAGACGTGGTGGTAAAAAAAGTAAACGAGCGCAGCAAGGAAAAGAAAAAATTCAGCATTATCGTTGTCGCCGAAGGCGCCAAGCCCATAGGGGGAGAAATGGTTGTCAAAAAGAGGGTGGAAGATAGCTTTGATCCCATTCGCCTCGGGGGCATTGGAGATATGGTAGCCCAGGCCGTCGAATCCGCCACCGGCAAGGAAAGCAGGGTTACCGTGCTGGGTCACCTGCAACGCGGCGGCTCACCGACGGCATTTGACCGTATATTATCCACCCGGTACGGAGTTGGCGCCGTTAACCTTGTGGCGGAAGGAAAATTCGGGCGCATGGTTTGCTTGAAAGGCCAAAGTATTGACTCGGTGCCACTGGAAGAAGCCGTTGGAGAATTGCGCAAGGTTCCCGTGGACGGCGAACTGGTCAGGGTGGCCAGGCAGCTTGGCATATGCTTGGGAGACTAGTTTACCGCCCGTAGAAAGGAGAGGCGAAAATGATTGTAAATTATCCCGAGGTGGCGGTAAGAGAATTAATTGATGAGGTACTGGATGACTACGCCAGTAAATATCCCGGTACATGCAAGTGCGAGCGCTGCCGGAACGACATTATGGCCCTGGCTTTAAACAATTTGCCTGCCAAATACGTGGTTACGGACCGGGGGAAAATTATTACCAAGACCGTTTACGAGCGGATTGGCGGCAAGGCACAGGTAGTAGCCGCACTAACCGCTGCCATACAGGTAGTGCAAAAAAACCCCAGGCACTAATTGTGGAGGGATTTATATGCACCTTGAACCACCTGTCTTCAGGCCTCCCAGCGAAGCATTCAGCCTGATTATACAGCTGACTATTGGTTGCCGGCATAACGCCTGCACCTTTTGCGGCATGTACCGGGGTAAAAAATTTCGGGTTAAAGACTGGGAAGAAGTAAAAAAAGACATAGACATTTGCGCGGCTCAACTTGGCGATGTAAGCCGGGTTTTCCTGGCTGACGGAGATGCCTTATCGGCACCCACGCCGCTAATCCAAAAAACATCGGAATACCTTTACCGCACTTTCCCCAGCCTGGAACGGGTCAGCATGTATGCCGGCCCCCTGGACATCCTGCGCAAGTCCGTTGATGAACTGAGGGACATAAGAAAAAGCGGAGTCAAACTGCTTTACCTTGGAGTTGAAAGCGGTAATGAAGACATACTGAAAGCGGTTTGCAAGGGCGTCACAGCAGGTGAAATGACTGCCGCAGGAATTAAAGCCAGGCAAGCCGGTTTTGAACTATCCGTCACCATCATCAACGGCTTGGGCGGAAAAGATATGTGGACGGAACATGCAGTGGATACAGCAAGGGTGCTGAGCGAAATAAACCCCGAATACGTGGGGGCACTTACACTAATGGTGGTGCCCAACACGCCGTTATACAGGAAAGTGCAGCGAGGGGAGTTTGAAGTGCCGAGCTCAACCGGTATTCTGAAGGAGTTGAAATGCCTGCTGGAGAATGTAAATTTGACGGAGTGTATTTTTCGCACCAACCACGCTTCCAACTATCTTCCCCTTAGAGGAACTCTCAACAGGGACCGGGAAAAGCTGATAGCCCTGTTAGAAAGAGCCATTACGGAACCCGGAGCGATCCCCCTTCGCCCGGAAATAAGCAGGGGTCTCTGATTATTTTTACCGTAGGATGAGAAACACCGAGCATTTGAACAGGTAATTTAATTTTTTTCTACAAATTATATTACAAGTTTACATGTGCAGGTCATCCCTTTTTATGTTATTATTGTTAATAATTTACATTGGGGGGATAGGCTTGCACTTTTCTGCCTTCTCACTAGCGTTGATAATACTGTTACTGTTACCGTGCCCGTGCAACTTGGTAAACGCTTTCACTGTAAAAAACCAAAACCAGGAAGACGTTTGTGCTATTAACAATTTGATTCAGGAAGCAGTGGAATACAGCGGCTGGATTAACGAGCCGGATTATGAAAAAAGAATGGCAAATTTTTTTGCCGGTGAATTGTTATATGACTTACTGGATAGGGTTGAAAGGTTCAGGAATAATGATACGGATTGGCATAGCTTGACTTTTGTTACAGATTGTCATATTGTTTATAACAATGGAAAGACGGCCGTAGTTCATACCTTTTTGAAGGAAAGCGACGCCAATACAGGTGACAGCATTTACGGAACCGGTTCTTTTACTTTACATAACACAAAGAACGGATGGCGTATTACCGGCATGAATTTGACATGGTCTGACCAACAAAACAGCCACGACAACATGTGAAACAGGGGGTGAACAGCGTTTGGGCCTGAAAATAGGTATCTTCACCGACAGTTACCGCCCTTATACCAGCGGGGTGGTAAGGTCCATTGAAACGTTTTCCGAAGAATTACGGGCTCAAGGTCATGAAACCTTTATTTTCGCTCCCGATTATCCCAACTGTCCCAAAGACGAGGAAAATATTTTTCGTTTTTCATCCATTCCGGCCCCAACCAACAGCGATTTCGCACTGGCGGTGCCCATATCCCTGCGTCTTAGACATACACTTAAAAAATTGAACTTAGATATCATTCACGTTCATTCCCCGTTTTTGCTGGGACGCCTGGGAGCCAGAATGGCGAAAAAGCTAAACCTCCCCCTGGTATTCACATTCCACACCCTTTACGACCAGTACGTACATTATGTACCATTTGGCCAGCACATTACCAGAGAAATAACTAAAAAATTCTGTGCCGATTTTTGTAACAATTGCCATCTGGTAATCGTACCCACGGGCATAATAGCCGGCCATTTGAAAAAATGGGGGGTAACAAGTACTATACGTGTTATTCCCACCGGAATCAAACTAAATGATTTTAGAAAAGGGCAAAAAGACTGGCTACAAAAGAAATATAACATTGGACCTGATAGCAAAATCCTAATTTCCGTCGGCCGGCTGGGTAAGGAAAAGAACTTTTCTTTTCTCATTAAGAGTTTCAAGCAAATATCGGATTCATACCCGAGCAGCCGTCTGGTTCTGGTGGGTGACGGGCCGGAAAAAGAAGCGTTGAAAAAACAATGCCGAGACCTGGGTATAGAAGACAAGGTGATTTTCACCGGCAAATTAACAGGAGACGAAACTGCTCTGGCATACAACAGCGCACATATTTTCGTTTTTGCATCCGTAACCGAAACCCAGGGCCTGGTGGTGGGGGAAGCAAAAACAGCCGGTTTACCTGTGGTAGCCGTAAAAGCATTCGGTGTATCGGAAATGGTTGAACACGGCATTGACGGTTTTTTGACCGAACCGGACCTGAAGCAATTCGTAAATAAGGTCAAAATCCTTCTTGAAGACGATGCACTTAGGCAAACAATGGGTAAAAGCGCCGCGAAAAACGCTGAAAAAATTTCTTCCCAAAGCTGTACGGCAAAATTACTAAAAAGTTACTATGAAACAATTCACATGAATAATGAGTTAAAATCTTCAGTTTAGCTTTGTAAGGACAAGATAAAAGTTAAGATAAAATATATATAGAAACACTCACAGTCCCGATGGGAACGCGATTGTGTTCCCATCATATTTTGCACTGCCCGCAGCTAGAGTGGAGCGGTTGTTACGGGGGGAGTACTATTTGGAACAGTGGTTACCGTCTATACTGGCCTATTTATTTATTTTCGTAGCGCGTGTTTTGGACATGTCGCTGGATGTTTTGAGAATATTGATGTTGATGCGCGACCGGCGTTTACTGGCCGCGATTATTGGTTTTTTTGAGGTTACAATTTTTATCCTAGCGCTTAACGAGGTAATCAAGAATGGTTTAGACGATCCCGGAAAGATTATAGCTTATGCCGGCGGGTTTGCCACAGGCAATTTCGTGGGCAGTTTAATTGAGTCAAAGCTTGCACTTGGCTTCTTTTCCATACATATTATTCCACCCAGGGAAATAGCGGACCAGTTTGTGCGCAAGTTGCGCGAAGAAGGTTTTGGCGTCACCTGTGTCCAGGGTTTTGGGAGGGACGGCGAAAGAACAATGTTATTCGTAATGATCAAGCGCAAGGACTTGAACAAGGCTATAAGCCTAATCGACCAGTATTGCCCGAACGCTTTCTTCAATGTTTCCGATGCCAGGCGAATCCACGGCGGCGTTTTTCCGGTTAAAAAAGGAAAATGACCCGGGAACATTAACGGGGCGGGAAAGAACCGCCCCAATTTGCTCGGTAAATGGCGCTTCCGTTGCCTTCGCTCACTTCAATTTCGCACTGTTTTCTCAATTGCCGCGATGTAACGTACCCCGTTCTAATTTTTTATCGGGCAAAAATAGTTTACATAATAATTTGTTAACATAATTTAAACGTCCAAGTAATTGACAAGGAATAAAATCAGGACTATCATATTTATAAATTTAAATATATTTATTTCGGTGGGGATGGTAATGGACAACTTGGAAGTTATTTTGAAGGCTCTTGCAGATAAAAAACGTCTAAAAATATTAAAGCTTTTATCCAAGCAGGAAATGGCGGTTTGCGAGATTATCAATGAACTGGATTTGTCCCAACCCGCCGTGTCCCATCATTTAAAACTTCTCAAGAATGCCGGTCTGGTAAGAGATATCCGCGAGGGCAAATGGATTTACTATACAATTAACGCGAATAATTTTAGCAATTATTACGATAAGTTATCTGGATTTATGGATGAGGTGCTATTAAACATCAATCAGGGTGTTGCTTCTTCACCCATAAGAAATCAACCGTGCTTGTGTGAAAAACTTAAGGCCAAAAAAATGTAGGCGCTGTTTATAACCTGCGTTCCAATAATTAATCAGAACAATAATTAATGGAAGGGGTAAGCTGAAAATGAAGGAGCGAGACAAGCTAATTTTAATGATAGCCATATTCCTGGCCGCTTTTTATGTACCGTTTGAACACCAGCGGGTTCAGGCGGCTATCCTGGAAGCATTCTTCATGTTGCAGGACTACGCCCGTCAACATGTACTCGCTTGCCTGGTACCCGCCTTTTTCATTGCAGGAGCCATTGCCGTATTCGTGTCACAAGCATCTGTTTTAAAGTATTTCGGGTCAGGCGCCAATAAACTCCTATCATATGGAGTGGCATCTGTTTCAGGCAGTGTTCTTGCTGTTTGCTCCTGCACGGTATTACCGTTGTTTGCGGGCATTTATACCCGTGGCGCGGGCATAGGCCCCGCTACGGCCTTTCTGTATTCCGGCCCCGCAATTAACGTACTGGCTATTATTCTAACAGCGCAGGTTTTGGGCGCCGATTTGGGAATAGCCAGGGCTATAGGAGCGGTAGTATTCTCAATTGTAATTGGCCTGTTGATGCAAATTATTTTTCGCAAAGATGAGCTGGCAAGAGAAAGCTTGGATTTTTATCTCCCGGAGGAAGACAACGATAAACGGTCGTTATGGCAGTACGCCCTTTATTTTGGGACCATGATTCTGTTTTTGATTTTTGCCGCCTGGGGAAAACCATCCCAACCGGTTGGCTTCTTTAGCCTCATTTACGAAATTCACTGGTACCTGGCGGTGGCCATGCTGGTTTTTCTGACTATAATTTTAAAGCTGTGGTTTACAAGGGAAGAAATGATTACGTGGGTGGATTCAACCTGGGGTTTTGTTAAGCAGATTTTTCCCTTGCTGCTGGCCGGAGTACTGGTTGCCGGTTTTTTGATGGGCAGGCCCGGCCTGGATAACGGTATCCTTCCCAACAAGTATATTTACGAGTGGGTGGGGGGAAATTCCCTGCAGGCCAACTTCCTGGCTTCAATCATAGGCAGTTTCATGTACTTTGCGACTTTGACGGAGGTTCCGATTCTGCAAGGTTTACTGGGCAGCGGCATGGGTAAGGGACCCGCACTGGCCCTGTTACTATCCGGGCCGGCGCTCAGCCTGCCCAACATGCTAATCATAAGAAGTGTACTGGGCACCAGGAAGACATTAGTTTATGTATTATTGGTAATAATCATGTCTACAACATCGGGCATGATTTTTGGTACATTTTTTAATTGATTGTTTTAGAACCAGGTATTTCATAAATCAAACGCATACCCGGATTTATGTAAACCAACATAAAGAAAGGGGATAACTGCATGGAAGGAGGTGGGTATGAGGTTGGAGATTAAAATACTCGGCACAGGATGTCCTAAATGTAACGCCCTGGAAAAAGCTGTGAGAGAGGTTGTTGAAGAAAATGGGTTGGACGCCAGAGTAATTAAAGTGAGCGACGTGGGAGAAATCGCTCGTCACGGGGTGATGCTGACACCCGGCCTGGTGGTCGACGGCAAGGTAAAGTCGGTAGGTAAAGTACCAAGTAAGGCCGACATCAAAAAATACCTGGAAAATTAATTATAAAACAGGAGGAAATTGATATGCGTATGCTGGCCGAATTTTTCCCGGAATTTGCAGCAAAGCTGGATGAAATGGATGCGCTGTACCAGGAGAAGAGGTTTATTGACGAAAAAACTTACCAGTTTATCTGTTTTGCCCTGTCCATTAAGGCAAGGTCCAAGCCGTGCGTGTTAAAACACTTCAAGGGCGCCCTGGAAGCCGGTGCAACTGTTCAGGAACTCGCTTACATTCTGGCCCTTGTTATGCGCGAAGCGGCCGGTGCTGACGACTGCTGGACCCATGACGTTATTGGCGACTGGAAAGAAATAATCGCCGGCAATGTTAAGTGTTCCTGTGAAAAATAAATCACTTCCGAAATTCTAAAATAGCCGGGTTTATAGCCGGGCTATTTTTTTGCGCGCAAATGCCTAATCGATAAGCCAGCCCGAAGCGCGCGGCGCCAAAACCGGCTATGCCGCCCGGCGCACGAAAAGGTAACACCCACACCCGACACCAAAAATACGTGCGAGTTTACATAAGGCTGCTCGTATCGGTCGGGCGGAACACACGTTATCCAATGTGGAGCCTGACGGATAGAGCGTCTTATGTAAAGGGTTTATCCCCGTAGCCTTGCGGTTGCCAGGGATTTTGCCGGTATAACCGTTTGCCGCCGTAACGATTTTTGTTGCAAAAGCCATGTCAACCGTAAGGCGCAGCCCGCACAACTGAAAAAAAACCAGGTACCAACCGGCACGCGGCATATATAAAAAGCCATTGCCGGGAGAAAAGAGGTGAATAAAATGCCAACCTGGGAAAATGAACGTAAAAAAGTATGGGGTCTGATGCTGGATTTAAAAGCACAGGTTAAAACACTTAAACAAGAACTGGAAGAATTAAAAACAAAAGAAGAAATCAAACACCCGGAGCAACCCGCGCAGCGGGCCGGAGCGTAGCGCAGGGCCTTTACATGGAGAAGGCCCCCCTGGTACCATCACCCCGGCGCGGCCGGGGGCCGCAGGCACCCGGGCGGCCACACCCGGGGGGGCCAGGGGGGCCAGAGGCTCCATGTCAAGGCTTGCGGAGGGTTAAAAAAATCTTGAGATATTAAGACGATAGACGGGATCGACTTTTAGCTATAAACCGGGA
The DNA here is from genome assembly GCA_965539975.1 of uncultured bacterium. Classification (GTDB taxonomy): domain Bacteria; phylum Bacillota; class Desulfotomaculia; order Desulfotomaculales; family Desulfallaceae; genus CBETWA01. Next base: position 24,659 of record CBETWA010000011.1, on the reverse strand, counting down.
AGTTTACGTTACAAATGAGCAATATATTTCTCATTTGAGCAATTAACTTTACATAAAAAGCGCCCGGCCTTCGGTGGCCGGCGGAGGGTCCCGGGGTTCCCTCGCCGGCCACAGGGCTGTGCCCGGTGAAAGTCGTCGTCGGGGGGTAGTATCACCCGACGAACGTTGCATGTACGCAACATTGACCATTTTAAGACAGGCTTTTGCAGAGCCAAGTATTATGTAAAACCGCCTGGAAAAAAGCCCGGCCAAAAACCGGTTCCGGGCGGGAAAAGGCCATCGCGCGCGGTGCCAAAACCGGCTATGCCGCCCGGCGCACGAAAAGGTAACACCCACACCCGACACCAAAAATACGTGCGGGTTTACATAAGACTTATTATCGGAAGTTAAAAATAATAGTGCAACGGGAGTGGTACACTCAATACCGGGCTTTAATATAATCCTTAATTCCCATCTATTATTTTTTTTAATTTTTTATCTATCCCCTGAAATGAGTGAAATTTGTTTCCCAACAATTTTCCGGCAAAAAGAATCTCGGCCAGATTCATTTCAACACACTTGGCGCAATTGTTGCATATTTTCGAGGAGTCAATCTCACAGTCAAAACATGCACAGCAATTATCGCAAACCTTGAGTTCCTCCAGTATGCACATCTTATTTTTTATGTTAGTATTTTTCGCCGTTGCCCGTCGTTTTTCGGTCATATAACATCAATCCTTTATCGCTTGATGCCGGCTCCTCTTGTCTCTGATTGTCATACTTAAGCTCATTATTAACTCATTAACTCATACTCATTATTATGTATTTGTCCGGTTTTGTCAGTAATATTTCGCCGAATTGGCTAAACAACCAGGTGAAAGGAAATATTGCGCAATATACGCAATATAAAGGAAAAAAGTAACAGACTGTTTAAAAAATCCTGAGTATAGGTATACCTGTTCCGGCTTGCTTTTTCCATACATATTACGGGCTGCAAAAGCGGCACCATAAGGTGGATTAGACCTCGCTGCGCCGGGTGCCGTTACCGGCGCTCACGCAAATCGTAAATATTTTCATTTTTCTGCTGGTGCCGCAACGCGGCATGGTGGTCTACCCGCAAAAAAAACCGGCCGTCAGCCGGTTCCGGGTTTACATAATACAAAACAATATTATTTCGGAACAACCAGTTCTACACTCCTTGCATTCAGGCGCCTTAATAATTATTTTTGTTCCTTACGTTTCTTCAGAAAATCAATGGCCACCTGTGGAAACAGGGCCACGGAAATAACATCTTCCTCCTTTGTCATGTAGGGTGCCGCCAATTCCCGCGCTTTTGGCAGCTCCGGCTCTATCAAATCGGCCGGGCGGCAGTCAATCGGGGTTTCATCTCCGATAATTTTCTTTCTTACTTCCTCGTTGACAGGTGCTGGCGGGCGCCCGTAATAGCCGCGCATGTAATTCTTTACTTCGTCTGTTGCAATGGCGTACCTGTTTCCTACTAGCACGTTGATAACAGCCTGGGTGCCGACAATTTGACTGGAAGGTGTAACCAGCGGTGGATAACCAAAGTCTTCCCTAACCCTGGGAACCTCTTCCAAAACCTGGGGTAACTTATCCAGCGCGTTTTGTTCCTTTAGCTGGCTGATAAAGTTGGATATCATACCTCCGGGAATCTGGTAGGTCAAAACATTTGTATCCGGATTAGAGCTGGCATTGTCAAAATCGCCGTAGTTTTTGCGTACTTCCTTGAAGTATTCGGCAATTTCGGAAATCAGGTTCAGATCAAGCCCGGTATCATACGGCGTGCCGGCAAGAGCCGCCACCATGCTTTCCGTTGAGGGTTGCGAACTTTGCAGCGACATGGACGATACCGCGCAGTCCAGGACGTCCACCCCGGCTTCCACCGCCTTTAGATAAGTCATGGAAGCCATACCGCTGGTGTAATGACAGTGTAATTGAACCATGATACCGAGGTTTTCTTTCCAACCTTTGATAATATCATACGCGGGCTGGGGGGCAAGTATACCCGCCATGTCCTTCAGGCATATTGAATCCACACCTAATTCCTTTAACTCCCTGCCCATGCGCATGTAGAAGTCGTAATCATGGACCGGACTGATAGTGTAAACCACCGTACCCTGAGCGTGAGCTCCTTCCCTCTTGACAAACTCAATGGCTTTTTCCATGTTCCTGATATCGTTTAGCGCGTCAAAAATACGGAATATATCCAGCCCGTTGTCCACGGTTCTTTTGATAAACTCTTCCAGCACATCATCTGCATAGTGTTTATACCCCACCACGTTTTGGCCACGGAGGAGCATCTGCAGCTTACTGTTGGGATAATGCTTGCGCAGAGCACGGAGCCTTTCCCACGGGTCCTCGTCAAGGAAGCGCATGCAAGAGTCAAAAGTGGCTCCTCCCCATACTTCCAGGGAATAGTAACCCACCTGCTCAATTTTTTCTGCTATTGGCAGCATGTGCTCGGTACGCATGCGGGTGGCCAGTAGAGACTGGTGGCCGTCACGCATCGTGGTGTCACAAATCATCACTTTTCTAGTATTACTCAATATTCTTCAACCTCCAATTTAAAAAAATTAGCCGTTACCTGTACACTTTTTCCTTAACTTTTTATAAAAACACTTAATATAAAATGCTAACAAGCGACCCCTTGGATACCCTGCGCCGTACAGCCCTGTTTATTCAACCGACGCCATAACTTTACGAACAGATTGTATGGATTTCTGCAGCGCGGCTTTTTCCTCTTCAGTCAGGTCCACCTCGATGATTTTTTCCACCCCGCCGCCACCGATTATGGCCGGGACACCGAAGTATATGTCTTTTTCGCCGTATTCGCCCTGCAAGTAAGCAGCTACTGGTAAAATACGCTTTTTATCTTTAAGAACCGCTTCTACCATTTCGATTACGGATGCACCCGGGGCGTAATAGGCGCTACCGGTTTTCAGGTAGTTGACTATTTCAGCGCCGCCTTTGCGAGTTCTTTCCACAATGGCTTCAATGCGTTCGGGCGGTATTAATTTTTCAATGGGAATTCCCCCGGCGTAGCTATAACGCACCAGGGGCACCATATCGTCGCCGTGGCCGCCCAACACAAAGGCGCTGACATCTTTGTATGAAATGCCTAGTTCCATGGCAATAAAGGTACGGAACCTGGCCGAATCCAGGACACCAGCCATACCAAACACGCGGTTGGGCGGGAATCCGCTTGCCTTGTATGCAACATAAACCATTACATCCAGCGGGTTTGTAACAACGATGATAAAAGCATTGGGTGAATATTTTGCCGCCTGTTCCGCGCAGGATTTAACTATCTTTACGTTGGTGTTCACAAGATCGTCGCGGCTCATTCCAGGTTTGCGGGCTATACCGGCGGTAATTATGATTACATCTGAACCTGCCGTGTCTTCATAATTATTGGTGCCAATAATATTTACATCGTATCCTTCAATGGGCGCCGCTTCCTGCAGGTCCAGGGCTTTTCCCTGGGGAATTCCCTCCACCACATCAATCAGTACAATGTCACCAAGTTCCTTGGCCGCGGCCCAGTGTGCACAAGTGGCACCAACATTGCCCGAGCCAATGATGGTAATCTTGTTTCTCTTCACTGCTCGATAACCTCCATTCCATTTTAGATAGCATTTTTACCGGACTTTCGCATTTCGCCTGGTTTGAGGCTTGTTTACCGAAAATTATTTCCTCAGGTCAATTTGGATAACGTAAATAAATATTATACCGGGAAATTACCGTGCTTTTTGTAAGGACGGCTTTCCTGCTTGGTTGCCAGAATTTTAAGAGCATCAATGATCCTATCCCTGGTATCCCGGGGGTCGATAACATCGTCAACATAACCGCGTGAGCTGGCCACGTACGGGTTGGCAAACTTGTCCCGGTAATTCTGCACCAGGCGATTCCTTTCCTCCTCTGGGTTCTCAGCGTTTTCTATCTCTTTGCGATAAATAATGTTTACGGCGCCTTCGGGTCCCATAACGGCTATTTCCGCAGTGGGCCAAGCGTAAACAACATCCGCCCTAAGGGAGCTACTGCACATGGCCAGGTAGGCACCGCCGTATGCCTTGCGCAGGATAATAGTTATTTTTGGTACGGTAGCCTCGGAATAGGCGTACAGCATCTTGGCCCCGTGACGGATTATGCCCCCGTATTCCTGCCCGGTACCCGGTAAAAACCCGGGCACATCCATGAATGTTACCAGCGGGATATTGAAGGCGTCACAGAACCTTACAAACCGGCTGATTTTATCCGATGCGTCGATGTCCAAGCAACCGGCTAAAAAGTCCGGCTGGTTGGCCACAATGCCCACCGGTTGCCCTTCTATCCTGGCGAAACCGATTACGGCATTCTTGGCGTACAAAGGCAACACTTCAAAAAACTTGCTGCCGTCCACCACGGCACGGATTATTTTTTTTACATCGTAGGAATACATAGGCTGGGTAGGCACGATGTCAAGCAATGTTTCACGGTCCTCCGCCGGTTCCACGGGCGGGCTGCATGGTGGTTTCTCCCGGTTGTTGGACGGCAGGAATCCCAGCAATTGTTTCACCATATCCAGACACTGCTCTTCATTTTCACCCATAAAATGGGCAACGCCGCTTGTCTGGTTGTGGGTTAAAGCCCCGCCCAGCTGCTCCATGGACACTTCTTCACCCGTCACCGCCTTGATTACCTGCGGGCCGGTGATGAACATTTGACTGGTTCCTTTAACCATGAATATAAAATCCATCAGTGCAGGGGAATATACCGCCCCTCCGGCGCAGGGGCCCATGATCACGGCAATTTGCGGTATAACACCCGAGGCTATGGTATTGCGAAAGAATATTTCACCGTAGCCGTTCAGAGCGTCAACACCTTCCTGGATCCTTGCCCCGCCGGAATCGTTTAGACCAACCACCGGCGCACCCGTGCGCATGGCCAGGTCAAGTACTTTGCAAATTTTCTGGGCGTGAATTTTGCCCAGCGAGCCGCCGATAACGGTGAAGTCCTGGGCGTAAATATATACTTTACGCCCGTTAACCATGCCGTAACCGGTCACCACACCCTCGCTGGGGCTTTTTTCCGGGTCCCCGGCAAAAACATCTATTTCCCTGAATGTGCCCTCGTCAAAAAAATAATCTATCCTCTCCCTAGCTGTCTTTTTGCCCGCGGCATGCTGCTTTTCAATTCTCTTTTCGCCACCGCCGGAGCGAACCTTGGCCCTTAAACTTTCCAGTTGGTCCAGCTTTTCCTGCATACTCATTAGGTATCCTCCTTTTTAATCAGGTATCCTCCTTTTTAATCCCGCTCGCAAAGCTCGACAAGCGTACCGAATGTGGATTTGGGGTGCAAAAACGCAATTTTTGCTCCACCGGCTCCACGCCGGGGTTTTTCATCGATTAGCCTTACACCCAATTCCTTCAAACGGGTTAATTCGGCTTCCAGGTTATCCACGCGGAAAGCGATATGTTGAATGCCTTCCCCGTTCTTTTCAATAAACTTTGCGATGGGCCCGTCCGGTGTGGTGCTCTCCAGCAATTCCACTTCACTGTCACCGGTGGGTATAAAGGCCACCTTTACTTTTTGCTCCTCCACAACCTCTTCAGCCGTAACTTTCAACCCCAGTACTTTTTCGTAAAACTCCTTTGCCGCCGCCATGTCTTTAACGGCTATGCCTATATGATCAATTTTTTTGATCATAATTGCACCTCCTGTAGCAAGGGATATGCGGGCGCTTAACTGCGCCCCCGTTATTTCTATTATACTATTATTGCATTTTTCAGGAACGCCCAAGCTTTTTGCGAATATGTTCAACTACGGTGCTAGTTTGGGTTCCTGGCGTAAATATTTCATCTATCCCGGCTTCTTTGAGAGCCGGTATGTCTTCATCGGGAATAATTCCCCCACCCAGCACCAGTATGTCACCGGCGTTTTGCCGGCGCAGCCCCTCCACCACCGCGGGGAACAGGTGCATGTGGGCGCCGGACAGGCAGCTCAAGGCCACTACGTCCACATCCTCCTGCAGTGCCGCGCCCACGATTTGTTCCGGAGTCTGGCGCAACCCGGTATAAATTACTTCCATACCGGCATCCCGGAGAGCCTGGGCTATAACCTTGGCTCCCCTGTCATGCCCGTCCAATCCCGGTTTTGCCACCAGAACTCTGATTGGTTTATCGCTCATCCCCAATTCCTCCTTGGCTAAAAAACAATTTGTTGCTGGTATTCTCCAAAGGTTTTTCTCAACACGTCGCAGATCTCTCCCAAGGTGGCATACTCCTTAACTGCCTCAATGAAATAAGGCATAAGGTTTTCGTTCGTTCCGGCAGCTTTCTCAATGCCGGCCAGGATTTTTTGTACTTTTTCGTTATCACGCTCGCTGCGTAACCGGACCAGCTTTTCCTGTTGTCTCCGGCCGACCTCGGGATCAACTTTTAAAAGGTCCTTGGGTTTTTCGGTTTCCATGATGAACTTGTTAACGCCGATCACCGTCTTTTTACCGCTTTCAATATCCTGCTGGTACTTGTATGCGCTGTTTTGGATCTCTTTCTGCATAAATTCAATGGCCTTGGGTGCACCGCCCATGTCATCGATTTTATTGATGTATTCAGTGGCTTTTTGTTCAATTTCACTGGTTAATTTTTCCACCAGGAAAGAGCCGCCCAGCGGGTCCACCGTGTCTGTCACTCCTATTTCATAACCAATGACCTGCTGTGTACGCAATGCTATTAAAACCGAGCTGTCACTGGGTAAAGCCAGTGCCTCGTCGCGGGAATTGGTGTGCAAGGACTGGGTGCCTCCCAGTACGGCGCTGAGGGCTTGGAAAGCCACCCGCATAATATTGACGTCGGGTTGTTGCGCCGTTAATGTACACCCGGCCGTCTGCGTGTGGAAGCGCAACATAAGTGACCTGGGATTTTTGGCGCCAAAGCGTTCTTTCATGATCTTTGCCCAAAGCCTTCTGGCTGCCCTGAACTTGGCCACTTCCTCGAAAAAGTTCAGGTGGGCGTTAAAGAAAAAGCTTAAACGGGGAGCAAACTCATCAACATCCAACCCCGCGTCAATGGCCGCCTGGACATAAGCTATACCGTCCGCCAGGGTAAAGGCCACTTCCTGCACAGCGGTTGAGCCGGCCTCTCTTATGTGATAACCACTGATGCTAATGGTGTTCCATCCCGGTATATTTTTGGCGCAAAATGCAAAAATATCCGTAATAAGCCGCATTGAAGGTTCTGGCGGAAAAATATAAGTACCGCGGGCTATATATTCCTTTAGAATATCGTTTTGGATGGTGCCCTTTAGCTGCTCCATGCCAACTCCCTGTTTTTCGGCCACCGCTATATACATTGCCAGTAGAATGGCAGCCGGGGAGTTGATGGTCATGGAAGTGCTCACTTTGTCCAGCGGGATCTGGTCAAACAGGGTTTCCATGTCCAAAAGGGAGTCGATGGCGACGCCAACCTTCCCCACCTCACCCATGGCCAGCGGGTGGTCCGAGTCGTAACCGATTTGGGTGGGCAGGTCAAAGGCCACGCTCAATCCCGTTTGCCCCTGTTCCAGCAGGTAGCGAAAACGCTTGTTTGTTTCCTCGGCTGTGCCAAAACCGGCATACTGGCGCATGGTCCAGAGCCGGCCGCGGTACATATTGGGCTGAACGCCGCGGGTGAAAGGATATTCACCGGGAAATCCTAAATCCTTGTCAAAATTGATATCAGCAATATTCTCCGGTGTATAAACCGTATCTATTTTAATGCCCGAATCGGTTACAAATTCCGGTTGCCGTTCCGGCCGCTTGGCGGTCACTTTGTCCAGTTTTTCCTGGTAAGCCACCTTTTTCTCTTTTATTTTTTCAAGTACTTCCCGGTCAAACAATATATCTCCTCCTTAAAAAATCTAACAAGGACGGAATGGGTTTTATCCCAGCACCTGGCTCATCAATCCGGGTACTTCAAAGGGCAGGGCGGCCACTTTCGCGCCCGCGGCGGTCAATGCCTCCACCTTGGCGTTAAAAGTTCCCTTACCCCGCTCGATAATGGCACCCGCGTGCCCCATGCGTTTCCCCGGGGGCGCGCTCTTGCCGGCAATATAAGCCACCACGGGCTTGGTCATGGTTTTGATGAATTCAGAGGCTTCCTCTTCGGCATTGCCGCCGATTTCACCCACCAGAACCACCGCCTTGGTCTGGGGGTCCTGTTCAAACTTCTCCAGTACATCCACAAAAGACAGCCCCACTACCCTGTCACCGCCCAGGCCAACAACAGTAGATTGCCCGTACCCGCTGGCGGTGAGGTTGGCCACAATTTCATATGTTAATGTCCCGCTACGAGCTACAACGCCTACCGGCCCCTCCATGAAAAACTGGTTCGGGGGTATGCCTATCTTGCACTTGCCGGAAGAAACAATACCAAAGGTGTTGGGGCCGACCACAATGGTTCCGTTGCGGCGGGCAAATTCCACTATTTCCATTTCATCGTGCACGGGAATGTGTTCGGTTACAATCACCAGCACCTTGATACCGGCGGTTATGTTTTCAAGCGCGGCATCCTTGGCGAATGGTGCCGGGACAAACAACACTGATGCGTTGGCGTTTTGCGCTTCCACGGCTTCAAAAACGGTGTTGTAAACCGGAACACCTTCCACTTCCTGGCCGCCTTTCCCGGGAGACACGCCGCCCACGATTTTGGTGCCGTAAGCCAGCATCTGGCCCGTGTGAAAACGACCCTGTTTACCCGTTATACCTTGTACAATCACCCTCGTATTCTCATCTATAATGATTGCCACTTTTATACCACTCCTTTGTCCATTCCAAGTGACGGTTTAACCGGCGTTGGCGTTGGCAATTTCCACAGCTTTGGCCGCTGCTTCGTGCATTATTCTGTAGGCCTCAATGCCGTTTTCTTTTAATATCCTGATGCCCTCCTCCTCGTTCGTACCCACCAGCCTAATGACCACCGGCACGGGTATATCCCTGGTCTTTTTTACCTGCACGAGGGCGTTAGCCACGTCGTCGCAGCGGGTGATACCGCCAAAAATATTGATAAATATTACTTTTGGATTCGTTTGCAGCAGCAATTCCAGTGCCTTTGCCGTGCCTTCCACACCCGTGCCGCCACCGGCGTCCAGGAAGTTTGCCGGGCGGCCGCCGTAATGCACCAGCGTGTCAAGGCTGCCCATGGACATACCCGCCCCGTTTGCCATTACCGCTATATTTCCGTCCAGCTCCACGAAAGCCAGTCCTAAGTCATGAGCTTGCTTCTCAATAGAAGTACGTTCCTCCACATACGGAACATCCTTTTGCCTGTAAAGAGCGTCGTCGTCCACGGTCATTTTGGAGTCCGCGGCAATCAGATTTTCACCGCTGACAACCAGCGGGTTAATTTCCACCAGTTCGGCATCCTTCTCCCTGAAGCATTGATACAATTTGGACAGCAATGACGCAAACTCGGTCGCCAATTTACCGGTGAGGCCCATGCGCCTTGCTATTTCCCTGCCCATAAAAGGATAAACGCCCATTGTAACGTCAACATGTTGTTTAACAATGTACTCGTCGGGTACATCTTCAATATCCATTCCGCCTTGGGACGAAGCAATAATGACAGGTTTTTTAGCCGACCCGTCTACCGTTATGGCCACGTAAAGCTCCCGGTCAATTTTTATCTTTTCTTCCACCAGGAGTTTTTCTACCTTGTGGCCCTGTACCGTCATGGACAGTATGGCAGCTGCGGCTTCCCGGGCTTCACCCGGCCCTGTCGCAAACTTGATGCCGCCCCCCTTGCCCCTTTTACCGGATAATATCTGTGATTTGACCACTACGGCACCGCCAATCTCCTCCGCCGCTTTTGCCGCGTCACCCGGGGTCTCAACCATTCTTCCCCGGGGCACCGGGATACCGTAGGATGAAAAAATCTGTTTACCAATGTACTCAAAAAGTTTCACCACTTACCCCCCTCTGTCTTTAATAACATTAAAACTAGGAAATATAAGCAGGCACTATTACTATGATGACTTGGATGTAATTAAAAGCAAATCTCGCGTATAAACTACCGGTATTAAACCCACCTCCTCCTTTTTATCGTGTAGCGTAAATTTTTGTTCCCTCTTCGTAAAGATCACCGCCCAGCGCATCGTTGACCACGATTACCGGAAAATCTTCAACCACCAGCCTGTGAATTGCTTCGGGGCCAAGTTCCGGGTAAGCCACCACTTCGGCTTCCTTGATGCACTTGCTTATTAAAGCAGCCGCGCCACCCACGGCGGCAAAATATACCGCTTTAAATTGTTTCATGGCCTTAATTACTTCGGGCGATCGTTTGCCTTTGCCCACCATACCTTTCAAGCCGAGGGCTATCAGCCTTGGGGCATATACGTCCATGCGGCCGCTGGTGGTGGGACCGGCAGAACCAATAACACGCCCGGGTTTTGCCGGTGACGGCCCCACGTAATAAATAATCTGGCCTCTCAAATCAAAAGGTAAATCCTTGCCGTTATCCAAAAGCTCAATCATCTTTTTATGAGCAGCGTCCCGCCCGGTGTATAAAACACCGTTAAGTAACACTTTTTGGCCAATACGCAGTTTTGCCACAACATCATCTGAAAGTGGAGTGGTAAGCTTGATCTTGGTTATCATAAATCTTTCTCCCCAATCAATTGTTTATAGTATGACTTCTTTATGCCTGCTGGCGTGGCAATTTATATTGACCGCCACCGGCAGGCTGGCAATGTGGGCCGCGTAAATCTCAACGTGTACAGCCAGGGCGGTGCAACAGCCTCCCAACCCCTGTGGACCAATCCCCAGCGCGTTTATACCGTCAAGCAGCTCTTTTTCCAGTTTGGCAATCTCAGGCCTGGGATGAGGTATTCCCAGCGGCCTTAAAAGTGCTTCCTTGGCAATTAAAGCCGCTTTTTCGAATGTTCCGCCGATTCCCACACCAACAATTACCGGTGGACAGGGGTTTGGCCCCGCCGCCTTGACCGTATCTAAAACAAAATTTTTTACTCCTTCAATACCCTCGGCGGGTTTTAACATTTTGATAGCACTCATATTTTCACTGCCGCCGCCTTTGGGTGCTATGGTTATTTTTAAATTATCCCCGGGAACTAATTTCAAGTGTATGACCGCCGGTGTATTGTCACCGGTGTTTACACGTATCAGGGGGTGGCCCACTATGGATTTTCTCAGGTACCCCTCCGCGTATCCCCTGCGCACACCCTCGTTAATAGCGTCTTCCAGGTAGCCGCCTTCTATTCGGACGTCCTGTCCCAGTTCAACGAACACCACCGCAAACCCAGTGTCCTGGCACATGGGTAGTTTCTCCGCACGAGCTATTTCAGCATTGTCAATCAGTTGCTGAATAACCTCTTTTCCGGTAAGGGAAAGCTCGTTTTCGTAAGCTTTTTTAAAAGCATCTATCACATCCCGGCCTAGATAATAATTTGCCTCCATGCACAGTTTAGCTACCGTTTCGGTTATCTTTTCGACACTAATGGTTTTTATTGCTACTCCCTCCCCTGAACATAGATAAACGTACCCGTGAATTTTACTCGCAAGTATCGTGCCAAATAAAATAACTATAACTAGGCTTGTAAAACAGGCATTAATTGTTTATAAAAAATACAATTCAACGGCAAAATTATATAATTTAGAAAGAACAGGGCAAAAAAATAGATTAAAAACACTTAAACTGTAAATCTAATTTTTTTAATTGTTTCTAAAAGGTTGAATTTTCAGATTTTGCTTTTTTAATTTATTATACAGCGTAGCTAGGGAAATATTCAGCGCCCTTGCGGCACGTCTTTTACCTTCCACTGTATTTCCATATTTTGCTAAGGCTTTATTGATCAAAATTTGCTCCATCTGATCAATGGATAACAGTTCAATGTCCCTTTCAGGAGCAGATTTCAACTGGCTGACGTATTGAACGAAATTCTTCTTGGTTAAAATCTCTTCATCAACGGTAACCATTACTCTTTCCACCAGGTTTTCCAGTTCTCGCACATTGCCCGGCCAATCATAATTAAACAGCACTTCTTCTGCATCGCTGGACAGTCCTTTTACCTTTTTGCCGAGCTTGCGGTTAAGCTTGACGATTAAACTGTTCACCAGCACAGGCAGGTCTTCCTTGCGCACCCTTAATGGCGGAACGGTTATTTCAACCACGTTCAGCCTGTAATAAAGGTCCTCCCTGAACTTCCCTTGCCTAATCAACTCGCGTAAATTCCTGTTTGTAGCCGCAATAACCCGCACATCCACCCGAATGGTCTGGTTGTCCCCGACCCTTTCAAATTCCATTTCCTGAAGGACACGCAAAAGTTTACCCTGCAGGCTCAGGTTCATATCGCCTATTTCATCAAGAAAAATTGTTCCCCCGTGAGCCAGTTCAAATTTACCGATCTTTGATTTTATGGCCCCGGTGAAGGCACCTTTTGCATAGCCAAAAAATTCGCTCTCCAGCAGGTTCTCCGGTATGGCGGCACAGTTAACCTTTATGAAAGGTTTGTCGCGGCGCGGGCTGGCATGGTGAATGGCATGGGCAAACAATTCTTTGCCTGTACCACTTTCCCCCAGCAGCAATACGGTAGAATTACTGCGGGCAGCCTTCTCGGCCACCTGAATACATTTTTTTAACTCGGAGTTGTTTCCCAAAATGTCGGCAAAACTGTACTTGCACGTTGTAACTTGGCCAAATTTATCGGACAAGTTTTCTATTAAAGTAGTGCGTTGACGCAATTCATCCATTAATTTCATCACATCGGTAAAATGCTGAAATACCACCACCGCCCCTTCCACGCTGCCATCTACGATTATGGGCGATGCGTTGCTGATCACTTCTGCATTACTCCCACCAACCCTTGTCCGGTGACCGGATACATTTTTCCCGGTACGCAGTGCCATTGCCAGGGCACCATCCGGTGAAATTTCCAAAACATTTTTTCCAATTCTATTTTCCGCGGGAATACCGGTTATCCTGGTAAAAGCGGGATTTACATACTTAATCACTCCGTTTTTATCCGCGACCTCAACAGCCTCCTGTACCGAGTTGAGAATGGTGGAAAGCTCACCCTGGACACGCTTGCTTTCCAAAAGTTCCTGCTTTTCTTTGAAAAGGTGCACCATCAGGTTCACTGCCCGTGTTTCTATAATAGACACACTTCCCCTGATTTTTTTCAGGTTTTCTTCCACTTCCGGATGCTTTGTGGTATTAACCACGACGTCAACATTTTTAAGTTCCCCAATTTTATTTAAATCACGGTATACCGTAATGCCATCCCTTTCATAAACCCCATCACCGGCCCTTTCTCCAGGCAGTTGAAAAAAACAGAAAACTTCAACATCGCTAATACCTTTTAACAACCTGTAAACAGATATGCCATCCTCGCCGGTCCCAATAATGGCTACCTGAATTTTTTGCACGGGCATCACCCTTTTTTAGGCAAAATTTCTATTTAGTTATTCTGCGACTGGTATTGTATTTCCTTCTAAAAAATAAAATCATCTTTTTGCGAACACGTGTTTACCATGGGAAATTTTACTGTTATAATAAATGATAATCCGTCGAAAAGGTTGTGCGCGCCCGATGAAAGAAAACCTAAACAGGCGAGAAACGGAAATAATAAGGTACATCAAACACAGCATTCGCAATAAAGGTTATCCACCATCAGTAAGGGAAATAGGCGAAGCGGTGGGGTTGAAATCCAGTTCCACGGTACACAATTACTTGCGTAAACTCGAGAAAAAGGGATTGCTCCGCAGGGACCCGGTAAAGCCAAGGGCTATGGAGATCCTGGACGAGCAAAGTGAACCGTTTAAAGAAATGATTATGGTGCCAGTTTTGGGGCGTGTTGCGGCAGGTGTTCCCTTGCTGGCCGTGGAAAACTACGAAGACATGTTCCCCCTGCCGGTGGATTTTGCCGGTCGTGGCGAATTTTTTATGTTGCAAGTCAAGGGTAACAGCATGGTGGAAGCAGGTATCCTGGAAGGTGACCTGGTGCTGGTCCGGCGCCAAAACAGCGCCGATAACGGCGATATCGTGGTGGCATTACTGGATGAGGAAGCTACCATTAAAAGGTTTTTCCGCGAAGACGGGCACATCCGGCTACAACCGGAAAACTACCAGCTTTCGCCCATTATTGTCAAGGAGGTTACCATACTGGGCAAGGTAACCGGGCTGGTCAGAAAGTTTTAATCGCCCACGACGGCCGGGTGACCCGGTAAATTGGATCTCTCCATATAACCATAAAATTATTCAGGCTTCTGCCTTTACACGGGCAGAAGCCTTTTATATTCAATTAACCCAGGCCAGGTCTATCTTTCCATCAAAACCCTGGGGATATATGTGGATACGTCGGGGTAAAGTACAAACATTATTAGAGCGAGTATCATAATAGCTATAAACGGGAGAACCCCTCTGATGACCGTTTCCAGTCGTTCTTTGGCCATAGCACTCACTACGAAAAGATTCAAGCCCACGGGCGGTGTAATCATGGCCAGCTCCATGTTTACAGTCATTACCACCGCAAACTGCATGATGTCAATTTCCAGGGCGTGGATCATGGGCAGTAACAGCGGTAATGTAATCAAAGTAATTGATACGGCTTCCAGGAAGGTGCCCATGATGAAAAACATGATATTGGTGGCCAGAAAGAACATGTACTTGTTCAGGTTGTTCTCGGATATCCAGCGAGCCAGTTCTTGTGGTACCTGGTTTACGGTCAGGAACAATGCAAACACCATGGCGGCCGCTATAATAAGGAATATCATGGAAGAAATATTGATTGATTCCACAAAAATCTTGCGCATGTCCTTTATTTTTAATTCCCGGTAAACAAAGAAGGAAACAACCAGTGTATAAAACACGGATAAAACAGCGGCTTCGGTAGGAGTCACGATTCCGGCGTAAATACTACCCAGTATGAAAAACGGAAGCAGCGCTCCGGGAGCCGCTTTAATGGATGAACGCCAGCGCTCATCCCACGATGCTTTTTCCTGCAGTTCGAGTTTTTGCAATTTTGCATAAATAATGGCACTAATAATTAATATGGTTGCCAGTATAAGACCGGGGATTAAACCCGCCATAAAAAGCTTGCCAATGGACTCCTCCGCGGTCACACCGAACACCACCATGGTGACGCTTGGCGGGATCAGTATTCCCAGGGTGCCGGCAGCGGCAATCAAGCCCAGAGCATATCTTTTGGGGTAGCCCCCGTTTACCAGTGCGGGATACATAATTGCTCCAATGGCGGCCGCCGTGGCCGGGCTTGAGCCGGAAATGGCGGCAAAAATGGCGCAGGCCATGATGGTCACCACCGCAAGACCCCCGGGCAGGTGCCCGAACCAGGCCCGCAGGGCCGCGATGAGGTACTTGGAAATGCCCCCGTGGGACATCAACACACCGGCGAAAACAAAAGCCGGAATGGCCATCAGCGTTGGTGACAAAAGGGAGGCGAACATCCGTTGTGTCAACATGTGCATGGTGAAATCGGTTGTCAATCCCAGCACAACAAGAGCTGCCACGGCCAGGCTGATGGCAATTGGCACATTTAAAAGGAAGAGTACGGCAAATACACTAAACAGAAGGACGGTCGACATACTCACTATCTCCTCTCGAAGCGGCCTCCATCCAGTCCCGACCGCCGTTTTTCAGCAGGCCCACAAGCTTGTCTAGAAACCTTATGCCAAACATTACCCCGCTAATGGGTATGATCAGGTTGACAATCCACAGGGGGAAACGGCTGTCAGGCGAGCGCATCCCCGTTTGGAGGTAGTTCATTTCCAGCTGAATGCCGTATATAGTGTAAAACACGCAGAATGCCAGGCCCAATGACATGGCGAAAATACTGACCTTGTGCTTCCAGAATAGCGGCAAAAAGTTATAAAGAATATCCACCTTGATGTGGTGATCGTTTCTCAAAGCAACCGCGGTGCCGGCCAAAACGCCCCAGACAACGAAATAAACGGAGAATTCATCCAATAGCGACTGGGGCCGCCCCCAAAAGTATCGTAAAACAACATTTACAAACACCATGGTTAGCCCGATAAAAAGCATACCGCCGGCGAAAAAATCTTCAAAAGCTCTGTAAAATTTTTTAAGCTTTTCCATGTCTGCCTCCTTAACCCTGCAATTGCAATCAGACCGGAAAATGCTTGCTTAACTGAAGTCCTTAGTAAAATACCGGTTGAGGCATATAAATGATTACCAAACGCAAGCATGAACCGGGTAATAGAACGGGGCGAGTGGACTTCCACCGCCCCGTCCCCACATTTACTTAGGCATTTCTGGCGGCATCAATGTACTTCTGCCCGATCTCCGGACCGTACTTGTCGTACAAAGGCTGAAGCGCTTCAATAAATTTAGCGCGGTCTTCATCTGTCAATTCGTAAATCTCAACCTTACCGCTGTTCTTGATATTTTCAAATGACTCCTGGTCCAGTTCGTCAGCCAGCTGGCGTTCGTATTCCGTAGCTTCCGCCATGGCTTCCCTAATCATTTGCTGTTGTTCCTCGGTCAGCGAATTCCAGAAGGTGGTGTTAGTGAGTACCACATAATCCAAGCGCCCGTGATTGGATATGGTCAGGTACTTTTGTACTTCAACATACTTTTGGGTGTCAATGTTGTTAAATGTGTTTTCCTGGCCGTCAACGGTACCGTTTTGCAACGCCTGGTAAACTTCGGAGAACGCCAGGGTTTGGGAACCCGCCCCTAGCGCTTTAAACTGCTCGTCAAGTACCCCGCCGCTCTGGGTGCGGAATTTCAGGCCTTTGAAATCTTCCGGCGCCTTCAGGGGGCGCTTGGAGTTGGTGAAGTGTTTGAACCCGTTGGCCCACCAGGCCAAGCCCAGAATACCATGGGGCTCTAGCGAGTGTAGGAGGTCCTGTCCGGCTTCACCATCGAAGAACCTGTACGCCTGCGCCCTGTCCTTGAATAGGAATGGCATGTCAACCAGCTGGAAAGCGGGGTTCAGTGTTACCAATTTGGTGACCGAAGGCGCGATAAACTGCACGTTGTTGGCCAGTAATTGCTCTTGTTCTTCCTTGTCACCATACAGCTGCGAAGAAGGGTATACTTGCACTTCAAACAAACCGCCGGACTTTTCCTCCAATACTTCCGCAAACTTCAGGGCTGCCTGGCCTTTCGGAGTGGATTCGGCCACAACGTGTGTAAACTTGACTACAATTTTTTCCTGTTTATCACCTCCGTTTTGGTCGCCGGCATTTTCACCGCCGCCGCACCCGGCGGCCACTATGGCCACCGCTGTAGCAAGCAATAAACAAAAAACAAGTTTAATTATCTTTTTGCTCATAACTATTCCTCCCATGCTTTGTTTTGTTAAAAAAAAATCAAGTCCTCATCTTTCACCTCCCGCCGGGTATTTATCTAGCGCAGCTTTTTCCGCTATTAGCTCACTGGCTAATTCAGCGCTTATTTCTTTCATAAAATAGCTGTATACCGGCTGCAGGGCTTTTTCCCATTCTTCTCTCTCCTGGGATGACAGGGTTATATTTTCAATTTTTCCATTATTTTGCAGATCCTTGAGATTCAATTCGTTCATTTCAGCTGCCGCAGTTCTCTCCCAAACTGTAACTTCCGCCATTGTTTCTTCCAGAATGGAACGTATTTCTTCCGGCAAGCCCTCCCAGTATTCTTTGTTTGTAAGCACAACGTACCCCAGGTAACCGTGGTTCGTTATGGTCATATATTTTTGAACCTGGTAAAACTTTTTGGAGTAAATGTTCGAAATAGTGTTTTCCTGGCCGTGGATTTCGTTATTTTCCAGTGCCAGGTACACATCGTTAAAAGGCAATGGAACGGGCAGGGCCCCCAGTAATTTGAATTGCTCTTCCAACACAGAGCTGTTCATCATTACCCTGAATTTCAGACCCTGCAGGTCGGCAGGCTTCCTTACCGGCCTTATATTATTAGTTAATTGCTTAAAGCCGTTATCCCAAAAAGCCAGGGCCAAAAAACCCTGTTCTTCCAAGCTTTTGGTCAACTTTTCCCCAATGGGACCCTCTAAAGCCTGGTGTACGAAGCTCATGTCGTCAAAGGCGTAAGGTAAATCCATCAATTGCCATGACGGGAAAAGCGCGCCCAGTTTTGAAGTGGCGGGAGCGATTATTTGTACCGAACCGTCCTTAAGCGCTTGCATTTCCTCCCCGTCGGAGTAAAGGGTGGAGTTTGGAAAAACTTGCACCTCAACCCTGCCCTTTGTTCTCTCCTGCACCAGCCTTGCGAATCGTTGCGCAGCAAGGCCTTTAGGCGTATTTTCCGCCACAACGTGAGAAAATTTGATAACAAGCTTTTGTTCCGGACTTACCTGCTCCTTGTCCAAAACTCTTTTTGCACAACCCGTGCTCAATGCGCAAAGCACTATCACCAGCAGGGCCATAGCAAGCTTGTTCAGTGCATCCCCACCCCTCTACGGTGTTTTACAAAAATGAAAATAGATTAAAGAAGAAAATTGTGATACAAATTAATATTGCGATACAATTAAATATATTAACTTTTCTGAAAATTACTTCAAAAGTTATTTTACTCTTCAGCCGTTGCCCAGGCAATAATTTGTCCATATTGTTAATTTTGTTCTTTTTGTTCCCCGCTTTGCGCCAGCATGAACTTTTTTACCGGCCTGCCCACTGATCCATATTGCAATTGCACTTCCAGTTTTCCCGTATTCTCCAGGTACTCGAGATACCTCCTTGCGGTGACCCTGGCTAATCCAAGGGCAATGGCAACCTCTTCCGCCGAAAAAGGTTTGCGCTCCTTAACCAGTAACATCAAAACTTGTCTTAAAGTTATTTCGTCAAGCCCCTTGGGTGTTTCATTCACCATATCAGTTCCGGTCTGAAACCTGCTCAATGCCAGCTTGTCCAGCTCCACTTGGTCCAGCACGGTTTTTTTGTTTAAACGTTCATGCATGGCGGCGTAGGACTCCAGCGCACTTCTTAACCTGGCAAATTTAAACGGTTTGATTATGTAGTCCACAGCACCATAACGAAATACATTTTGCACTGTTTCCGCGTCCTGAACAGCTGTAACCATAATCACATCCACTAAAATACCCCTTTTCCTGATTTCTTTAAGAACTGTAAAACCATCCATATCGGGAAGGTAGATGTCCAGCAAGGCAAGTTCATATTTATTGGTCTCCAGCATACCCAGCGCTTCGGCGCCGTTCTTGGCCACGCCACTGACTTGAAAGCCGGGAATATCCTTGACAAACCCGCTGTTTACTGCCACAACCATGGGATCATCTTCTACAATCAGAACACTAATAGTTTTCACCTGAATCATCACTCCAATCTTCACTTACAGGCAACTTGACCACCATCTTAACCCCCCTGCCCGGCGGCCGTATTGTATCTATCGTGCCATTCATACTGCTGACAGTTCTCTGGACAAGGAAAAGACCAATCCCCCTGTTTCGGCCTTTGGTTGAAAAACCGTGCTCAAAAATCTTGCTTTCCATGCCCGGCTCGATTCCGCCTCCCCAATCCCGGACAACCATCACCAGGTTTCCTTTTTCCATGTGTATTTTAAAGTAAACCCTCCTATATTCCGTTTTTTCCAGCTGTACGGAATCAAAGGCATTTTCCAGGAGGTTGCCCGCTATAATCACCAGGCCGTTGCTACTGATTTCAGCCGGCAATTTGCCAACGTAACTGTCCTTGTCGATAACGAAATCGATTTTCAATTCTTTGGCCCTGGCATATTTTCCGAGCAACATTCCGGCCAGCCGGTAATCCCCTATGCGCTTGCTTACCAGGCTGGTAATTTTCTGTTGTTCTTCCGTAATATCAAAAATATAATCAAGGGCCTGGTCGTATTGTTTTAACTGGATTAACCCCGCTATTGTGTGCAGTTTGTTCATGTACTCGTGATTTTGCACCCGCTGTGCTTCAACAAAAGCCTTAATTCCCGTTAATTCTTCGGCAAGCGCGTTTACTTCCGTCTTATCCCGGAAAGTAGCCACGGCACCTACAATTTCACCATCCACCTTAACCGGAACCCTGTTGCTAATGACCACTGTTTTGTTTATTACCATCTGCTGGTTATATTCCGACTCCCCCGTGCGTATTATCCTTGGAAGTTCCGTATTTGGAATAACTTCAACCACCTGTTTCCCGGTTACATCGCATTCAAGCCCCAGTAATCTCCGGGCTTCATCATTTAGCACTGTGATTCTTCCGCCGGTATCTATTGCCACAACACCTTCTCCCATGGATTGGAAAATGGCTATTCGTTCCTGCAGTATTCTGGCAATTTCCTCCGGTTCCATACTAAACATCGCCCGTTTAATGTTTCTTGCCATGAGAATTGAGCCAACCAACCCTATAACAAGACCGGCAACAAGAAAAGAATAAAACTCAAGGTGAACCTCTTTTAATACTTGTGCCATGGTTGGAGTAAGCACTCCAACCACCACAACACCCACCTGGCGCGTGCCGTCGTCCACTTTCACGGGAACGAATGCCCTTATCGAATTACCCATCACCCCTTGCGCCCGGGAAATGTACTCGTGGTTGGCCAGAGCGGCACTGACATCCTTGTCAGTAAACTTTTTGCCGATCCGGTCCTGAACCGGGTGGGAATACCTGATCCTTTCCATATCCAGCACCACAATGTAGGCCACTCCCGTAGCCAGACGGGTTTTTTCAGCAATGGGCTGAATCAGTTCCCATCCACCGGGCTCACCAACGTTGTTTTTGACGGAATCCATTTGGGCCAGCGTCCGGGCTATTGCAAGCGCCCTGAGACCCATCTCTTCTTCAATTATTCTGGTTACTCTTTGAATGACAAAAAAACCCCCGACGGTAACGGCCAAAAAAACCAGCAAAAATGAAAAAACCGCCATTTTGGAACGTAAAGTCAGGGGTTTTAGTATAGTTTTATTCATGGGCCACCGGTATAATAAATAAATTAATTGATAAATCAGTATAGATTAAATTTTCAACAGATTTCCTATTTACCCTCCCCAGCCCGCATAACAAAAAGAACTAAAATAACAATATGGACAAATTATTGTGTGCCATTGTTAGATTTATTAAAATATTAAAAATTGTACCACTACTCCTCCTGTATCATGATAAATTTTTCGTCTTGCCACCGGCAAGGCATATTTTTTCAGTGTAAAGTTCAATGGAGAATTAGGTCCACAAAGGACCAAATTCTCCGCTATTCCCTTGCAGGCGCTGGATTACCTGACAAATTTAGTTTTTATTCTTTTGCTGGTGCCGCGCCATTGGCATCGGGGCTTACCTGCCTGAACCGGAGCAAGAACTTGTAAAAGGCGTCCGCAGCGTAGCTCGTTATACCCGGCTGGTAGCGAACAATGTACAGCTTTCGTCCCAAATCCAGGTTTTTCAAGCGCGCCTCTCCCACCTTGCCCAATTGAATTGCTTCTGCTGCCGCCAATCGAGAAACAAAACCTATTCCCAAACCGGCCTGCACCGCTCCAATAACCGCCCTGGTACTACCAAGCTCCATCTCAATTTCAAATAATTCCAGCGAGTATCCGTGTTCTTCAAGGAGCCCGGCAATGGAACGGCGGGTACCGGAACCTTCTTCCCGCAGAACAAATTTTTCTCCAGCCAGTTCACCAATATCTATTTCCTTGCCGGCAAACCGGTGTTCCGCGGGCACTATAAGAACCAGCTCATCGTCCAACCACGGCACCTGCTCCAGGCTTGCGTCCCCGGTAGGGCTTCCAACAACGGCTATATCAATTTCCCTATCACGCACCCACCGCAAAACATCCCCACTGCCCGAGATACGCAATTTTATTTTTATACCGGGATGCTTTTTGCGAAACATGCCGATATGAACAGGCATTAGGTACTCTCCCGGAATGGTGCCGGCACCCACTGTTAACTGGCCTGACTTCAACCCGCGCAAAGACTCGAGGCCGGTCTTTATTTTGTCATACTGGCCGAGCATTCGTTTGGCCTCGGGGTATAGCAGCCGGCCTGCATCGGTAAGGAACACTTTTTTTTCATCACGTACAAACAGGGTTACCCCCAGGTTTTCTTCCAATGCTTTAATTTGGAAACTTACCGCCGGCTGGCTCATATACATCTGTTTTGCCGCCCGGGTGAAACTTTGCATTTCAGTAACCCTGACAAAAGCCTCCAACTGTTTAAAATTCAACTGTTATTCACCTGCCGGTGCTTAAAATTTCCCTTGCTGCTCTTATAAGGGCTATTTTAGTGTAGTGCAACGATAACCCCCCTTGAAAGTACACCGCATAAGGTTCCCGGAGTGGGGCATCGGCCGTAAACTCAAGCGAAGCGCCCTGCACAAAGGTACCGGCCGCCATGATTACCGGGTGGCTATAACCGGGAATTGAAGCGGGTACGGGCACAACATAGCTGTCTACCGGAGAAGCTGCTTGAACACCCCGGCAAAATGCTTCCAGGCGTTCCGGTGAACCAAGAATAACCGCCTGTATGATATCGGAACGTATTGACTCGGGAGCAGGGTAAACCTCAAATCCAAGCCGTCTAAAAAAAAGCGCACCCCAAATAGCGCCGCGAAGCGCCTCCATAACCAGATGCGGTGCAAGGTAAAGCCCCTGGTAAAACACTCGCTGCCATCCCAGGGAGGGACCAATATCAGCTCCGATACCCGGAGCGGTTAAACGACAGGCAGCCATTTCCACCAGTTTTTCTTTTCCCGCAACATAGCCTCCGGTAGGAGCAAGACCTCCGCCCGGATTCTTGATCAGCGAACCGGCAACCAAATCGGCGCCGTTTTGAGTTGGCTCCGTTGCCTCCACAAATTCACCATAACAATTATCCACGAAAACCAGGGTGTCGGGACGGCGTTCTTTGATAAAACCACACAACTTGTCCATCTCTTTCATGCTTAGAGATTTTCTAAGACTGTACCCGCAAGAACGCTGTACCAGTACCATTTTCACGGGTTCTTTTAACACTTCATGCAATCCCTGCCAGTCTATTTCATCACCCGGTAGCAGTTCAAGTTCCCGGTACCGAACCCCCATTTGAACCAGTGAGCCTTCCGAATGCACCCTGGCTCCTATTACTTTGTCCAGTGTATCATATGGTTTGCCTTGCACAGTGACAAGCATGTCCCCTGGCCTCAGAACACCGTAAAGACAGGTTGCAATGGCATGCGTGCCACTTACTATCTGACCCCTCACCAGTGCCCTTTCGGCGCCGAACACCAAGGCAAAAACCGTTTCCAGGGTATCCCGGCCTTCATCGTCATACCCGTAGCCCGTGGATTCCCGCAGGTGGTAGGAACTGACTCTGGCTTTATTAAACGCATCCAGTACCTTTTTATGATTGGTCGATTCGATTGGCGTAATACTATTGAAGTATTCTACAGCTTCAAGATCAACTTGTTGAGCGATTGCTTCCAGGTCCTTCAATTACGCTTGTCCCTCCTGCCTCAATACTACAAATTAATTATATATCGTATCTCTGGCCACCACCATATCTTCCCTGGTTATAAGCATAAGGTCATCCCTGCTTGTTTTGGGTAATGCCACAAGCCTCACCGCCTGAACGCGCATGGCCCTTTCCACCAGGTTTCTTACCAGGCGGGCATTACCGTTGTGCTCGTGTAAACGGGACATTGTCTCGAGAATTATTCTCAATTCATCCCGCGCACCCCTCGATAACCGGTACTGGCGCTGTTCCAGCATCATGTCCGCAATGGAAAGAAGTTCAGCCGTGGTATAATCGGGAAAGTTTATATGAATGGGGAACCTGGATCGCAATCCCGGGTTGGTTTGTAGAAACCTGTCCATTTCCTCCCTGTATCCAGCCAGTATAATTACAAGGTTATCTTTGTGATCCTCCATCCCTTTGACTATAGTATCTATGGCTTCCTTGCCGAAATCCCTTTCGCCACCTCGCGCCAGTGAATAAGCTTCATCTATAAACAGTATACCGCCCAGGGATTTTTTGATTTGTTCCCTGGTTTTTTGTGCGGTATGACCAATGTATTCCCCTACCAGGTCGGCTCTTTCCACTTCTTGTAAATGTCCCTTGGGCAGTATACCCGCCTCCCGGAAAAGTTTACCTAGGATGCGGGCTACCGTTGTTTTTCCGGTGCCCGGGTTTCCCTTGAAGATCATATGCAACACCTGGGGCTCAGAGTGCAATTTTTCCCGCTGTCTCTTTTTTTGAATTTCCATAAAAGCATATATTTCGTTAATATGTTTTTTAACCCCGTGAAGACCAACCAGTGAATCAAGTTCTCGACGGATTGAACCAATTCGCTGGGCACTGGTTTCTTGTTTTATGCTATTCTTTTCGGGCGCCGTTTTCACCCCGCCGTTACTTGCTTGCACTGGTAATTTTGTGGTTTTCCCCGCTTTTGAGTTATGCCACATTTTGATTTTAACCAAACGCACCACCTCGAGGGTATCCTAAAATATATTTATGCTGGGGTGCGTTTATACTTACTAAGAAACAAGATGCCCGATTCATCTCCCTTTGAGCTGCGCTTTTAAATTCCTTGAAAAGATGATGGCAAATTGTACCTTTCACAGCATAAAAAGAAAACCTCCCATAAGAGAGGCTGGTATTTTTGTTATGTCGCCCGGCGTTTTTCGCAACGGGTGCAAGCAGGTTTAAAAACGGCTCCGGATCTACCCGGAAAATACTCTTGGTTATGGGTATACCTGTTCCGGGCTCGCTTTTTTTAAACAGG
>CBETWA010000010.1:0-73084 GCA_965539975.1 uncultured bacterium | reverse complement strand
AGACGGTGAGTTTATGGCGGTCCGGTTTCGGACAGCGGTCAGGGGACACACTTCCTCTTTGGGGTCGAAACTTTTAGGTCGGAAGTATGTCCCCAACGTATAAGCCGTTGGTGCCGTCGGCGCGGGAGTTTTTAAACCCAGTGGTGGTCGCTGCCTGTAATATGCTCTTATACCTCCTAATGGTGCCGTTTAGGTAATGCATCACCTGTTTAGGAAAAAGCGAGACGGAACAGGTATACCCTATACTAAAAAACATTTTCCGGGAAGAATTAACCATGGTTTCGCCGGGCCGGGAGTACACGCCCCGGCGATAGTGTTTTGTAGTCCCCAGGTTAAATATAACAAATATGGAAATAATAATAAGTAATTAACGGGAGGGACTGCCGGTTGCTTTTGTCGAAACTCTTTGCGGGGTCGCCGCCGGAAACACGGGTCGACCACCGGCCCATCCGGGGCATTGCTTATGATTCCCGGCGGGTTGAACCTGGTTTTTTATTTGTTGCTATCAAGGGTTTTAAAACCGATGGCCACCTGTTCATAAATGATGCCGTGCGGCGGGGTGCCGTGGCGGTGGTTGTGCAGGATGACGTTACAGTGCCGGAAGGCGTGGCAAAGGTGCGGGTGGACGACACGCGCCGCGTGCTACCGGTTTTGTCCGCCCGTTTTTTCGACTACCCGGCCCGCAAAATGCTGGTGGTGGGCGTGACGGGCACAAACGGAAAAACTACCACAACCAACTTAATAGAAAGAATTTACCGGTGGCACGGAATGAAAACGGGCCTCATTGGTACCATTCATAACCGGATCGGCGACCGGTTGCTGCCGGTTGAACACACCACCCCGGAATCCACGGATTTGCAGAAGCTACTGGCGGAAATGGCCGCCGAAGGGGTGGGGGCCGTAGCCATGGAGGTCAGTTCCCACGCGCTGGCACTGCACCGGGTGGACCAGTGTGAGTTCGACGTTGCCGTATTCACCAATCTGACCCAGGACCACCTTGATTTTCACAAGGACATGGATGATTACCTGAGGGCTAAACTGCTTCTGTTTACCGGCCTGGGCCGGGATAGCCACAAAAACAGCCCCAAGCGAGCCGTGGTCAACGCCGACGACCCCGCGGCGGACCGGGTTAAAGCTGCTTGCGCGGTACCGGTGATAACTTACGGTATCCACCGGCCGGCTGACGTTGTGGCACAAGACGTACGGGTAACCGCCCGGGGGATGTCCTATACCGCTGTGGTCAATGGGGAACAGGTGCCTTTGAACCTCAAGCTTACAGCCCGGTTCAACGCATACAATTCTTTAGCGGCGCTGGCGGCGGGCTTGGCCTGTGACATCCCGCCGCGGACAATTAAACGGGCTCTGGAAGAAGCGCCCGGTGTGCCGGGGCGGTTTGAACTGGTTGACCGGGGGCAGGATTTCGCAGTGGTGGTGGATTACGCCCACACACCGGACGGATTGGAAAACGTGCTGTCCACGGCCCGGGAGATTGCCGCTGCTGGCAGGGTTATAACGGTATTTGGGTGCGGTGGTGACCGGGACCGGACAAAACGCCCCCGCATGGGGGAAATCGCCGCCCGGTTCAGCGACCTGGCCGTGGTGACTTCGGATAACCCGCGCACCGAGGACCCGCTGAGTATTATTGAAGATATAATGCCCGGCATCCGCGGGGTGCCTGGCGCGGAATACTTGGTTATACCCGACCGGCGG
Organism: uncultured bacterium; assembly: GCA_965539975.1. Lineage (GTDB taxonomy): Bacteria > Bacillota > Desulfotomaculia > Desulfotomaculales > Desulfallaceae > CBETWA01. The sequence continues at coordinate 71,374 of CBETWA010000010.1, read as the reverse complement.
GAGGCCATTGGCAGGGCCATCCGTAGCGCCGGTCCCGGCGACGTGGTGGTGATAGCCGGCAAAGGACACGAGGATTACCAGATTGTAGGCAGGCGTCGCCTGCACTTCGACGACCGGGAGGAAGCGGCGGCGGTGCTGGAAAACATGTTGACCGGGGAGGGTGCGTGATGAAATTCTTGACCGTGGGCGAAGTGTACCGGGCCATCGGCGGCCGGCTCCTGCAGGGCGACGAAAAAGTCACCGTGGGGCGCGTTTGCACCGATACCCGGCAAATCCGCCCGGGTGACATTTTTTTTGCCCTGCGGGGAGAAAAATATGATGCCCACGATTTCCTGGACCGGGCGGTGGACGGCGGTGCCGCCGCCTTGGTGGTGAGCCGAAAAGTTGCGGCGACTTCCGGGATTCCTGTAATCCTGGTGAAAGACACCCTTACCGGTTTGCAGGAACTGGCCGCGTACAACCGCAGGCAGTTTTCCATACCCGTGGTGGGCGTAACCGGCAGCAGCGGCAAGACAACCACCAAGGACATGGTGGCCGCGGTTTTGGGAACACGTTTCAATGTGCTAAAAACCAGGGGCAATATGAACAACGAAATTGGCCTGCCCCTTACATTGCTTGACCTGTCTGCAGGACACGGCGCCGCCGTGGTGGAAATGGCCATGCGCGCCCCGGGTGAAATAAACAGCCTGTGCCTGCTGGCCCGGCCAACCTGCGCCGTGATTACCACCATCGGGGTGGCTCACCTGGAGCGGCTGGGTTCGGTGGAAAACATTGCCCGGGCCAAGGGAGAGATTCTGGATCACATAGCCCCGGACGGTTTTGCCCTGCTGCCTGGTGACAGCCCGCAGGCCAGGAAACAGGCCGGCCGCTGCCACGGCCGGGTGCTTTATTTCGGCCTGGAACCAGGGCTGGATATATATGCTGAAAACCTGCGCCGGGAAGGAACGGGCAACCGGTTTACCGTGGTGATGAGCGATTGCCGGTGCGAAGTCTCGCTCCCCTTACCCGGCCTGCATAACGTGAAAAACGCTCTGGCAGCCGCGGGGGTCGGCTTTATGCTGGGGCTGACACCGGAGGAAGTGGCCGTGGGCTTGGGGCGGGTAACCCTTTCCGGAATGCGCTCGGAAATAATCGAAGTTGAAAACTTTACCGTGATAAACGACGCGTACAACGCGAACCCGGAATCGGCCCGGGCAGCCTTGCAATTACTGGAGGAACTGGCTGGCAAACGGCGCCGGGTGGCGGTGCTGGGTGATATGCTTGAACTGGGTGAAGCCGCGAAAGAAGGCCACCGCCAGGTAGGAGAAGCAGCCGCCCGGCACGGGGTGGAATTGCTGGTTACCGTGGGTGAATTATCCCGGGAAACGGCGGCGGGCGCCAGGGGGGCCGGCTTGAACGACGCGGGGGTGGTAACCTGCCGGGATAACAATGAAGCACTGGAAGTGCTGCAAAACCGGGTTCGGCGCGGCGATGTTGTACTGGTCAAGGGTTCGCGGGGCATGCGTATGGAGGAAATAACCAGTGGATTGTTGAAAAAAGACTTGTAGGAATTGAGTATAAAAGATTAATTGACATTATGCAATCAAGGAGCCGGCTGGTATGATACTTGATGCGCAAATTACCCGGGCCTTTGTGGTTGCCTTAGTGGTGACGCTTTTACTGGGGCCCGTTTTGATACCTTTGCTGCGCCGTTTGAAGTTTGGCCAGAGTATACGTGACGACGGGCCTTCCCGGCACTTGAGCAAGGCGGGTACTCCCACCATGGGCGGCATAATGTTCCTGGCCGGGATTCTCTCGGCGGTACTGTTTACCGGGTGGGGCGACCGGGATGCCATGGTGGTACTGGGTGTTACCCTGGGTTTCGGGATCATTGGTTTTATAGACGACTTTATCAAGGTGGCGCTGAAACGCTCCCTGGGGCTGAGGGCGCGGGAAAAACTGCTGGGACAGGTTTTACTTGCCGCCCTGCTGGGGGCGCTGGCCCCGGCCGTGCTGGAACGGGGTACCACTATAATAGTTCCTTTTTCCGCTCTGCTGGCCGGCGAGGGATTGGTTCTGGACCCGGGGCCCTGGGTGTATATAATGTTCAGCATTGTGGTGGTTGTTGGCACGGCCAACGCCGTGAACCTGACGGACGGCCTGGACGGGCTCGCTTCCGGCGTCACCCTGGTGGGCGCGCTGGCCTTCATACCCATCGGGTTGCTGGCCGGGCGGCCCGGGGTGGCGCTGGCCATGGCGGCGCTGGCCGGCGGGTGCCTGGGTTTCCTGTTTTATAACAGGCACCCGGCGCGGGTGTTTATGGGGGACACCGGCTCGCTGGCCCTCGGCGGCGCCCTGGGCGCGGCGGCGGTGCTCACGGCCGGCGAGCTGGCCCTGCTGGTTGTGGGCGGGGTATACGTGCTGGAAACTCTTTCCGTAATTTTACAGGTTTTCTTCTTTCAGGTGTTCGGGCGGCGCGTGCTTCGCATGAGCCCGCTGCATCACCACTTTGAGCTGGCGGGTTGGAGCGAAACCAGAGTGGTGTGGTCGTTCTGGTTGGCTTCGGTGGTGTTCGCAGCCCTGGGGCTTTGGGGTTTTATTACCGCCGTGTAAATACATGTAAATATAATTTTTTATTAGCATTCAGGCAAGAAAGAAGGTAGTGCACGCTTGAAAATCGATGGAAAAAGGGTGCTGGTGGTGGGCGCCGGTAAAACTGGGATTTCGGTGGCGCGGTTTTTACTGCGCCGGGGCGCGCTGGTCACCCTGACAGACAGCAAGGACATAGGCGAACTGGATGTCCAGGTAAGGGCACTGCTGTCGGCCGGTGTGCGGGCCGAACTGGGCAAGTACCCGGACGTGCACCCAGGTGCATTCGACCTGGTGGTGGTCAGCCCGGGCGTCCCGCCGGGTATACCCCCGGTGGCGGCAGCCCGCCGGAACGGTATACCGGTGACGGGCGAGCTGGAGCTTGCTTACCGCCACGCCAGGGCGCCCGTGGTGGCCATCACCGGCACCAACGGCAAAACCACCACCACCGCGCTGGTGGGGGAAATATTCAAATCGGCCGGTTACCGGACCCTGGTTGGCGGCAATATAGGCACTGCCATGGTGGACCTGGTGGAAGATTACGGCCCGGAAGATATTATCGTGGCCGAGGTTTCCAGTTTCCAGCTGGAGACGGTTGAATCTTTTCGTCCCCGGGTGGCAGCAGTTCTCAATATTGCGCCGGATCACCTGGATCGCCATGGTACCATTGAAAATTACATCGCGGCCAAGGCGCGCGTATTTGCCCGGCAGGGGCCGGCCGACTTTACGGTGTTGAATTACGATGACCGGCGCACCAGGGAGCTGGCGGGGCTGTCAAAGGCGGAGGTAATATTTTTCAGCCGCCGGCATAATTTAGAAAAAGGGGTACTTGTCCACAACGGCATGATAACCGTGCGCCGTGATGGTGACGAAACCGGGATTATAGACGCTTCCCAAGTTGCCATACCCGGTGCTCACAACCTGGAAAACGCGCTGGCCGCCGTGGCCATCACCCGCGCGCTGGGCGTTGACCCGCGGGTAATCGCCAAAACCCTGCGCGGGTTCACCGGCGTGGAGCACCGGCTGGAAACGGTGGCCGATATAGAAGGAGTTCGCTATGTCAACGATTCCAAGGGTACCAACCCGGAGGCAAGCATCAAAGCACTGGAGGCATTTGACCGGCCCGTAATTTTGCTGGCGGGGGGTAGAAACAAGGGCAGCGATTTCAGCTCTTTCGCCCGCCTGGTGCGGGAACGCGTGCGGCTGCTTGTTCTGCTGGGGGAATGTGCCGGGGAGATTGAACAAGCCGTCCGGGACGCGGGGTTTAGCAATATCACCCGTGTCACCGGCTTCAGGGAAGCGGTGCTGGAGGCGTACCGGGCCGCTCGCCCCGGGGATGTGGTCTTGCTTTCCCCGGCTTGCGCCAGCTGGGATATGTTCAGGAATTACGAGGAACGGGGCAACCTGTTTAAGGATATCGTACGGGAACTTGCAGCGGCTAAGGGGCATGTTTAGCCCGGTCCCCCGTTCTCAAGCCGGGTGTGGGAAAAGGCACTCACCCGGGTTGCGCCGGATCCCGGGTAAAGATTCCCCGGGGAACCTCCCGAAGTGGGACAAAACCCCTGCCGGTACCGGGGATACCGGGCCCGGCGGAGTAAGCTGTCAATACCCGGTTTGCAAGGGGGATAACTAAATGGGTTTGCGCAAGAGGTCGCCCGATTTTGTCCTGTTCTTGACGGTTCTGGTTTTGTTAAGCATTGGCCTGGTCATGGTGTTCAGCTCCAGCGCTTATTTCGCCGGCGACCCCGAGGGGCCGTTTCGTGATCCCTTTCATTTTTTCAAGCGGCAGCTGTTTGGCGCGCTGCTGGGAATAGCCGCTATGTTCATCATGATGAACTACGACTACTGGCGGTTGAAACGCTGGGCCGGTTTAATGCTCGTTGTGTCCTTTGTGTTGCTGCTATTGGTGTGGGTTCCCGGCGTTGGTATCAAAGTGCTTGGCGCCAGGCGCTGGATCAACCTGGGGTTTTTAAGTTTCCAGCCCTCTGAACTGGTAAAAATATGTATAGTAATATTTACCGCGTACGGCTTATCTAAAAAACGGGAGCGGGTGAAAGATTTTTTTTCCGGGTTGATGCCTTTTTTGCTGGTGGCCGGAGCAGCGAGCCTGCTGATTCTGGCTCAGCCCGACATGGGCACGGCTGCAACGCTGCTGGGCACTGTTTACATAATGTTTTTTGCCGCCGGGGCGCGGATTTCACACCTGGTCGCCCTGGCGGGAGCGGGGTTTGCCGGGGTGGCCGCTGCCATCATCGTGGAACCTTACCGCATGAAGCGGCTCATGGCTTTCTTGGATCCCGAAGCCGATCCCACGGGCGCGGGATGGAACATTCTAAATGCCCTGATGTCACTGGCATCGGGGGGTTTTCTAGGCACGGGCCTTGGACAGGGCCGGCACTCCAAGTTCCTGTTTTTACCCGAGCGGCACACTGACTTTATTTTTGCTGCCATCGGCGAGGAGTTGGGGTTCATCGGCGGTTGCCTGGTCATTTCACTGTTTATGATACTGGTGTGGAGAGGATTTAAAATAGCCATCACCTGCCCGGACGCGTTTGGTAGCATGCTTGCCGCCGGGCTGGTCTCCGGCATTGCCCTGCAGGCGCTGGTGAACATAGGAGTGGTGACGGGCACGCTGCCGGTTACCGGAATCACGTTGCCATTTGTCAGTTTTGGCTCGACGTCGCTTATTTTTTCCCTGATGGGAATCGGTATATTACTGAATATTTCCAAGTACTCGACACCGCGATGAAGAGGTGAAACCCTTGCGTTTTATTGTCACCGGGGGCGGTACCGGCGGGCATATTTACCCGGCCCTGGCCATTGCCGGTGGGTTGCGCCGGAGGTACCCGGGCTGTTCCATCCTTTATATAGGTACCGCCAGGGGCCTGGAAGCCGACCTGGTTCCCGCCGCCGGGCTTGATTTTCGTTCCGTCAGGGCGGTGGGTATCAAGCGCAGCCTGTCATGGCAAAACCTGAAAGTGCCCTGGGAGGTAACAGCCGGGTACCGGGAAGCCAGGCGGTTGATCCGTGATTTCGCCCCGCACGCGGCGGTGGGCACCGGTGGTTACGTGTGCGGGCCGGTGATGCTGGCCGCCGCCCGGATGAAAATACCCACCTTGATCCACGAGCAGAACGCGCTGCCCGGGGTAACCAACCGGATTCTATCCCGGTTTGTAGACCGGGTGGCGGTAACTTTTGAAGATTCGCTGCCATACTTTCCCCGCCGGGCACATGCACGGCTTACCGGGCTGCCGGTACGCCGTGAAATTCTCACCGCTCGCCGGTCACCGGCCAGGGCTAAATACGGGGTGGGGGACGAGCTGTTCGTGCTTTCCTTTGGCGGCAGCCAGGGTGCCCGCAGTTTGAACAGCGCAGTGGCAGCGGCAGCCGGCTGGATTGCCGGGCGACCCGGCTTGAGATGGTTGCACGTGACGGGTAAAAACCAGCACGACGCCTTCATGGACATGCTCGGCCAAAATGGCTGGGGTGAAGTTCCGGGCAATATGACTGTGTTGCCATACCTTTATGAAATGCCCGAAGCCCTGGCCGCGGCAGACCTGGTGGTGGGCCGTGCCGGCGCCGCCAGCATTGCCGAGATTACGGCCCGCGGGTTACCCTCGCTACTGGTGCCCTACCCCCACGCCACAGGCAACCACCAGGAACATAACGCCCGGGCGCTGGCAGCCCGTGGCGCGGCGGTAATGATCCGCGATGCGGAACTAACGGGAGACTTGCTGGTGGCAAAGCTGGAGGAACTATTTAGCGCGCCGGGCCGGTTGCAGGATATGGCACGGGCCAGCCTGCAAATAGGCAGGCCCCGCGCGCTGGACGACATCATAGATTTGCTGGCGGAACTGCTGTGATAACGGACTTGGAGACAGTGACACGCTTTTTATATTTAATTTGGACGAGTCCCCGCCGCGGAGCCCGCGCAAAAATGGCGGTGCGGCCGGGGGATGGCGAGCCCGGGGGCCTGTACAAGGGGAAGTAACACCCCGTATGATTCAAGCATAATATGAGATATCCCCTCCCGGGCTGCCGCACTTGCACCGCTCCGGTGCAGGAAGGAGTTGATCAACGGGTGACAGAAATACCGGGCAAGGTTCACTTTATAGGCATCGGGGGCGTGGGAATGAGCGGCCTGGCCGGGGTGCTTATCGACCTGGGCCGGGACGTTCGCGGGTCCGACCTGAACAAATCCCCGGTCACCGGCAGGTTGAAAGCCCGGGGTGCCACAATATACACCGGGCACAACAGGGAAAACATCCGGGACGCCGAGCTTGTGGTGGTGTCCACGGCAATAGATGCCGGCAATCCCGAGCTTTTGGCAGCCAAGGAAAATGGCATACCCGTTATCCACCGGGCTGACCTGCTGGGGCTTTTGATGAACAGGCAAAAGGGCCTGGCCGTGGCCGGAGCGCACGGGAAAACAACCACTACCGCCATGCTGGCGCTGGTTCTGGAAAAATGCCACCTTGACCCCACAATATTAATCGGAGGTGAATTGACGGACATAGGTGGTAACGCCAAGTTCGGACGGGGCGATTACCTGGTGGCGGAGGCGGACGAGAGCGACAAGTCTTTCCTGAAGCTTAAACCATACCTGGCGGTGGTAACAAACATCGAGGACGACCACCTGGACCATTACGGGACAGTGGATGAGATCGTTGAGGCTTTCCGGCAATTTCTTGGTGGCATAAGGCCTGGCGGCGCCGCTGTTCTCTGTTATGATGACGCCGGTGTCAGGGAAGTGACCGGTGCGTGCAGGGAAAGAGTGTTTTCATACGCCCTTGATTACTCGGATGCTGACTACGTGATGAAGGATATACTGCTGAACCACAGGGTTTCTGGCGGGGAAGTGTATTACCGGGGGCAACACCTGGGCCGCCTGGAATTGGCGCTGCCGGGCAGGCATAACCTGGCGAACGCGCTGGCCGTGGTTGCGGCGGGGCGTTATATCGGTCTTTCTTTTCCCGAGATGGCGCGAGTATTGCGTGAATTCAGGGGCGCAGGCAGGAGGTTCCAGTTGATGGGGCGGGAGCGCGGCGTTACGGTGGTGGATGACTACGCGCATCACCCCACCGAAATATCCGCCACGCTACGCGCGGCCCGGCAGGCCCACTCCGGTCGCATAATCGCGGTTTTCCAGCCCCACCGCTATTCCAGAACTTCCCTGCTACACCGCCGGTTTGGCGACTGTTTCGGTAACGCCGATATTTTAATTATCAACGACATATACAGCGCCGGGGAAAAGCCCGTTGCAGGCGTATCCGCAAAACTGATCGTTGACGCGGTAGAGTCGTGCAGCGGCAAAAGCCCCCTGTACCTGGGAACCCGGGATGAAACCGTTGATTTCCTGGTCAAAAATGTTCGCGAAGGCGACATGGTCCTGACCATGGGAGCCGGAGACGTCTGGAAAACCGGTTCGGCGCTACTGGAACGGTTAAAGGGGAGTTAGCCATTGGCCAGTGCTGATGTTTACAACGAGCTGGGTGAAGTCATAAAGGGCCGGATCAGGGAGCAAGAACCCATGAGCGGCCACACCAGCTGGCGCATAGGCGGCCCGGCCGATATACTGGTTGAACCTGCGGGCCTGGAAGACCTGCGCAGGGTACTGGTTTATGCCCAAAACCGCAATTTGCCGGTGACGGTTATCGGCAACGGCACAAACCTGCTGGTTTCCGATCGCGGTATCCGGGGCCTGGTAATAAAACTGGGGCCGGGACTATCGGCGCTGGAAGTGCGCGGGAACGAGATTTACGCTGAAGCGGGAGTTTCCCTGCCCCGCCTGGCGAACCGGGCCCTCCGGTACGGCCTGGCCGGTTTTGAATTTCTGGCCGGCATACCCGGTACGGTGGGTGGGGCGCTGTTGATGAACGCCGGGGCCAACGGGTGTTCGGTGGGGGACCGTGTCTTGCGGGTAGAAGCGCTGGACTATGCCGGTAACCGGGTGGTTTTCGAAAAATTTGAACTTGAATTCATGTACCGCGAAAGTTGCCTTTCCCGCCGCCGTGTAATCGTCACGGGCGCCCTGTTCAATGGGATTCCGGCGGACAGGGAAGAGATAAAGAGTAAGATGGAAGAATACCAGTCCCGGCGGAGGAACACGCAACCACTGGAATGGCCCAATGCGGGCAGCGTTTTTAAAAACCCGCCCGGCGACTCGGCGGGCAGGTTGATTGAGCTGGCGGGCTGCAAGGAAATGAGGGTGGGAGCCATCCAGGTATCTTCCAAGCACGCCAACTTTTTCGTGAACCTCGGGGGCGGCACCGCCAGGGACGTTCTGCGGCTGGTGGAAAAAGTTCGCCGGAAAGTGGAAGAAAAATGCGGTGTCAAACTGCTGCTGGAGGTGCAGAAACTGGGGGAGTTCTAGCGGAGGTGATGACAATTGCAAAGGTTTATGATTGTGGGCGGGAATCGCCTGCAGGGGACCGTTCGCGTGAGCGGTTCCAAGAACGCCACCTTGCCCGTTATGGCGGCAAGCCTTCTGTTGGACGGCGAGTGTATCATCAGGGGTGTTCCCCGGCTGCGGGACGTGGCGGTGATGCGCGACGTTCTGGTGCACCTCGGAGCGGACGTGGTTTGGGAAAAAGATACCATGCGTATCAATGCTCGAAACATAACCTGTCAGGATGTGAACGAGGACCTCATGCGGCGCATGCGCGCCTCGAACCTTGTACTGGGGCCTCTGGTGAGCCGGTTCCGGCAGGCGCGCATTTCCTACCCGGGAGGTTGCCAAATTGGAAGCAGGCCGATGAACCTGCACATGAAGGGCCTGCACGCGCTCGGTGTACAGATTACGGAAAAATTCGGTTATATAAACGCTAAAGCCGATAAATTGCAGGGAGCTGAAATATACCTGGATTTGCCAAGCGTGGGGGCCACGGAAAACCTGATGATGGCGGCGGTAATGGCCGGGGGAAACACCATCATCCGCAACCCCGCCCGGGAGCCCGAAATAGTGGACTTGCAGAATTTCCTGAACAAGATGGGTGCCAAGGTCAAGGGTGCCGGAACCGATACCATAAGAGTTACGGGGGTGGATTCGCTTTCGGGTTGCGTTGAACACAGGGTGATTCCCGATCGCATAGAAGCGGGAACCCACATGGTGGCGGCGGCCATTACCCGCGGGGACGTGGTGGTAGCCGACGTAATTCCGGAACACCTGGAACCTGTAATAAACAAGTTGCGAGAAACCGGTGCTTGCGTGGAGGTGAAAGAGGACCAGGTTCGAGTAGCAACCGGTAAGAGACCAGTGGCCGTGGATATAAAGACCATGCCCTATCCCGGGTTTCCCACCGACATGCAACCGCAGTTCATGGCCCTGCTCGCCATCGCCGATGGTACCAGCATGGTCACGGAGACAATTTTTGAAAACAGGTATAAGCATGTAATGGAGTTGCGCCGCATGGGAGCGGACATCCGGATGGAAGGACACACGGCGGTGGTCAAGGGTATACACCAGCTTTCCGGAGCCACGGTGGAAGCTACCGACCTTAGAGCCGGAGCGGCCCTGGTACTGGCGGCGCTGGCGGCGGAAGACGGAACGGTGTTGGAAAGGGTGGAACATATAGACCGCGGGTACGAGAGGCTTGAAAATAAATACAACGCCCTGGGGGCGCGCATCATTCGAGTGCACAGTTAATTGTGGACTCTTTTTTGGTTTTATGGGGGACAAGGCTGCCCGGTAAAAGTTAAAAATTTCTTAAATTACAGGCAACTTGGCTGGTTGATCTTGTAATAAAAAGCAAGGGTTTTATAATATTTACAAAACACAGGTGTTGATACAGGACTGGATTTTATTTGGACAAGTATTGCCACGTGTTCTATAATAATAATGGTGTAAAAATATCAATGGGTTCCTGGATGTGGAGCAAGTATGAGAGATGATACCCACCGGTCCGTGACAAGAAAGTTTAGATACTGGCAAAGCTTTTTTTTTCTGTTCATACTTTTTATTGCCGTTTACATATTGTTTCAATCGCCGTTGTTTCTGATTGACAATATTGTGGTTCGGGGCAATGCAACCCTGGCCGCGGCGGAAGTTGTCAAAGTGTCGGGTATTATTACCGGTGTGAATATATTTAAGGTTGACATGAAAACAGCGGCAGCACGGGTTGAAGCATTGCCCGTGGTAAAAAGTGTGGAAATAAGCAGAAAATTTCCCTCCACTGTTTTGATACGTGTTACAGAGCGGACCCCGGTGGCTCTTGTGGTGGCAAAGGGTGAGTTCGCGGAAATTGACGAAGAGGGTTACTATTTGCGCCCAGGTAAAGTAAGTACAACCGGCCTGCCGGTTATTACCGGGGTGCCGGTAGAAGTTTTAAAGCCCGGTCGCAAAATCGAGGGAGAAAACCTAGAGAAAGCGCTGCAGGTGGTGCTGCAATTACCCGCGGAATTACTGGCCGACCTTTCGGAAATCAATATGGGAAGTGACGGCCGGGTGACCCTTTACACCTTGGAAGGAGTGGAATGCCGCTTGGGCCTGCCGGAAAACGTGGAAAGCAAGGGCGGCTACATTGTGCAGGTGCTAAATGAATTGCGTAACCGGAACGCAAAGAGCATTGAGTATGTTGATTTTTCCATCATCAGCTCACCGGTGGTCAAGTACAGGGAATAATGGGGTAAAACTGGAGGGCCGGTTATGAAAATGAAGTCATACTACTGGATATTGCTCCTGGTGGGGCTTGTAATGGGTATAATCCTGGCGGTCCAGTTCCGGGTGACCCGGGAGATTTCCAAACAATCGCCCCCCCTGGAAAGGGCCATTGTTCTTTCTCAGGAAGTGGAGCAAGCCAGGCAGGACAGGGAACGGCTAAAACTTAAAGTATACGATCTCAGAGACCGGCTGGACCAGGCGGTTGCGGGACCCGAGCTGGTTATGCTCAAAGAGGAGCTTAACAGGGTGCGCGAACTGGCCGGGGTAACCGAGGTGAAAGGGCCCGGGGTTGAGGTTATCCTGAACGACAGCCCCATCGTACTTCAGCCGGGGCAGGACCCCAGTAATTTTGTGTTGCACGACGAGGATATTCTCAGTGTTTTAAATGAATTGAAAGCAGCCGGGGCAAGGGCCATCGCCATAAACAACCAGCGCGTGATTACCACCACGGAAGTGCGCTGCGTCGGCCCCACCGTGCTGATCAATAAGAACCAGCGCCTTAGCCCGCCATTTGTCATTTCAGCCCTGGGTGACCCGGATACGCTGGCCAATTCCCTGAAAATGAAAACAGGGGTTGTGGAATATTTGCAAATGTGGGGTATCCAGGTGGATGTTAAAAAAGTTGACGAGTTAACCATACCGGCTTATTCAGGTACACTAACCTTTAATTATGCCGAGCCCAAAAACTGACGGGGAGTGTAGTGGGTGAAAAATAAAACCACCGGTTACGTGTCCATCATGCTTGTTGCGGTAATACTGGGATTGATGCTGGCGGTGCAGTTTCGTGTGATCAACCGGCCTGCAGGTATTACGACGGACAGGGCCCAGGACATGGTGGACGAGCTAAAACAAATCGACCGGGAAAAAGAGGCGCTAATAAAGGAAATCAGTGACCTGACCTATAAGCTGGACCAGGTTAACCGGGGCAAAAATGAAGCCCTTAATGCTTTGAAAGGCGAGCTTGAAAAGGCGCGTATGATGGCCGGGCTGGTTACCGTAACCGGGCCCGGAATTGAGGTGGTACTTGACAACCCCGGCGAGGGCGAATTGGGAAGAATACACCGGGGTGTTTACATTCTTGCCGAGGACTTGCTTAAAGTGGTTAACGAGTTATGGGGTTCAGGTGCGGAGGCAATTTCCATCAACGGCCAGCGTATTATAGCCACCACTGAAATAAGGCTGGCGGGAGACTTTATCAATATCAATACCCAGCGGGTGGTGCCGCCGTACCAGGTTCTCGCCATCGGGGACCCGGACGCTCTGGCCGGTACCCTGGAATTGCCGGGCGGCCTTGTAGAATACCTGCGGGAGCTTGACATTGAAGTAACCGTGGAGAAACACCAAAAGTTGACCATACCGGCTTTTTCCGGTAACCGCTAACGGCGGAACAGCAAGATAAAAATAATAGAAAAGGGACGGGTGAAATCAAATGTGGATCAGTATACTGCTGGCCGCTGCGGGATTGGGAATCGGCATCCTGATCGGGTTCAACATACCGGTGTTCCTACCGCAGGATTACGCCAAGTATATGTCGGTGGCGGTGCTGGCAGCCCTGGACTCGGTTTTTGGCGGTGTCCGAGCGGCCATGGAGGACAAGTTCAATCATGCCATATTTGTCACGGGTTTCTTCAGTAACGCCTTGCTGGCCGCGGGGCTGACCTTTATAGGTGACCGGCTGGGAATTGACCTGTACCTGGCCGCGGTTGTGGCTTTTGGTGTACGCTTGTTCCAGAACCTGGCCATCATTCGCCGTTACTTGTTAAAACACAAAATTAAACAATAAAAAAGGGAATTGGTACTTAGTGTTGAATTTTACAGCCTTAAGAAAGAAATAACAAAACAGGTGGGTTGGAGGGAACCCCCTTTGGCCGGTTCTGAAAAAGGTGTGGTGGTGGGGCTGGACGCGGGCGCGTCCGGTATCGCCGTGGCTGTGTTGAATTCAGCAACGGGGGCCGGGCAGGAAATAGCGGGATTGGGATACAGCCCTTCGGTGGGATTTGACAGGGGCAGGGTAACAAACCTGGATGACGCGGCGGGTTCCGTCAGAAGGGCTGTCGCGGAAGCTGAGCTGGCGGCCGGGGTCAACATAACTTTTGTTTATCTTTGTATTGATTTGCCCGGCATGGGTGTAAAGCGGGGGACTGCCACCAGGATCATTGAAGGTAAAAAAAGAATTACCCGCCGTGAACTGCTGGAGATACAGCGGGATGTTTTCTTCCCCGGTACCCCGGGCGACCATGCCATTGTTCAGCTGGTTGATAACAGGTACTATATGGACGGCAAGCTCCTGGACCGGCCGCCGGGAACGAAGGGCCGGGAACTGGCGGTGGAAGCCGCCGCCGTGGTGGCGGGAAGTGAAGACATGGAAAAGCTGAACAGTTGTTTTCACACAGCGGGGCTAAAGGTAAAACAGACACTGGCCGGGCCGCAAGCCGCTGCCGAGGCGGTGCTGAGCGGCGTGGAGCGGGAACTGGGTGTAGTCCTGGTGGATATTGGTGCCGGGCTTACGCGGGTGGCTTACATAAATCAAGGTTCAATCATTGACATAGATGTGTTTCCGGCAGGGGCCGGCCATATAACCTCGGACCTGGCCCTGGTGTTACACACCACGCTGGATGAAGCTGAAACAATTAAAACCCGGTACGGGCTGGCACGGGCAGAAGGACACGTGCGCGTCCGGTCTGTTTCGGGTACGGGCGAGCGTGCCTTTCCAGGGGACCTTGTAAACCGGGTGGTACATTCCCGGGTGGATGAGATACTTGGTTTTGTGGCCCGTTTTGTACGAAAGCTAAACTTAACCGACACTTTACCCGGAGGGGCTGTTTTAACCGGGGGCGGTTCTCTCCTTACGGGATTAGCGGAACTGGCCCAAAAACACCTGGCCATGCCGGTGCGTTTGGGCAACTGCCGGGTGGCGCCGGAAAGTGTACCGGAGGGTGAACTGTACCGTTATACCAACGCCATTGGTGCGGCTCTTTGGGGAGCCAGAAAGGCTCATTTGACCGGGGTGAAGGGGAGGTTGGAGAAGGGAAGTATAGTCAGCCGTTTATTCAACTGGCTGCAATGACTTTCATTCAGTATAAATCTGCCCCCGAAAAGGAGGAAATTTTCCAATGCTTGATTTTGAACTTGATCTGGACCAGTTTGCAAACATCAAAGTTATCGGGGTTGGTGGCGGGGGAAACAACGCCGTGAATCGGATGATTAACGCCGGTTTGAAAGGCGTGGAATTCATTTCGGTTAATACCGATGCACAGGCCCTGCAAATGGCATTGGCCAATAATAAAATTCAAATTGGTGCCAAGTTGACCAAGGGGCTGGGTGCCGGCGCCAATCCCGACATCGGGCAAAAAGCGGCGGAAGAAAGCAAGGAGGACATTGAACAAGCCCTGAAGGGCGCCGATATGGTTTTTGTTACCGCGGGCATGGGAGGCGGAACAGGCACCGGCGCAGCGCCGGTGGTGGCGGAAGTGGCCAAGGACCTGGGGGCGCTTACGGTTGGCGTGGTGACCAAGCCCTTCACCTTCGAGGGGAAAAAGCGTATGCAACAGGCGGAGATTGGTATTGAAAACCTGAAAGACAAGGTTGATACCCTGATCACCATACCCAACGACAGGCTTTTGCAGGTGGTGGAGAAAAACACATCCATCGTTGAGGCGTTCAGGATTGCGGATGACGTGTTGCGCCAGGGCGTGCAGGGCATTTCAGACCTGATTGCCGTACCTGGGCTGATAAACCTGGATTTTGCGGACGTTAAAACCATCATGAAGGAAACCGGTTCGGCCCTGATGGGTATCGGCCGGGCCAGCGGCGACAACCGGGCCATGGAGGCGGCGCGGGGCGCCATATCCAGCCCGCTGCTTGAGACATCCATAGAAGGCGCCCGTGGGGTGCTGTTGAATATTACCGGCGGGGCATCCCTCGGGTTATTCGAGGTTAACGAGGCGGCGGAAATCATCGCCCAGGCGGCCGATCCCGAGGCAAACATCATATTCGGTGCCGTTATTGACGAGCGCATGGAAGACGAAGTACGGGTAACCGTTATTGCCACCGGGTTTGATCAAAAGGTTTTCTCCAGGAATCATAAACAAAAAAGGAAAGACAACGACGCCGGAACCAAGCCCGTTTCCACCCACGACGAGCTGGACATTCCCGCTTTTCTCCGTCGTAGATAGTGTCGAAGAGAAAAGGAATTCAATAGACAATAAATAACAAAATTTACCAGCCGCGGCATGTATAATATAGCCGGGGCTTTTTTATGCTCCGAAAAGCAGGCGCCCTGTACTAATCCTTCATAAAACCCGGGTACGGGCCATACCTTTATAACAGGGGCTTTTTGTCCCGCCCCGGTGAGGACGATATGCCAGCTTACGTGGTTTACGTGGACCAGGTTTTTGTAGGCAGCCTGGTAATGAACTTGATGATCCTGTGGGTGACTGCAAGGTTGGGAAGGGTCCCCTACAACCGGTGGCGGCTTTTGGGGGGATCAGCCATTGGGGCGCTGTACTCGCTGGCCTTGTTCTTTCCCCCGGTGCATGCATTGCTTGCCCCGGGTTACAAGCTGCTGGTTTCCGCCTTGATGGTGGCTACTGTTTTTTTACCCCGGCCACCCGGCAAGGCGCTGGTTCTTCTGGGATACTTTTACCTGGTAACCTTTGCCCTGGGAGGTACCGTACAGGGAATCACAACCTTCCTGCACAGTAATTATTCCGGTGGTATTGTCGCCGGCGTAATGCAGGCGATTGACGCTTACCTCTGGTACGCTGTGTTATTATCCCTGGTTGTTTACTGGACCCTGGGCAGAATTGTCCCGGCGCGGTTAAGGAAACTGTTGATGTTGCCTTTGCTTAAAGCCGAACTGGTAATCCATTTCGAGGGCCGCCTGGCCCGCCTGGCGGCAATGATTGATACCGGCAACAGTCTTGCCGACCCTGTTACCGGGAAACCGGTGGTGGTGGTGGAATACACTTCATTGAAAGAATTACTGCCGGAAAAAGTGTGCCTTGCGGTGGAAAGAAAGGGGCTGGATCGTGTCCCCGAAATACTGGGGGAACTGGGTGAAGAAATCGCCAGGGGGCATTTTCGCCCCATTCCTTACCGTTCGGTGGGCCGGGAATACGGCTGGCTATTGGGTTTTAGGCCCGATTCCGTTGAACTGGTGCAGGGAGGAATCAGTCACCGTGTCAAAGCCGGTGTGGTGGTGGCCCTGTGCGGGGAGAAACTGCACGGTGACGCTCCCTGCAGCGCCCTTGTTCCACCGGCGCTACTGAACGACGTGCCGGCGGCTTGAGATGCTCGAACCGCGGGGTGCGGCCGGTCACGCCTGTAAAAGGTGTCCGTAGAAGGAGGGAGATTGTTGGACCGGTTCTGGAAAATAAAGCTTGTTTTGCGACTGGCATTGATTAAGATACTGGCACGCCTGGGCATGGAACCGGGGGTGTACTACGTGGGCAGCAGCGAGGCCCTGCCGCCCCCGCTGAGCACAGATGAGGAATCATACCTGATCAACAAGCTGGAATCCGGGGACGGCGCGGTACGCAGTGTTTTGATCGAAAGGAATTTGCGGCTGGTGGTTTACATAGCGCGCAAGTTCGAAAACACGGGGGTGGGCATAGAAGACCTGGTTTCCATAGGCACCATCGGCCTGATTAAGGCCGTCAACACATTCGATCCCTGTAAAAAGATCAAGCTGGCCACGTACGCTTCCCGTTGTATCGAAAACGAGATCTTGATGTACCTGCGCCGCAACAACAAGACCAGAACCGAGGTGTCATTCGACGAGCCGCTGAACATCGACTGGGATGGTAACGAGCTTCTTCTTTCCGACGTACTGGGCACCGAAAACGATATTATATACAAGTATATTGAAGAAGAAGTGGACCGCAAACTGCTGTACCTGGCTTTGCAAAAATTAAACGGGCGTGAAAGAACCATCATGGAGCTTCGATTCGGGCTCAACAGCGGCAGGGAAAAAACCCAGAAAGAAGTGGCGGATATGCTGGGCATATCCCAGTCATACATTTCCAGGCTGGAAAAAAGGATCATCAAGCGGTTGAAAAAAGAGATCAACCGCATGGAATGAAGGCAGGCGGCAAAATGCCCCGGCGTATAAATCCCCCGGTGCAGGGTAATAATGAAATTGAGTTGTCGCAAATAACACCGGGAAAAGGTGGGGGCAAATGCTGGTCAACAAGGTAGAGATCTGTGGTGTAAACACATCCAAACTTCCAGTATTAACCGGCGCCCAGATGAAGGAACTTTTCGAAGCCATGCACAAGGGCGACACCACGGCGCGAGACCGGCTGATCAAGGGTAACCTGCGGTTGGTGCTCAGCGTAATCCAGCGATTCACCAACCGCGGCGAGTACGTGGATGACCTTTTCCAGGTGGGCTGTATAGGCTTGATGAAGGCCATTGATAATTTTGATCTTTCCCAGAATGTCAAGTTTTCCACTTACGCGGTACCAATGATTATCGGTGAAATCAGGCGGTACCTGCGGGACAACAACCCCATTCGCGTAAGTCGCTCGCTGCGGGATGTGGCCTACAAGGCGCTGCAGGTGCGTGACAGCCTGGTTAACAAGCATTCCCGTGAACCTTCTGTAAATGAGATTGCCAGCGAATTGCAAATGCCCAGGGAAGATATTGTGTTTGCGCTGGACGCCATTCAGGAGCCTATTTCGCTTTTCGAACCCATTTACCATGACGGCGGGGACCCCATTTTTGTAATGGATCAAATAGGCGATGACAAGAACCTGGATGCCAACTGGCTCGAGGGTATCGCCATCAAGGACGCGCTGCGCAAGCTCAGCGACCGGGAAAAGTTGATCCTGACCCTGCGCTTTTTCGAAGGCAAGACCCAGATGGAAGTGGCCGAAGAAATAGGTATTTCCCAGGCCCAGGTTTCCCGCCTGGAAAAAGCGGCGTTAAACCACATGCGCAAGCATATATAAGATAATTTGACATAAAAATTGTTTCCGGCGCCGGCGGCTTGTGGAGCGCGGGTTTAGTATCTATATGTATCTATCATCGGTAGTTTGTTTTTAATTCCCGCGGAAATGATTACATGGCATAGTGTTGCTTGATTAGCATTAAGGGGCTGTCCCGCCGGGAGGTATTGCCGGTGAACAAAATAATACTTGCTTTTATCACCCTTGTTATCGCCATTGTTGTATCAATCCAGGTATTCGTGTCATTGCCGGCTTGCGGAGCCACTGTACCCGGCAGCGAACAAGCCGTGCCCGCCTTTAACTGCCACAATTTGTTTTACGAGCCCGGCAAGTTTTCCTTTTGATGCATAGCCCGGTAATTGTTCAGAATTAGGCGCACCCCTCATATACATGATATGGGGGGTGCTTTATGGTGGTGAAGGTGTCGGACCTGCGCATGCGCGAAGTGATAAATATATCGGACGGGCGCCGCCTGGGACCGATTAAGGATATAGATATCAACCTGGATGAGGGGCGGGTCAATGCCATCATCCTGCCCGGTCACGGCGCCGGGCGCTTGATAGGTATACTGGGTCGCGAAGAAGAAATCGTGGTTCCCTGGAACAGGATCAGAAAAATAGGTATTGATGTAATACTTGTGGAAATATAGAGAGCCAGGCTTAAACCTGTATAACTAACCATGATTTTTAAGCCTGAACTCGCTGAAGGACTTCTTGCCACTCGTGTTTTTCAAGGAAGCTGCCTTCCACGTTGTTCTCCATTTCCAGGAACATTTTGTACGGTACCGTTAGGGAAAGGATGTCCTTGTCAACCAGCTTTCTTACCGAAATGTCGTACAGGCCCAGCACCGCCCTGGGATTGTCTGATTCGGCTTCCCTGTAAGGTATGATCCCGATACTGTGGCAACCGGCGGCGAAAGGGGCGATGACGTTGTTGCCCGGCTCCTTGGCGTAATTGGTCATCACGATGAGCGCTGAAAGCTGGTCCGGGTTGGCCAGGAACACGATTACCACCGGCCTTTCATCTCCGGTCACCTTGTCAAGTGGCTTGAACACCACGTACTTGGCGGGTATATCCCGCATGGGCAACGCGTTGATTAACTTGTAGCCCAGCTCGGGAGTTTTACAGTACCCCTCGCCTTGTTCTATGGCGGGCAAGTTCCGCACCACCTGCCGGCCCACTTCGGAACTGGCAAATTCCTTGTTTCCGGTGGAAAGGAAGTGGCCGATTCCCCAGGGCATGTTTTCGTACTGGTTGCCGAATCCCAGCCCTGTTCCCCCGCCCGGGCAGCCGAAGGTTTTACGGTCAAAAACGGCGGTTTTGCCCATGGCGGCACCCCTGAGCATGCCGATGACGCAACCCCAGCGCCCTTCCTTGAATTGCAGGGCCCCGGCGGGTTTTTCATCCGTCCACAGAATGGCTACCGGTGGATATTTCAGCTTTATTGCCTTTGCCAGCTTGCTTTCCAATTTTCCACACCCCCGTTATTTATATTTCCAGTCTCCCTCATTATAACGCAAAACCTGTTGTAACACATAACCGGATAATTATTAAACACGAGATTACCGGTGCCGCCGGGCCCGTACCGGCTCTATTACCGGCGGGCACGCTAGCGGCGCCAGCCAGTGCGGTGGAACACAAGCAAACAAACGGAGCCCGTGAGTTGGACCCCGTTTGCTTGTATACCAACGGCAACGCCGGCAGGGGGTTTAGGAAAATCCAAAATACATTTAATTTATTACTTGCTGGAAAACCGGCGTGAAAGGTATATAAAGTGGCGTGTAAAGTGGCATGCGGTCAATGGAAAAAACTAATTGTATGGGACGATGTCCGTTGCCAGTTTTCTTATGTGCTGCTTTTCCTGTTCGATTAGCTTGCCCAGGACCTCCTTACCCTTGTCGTCTACCACATTGTACAGTTCCTGGAAAATAAGTATGGAATCTTTTTCGAACCTGAATGCCACGGCCAGCGCTTCCCTTGGAACGCTGATATCCGGAAGGAACTTTTCGATATTATCGTGGTTGAACACGTGGTTGTCTATAAGCGCTTTGATATAATCACCGTATTCCCCGACATAGCTTTCGTTTGGGGTAAAGTCCCGGGGCAGTGTTTCGCCCAGTTTTTCAAAATCGCTTATATGTTGCTTTTCCTCGCCAGCCAGGAATTCAAAAATGCTTTTTATTTCGGGATCAGTTACCCTGGCGGCGGCAATTTCATAAAACTTCTGTCCCTGTTTTTCAATTTCCACGGCCAGTTTAACTATTTCCTCGCCGCTGAACTTGGTTATGCTCCATGCCAATGCTAAATCACCCCCATTTATTCCTTTTCAAATTGGTCCTTCCCCACGCCGCATACCGGGCACACCCAGTCGCCTGGAAGCTGTTCGAAAGGAGTTCCCGGCTCCACGCCGTCCGCCCCTTCGGCGGGGTCATAAACGTAGCCGCAAACCGTGCAAACGTACTTGTCCATCGATTCACCCCTGTTTTAAATTTAATTCTAAGTATTAATTGCAGTTTAGAATACAGTGGTTACATATCAATTACTAAATTATTAAAATATCCTTAAATACTTGTGATGCCACATACCACGTCCTTGACATACCGGAGCCTGCGTAATAACCTCTTAAGTAAATCTTCGATATTGAAAGTAGGATTCTTTATGGGCAAGTTTGATCTGAAATACGGGCTGGATGACCGGCTTCCCGCCGGGGAGTTGTTGATGCACGGCCTGCAGTGGTTTGTCATTACCGTGCCCACAATTATCATTGTCGGCAATGTGGTGGCAGGTTTTCATTTTGTAAATTTTGCCGAGCAGGTTTTATACCTGCAAAAACTGTTTTTTATTTCCGGGCTGGTTATGGTGGTGCAGGTTCTGTGGGGGCACAGGTTACCACTAATTGCCGGGCCGGCCACTGTATTGCTGGTGGGAATTGTTGCGTCACGCGGCGGGGATATGGCCGCAGTTTACACTTCCATCCTGGTGGGAGGAGTCATCCTTTTTGCCGTTAGTGCCGGCGGCCTGTACAACAGGCTGGCCGTATTGTTCACACCCCGGGTGGTGGCGGTAATTTTACTGCTGATTGCCTTTACCATGACACCCGCCATAATGAAGCTCATTTTTCCACCCGGATCACCTTCGCCCCCGCTTTTCAACCTGGGCTTCGCCTTGTTTCTGGGGTTGTTGATGCTGGCGGCCGGCAGGGTGCTCACGGGAATATGGAAGTCCACTATAATTGTTTGGGCGTTCATTGCCGGTAGCCTGGCATACCTGGTTGCGTTTTCGGGCGAGGCAGGTGGGGTTTTTAAAGGCGGAGCGCCACCGGCATGGTTTTTTACCGGTTTTTTGCCCGGACTGCATATTGAACCCGGGTTGCTGTTTTCATTCCTGGTTTGTTTCCTGGCGCTTTCCATCAACGACCTGGGGTCGATACAATCGGTAGGCACGTTGATAAAACCCGGTGACATGACCGGCCGTGTGCGCAGAGGAATTTCCATAACCGGCCTGGGTAATATCATGTCTGGCTTGTTCGGCGTTATAGGCCCGGTAAATTTTTCACTGAGTCCCGGCATTATCGCTGTTACCGGTAATGCGTCCAGGTTTGCCATTTTACCCGCCGCGGCGGCTTTGTTGTTACTCTCGTTCCTACCCGGGGCCATTGCTTTTGCCGGCCATATTCCCCCGGTGGTTACCGGCACCGTGCTTTTATATGTCATGTGTTCCCAGGTGGCCGCGGGATTGGTGGTGGCTTTTGGTGACGGGAGCGGTTTCGGGCTGGAAGACGGCCTGGTTGTGGGCCTTCCCCTGCTGGTGGGAGTTATTGTTTCATTTTTGCCGGCAGACACTGTCAACACCTTCCCCGGGGCATTGCGTCCCGTGGCCGGCAACGGCTTCGTGCTGGGAGTATTGACGGTGTTGCTGCTGGAACACCTGTTTTACCGGAAATTTAAAAATAACAATTGATTTTTGAACCTTTACCCTCCCCGGCACATATTCTGGTACAGAGTTTAATTGCCGGAAGGAGGGATAGAGGATGGAAATTTATACGGGAAATGACGGGGAGTCACTTAATGAAGTGCTGCAGCGTCTAGGTGCCGGTTTGCCGGCCATGAGGCAGGCCGGGGGTACCTTTGCATCAACCACCGTGAGCGGTATCCGTTATATCCTGGCCACGGACCGCAGGCAATATCGCCGTGGAGAAGTAGTAGCTATTACGTTTACAAAGTGCAACGTTTCCACCAGGACGATAACGCTGAACTACACAACCGGGCAGCGTTTTGATGTGGTGGCTTTGCAAAACGGCAGGGTGGTGTGGCGCTGGTCGGATGACCGGTTTTTCACCCAGGTGCGGGGTAGGGAGGTTCTACGGCCGGGAGCATGTCGCACCTACACTGCCAGCTGGGATTTGCGCAACAGGCAGGGTAATTTCGTAGCCCCAGGCACCTTTACCATTCGCGCGGAGAACGTGGCCCTGGAACTGCGCAACCGTTTCGTGCAGGCCAGGATCGAGGTTGTATCCAGGCCGGTGGTGCCGGGACCACAGCCGGGTCGTTGTCCCAGGACTAACATGCTGGCCAATCCCGGGTTCGAGAACTGGCAAAACATTACAACACCAAGGTTTTGGGCCAGTATAAACGCAAGCCGTTCCGGGCTCGCTCACGGCGGTAATTTCGCCGCTGAACTTGGAACTAACCCGAACCGGCAGGCCGTACTCAGGCAATCCGTACCCGCCGGTCCCGGGCTTAATTACCGGATTACCTTTTGGGCGCGGGAAAGAATCCGGCAGTTGGGTATGTCGCGATTCGTCCTGGAGGTGCCGGTATACGTATACGACGGGCAGGGGCGTTTTATCGGGCGGGTGGACCCGGCTTTCAATCCCACGGCCATACCAGACAGAACTTACCAGCAGTTTCGGTTTACCACGGGTGTTCTACCCAGGGGCACCGATAGAGCCGAGTTGCGCTTTATATTCCGGCCCCTCACGGGTAACAACAACAGCGTGGTCATAGATGACGTGGAGATGGTTTGTATCAGTTAAGGGGAAAAGGCGGCCTCACCGGGCTGCCTTTACCAGTATATTATGGGTATGCCCGGTTTAATTTTTCACCCCTGCCCCCAGGGCCACCTAGTGGCCGCAGCTGCTGCAATTGCCGGAACTGCACGAACTGCAATTGCTTCCGCCACCGTTTCCGCCGCTGCTACCGGCGGTGCAGAAACCCGACATGACTCGCCTGGGTGCCGGCTCTGAACAATGCGGGCACTGCAATTTTTCCCCGGTTTCGCCCATGGCACAAAGTCTTTCAAAACGGTGTCCGCATTTACGGCAACGAAACTCGTAAATAGGCATGGTGTAAGCACCCCTTTCCCTTTTTACCCTTTATTAATGTATGACTTGCGTCTTTTTATGTCAAGGGTGGAATTAGTTTTTGACTTTATTCGGCAGGGAATGACGGAAATGCAGTGAATAGTTAACTTACTAGCAAAAAACATGCTGGCTTGAATAAAGGGTATTGGAGGCAACTGCATGCATATCACTTTTTTGGGCGCGGCCCAAACAGTAACGGGATCATGTCACTTGGTGGAAACAGCAGACAAAAAAATAATGGTTGATTGTGGCATGTTTCAGGGGCCACGGATGATCAGGGAGCGTAATTACCAGCCCTTTGCCGTTGCCCCTCAAAGCGTGGATTATTTATTGCTGACTCATGCCCACATTGACCACAGCGGGCAGGTGCCCAGGTTTTTCAAGCACGGTTTTAACGGCCGGGCGCTGGCCACCGCGGCCAGCGTTGATTTACTAGAGGTGATGCTGCCGGACAGCGGGCATATCCAGGAAATGGAGGTTGAACGCCTGAATCGCAAGGCGAAGAGGGCAGGTAAAAAACTTATAAGTCCCATTTACACGGCCGAGGATGGTTACCGGTACGTGAAAAAAATAGAACGGGTTCAATACAATCAAATGATACAACTTGACGATGATATTTCGGTCCGGTTCGTGGATGCCGGGCACATACTGGGCTCATCGATTCTGGAAATGTGGGTCAAAGAGGGCAACAAGCAGACCAAACTCGTGTTCACCGGGGACCTGGGCGGCCAGGGCAAACCCTATGTGAAAGACCCCTCCATTATAGAAGATGCCGACTACGTTATCATGGAGTGCACATACGGAAATCGCTTGCGCCGTGATAAGGGCGAAAACAGGTTAAACAAGCTGCTGGAAGTGATCGAAGAAACTTACCGGAAAGGCGGCAACCTGGTGATACCGGCATTCGCGGTGGAACGGACGCAGGATTTGCTGTACGACATAAACTTGCTGTATGTGTCCGGCAAACTGCCTCCGGTGGATGTTTATATCGACAGTCCCATGGCCGTGGCGGTCACCGAAGTTTTCCGCAGACACCCCGATTGCTTTGACGCCGAAACCAGGCAGTTAATCAAGTCCGGTGACAGTCCCCTGACCATGCCTGTGCTGCGTTTTTCCCGCACCACCGATGAATCGAAGGCATTGAATGAGATTCATGGTGGAGCAATCATACTGTCGGCAAGCGGCATGTGCGACGCCGGGCGTATAAAACACCACTTGAAGCACAATCTGTGGCGCCCCGAGTGCACCGTGTTGTTCGTTGGGTACCAGGCGCCGGGAACCAAGGGCCATCGTCTTTTGAACGGCGCCACTTCCATCCGTATTCATGGCGAAGAAATCGCGGTCCGGGCGGACATCAGGAACATTGACGGTTATTCCTCCCATGCCGACCAGCAGGAATTGCTGGAGTGGGTGGGCGCGATAAAAAACAAGCCGCGCAGGGTTTTCCTGGTTCACGGGGACCCCGAAGCACTGGAAACCATGAACATGCTGGTGCCCGAAAAGCTGGGGCTGGACGCTTATGTCCCGGCCTGGCAGGAGACGGTTGAGCTGACCCCTGGTTCGGAATTTACGGCAAGCGACCTGCAGGCTGCCTACCTGGCTGTAGCCTCCAAGATAGAGAGTTTCATTCAATCGTCACCCGCCAGGGCGGAACTGGAGCGTGTCTTCAAGCGCATAAGGGAGCTGGATAGGATACTGGAGAGTTCCGGCAAGGCGGGGTAAACCGCAATCAAAGTCGAAAGAGTACATCGTGGAAAGGGAAAGTGCCGCATGGCGCACGGATTCATCATTAAAAAAAACCGGGAGGGAATCCCTTACCTGGCCGCACCGGCTCTGGACAAGACCGGTGTAGCGGTACACGGGTTCACCACCAGGGACGGGGGGATCAGCCCGCCGCCATTTGACACCCTTAACCTGGATTTTAAGGTGGGGGACGACCCGGCAAATGTAATCGCCAACCGCAAGCGGGTGTGCAGGGTGATGGGCGCCGGTTTGGACAGGCTGGTGGCGGCAGACCAGGTACACGGGAACCGTGTGGCTACCGTAGACAAAATTCATGCCGGCAGGGGTGCTTATTCCAGGGAGGACGCGCTACCGGGTATTGACGCCCTGGTTACCGGCGTACCCGGTTTACTGTTGTCCAGTTATTACGCCGATTGTGTGCCCTTGTTTTTCCTGGACCCTGTACGCCGGGTAGTGGCTTTGGCTCACGCGGGCTGGAAGGGTACGGTGCTTCGTATCGGTGAACGGACTGTCCGTCACATGGTGCAAAAACACCGTTGCAGGCCGGAGGATATTGTTGCGGCCGTGGGGCCGTCCATCGGCCCGTGCTGTTACGAGGTGGACGCGCCTGTTATGGAAAAAGTCGTTCAATGCCTGCCGGGTGAAACCGGCCTGGCCGTTAATAGCCGTCCCGGCCACTGGATGTTGAATTTGCCTGAAATAAACCGCCGTATTTTACTGCGGGCCGGGATCAAGGAAGAGAATATTACCATGGCGGGATATTGTACCGCCTGCCATGGTGACGTCTTTTTTTCTCATCGCGGTCAAAAGGGGCGTACAGGGCGCATGGCTTCACTTATTATGCTGACTGGAGGATGATGACCTGTGTACAGAGTGCTGGTGGTGGATGACGAGGAGAATATAGTCGAGTTGATCAAGTTCAACCTGAAGCGGGAAGGATTTGAAGTATTGACGGCATATGACGGTCTTGAAGCCTTGGAAAAGGCCCGGGACGAAAAGCCCGACCTGGTGGTGCTGGATATAATGCTTCCATCAATGGACGGGTTGGAGGTGTGCAGGCAACTGCGCCAAGATCCTCAAACCCGTTCCATACCTGTTATTATGCTCAGTGCCCGCGGTGAGGAACTGGACCGCATCCTGGGGTTGGAAATTGGCGCCGATGATTATGTGACAAAACCCTTCAGCCCTCGTGAACTGCTGGCTCGTATCAAGGCCCGTTTGCGCCGGTTTGACGTAACCGGTACGGGCGGGGGTGATAGAAAGACCAAGCGACTGGTACTGGGCCGGCTGGTAATAGACCAGGAACGTTTTGAAGTGCGAGTGGACGGTGAAAAACAGGATTTGACCCCGAAGGAGTTCGAACTTCTCCGGTTCATGGCGCTGGAACCGGGAAAGGTTTTTACCCGCGAGCAGCTGCTGGAAAAAATATGGGGTTACGATTTCGCCGGCGATTCCAGGACGGTAGACGTGCACATAAGACACCTGAGGCAGAAGCTGGGGAAATACCCGGGTATGTCCCAGTACATTGAAACTGTACACGGGGTCGGGTACAGGTTTAGGGAGGTATCCGGTTGAGGGTATGGCGTTTTTTAAAAGGGATTAGCTGGCGACCCGTGGCCAGTTATTTTTTTATGTTGCTTATTTTTTTCACCCTGCTGGAACTGTATGCCGTGGAAAAAATAAGCATAATGGGGGCCGTGGTTGTGTCCATTATTTTCGCCGCTTCACTGGCCTGGGTCCTGTACAGGCGGGTAATTCAACCCCTTAACGAGATTACGGTGGCTTCTCGGGATATAGCGCGGGGCAACCTGGAGCGAAGGGTGGGTGTGCACTCCGCGAACGAGATAGGCGACCTGGCCCGTAGTATTAACGACATGGCCGCCCGCCTGCAGCAAACAATTAACGAGATTACGGAGCAAAAGAACCGGGCCCAGGCAGTGCTTGACAGCATGGCCGATGTTGTGCTGGCACTGGACCGGAACGGGCACATCACCATGGTGAACCCGGCGGTGGAAACAACTTTTGGCGTTCCCCAGTCCGAGTGTCTTGGAAAAAGCATGGTGGAGGTGATTCGCAATTTCGAGCTGGACATGCTGTTAAAAAGGGTGCGGGCCAACAATACTTCGCTATCCACCGAAATTCAAATCATATCCCCGGAACCGCGCATATTCATGCTTCGCGCAACGCCCCTGGCGAGCGGGGAACAGGGTGAAGGTGGCGTGGTGGTGATTTTACGTGATATAACAGAGCGAAAGCGCATGGAACAAATGCGCAGCGAGTTTATGGCCAACGTGTCACACGAACTGAGAACACCGCTGACATCTATTCGCGGTTTTGTGGAGACGCTGCTGGACAGCGGCACCGGCGACCCCGAAATGACGCGGCACTTCTTGGGCATAATCGCGAGCGAAACCACCCGGCTATCTAATTTGGTGAACGACTTGCTGGACCTGTCCCGCATCGAGGAGCGCCGCGTGGTACACCGCTGGCAGCAGGAAGAAATAGGCTCGCTGGTGGACCGGGTAATGATGATATGCGGCACCCGGGCGGAAGAAAAGGGTATCGCCATCAAGGCCGACCTGCCGGCGCAGTTGCCTCCACTGTTTGGAGACCCCGACCTGTTGGCCCAGGTGTTCATCAACCTGGTGGACAATGCCATCAAGTACACACCAACGGGGGGAACTGTTACATTGAGCGCTTCGGTGAAAGGTGATGAAATCAGAATCGATGTCACCGACACCGGGGTGGGTATTCCGGCAGAAAACCTGCCCCGGGTTTTCGAGAGGTTTTACCGGGTGGAAAAGGCCCGTACAAGGGGTGCGGGCGGAACGGGATTGGGCCTGGCCATTGTCAAACACATCGTCAAAAGTCATGGCGGCAGGGTGGAGGTTAAAAGCACGGTGGGTAAAGGTACGAAGTTTTCCGTGTTTTTGCCCATAGATGTACACGAATCGCGTTAATTGTTGAGCAAGTTTTTTCATACCCGGGGCAGCAACCGTGTAGCCCCGGTACTACCAGTAAAACCGGGGGGATATCGTTTTGACGCCCAGGCTTAATTTAAACAACCAGTTTAAAGAAATACAGCAGGATATACTGAGGTTGGGCAGTTTGGTGGAACAGGCGCTGTTCAACTCGGTGCAGGCGCTTATGTCTCTGGATGTGGCCGCCGCGGGGCAGGTGATCATGCGGGACGAAATGATTGACGAGTTGTGCCTGGAAGTAGAAGACAAGTGTGTCCAGGTAATAGCCACCCAGCAACCCATGGCGGGCGACCTGCGGGTGGTGATCACCGGAATAAAAATTTTGCTTAGCCTGGAACGCATGGGCGATCACTGTGTGGATATAGCCAGGGCAACAGTGTGCCTGTCGGGTCGTCCCCTGACAGCCAGGCCGGCGGAATACATTCCGGAGATGGCTGAAATAGCCCAGCAAATGGTCAAGGACGGACTGGACGCCTACGTTACCAGGAATGTTGAAAAAGCCATGGAAATGTGCGCCATGGATGACCAGGTGGATTTCATTTACAACCGCATATTCCGCGAGTTAATCGGGTGTGTCAGCGAGCACCCGGCTAACGCTTACCAGGCGGCTTACCTGTTGTACGTGAACCGGCACATTGAGCGAATTGCAGACCATGCCACCAATATAGGAGAAGCCGTTATTTACCTGGTTACGGGGGAGAGGCGCGAGCTCAACTGATACCGCGGCGGCCGGTGAAACACCCGGCGCCCGCTTTTAACTCGCTTTTGACTTGATATGCAAAAATAATAGATTTTTTTGTCGCTGTGTGTTACACTTATATATCACATTTGAATTTTAAATATAATTTACAGAAAATTCCCATACCTTTAAGGGGGCGATCTTGTGGCAGGCGGTTTTACCGGAATTCAGGGCAAGTTTATAGCGCTGGTTTGCCTGTCGATTATCCTCACCGCTGTTGCAGGGGGGTATATGTCCGTAAACCAGTTGTCTCAACTTGGCGGGGACAATACCAGTAACTTGCGAGAACAAATGCTGGCCCTGCACCAGAACAGGTTGAAAAACCTGGTGGATTCGGCATACAGCATACTGGAGCGGTACCACAGGCTGGCACAAAGCGGGGTGCTGGAAGAAGAGGATGCCAAGGGCCGGGCGCTGGCGGAGATTAGCATCATGCGTTACGATGACGGTGCCGGTTACTACTGGGTCCACACGGCCACGGAACCCGGGCGTCCTTACATGGTCATGCACCCGATGAAGCCCGAGCTAGACGGGCAGGATATCTCAAGGTCCAAAGATTTCGACACGGTGCAAAGGATTTTTTACCAGGGGGAGATTTACGCCAAGGACCACGAAATAATCAGGAATAACATCCAGCCAACCGACCTGTTTGTTAAAATGAACGAGCTTTGCATAAAAGACGGCGACGGTTTTGTCAAGTATTACTGGTCAAAGGCCGGCGAGGGCACGGGACAGGATGTGGGCTACCCCAAGCTGTCTTATGTGAAGCTGTTCAAACCCTGGGGATGGGTGCTGGGCACCGGTGTATATATTGATGACGTGGACAAACAGGTGGCGGAGGCCGCGCGCCTGACCGTGGCCGGCATTGACAGGTCAAAAAGAAGCCTCGTTCTCACCAATGCCGCTTGCCTGGCGGTGGCCCTGTTTTTGGCGGTGCTGCTGGCCACCCGCATCGTAAACCCGCTAAAAGAAATGGCTGCAGGTGTAAAACGCATAGCCGCGGGTGACCTGACAGTTAGAATACCCGCCCGTGGTAATGACGAGGTGGGTATGCTGGCCAGGATAATTTCAAGCATGGCGGAAAACCTGCAACAGCTGGCGGGCCGCTTGCGTGATCACGCCACCGCCCTCAATTCACACGGGCAGGAGCTTCTGGCAACGGCCCAGCAGGTCACCGCCAGCATGCAGGAAGTGGCGAGCAGCTCAAGCGAAGTAGCGGCCGTATCGCAGCAGGGGGCGGCCAGCGCGGAATCGGCCACAGAAATTGCGCGGGAAATGTCTAGCCAAGCCCGTGCCGGTATCCAGGCGGTAAGGGAATCGACCGAAAAAATGTCATCCATTCGCCGGGCGGTACACGATGGAGCCGGCGCGGTGCGCCAGCTGGGACAAAACTCGGCCAGGATAGGCCAGATTATTGAAACCATTACGGGCATTGCCGATCAGACCAACCTGCTGGCGCTGAACGCAGCCGTTGAGGCGGCCAGGGCGGGTGAACACGGCCGGGGTTTCGCCGTGGTGGCCGAAGAGGTGCGTAAACTTGCTGAGCAATCCAGCCTGGCCGCCAGCGAAATAACCGGCATCATTAAACAGGTAAAAAACGACACGGAGCATGCTGTCAAAGGTATGGAAGCGGGCGTGCGTGAAGTTGACGAGGGTACGGCGGTGGTGGAAGAAACGGGCCGGGTTCTGGAAGAGATTATTAAAGAGGTGGACCGCGTGATGGAGCTGGTGGAACAGGTGGCCGCCGGCGCTCGCCGGTCCAGCGAAGGCATACAACAGGTGGCCACCAGTGCGCATGAAGTAAACGACAGTATGCAGCAGGTGGTAAGTTCTTCCCAGGAACTCTCTTACCTGGCGAATCAACTGGAAGAACTGGCCCGTGGTTACAAGGTGTAACTTGTAAGGAGTTTACATTAATGTCGTCATATTTCTTATTCACCCCCCTTGTTGGGGGCCTAACTTTTCGGTCTGAATTTATCGTATCTTGTACACAGTGGGAACAACCCTTGTAAAACCGGGTAACCCGGCACCTTTTTTAAAGCGCCGGGAGGAAATTCGCCCCTGGCGGGGTACTAATTATACATGCAATTTTTTGCATCATTGTGGCCAAGCTGGAGGGGTGGCCGGTGTGGGAAAATACAGGATAAGGCCCGGCCGTTTAATTACCGGGCTGGTTGTTATTTTTTGCCTGGCCGGGTTTTTGGCCTGGGGTCTCTGGAGCGCCGCGGCGTGGGCCAAAACCGCTGTTATTACACGCCTGCTGGATGTAAGTTTTATAGCCCGGGATGAATTTGTGGAGACCATAACCGCCCAGTGCCTGTTGATCAAGCGGGAGGAACTGGTAAAATCGCCGGGTGCCGGCAAGCTCGAGCTACTGGCCCGTGATGGCGAAAGATTGAAGGCGGGAACGCCCCTGGCGAAAATAACGGGTGTGGAAAACAAAACCGTTGCAAGTACCATAGCCGGGGTGTTTTGTACCCACGTGGACGGTTTGGAAAATTTTCTGACCCCGGATAAGCTTGGGGAATTGGACCTGGATGCCATTGAAAACATAAAAAAGGTGGAACCACCTGAAAATGACGAAGTTTACAGAGGGCAGTACATCGGCAAGGTGGTGGACAACCTGCATCCCCTTTATGTTCATGTTAAAGCTGAAAACCCCGGCCGGGAAACCCGCCGTTTTTTTAACACCGGGTCGGGTATTGCCCTGCTATACCAGGGACGGGAACTGGCGGGCGAAATTAAACAGGTTTATACAAATGCCGGCAACATTGAGATAATCGCGGAACTGGAAGGATACCCGGATGAGCTGGTCCACCGGCGCAAGGCGGAAATGAAAATTGTGACCCGGCGGCTTTCAGGGTGGCTGGTGCCGTGCCGGGCGCTGGTTTTCAAAGACGGCGAACCGGGCTTGTACATTGTTTCGGAGAAAATGGTGCAATGGGTTCCAGTGTTTGTAAAAAGCCGTCTGGATGACACCGTAGCCGTCGAAAGCGACATATTAAACGATGCCGTTCGCTATATTACCAACCCCCAACTGGCCCGCGAGGGCATGTTTCTGGGGTCCGGGAGATGATTTTTTGAGTGTGCGGGATAATATTCGCCACGTTAGGCAAAGGGTGCGGGAAGCCGCTCTACGGGCGGGCCGCGACCCTGGCGACATCACTATAATTGCCGTTACCAAGCAGGTGCCGGTTGATCGTATCAGGGAGGTTGTGGATGAGGGGCTGCTTGACCTGGGTGAGAACCGGGTACAGGAAATGACAGCCAAAATGGGTAACTTGCCCGGTAATGTGCGGTGGCATATGATTGGTCACCTGCAGACCAACAAGGTGAAAAAAGTGGTGGGCCGGGTGAAATTAATTCATTCCCTGGACCGGCTCGAACTGGCGCGCGCCATAGAACGTAAGGCCCGTGAAATGGGCGTGGACGTCGATGTATTGATCCAGGTAAATGTATCGGGGGAAAAAAGCAAGTTTGGCATTAGTCCGGTGGAATTAAAGGATTTTTTGGTAGACCTGCAGGAATTTAACCATATTAAGGTGAAAGGATTAATGACCATAGCTCCCAATACCAGCAACCCCGAGGAAAGCAGGCCTTTTTTCCGGGAGTTGCGCCGCCTGGCCCAATCGCTGGACGGGAAGGTGCCCGGGGCCAGCCTGGAACACCTATCCATGGGCATGACCAACGATTACGAAGTGGCGGTGGAGGAGGGCGCGGACATATTGCGCCTGGGCACGGCAATTTTCGGTGCCCGTGCATATTAAAAAGGGGTGGGCGAGATGTCAAAAAAATTGGTGGACAGGGTGCTTAATTTTATGGGTTTTGAAGAAGAACCGCTGGATGAAAACAGCGAGCGGGAGACCGGTGTGCTTACCGGCGAGGACCAGTCTTCCCAGCAGTCGCGGCTTAAAAAGAACAGGGGACAGGTGGTTAGCCTGCACGCCCAGCGCCAGGTAAAGGTTGTGGTGGTGGAACCAACTGTGTTCGACAATGTGCAGCACATCGCCGATCACCTGAAAAACAGGCGGCCGGTAATTCTGAACCTGGAGCGGGCCGAGCCGGAACTGGCCAAGCGAGTGGTGGACTTCGTCATGGGCGCCACTTACGCGCTGAGCGGTAGCATGCAAAAAATAGGCAAAGGCATATTTCTGTCGGTACCCAGCAATATTGATATAGAAAGCGAGCTTGGGGAACAATTCACTGAGAAAAGCTATTTTGCCTGGATGAAACAGTAGCAGGGAAGGGTGTTTTATATGCCCCTGGAAAAAAGCAGGGTTGGCTTCATTGGCGGGGGTGCCATGGCGGAAGCCTTGATCACGGGTTTTACCGGTTCCGGGCTGGTAAAACCGGACCAGTTAATGGTTAGCGATATCAGCGAAAAGCGCAGGGAATACCTTGGCCGGAAATTCGGCGTCGAAGTTACGGCTGACAACCGGGAAGTGGCGCGGGGTTCGGACATACTGATCGTAGCCGTTAAACCTTTTGCGGTGGGCGACGTGCTGGCGGGTGCCGGTGGCCACATTAACGAAAGGCATACGGTTATCTCCATAGCTGCCGGGGTATCCACGGGGCAAATTGAGAGGCTTCTTGTCGGCAAGGTGCCGGTTGTACGGGTAATGCCCAACACGCCTGCCTTGATCGGAGCAGGTGCCACGGCCGTTTGCGCCGGCCGGTGGGCGGGTGACCGTCATCTTGATATGGCATTGAAACTGTTCGGTTCCGTGGGGTTGGCGGTGCCGGTGACGGAAAATATGATGGATGCGGTGACAGGTCTTAGCGGCAGCGGACCCGCATATATGTATATAATAGCAGATGCCATGGCCGACGCCGGTGTGCGGGCAGGTTTGCCCAGGGATACGGCCCTTTTGCTGGCCTGCCAGACGATGCTGGGTGCGGCCAAGATGATTCTTGAAACAGGTAAACACCCGGGTGTACTAAAGGATATGGTCACCACACCCGGCGGAACCACCATAGAAGGCCTGTTTGCCCTGGAGGAAGGAAACCTGCGGGCGGTAATAGGTAGGGCAGTTGAAAGCGCCTGCCGCCGTTCCAGGCAAATGACAGGGGAAACCAACAAATAAGCGGGGGGACTTATGAATATCTACATATCGGACCTGGTATACTGGGCCATTGAAGTTTACATCTGGATCGTAATTGCTCGCGTTATACTGTCATGGGTCAGAGTCAATCCCTATACTCCGGTGGTTCGTTTTATCTACGAGGTTACCGAGCCGGTAATGGGGTTTTTCCGGCGCATAATACCTCCCATAGGCATGATCGACCTGTCGCCTATCGCATTGTTCTTCGTTTTAAAAGTGGCGCAGGCAATTTTGATAAACCTGTTGCACGGGGTGGGTATCTGATAGCCGCGAGGTGAAGGGGTTGAGCCGTGAGTTAAACCGTGAAAAACTTCTGAACATGGCAACTACCCCGGAAGAAAGGGAAGTTGTGGCCAGGGTTATTGATTTGGGGGAAATGGCGATTAAAAACCGTGCCCCCAGGGTGACCGGCTTTTACGACCCGTACCGGATTCACCTGGTTACCCGTGTTGTTAATTCAATACCCGGTCTTTCGGTGGGGGTTGACGGTGGTTATCCCGTGGCGGAAAGGTCGCGGGCTTTAATTTTTCCCGGTAACCTGGATCAAGAAGAGCTGGATTTCGGTTTGGCCTTCATTGAGATCAAAGGCAATTTTCGCTTTGCCAGGGTTACCCACCGGGATTACCTGGGGGCATTGCTGGGACTCGGAATACAGCGGGACAAGCTTGGCGACATACTGGTGGGGGAGGACGGCGCGCGGGTTGTGGTTGCCTCCGAGGTGGCGGGATACATCACCGGCGGCCTGGCATCCGTGGGGCGAACCCGGGTATCCGTGCGGGAAATCCAGCGGGAAGAATTGGACCCGCCGGCACCCAGGGTTAAGGAGATAAAGGCTACGGTACAGTCCCTGCGGCTGGATGCGCTGGCCGCGCAGGGATTCGGGCTGTCCAGGAGCAAAATCGCTCGTGAGATTACGGCGAGCAAGGTTTACCTGAACTGGCGACCCTGCCAGGACCCTTCCGCCCGGGTGGATCCCGGCGATGTGATATCGGTGCGGGGCCGGGGAAGGGTGGAAGTGGTGGATACCGCCGGTAAAACCAAAAAAGGCCGCACCAGCGTGATCCTGAAGCGTTTTTTATAAGTAGGAAGAAGATCCTATTTTTTCGGAGGTGCTGGTAATGCTCACTCCACTGGATATACAAAAGAAAGAATTCAGGCGATCTTTTCGCGGTTACAACATGGAAGAAGTGGACCAGTTCCTGGACCGGCTGGTACAGGATTACGAGTCCCTTTTCCTGGAGAACCAGGTGTTGAAGGAAAAACTGGATGCCAGCGAAGCCGCCAAAAGCCGTTACCAGGAAATGGAGAAGATAATCAAGGACTCGGTGATTATGGCCCAGAAAAACGCCGACGAGTTACAGCGTAACGCCAAGCACGAAGCAGACCTGATACTTGAGGAAGCCCGCCTGAGGGCGGAAAAAATAATCGGTGAGGCCGGGGAAAAGGCGGCACAAATGCTGCAAGAAGCCAGGGAACAGGCCAGGTTCAGGATCGAGGAAGCAGAGGATCGCGTGCGTTCCGTACTGGAGGAGTACCGTTTCCTGGAGAAGCAAGTCACGGTATTCAGGGTCAAATTCCGTTCTTTCCTGGAAGCGCAGATGGATTTACTGGACGAGCAGGACAGCGAGGCGCGCGAAATTATGATTAACACCGGGCTGGGCCTTGAAGAAGCGGCAGCCGGCCGGGACGTAGGCACCAGGGCGGAACCCGGGCCGGCAAGGGACCACCATGGCAGCGACGGCCGGCAGCCCGGTGAACCGGAACGGGACGACGAGGAAGAAAGCGCCGGGCAGGCCGGGTGATAAAATGATTGATATCCGTGAGGATGGCAACGGGGTAACCATCAGGGTACGGGTGCAGCCCCGGGCGTCCAAAAACCAGCTGGCGGGTGAAATGGACGGGGCCATGAAAGTGCGCCTGGCGGCACCGCCGGTGGACGGAGCGGCTAACCGGGCCTGTTGCGAGTTCATTGCCGGTATCCTGGGAGTGCCCAAAAGCAAGGTTGAGATTGTCCACGGGCATACCGGGCGCAACAAAACTCTAAGAGTGGAGGGAATAACCGCCGCCGTGGTGCGTGACAGGCTGAAATGTTGACTCGCTTGTAATTTTTTTATATAATGTCATAGTTGAAAAAATGCCTGTTGTTCAATGCCTGTGAACGGGACGAGTAAACGGGAAGACTGTTCAGAGAGCCCGGGGATGGTGCGATCCGGGTACAGGGCGAACCGTTGAAAATCACCCGGGAGGCGATGGGCTGAAATCACACCGGCGAGAGTAAGCCTGTCCGGTGGCCGCCGTTATAGGCAACCGAGGGGGTCCGGTTCCAATTTTATTGTCATACTAACAACGGGCCTATTAGGGTGGTACCGCGGAAATACTCCGTCCCTTGTGGGGCGGTTTTTATTTTCCGGCAAGTAAAAAGTATGCGCGAAAAAGGAGCCTGTCGCCTTTTTCTTGCCAAAAATATTTTAAAATATTTATAGCAGAGGTGTCGACAAATGGATTATGGAAAAACGCTAAACCTGCCCAAAACGGATTTCCCCATGCGGGCCAACCTGCCCCAGCGGGAACCGGAAATATTGAAATTCTGGGAAGAGATCGATATTTACAAAAAGGTACAGCAAAAAAACAGCGGCCGGCCCAAGTTCATCCTGCACGACGGCCCTCCTTACGCCAACGGCCACATTCACCTGGGCACCACGCTGAACAAGGTGCTGAAAGATATCGTGGTCAAGTTCCACTCCATGGCCGGTTACGACGCGCCATACGTGCCGGGCTGGGATACCCACGGCTTGCCCATCGAACAGCAGGCTATCAAGGACCTTGGTATTAACCGCCACAAAATCGACGTGGTGGAATTCCGGAACAAGTGCAAGGAGTACGCCCTTAAGTTCGTGGACATCCAGCGCGAGGAATTCAAGCGGCTGGGCGTGCGCGGCGATTGGGAAAACCCGTACCTGACCCTGATGCCCCATTTTGAAGCAACGCAAATCGGCGTGTTCGGAGAAATGGCCAAGCGGGGTTACATTTACAAGGGCCTCAAACCCGTATACTGGTGCGCCACCTGCGAGACTGCCTTGGCCGAGGCCGAAGTGGAATACGCCGATAAAAAATCGCCTTCAATTTACGTCAAGTTTCCGGTGCGGGACGGAAAGGGCAAGCTGCCGGAAGAGAATACTTGCGTTGTTATCTGGACCACTACGCCCTGGACGCTTATAGCCAATATGGCCATCTGCATGCACCCGGATTTTGACTATATCCTCATGGATACTGGCGGGGAAAAACTACTGGTGGCCAGGGAACTAAAAGAATTTTTCCAACAGGAAACCGGGTTGAATGGCGGCCCCGTGCTGAAAGAATTTAAAGGTGCCGACCTGGAAGGCGTTGTTTGCGGCCACCCCTTTATCGACCGGGAATCGGTAATGATACTTGGCGACCACGTTACTCTGGAGGCGGGAACGGGCTGCGTGCACACGGCTCCGGGTCATGGCCACGAGGACTACCTGGTGGGTTTGAAGTACAACCTGCCCATCCTTTCGCCCATTGACGGCCGGGGCAGGTTCACCGAAGAAGCCGGTAAATTCGCCGGGCTGGTATACCATGAAGCAAACCCGGTGGTGCTGGATACATTGCGGGAAACCGGCACCCTGATCAAGGACACTGTCATCAAGCACCAGTACCCGCACTGCTGGCGCTGCAAGAAACCGGTATTTTTCAGGGCCACCGAGCAGTGGTTTGCTTCCATTGAGGGATTCCGGAAAGCAGCCCTGGAAGCCATCGACCAGGTGCGCTGGATTCCTGCCTGGGGCCGGGACCGGATTTACAACATGGTGGCCAACCGGGGTGACTGGTGCATATCTCGCCAGCGCACCTGGGGAGTGCCCATTCCCATTTTCTACTGCGGGTCCTGTGGAAAACCGGTAATCAACGACCAGACCATCAAGCACCTGCAGGGGCTGTTTAAAGAGCACGGCGCTGACGTGTGGTTCGCCCGGGAGGCGAAAGACCTGGTGCCCCCGGAGCTGGCCTGCCCGGATTGCGGCGGCAGTGAATTCATCAAGGAAACCGATACCATGGACGTGTGGTTCGACAGTGGTTCCAGCCACCTGGCGGTTCTGGAAGAGCCGGGCGTGTGGCCGGAACTCAGCTGGCCCGCCGACCTGTACTTGGAGGGCAGCGACCAGCACCGCGGCTGGTTCAACTCCTCCCTGAGCACATCGGTGGCGGTGCGCGGCAGGGCGCCATACAAAGCAGTGCTGACCCACGGTTTTGTGGTGGATGAAGCCGGCCGCAAGATGAGCAAATCCCTGGGCAACGTGGTGGACCCGCTGAAGGTTATCAAACAGATGGGGGCCGACATATTGCGCCTGTGGGTATCTTCCGCGGATTACCGGGGCGACCTGGCACTGTCCCAGGGTATCCTGAAACAGTTGACTGAATCCTACCGCAAGATCAGGAACACCTGCCGGTTCATGCTCGGCAACCTGTACGACTTTATACCGGGACGGCACGATGTTCCTTACGAGCAAATGCCAGAACTGGACCGCTGGGCACTTTTGAAACTGCACCGGATGATCCAGCGGGTCATGAAAGGGTACCGCGACTACGAGTACCACGTGGTTTATCACGCCATCCACAATTTTTGCACGGTGGACATGAGCGCCCAGTACCTGGATATCATCAAAGACCGGCTGTACTGTGAGCCGGCGGCTTCCCAGGCGCGGCGCAGTGCCCAAACGGTGATGTACCAGTCCCTGCTGGCGCTGGTGAAACTGCTGGCGCCCATCCTGGCCTTCACCACGGAGGAAATCTGGCGCCATATGCCCAAGGTGGAGGGAATGCCGGAAAGCGTGCAGCTTACCGATATGCCCGAGGCGGAAGATAAATACCTGGACCCGGCGCTGGAAGAAAAATGGAGCCGGCTGATGAAGATCCGCGCGGTAGTGACCCGGGCGCTGGAAAGAGCCAGGCAGGACAAGGTAATCGGCAACTCGCTGGAAGCCAGTGTACACCTGTACCTGGACGAAAGTGTCGCCGAATTCCTGGCGCCCGTGGAGCGCGACCTGCCGGTGCTGTTTATCGTGTCCGGTGTTACGACACACCCCCTGGCGGAGAAAACCACCGCCGCCTTTGAAACCGAAGAAGTTCCCGGCGTGGCCGTGGGCGTGTCCAGGGCCACCGGCGCCAAGTGCGCCCGCTGCTGGATGTACCACGAAGAAGTGGGCCAAAACCCCGCCTACCCCGACACCTGCCCCCGCTGCGCCACCGTCCTCGGTGCCGGGTGTTGAAATGTTGAATTTGTTGCGATCTGCTGGTAATAATTAACTGCAATTGCGGGCGGGACTGCCCGTTACCCGGCGCGGTTCCGTAAAACTGAAAAAATATACCGGCACAAGGAGCCCTGAAAAGGGCTTCTTTTTTTTGTTCCACCGGCATGAAAGTAAAATATGCTAATAATGCAAAAAATTGGTAACAAACTGCAGAAGCAGGCAATATACTACAATTAGAATATTTAATTAAGGGGGTTCAATTTATGAGCACAACGGTAACCCAGGGAAACTATCACCACGATAGCAGAAAACCGGTTAAAGATTGTCCTCAATTACCCGGCACAATCCTGCGCATCTTTATACCCGCCGGCGCCGTAATCAACCTTTTGAATCTTATTGAACTTACCTCCCCGTCCGGTATTTGCCTGATCATTAGGATACCGGTTTTGGGCAACAACTTGGACGGTGTACTGCAGGCAATCAGGGATGCCGGGGGTACAGTGGAAGTTGTTAAACCGTAATAAGACGCTTTTATAAGGAATCCGTTGAAAATCCCGCAAAAGCGGGTTTTTTTCTTTGTAGACACCCATGCTGCATTGCGGCACCAGCAGAGGGATGAAAATTACTTGCAGGGTATACCTGTTCCGGTCGAGCGATTT
The DNA here is from genome assembly GCA_965539975.1 of uncultured bacterium. Classification (GTDB taxonomy): domain Bacteria; phylum Bacillota; class Desulfotomaculia; order Desulfotomaculales; family Desulfallaceae; genus CBETWA01. The sequence goes on along the minus strand of CBETWA010000010.1, from coordinate 31,341 downwards.
GCGGGAACGCCGGTAGGCACCCGGCGCAGCGAGGTTACAAAACCGGACGAGCGAGCGTGATGTTCGCGAAAGCCTTTCCCGAACCGCAGATGGTGAGTTTATGGCGGTCCGCCTGTAACATGTTTTTATTTTCCTAATGGTGCTTTTGTTATGGTGCGTCACCTGTTTAGAAAAAGGGAGACGAAACAGGTATACCCATACCCAAGAGTATTTTCCGGGTAATTAAAGTAAATATTCTCTCATCAAAGCCGGGTGTTGGTATTATGGAGCAAGCAGGGGAGAACACCTGCCGGGAACATTTCTCCGCAGGCTCCAAAATCCTTTATAAAATACTCGCAGTGGTATAAAAATCACATTGTCAGCGCAAATTGCGTTAAAGGTGTGAAGTTGTACATGGTTATTAACTGAAGGTATAATTATCTGGACGGCTTTTTGACAGCAAAGAGCCAGCAGCGGTTTCTCACGTTCTTTAAGTATAAAAAAGGGCACTGTATGATGGAACTTAAAGTATAAAATAAGGAGAACTGTACAATGAAACTTAGCGAGAACGGCCAAAAAGTATTTGACGCGCGTTACGCGCAGAGAAATGAAGACGGGGAGGTTATAGAAACTTTTGAACAGGCCGTGTACCGGCTGGCGAAAACTGCAGCGGCCGCGGAAAAAAAGAATCGTAAAGCATGGAGGGAAAAGTTTGCCTCCGCAATAGGGGATCTGCTTTTTGTTCCTTCAACACCGATTTGGGCCAACATGGGCAAGGAGGACAGGCCATGGCAGCCCGGCGCGTGCTTTGTGCTGGCGGTGGAGGACAGCCTGGAGTCCATGTACAAAACGCTGAGCGAAACCGCCATGGTCTTCAAGTCCGGCGGGGGCGTGGGATATAACTTCAGTACCATCAGGCCCAGGGGTTCACTGGTTCGTTCCACCAAGGGAAGGGCGTCGGGCGTGGTGGAACTGATTAAACTGTACGACGCTTCATCCAATATGGTTATGCAGGGGGGCGTCCGCAGGGGCGCATCCATGGGCATTTTAAACGTAGATCACCCCGAAATATTCGATTTCATCGACGCCAAGCTGGAGGGCGGCCTGACCAACTTCAACCTGTCGGTAGGGGTTACGGAACGTTTTATGGCGGCGCTGGAGAACGATGACGACTGGGAACTGGTTTTTAACGGCCAAGTTCACGATACCGTCCGGGCGAGGGACCTTTGGGACCGCATAACACATGCCGCCCATATTTGCGGCGACCCGGGTATTATTTTTATCGATCGCCTGCAGGAGCATAACCCCGTACCGAAAAATACGCTGAATTGCACCAACCCGTGCGTTACAGGGGATACGTGGGTGGCTACGTCGGAAGGGCCTCGCATGGTTAAAGAGCTTGTTGGACGGCCATTTAAGGCCATAATTAATGGAACTGCGTACAGTAGCGGTGCGGAAGGATTCTTTAAGACCGATACCAAGCAGGTGGTTCGACTGAGAACGAAGGAGGGTTATTCTCTGCGCCTTACCGGTGACCATCTGGTTCTCCGAGTGTCGAATAAGACACGCTACCGTATCGAGCGGGAATGGATTAAAGCTGCGGATTTGAAGCCGGGAGACCAGGTATGCTTGCACAACCACAGGGCATTCGATAGCTGGCCAGGAATGTTGACCGAAGGTGAAGGCTACTTGCTCGGTCTTCTAGTTGGGGACGGGACTATGAAGAAGGATGCAGCTGTCATCAGTATATATGCTAGTGAACGCGTGAGTAACGGCGACGATAGTATAAACGTTGGTGTCAAGTCCGTTATGCAGAAGGCAGAGCAGTATGCAAAAGCGTTGCCGCATAGAGCTGATTTTTCAGGCTGGTTTGCTGTTCGAAACGGTAGCGAATTCAGACTTAAACTGGCGGGCTTGAGAGATCTAGCCAAAAGTATGGGAATAGAACACGATCACAAGACAGTCACTCCACTTATCGAGAAGGCTTCTTTAGATGGTTACCGCGGGTTCTTGCGCGGGTTGTTTGATGCTAATGGGACTGTTATCGGCAGTCGGCAAAAAGGGGTCAGTATAAGGCTGGCCCAAAGCGACTTGGAGTTGCTATATACTGTTCAGCGGATGCTTTTAAGGCTGGGGATTTGTAGCACCGTATATAAAGAGAGACGTCCGGCGGGCGATAAAATGTTACCGGGCAGCAACCGTGAACTTAAAGAATACCATCTAAAAGCCCAGCATGAACTCGTTATAAGTAGGGACAACCTGATGGTGTTTGCGGAGCGCGTTGGTTTCAATGATGCTAACAAGGCCGCAAAGTTAAAATCACTTCTGGGTTCCTATAAACGGAAACTCAATCGGGAGCGTTTTGTAGCCACTGTGGCCGCCGTTGAGGATGATGGGATTGAAGATGTTTACGATGTTCAAATACCTGGTATAAACGCTTTTGACGCCAACGGTATTTATGTTCACAACTGCGGCGAGCAGCCGCTCAGCCCCGGGGAGTCCTGCCTCCTGGGCAGCATCAACCTGGCCCGCATGATGACGGCGGGCGGTAAGTTGAACTGGGACCTGTTCAGGGAAACCGTGAGCCTGGCTGTTCGTTTTTTGGACAACCTCATCGACGTGGCCCAGTACCCGCTGCCGCTTATTGAACAGGCCACCAGGGCCACCCGGAAAGTGGGCCTTGGCTTCACCGGCCTGCACGACGCGCTGATCATGGCCGGGTTGCCGTACGATTCGCCGGAGGGTAGGGGCTTTGCCGGTGAAATTACCCGCTTTATGCAGCAAGCCGCGCATGAAACCTCGCAGGAACTGGCCGCCGAGAAGGGCTGCTTCCCCGAGTGGGAAAACAGCATATATTACCCGGAAAACAAGCGCCGCAATGCCGCCTGCATAACAATAGCCCCTACAGGTAGCGTGACCGCCATGGCCGGGTGCGAGGGATACGGCATAGAACCCATTTTCGCGGTGGCATACATTAAAAAGACTAACGTGGCTGGTGACTTCGAGGTATTCTCACCGCTGTTCCTGGAAGCGTGCCAAAAGCACGGCGTGGAACAGAAAGTTCTGGCCGAAGTGGCCAAATACGGCACCTGCCAGAACATCCCGGGCATTCCGGAAGAAATCGCCCGCATATTCAAGGGAGCTCAAGATATTAGCTTTGAAGATCACATATTGATGCAGGCGGAAGTTCAGAAATACGTGGACAACGCCGTCAGCAAGACAATTAACCTTCCCTCCACTGCCACACCGGAAGATATCGACAAGTGCTACCGCATGGCGTACGAACTGAACTTAAAGGGCATCACCGTGTTCAGGGACGGGTGCAAAAAGGGCACCATAACAGTGGGCAAGAAAAAAGAACAGCGGGCGCCCGGCGAGTTGAGGCGCGGGGAAATACTGCCCAGGCCCACCAGCGCCCACGGCGTCACGCACCGCCTGGACACCGGTTGCGGTAAGATATACCTGACGGTGAATTACCACACCGATACCGGCAAAATACTGGAGACCTTTATTACCACGGGATCCGACGGGGGTTGCCTGGTATACACCGAGGCCACGTCCAGGCTAATTAGCTTGGCCATCCGCGGGGGAATCGGAGTGGATGAAATCATCGAGCAACTTAACGGCACCCACTCCTGCCCGGCTTACATGCTGGCCAGGGGTAAGGGCAAAAGACTCTCGCCCGGCAAATCCTGTGCTTCGGCAATTGCCATGAAGTTATCGGAAATCAAGGCCGAGCTGGATATGAAATGCAACGGCAACTCTGGCGGAAATCCCGGCTATGTGGGCGACGACCGGCCGAAGTGCGAAATGTGCGGCCAGGAATTGAGAATGGCTGAGGGTTGTTACGTGTGCAACAACTGCGGGTTTTCCAAGTGCTAGGTTTACGAACACACACCATAAAGTGATAGTACAAAAGGCCACACTACCAGGTACAAAACATTTAAGTGTGGCTTTATTTTTTTTCCCCGTTTACTCCCCCGTGGCCCTGTGCATGGGCCGGGTGGCCGCCCGTTTCCGGCCGGTGTAAAGTATTTCTCCTTGTTTTCGCAAAATTCATAAAGGAACTTGCTGGAAGCCGTCTAATACTATAATGAATACATATTTTAATTTTTTTCTTTTGTTGACGTTTTTTTCTCTCTTTTTGGAACCATTTGAAAGTGGCAGCCGTCAACAAACATAGAACATTATCGCCGGAGGTCGCCACGGATGAGCGAAAGAAAAATGACGCGGGGATTAGATTCAATGATGAGCGCCCACAGGAAATGGGGGTGGCCGGCTTTTATACTGGCCGCTTTTTTGATGTGTTTATTACCGGTTGTGCAACCCGCCGCTGGCGCGGCGGAAAACGAGGAACCGGTTGAAATTGTAGTGCAGCTTGGATGGGACGGTTGGAGTGCCTCCGGGCGTTACACTCCGGCCGTCATAACCTTGAAGAACACGAGTAACAAGGACCTGAAGGGTATTGTGGAAGCGGTTAATTACTACCGGTATACCCCACCGCCGCCGCCGGGTTCGCCCCCGGGGACTGTACCCCCGGCGAGGGATATTCCGTGGGCGGGTTTCGGTGAGAAGGTTTCGCTGCCCGCCGGCGCCGAAAAAAAGATTACCCTGTGGTTTCCGGTGCAAGGCCCGGGCAGCCGGGTGGACATTGTATTTCGCGACGGAGACAGGGAACTGGCTAGGATAAACAACAAGATGCCGGGTTCCACCGTTACGGGCCCCACTCCCCTGGCGGTGGGAGTGCTGGGGGAAGCCCCGCCCGCCCTGGAACGGGTGCGCCCGCTGATGCCGGACGGCGTTTACCGGGTACCGAAGGTCAAAGAACTTACTCCTGACCTGTTTCCCCGCCGGGGGGAGTACCTTGACGCCTTCCAGACCATACTGGTAACCGCGGGTGGAGCTTCCTCTTTAAGCGAGGAACAAAAAAAGGCCCTTGTCCAGTGGGCGGAAATGGGCGGCCATGTTGTGATCTGCGGGGGCTTGGATGTGGAACGGGCTCTGACCGCCCTTCCCGCCGGCGCAATACAGGTGGAAGTGAAGCAGGTTGAAGAACAATCCCAGTGGCAAGCCGAAGCCGCCTGGCTTGGAGTCCCGGCCCCCACACCGGCGGCGGTTTCCGTGGCCCGGCTCGGCGGGCCCGGTGTATCCTGGGGGCCTGAAAACAACGGGCTGGGGTTGCAGTTTCAGCAAGGTTCGGGGCTGATTACCGTTCTGGGGTTTGATCCCAACCAGCCCCCCTGGCGATCCGGTACCCTGGGTGAAGCCCTGTGGAATAAGTTTTTGACACCGGAAAGTGCAGAGAAGTATTACCGGTACATGCCCGCCAGCTACCAGCTGGACAACCTGATCTACCAGACCCAAAACCTGCCCGGGGATATTTTTCCGGGCTGGCGCCCGGTGGGCGTGTATCTGCTGGTGTTCCTGCTGGTGGCCGGGCCGTGCACCTACCTGGTGCTGCGGCGCATAAAGCGCCCCGAGTACACCTGGGTGGCGGTTCCTGTTTTATCGGTCCTTTTTTCCGCCGGGATTTACCTGTACATGCTGGTTACCGGCGGGAACGTACCGGTGAACATTATACAGGCCGTAGACCTCAGGGAACCCGGCAAGGTTTCCGCTTATACCGCGGTGGGGTTCTTTGCACCTACCCAAAGGGAATTTACTGCCGTTCTTGACGACCCCGACCTGGCGGTGCGGGTGGAAAGCACCGGCGGGCGGCCTATAGAGCTAATGGAGGAAACCGGCACTCCCCAGTACAGCGTTATTCGCGGTTCCGACCTGGAAGTACGGTTCGGTGACGTGTCCCAGTGGAACATGCGGGGCGTGGCGTTTCGCAACGACGCCCTGGCGGAAAAGGCCGGCGGCCTTGAGGCCACGGTGCAAGTGAGCGGTGAGAGCGTTACAGGGTGGGTGCGCAACGGCACGGGCATGCAGCTGGATCACGTCGTATTATTTTGGGGCAGCAAGTATAAAATGCTGGGAGATTTGAAACCCGGGGAAGAAAAGACGCTGGAGATGGAAGTTTCCACGCCTTCGTACAACCCCCAGGGGTATTACGGGCCTGAATACCCCAATATGTGGCAGGTATTCCAGTATCCCGACGGTCCTCCCACCCCGTCAAAACCCGGTGACCCGGTGCCACCGCCGGTGAACCGCCGGTTGACCAGTGAAGAACAGCGCCGGGCCGATCTGGCCAGCAGCTGGGAGAGTTCCTTCCGGGGGCACGGCCCGGTGGAAAGCGGCTGGCCCCTGACCGTGCTGGCCTGGAGCGAAAGCCCCACCGGCGCGTCCGTTATAAAAAATATCAACCGGGAACCCAGCTACCTGACCATGTTTGTGGGACGCCCCGAGATAAAGTTGTCCGGTGGCAGTTTTACCATCCCGGCGGGGTTAATAGCTCCCGAGATGGTGGATTCCCAGGTGCGGGGTATGTTTGGATACAACAACCTGTACGGTATCGACAGCGGCTACCTGGTGTTTGGATTTAAACCACAACTGCAAGATGGCGTGCTGATAAAAAATATAACCGTGAGGTTTGATTGCTTCCCCGCCAGTACAGTGACGGGAGGCGGCGTGGGGCCACCAGGACCCAACCCGGCGCCGGTTCCCAAGGGAGTACTGGAAATATACCATCCCGGGTACGGGTCGTGGGTAGAGCTAGCCGGCGCCCGTGAATTCAAGCTGGGCGGTGAATACGCCACCGCTTCCGGCGAGGTTCGCTTACGGGTAACGGGAATAAGCCCGGAAAAGGGCGGTTTCTACTTCCTGCCGCCCACGGTGGAATACGGGGGTGAAAGCCGGTGATCAGGTCCAGGGGGCTGGTGAAAAAATACGGGCGCGTGGCGGCACTGCAGGGGCTGGATATGGAAGTGCCGGCCGGGGCGGTTTACGGTTTCATAGGCCAAAACGGGGCCGGCAAGACAACGACCTTGCGCATCCTGGCCGGGCTTCTGGTGCCCGACGGGGGCTGGGCCGAGCTGGCCGGGCGGGACGTGGTGGGCGACCCCCGGGGTGTGCGGCAGGTGGTGGGTTACATGCCCGATTTCTTCGGGGTTTACGACGACCTGCGGGTGGGGGAATACCTACTGTTTTACGCCGCGGCCTACGGCATTCGCGGGCCCGCCGCGCGCAAGCTGCGGGACGACTTGCTGGAACTTGTTGAACTGGCCCACAAGCGAGACGAATTCGTGGACACCCTTTCCCGGGGTATGCAGCAGCGATTGTGCCTGGCCCGGGCGCTAATCCACGACCCGGCGGTGCTGCTGCTGGACGAGCCCGCCAGCGGGCTGGACCCCCTGGCCAGGGTGGAGATGCGCGAAATTCTACGGGAACTGTGCCGGATGGGTAAAACAATAGTCATCAGCAGCCATATTTTATCAGAGCTGGCCGACCTGTGCACTCACATTGGCATCATCCGGGAGGGCCGCATACTCAGGCAAGGACCGCTGAACGAAATGCTGGCCGGCGACCGGGTACGCAGGTTTATTATGCGCTGCAACGGCTCCGCGGAGGAGGCAGCCGGGATAATAAGGAACTGGCCGGGGGCGTCCGTTACGGGCGTCAAGCCGGGGCAGGTGGAATTCAGCCTGTCCGGGGAAGCAGCAGAAGCGGCGGCATTACTGAGAGAAATCGTAGTTTCTGGAACGGGTGTTACTCATTTTGCGCAAACCGAGCAAAGCTTGGAGGATACATTTATTCAACTGGCCCGGGAGGTGAACGAAGCATGACGGCAACAACGGGTAAAATGGGCAATTTTCTGGCGGGGCTGCGCAACGGCCTTGTTCCCATGATGAGCAAGGAAATGCGGTCGCGCACCCGGGGCTGGCGCTCGCCGGTGCTGCTGACGGTGTACCTGGGGCTATTGAGCACGGGCGCCGTTGGGTTTATCTGGCTTAACATGGAACGGAGCAGTAACATAAACCCCCAGGTAGGGCTTTCATTTTACGGCATCCTGGTGTTCGGCCTGGTGCTTTTGCTGTCCTTCATCTCCCCGGCCATTGCGGCCGGCGCCATCAGCGGTGAGCGGGAACGGCGCACATACGACCTGCTGCTGGTAACCGGGGCGTCGCTGACAGGCATTGTACTGGGCAAGTGGCTGGCATCGGTGGCCTACCTGCTTTTCCTGGTGCTGGCGGCATTGCCCCTGCTGTCGGTGGTGTTCCTTTTCGGCGGCGTTCCGCCGGCCACACTGTTGATGGCTGTACTGTTGTGCCTGCTGACGGGTCTCGGTTACGGTGCCATGGGCCTGTGCCTTTCGGCGGTACTGAAGCGCAGCCAGGCCGCCACCATCGTTTCGCTGGTGCTGGTATTTATTCTGGTGTTCGGAACACCCGTGGTAGCGGGAATTGTGGCTATCGGTAACAATTACGCGGAGTATTATCCCACCGGCTACTACGGGGCCGAAGCCCAGAAAACTGGCGGCGTGCCCTGGTACGTGTTTGCCAGCCCCCTGTCCGCCCTCACCGACGCCATGCCGGGGGCCGGTGAAGCAAGCATGAGCGGGCGCGGTGTACCCCTGATTACTTCCTTAATGAACGAGTTGATGATGCAGTTTCAACCTAGGGCGATGATGGAATATGCCATAAGATCAGGCTACGCGGGAAGTACCCACGCGGTGTCTTCCGGGCAGGCGGGGGGCGGTGGTGATGGTAAAAAACTAAAACCCATTGCCGCATGGCCCTACTGGGCCAGGTTTGCCCTGAACCAGGGGATTCTGGTTATAGTATCGCTGGTGGTGACAGTACTAGCCATAACACCGCGCAAGCCCTGGCACGCCTGGCGGGCCCGGAAGCGCGCGGTGGGGGTATCAAATTAAACAATGGTGAACTACATCAGCTGCCCACATTATAACAGCGGGTGCCGCTGGCCGGAAACGGTTTTTCCGGCGCGTTAAATCTAAACCTGCTTGTTATAGCTGGCTTTGTCATTGCTGGTATCAATGGCGCCCACCTGGTGGGAACTGTGGATGCCGGGATGGCGGGGTTACTTGACCAAAACTGCTTAACAAGTCGGGGTGCAGATATGTTTTTTAAAAAACCGGACCACAAGCCAAATCCCGTGAAAAACGCCTGGGCAAAGGCACTCAGTGCCCTTTCCCCGGGCCCGCGCCATGGCTGGCCGGGCCGGGAACTGGCCAAAGCCCTGGAGCCGGTGGCCGGGCGGGTGGCCCTGCGCTACTGGCTGGAAAGCGCCCGGCTGGCGCTGCTGTGGGGTTTGGCCGCGGCATTCCTGGTGCTGGCGCTGCTACGCCTGTATCCCCTGGTGCCGCCCGTGGCATCTGCTGTCGCCGGGTGCGCCACGGCCCTGGCGGTGGCGGCGCTGCGGGTGCACCTGCGTCCCGACGCCCTGGCCGTGGTGCGGGTAGCCGATGAACTGGGGCTGAACGGGGATGCTGTTACGGCTTTTCGCCTGCTGGAGGCGGGCGCGTCCGACCCCTGGTCCCGTGCCGCGGTTGAGAGAAGCGTGGCTGCTTGCGCCGCCCTTTCCGCCAAGGTGGAGCATATTTATCCCGCGGTACCGGCGTGGCGCCCCTGGCACCACCTGGCACTGCTAGTTACCGCGCTGGCGGTGCTGCAGGTGGTGCCGGATCCCCTGGGTTCATACTGGGCGGAACGCCGGGAGGAAAGGCGGGCCTTGGTGGCGGCGGCCGAAGAGGCACGCCGGGCGGTGGATGAAATTCGCGAGCTGAAAATAAACGGCAAGGATGTATTGCCTGAGGAAATAAAAAAGAAGCTGGGAGAACTGCCCCGTGAAGTGGCCGGTGCAGTGGACCCGGGGGAAGCTGCCGCCAGGCTGGAAAAGGCCCGCTGGGAGCTGGACAGTACCCGGGCCGTCATAGATCCATCGGCGCAGCGGGACATAAATAAACTGGCAGCGGCATGGCAGGGCATGGAGGGGAAAAAGGAATGGCGTGATATGGCCCAGGCCCTGCAAAATGGCGATGAAAAGGAAATTGCACAATCCGTGCAAAAACTGACGGCAAAACTGAAAGAAGCAGGGGAAGAGGAAAAATTTGAAGCAGCCGCCACCATGTTTGCCAGCGCGGCTATGGTGGAAAACCCGGAGCTGCGCAGGGCGCTGCGGGACACGGCTGCGGCGATCCTGAGCAGTGGCGGTGACGCGGGCGCCGCCGGCAACCAGAACAATGCCGGGCAAAGCGGGTCAGGCCTGGATGCCGCGGCAAACACCCTGGCAAGCGCCCTTTCGGGGGCCGCCTCCGCCGCTTCGGCGGGAGCCGCGCTGGGTAACGCGTCAGCCACCCTGGCCGCCCTGGCCATGAGCCTGACCGGTTCCGGCGCCAGGGGGAACCACCAGCTGGCCGGGAACAACGGCGCTGGCGACGAAGAGGGCGGCCAAAGCCCCGCCGCGGGACAGGCCGGGGCCGGAACTTCCCCGGGCGGGACGAGCGCCGGCACGGCCCACGGGCCGGGCGAAACCTGAAGCGGAAACGACGGGTGCGCTCCTGGCGGGAGCGGTAACAGCGGCGGCGAAGGAAACAGCGGAAGTGGCAACGGCCCGGGCGGCAATCAGGGAGCCGGCGGTGCGGGGGCATCGCCCACCGGAAGCGGCCTGGAAATGATATACACGCCCTTTCACCCCGATGGCGGCGTGGAAAGCAGCGTGCAGGGCCAGGTACGCCAGGGTGAACAGGGCAGCCAGGTGCAGCTTGACAACTCGCCCACCGCACTGGGGGCGATACGCCCCTACCGGGAAGTGTACGGGCGCTACATGGCCGAAGCCCAGGAATCGCTGAGCCGGGCACCCCTGCCCCCGGACAAAGAAGAACTGGTCTGGCGCTACTTCAACTCTTTAAACGAATAAACCGGTGCCGGGTGTTGAAATTCACAATTGTTGCGATCTGGTGTTAAAAAATGGAATCCCAAAAGGGAGAGGTTACGCATGCCTGAGATAGATAAAACCTTTGACGAGCAAACCGGCGAAAACCAGCCGGAAGCCGGGGTGCGGGAGGCCCTGGCGAAAGTAACGGGCCGCCTGCGAGAGGTGGAAGAGGCCATCGGCGCGGTCATAGTGGGCCAGCGTGAAGTGGTGCACCAGGTACTCATTGCCATGCTGGCCGGCGGCCACGTGCTGCTGGAGGGCGTGCCTGGCCTGGGCAAAACAGCCCTGGTGCGGGCAATTGGTACAGTTACCGGGCTGAGCTTCCGGCGTATCCAGTTCACGCCGGACCTGATGCCGGCGGACATAACCGGAACACAGGTATACGACGGCAAGAATACAGCCGAGCCATTTCGGTTCGCTCCAGGGCCGGTTTTCGCCAATATCGTGCTGGCCGACGAAATAAACCGGGCTACGCCCAAAACCCAGAGCGCCCTGCTGGAAGCCATGCAGGAGCGCACGGTCACCGTGGGGGGAACCGGTTACCCGCTGCCCGAGCCCTTTTTCGTGCTGGCCACCCAGAACCCGCTGGAAATGGAGGGCACTTACCCGCTGCCCGAAGCCCAGCTGGACCGTTTTCTGTTCAAGGTAAACGTTGAATTCCCATCGGCCGATGAACTATTGGCCATTGGCGCGCTGACCACCGGTGCAAAGATGCCCGAAATCCGCACCGTGCTTGAACCGGGGGAAATGCTTCGCTGGCAGGAACTGGTGCGGCGGGTGGTGGTTGTGCGAGACGTTATGGAGTACGCCGTGCGCCTGGTGCTGGCAACCCGCCCGGAGGACCCCGCCGCGCCGCCGGTGGTACGCCGGTTTGTGCGCTATGGCTCGGGACCCCGGGGACTGCAGGCACTTTTGCTGGGCGCGCGGGCCGAGGCGCTGCGGGCGGGTCGTCCTTCGGCCGGGTACGAGGACGTGCGGCAGGTGGCCCGGGCCGCCCTGCGCCACCGGGTCATGCTGAACTTTGAAGCTGCCGCCGAGGGCATCACCCCCGACGCCATCCTCCAGGAAATCCTGGGGTCAGACTTAAACTGATTCAAGCCAACTATGAGATCCGGATAACGCGATATAATAATAAGCAAGTTACAGCCAGGTTTTTCATGGCTGCTTTTTTTAACAAGCGGTACTGGCCCGTTACCAAACTTGTTACTAAACTTATTGATAAATTAAGGTTTATTGTTAATGTGAGGTGGTGGCATGGTGGCAGCGGCGCTTTTACTAGACCCCGCGCTGGCCGGCCGGCTGGAAAAGTACCGACTGGTGAGGATGCTACCGGTCCCGGACGGGTACACCGGGGCCAGGCGCTCGCCCCGCAAGGGAGGCGCGGTGGAGTTCGCCGATTACCGCGAGTACGCCACAGGGGACGAGCCCCGGCGGGTGGACTGGAAGGCGTACGCCCGGCTGGGGCGACTGTACGTAAAGGAATACCTGGACGAGCGGCAGGACGCGGTGCTGTTTTTAATTGACACCAGCGCATCCATGGACTGGGGCCCCGGGGAGGAACACAAGGGGCGGTTTGCCCTGCGCATTGCAGCCGGCCTGGGGACCTGCGCCCTGGCGGGGGGAGACCGGCTGGCGGCGGTGGCCGGTTCCGGCCCCGCCCCGGAAAAAAGTGCTTCTTCCGCTGGTACGGCCGCAATGGTAGTAGAAAATGAAAAAAACCGCCCGGGGAACACAGGCGACGACGTACACGAGGAATCCCCCGGCGTCCTTGATGAGACAAACACAAGCGCGCCGCCTGGTGAAACAGGTACTTTCACCGCTGCGATACAGGCCGGGACCGGTACAAAAGAAACAAGCGGGCGGGTAACCGCTTCAGGAACCGGCAAGCAAAAAAACATGTCGGTATTCACACCCGCGGAAGGGCGCATGTCGCTGCCCCGGCTGTGGAAGTGGCTGGGTGAAACGACTTTCGGCGGCGGTACCGACCTGGCCGCCTGCCTGGCTGAAGGCCTGCGTGTACAGCCCGGCACCACCAGCCTGTACGTTATCTCCGATTTGCTTGACCCCGCCGGAGTGGACAGTATGTTGCGCTTGGCGGCAGGGCGGGGGCTGGATGTTACCCTGCTGCACGTCATGGCCCCCGGCGAGCTGGAACCCCCGGGCGAGGGGGAGTGGGCCCTGGTTGACTCGGAAACCGGCGAGCGGGTGGAGGTGTCACTCACCCCGGCGGCACTGCGGGATTACACCTTGCGCCTGGAAAAGTATATATCCGACCTGGATGCCTGTTGCCGGCGCTGGAACGCCCGGCGCGTGCTTGTGAACAGCGGCCGGAAAACAGGGGACGTGTTGTTGCGCGACCTGCCCCGGGCCGGTATTATTAGAACAGCTACTTAATGTGAACAGTTACTTAATAATAAAAACGGTTACTTAAATATAAAAAACGATTACTTCTTAATATAAAAACGAAACCTTGCAGTGCAATCTTATAGCTGCAATCATCCAGTTGCATTCATTCAGCTATGTAAGTAAGAAAGGCCTGACTACCATGTTTTTTTCCCAACCCTGGATGTTCTGGCTGGCGCTAACGCTGCCGGCCATACTGGCATTGTACATATTACGGCCCCGCCGCAGGCAAACCGTGATACCCAGCACCATGCTGTGGCGCCCCGTGGCCGCCGAGCTGGAGGCCAGCCGGCCCTGGCAGCGGCTGCAATCCCGCCTGCTTTTGTGGTTGCAGCTGCTGGCCGCCGCCTTGCTGGTGCTGGCCGCCAGCGGGCCCGTCTGGTTTGCGCCCGCTTCCTTTCGCAGCACCATTGTGCTGCTGGACGCTTCTGCCAGCATGCGTGCCGGGGAAGACGGCCGCACCCGGTTCGCGGAGGCCAGGGAAGAGGTGATTTCCCTGGCCTCCGGGCTGCGCGGCGACGCCACAATGACGGTCATTGCCTTTGACCGCCAGCCCAGGGTGGTGGTAAGGGACGCTTCCAGTGCCGGGGAGGTGCGCCGGGCGCTGGAAGAAATACAGCCTTCCGCCTGCCCGGCGAACCCCGAACCCGCCTTTTCCCTGGCCGCGGCGCTGGCCCGGCAGTATGACAACCCCAGGGTGGTGCTGGTCAGCGACGGGGGCCTGCAAATAAAGGCATCCGAAACCGGAACCGGCGAGGTGGAGTTCATACCGGTGGGCGAGGGGGATGCCAGCGTGGCCATTGCATCCATTCACTTAAGACCGGCCGGTTCGGGTCAGGCTTGCCAGGTGGCGGTGGTTAACCATGGCTCCCGGCCTGCTTCGGGAAGGGTGTACCTGCAAACCGGGAATTACCCCGCGGGCAGCAAGGGCTGGGAACTTGACCCGGGCGAATCATGCTACTTGCAGTGGGATGAACTGCCTGCGGGGGTCACGGTAAGCGCGCGGCTGGAAACCGACAGCCCGGGGATGGACTTGCTCAAAACCGACAACATGGCCTGGGCGGTGCCAGAGGATAAAACAGAACGCAAGGTGCTGCTGGTGTCGGCCGGCAACATGTTTTTATCCAGGGCCCTGTCCACGATCCCCGGGGTAAAAGTTTACCAGGCCGACGGGACACTTTACCAGCTTTTGCTGGCCGGTGAATACGAGTACGATGTTACGGTTCTGGACGGCACCGGGGGACCGCTGCCCCCCGGCCCGGTTCTGTTTGTGGACCCGCCGGCGGGTTCACTTGCCGGGGATTTGAGCATTGGAGAAGTGATAGAGGGTATAAAACCCGTGCCCGAAACGGGCAGCCCGCTGCTGCATCACGTGGATTTTTCAGAGGTATATTTCCGGGACGCCCGGGCTATTGAGACCGGGCCGGGCTGGACTGCCGATGTCAAATCGGGGGGGAAAACCATCTTTGCCCACGGCGAGCTGGAGGGGCGCCGGGCGGCGGTGTGGGCCGTGAACCTGCACCGCTCGGACCTGCCGCTGCGGCCCGCCTTTCCGGTTTTGGCGCAAAACACCCTGGACTGGTTGCAACCCCCGGGCATGGGAGTCCCGCAAGATATCAGGCCCGGTGATGAAGTTAAGCTGGTTGCCCCGCCCCTGGCCGGGGAAATCAAGGTGGAAAACGAAGCCGGCGATTCATGGGTGCTGGCCCCGCCATTTCCGCCCGCCGCCTGGGTGCCTGCAGAACCGGGCTTGTACAAGGTCCTGGCCTCCCGGGAAGGAGGCACCATTATCCGGGAAATGGCGGTAAACGGTTACAGCCCATCCGAAGCGGGCCTGGCGGTGCGCAACCCCTTCCAGCCGGGCGGGGAAAAGGGCGATGAAAGCGGGACGCCGGAAAAACCGCGCCGGGCGATGCCCCTGGCCCGCTGGCTGGCCCTGGCAGCCCTTGTGGTAATTACCGTGGAATGGGGGGTGGCCAGCCGTGGGCGTTAGTTTCAACGAGCCGTTATGGCTGCTGTTGTTTCCGCTTCTTGCGGCCATTACCTGGTACCTGCGCCTGCCCTGGCTGCGTATGCCCGCATCCCCGCGGCAGCGGCGGCGAGAGCGGCGCCGCCTGTACACCAGGCTGTTAATATTGTTTTTACTGGTTACTGCCCTTGCCGGTCCCGGCGTGGTCAGCGTGATCCACCGCCAGGCCGTGGTGCTGGCCCTTGACGTGTCAGCCAGCATCGGGCCGGCCCTGAGTGAAGGCGAAAAATGGATACGCGATGCCCTGGAGGCCAAGCCTCCCGGGGTAATAGCCGGGGTGGTGGCATTTGGCGAACGGGTGGCGGTGGAGGAACCACCGGGATGGCAGCCCTCCTTTCACCGGCCGGCTACCGACCCGGGCCGCGAGGCCAGCAATATCGGGGAAGCGCTGCGTTTTGCCAAAGCCATGCTGCCGGGGGACGCCCGCCAGAGGGTGGTGCTGCTCACCGACGGCAGGGACACCGGCGGGGATGCGGTAAAGGTGGCCGAAACACTGTACGCCGGCGGCACCAGGGTGGATGTGGTTCCCGTGGGCGTCGCCGCGGGCTCCGATGTGCGGGTGGACGGGCTGCGGGTGTCTCCCCGGGCCAGGTCGGGTGAAAACACGCTGCTGGAAGCCGTGATACATTCCGACAAAGCCACCCGGGCAGAGCTTTTCCTGGAACGGGACGGTTCCCTGCTGGATACGCGCAAGGTGGAGCTCCGGGCCGGGGAAAACAGGCTGGCCCTGTCGGTCCCCGCCGGTGAAGCGGGCATACACCGTTACAGGTTGCGCGTTGCCACAGTGGATTCCGGCGCCGACGCCTTCACCGCCAACAACGAGGCCGGCGGCATCCAGGAAGTGTCGGGCCCGCCCGGGGTGCTGGTGGTGGCGCCATCCGAGTCCGAGGCCCGCAGCCTGGTGCAAGCGCTCCGGGCTGCCGGCAAGGCCGTGGTCAAGGTGGTGGACCCGGCCGCGGTGCCCCGGGGCGCGGTGGAATGGGCCCGGTACCAGGCCGTATTTCTGGTGAACACCCCCGCGTACCGGCTGGGTGAAAAAGTTATGGCTGAACTGGAAAGTTATGTCCGGGACGGGGGCGGCGGCCTGGTCATGGTGGGCGGCCCGGATTCATTCGGCCCCGGTGGGTATGCCGGCACCCCGCTGGAGCGGGCGCTACCGGTGGAAATGGATATCAAGGGCCGGGGGGAACTGCCTTCCCTGGGCCTGGTGCTGGTCATAGACAAATCGGGCAGCATGGCCGACATGGCCGGCGGCGCGGATAAAATGGCCCTGGCCCGGGAGGCGGCGGCCCGCAGCATTGACGTGCTTACCGAGCGGGACCGGGTGGGCGTTCTGGCTTTCGACAGCTTTCCCTGGTGGGTGATACCCCCTGTCCAGGTGGAAGACAAGGAAGCCCTGCGCCAGGTGATCGAGAGCATCCAGGCCGGCGGCGGCACGGAAATTTACCCCGCGCTGCTGGGAGCTTACCAGGCCCTGCGGGACCTGCCCACCCAGGTCAAGCACATTATATTGCTCACCGACGGCATGTCCGCCAGCGGGGGAGACTACCGGTCGCTGCTCAATGGCATCAGGGACGCGGGGATCACCCTGAGCACGGTGGCCGTGGGCGAGGGGGCCGACGCTGAAATGCTGCAGGCATTGTCGGAAATGGGCCGGGGCCGCTTTTATGCTGTGGACGACGCCCGGAACATACCGTCCATTTTTACCAAGGAAACCATGATGGCCACCCGCAGCTTCGCCGTTAACGAGCCCTTTTACCCGCAAGTGGCCGGGGGGCCGGGCGTGCTGCTGCGGGGACTGGACAAGGTGCCGCCGCTGGACGGGTACATAACGGTTACCCCGAAGGACCTGGGCGAAACAACCCTGGTTTCGCACCGGGGCGACCCGGTTCTGGCAGCGTGGCAGTACGGGCTAGGCCGGGCGGTGGTGTGGACGCCGGATGCCGGTGGGCGCTGGAGCGGTGCTTGGGCCGCCGGTGACGCCTTCCCAAGGCTGTGGGGGAACGTGCTGTCGTGGATTATGCCGGCGGAAGATGCCGACCCGCTATACCTGGAAACTACTGTATCTTCCCCCGGCGCGGGCGGGCGGCAACTGGAAATATCGGTGGAGGACCCCGGCGGCT
Source organism: uncultured bacterium (assembly GCA_965539975.1). Lineage (GTDB taxonomy): Bacteria > Bacillota > Desulfotomaculia > Desulfotomaculales > Desulfallaceae > CBETWA01. The sequence continues at coordinate 13,968 of CBETWA010000010.1, read as the reverse complement.
GGGAGGAGGTGCGCCGGCTTGGCGCGGTAGTCACCGGCCCCGCAGGAGAGGTTTTCGAGCTGCCGCTGGAACCCGCCGGGCCGGGACGGTATGAAGCCACTCACCAGGTGGATAAGCCCGGGGTGTACATGGTTAGCGTCAGGAGCAACGACGGTGACGGCGAGACGGTGCTGGCGCGCGGCGGTGCGGTGGTCCCGTACCCGCCCGAATACCGGGAAACCGGCGTGGACATGGAATCCCTGCGGGCCATTGCCGCTGCCGGGGGAGGCACCGTGCTGGAAAATCCCCAGCAGGCTTTTGCGGACAACCTGCCGCCGGTCAAGTCCAGGTGGGACCTGACACCCTATTTGCTGGCCCTTGCCGCACTGCTTTGGCTGACAGACGTTGCCGGGCGGCGACTGGTGTTCGGCGATGACGAGCGCGCCGCGCTGCGCAAAGCCTGGCAGGCCCTGGCCCGGCGGGTGCGACCGGTACCGCCGGCAGTCGAAAGGGGCCCGGCCTGGACCGGCCAAACCCTCTCCCGGGTGGAGAACATGCGCCGTGGCCGCCGGCTTGGGGGAACACCGGGGACTTTGCCCGGCGATGCGGGGAAAGACTCAACCGGCGCCCGGGCGGCTACTTTCGGGGGAATGGCACCGCCCGGCGACAGTGGAGCGGGGTTAAAAACTAGCTCCGGGCCGGGTTATGCAAAGGGTGAAGAACAGGTACAACCTTCTGGAGAAGCCGGAGGCAGCGACCCGGGCCGGCCAACCGTTTCTGCGGAAGACGTGGCTTCCCGGCTGCTGGCGGCTAAACGCCGCCGGGAGAAAGGAAGGGAAACAACCAATCGTTAAAAATACTGCAAGGGACAAAAATCTTGCCGGACAGATAAGCTCGGCAAGATTTTATTTTATTTGATATAATTAACTCTCAGGTAATTAACTTTCAGGCACCGGGTTTTTATTCGGGGCCCGGATAAGCCAGGGAAACCGGAACAGAGGGGTGTGGAAAATGATTACCATAGACATTCCCGGGCGCGGCATGCTGCAGCTGAAATACATCGTGCTGGACTATAACGGCACCATGGCCAAAGACGGCATGCTGTTACCCGGCGTGGAAGAAAGACTGAACCGTTTAAGTGATGGCATGGAAGTGTACATTTTGACCGCCGACACTTTCGGTAAGTGCCGGGACCAGTGCAAGGGCATTAAAGGCACCGTCCAAATTCTGTCCCAGCCAATCGGGGCCGGGGAAAAAGAAGCCTTTGTAAAGCGCCTGGGGGCGGAGCATACCGTAGCGGTGGGCAACGGTGCAAATGACAGGCTGATGCTGGCGAAGGCGGCCCTGGGCATTGTGGTTCTGGGGCCGGAGGGCACATCCGTGCAGGCGCTGCAAAACGCCGATGTGGTGGTGGGGGACATAAATGAAGGCCTGGACCTGCTGCTATACCCCAAGCGATTAGTTGCCACCCTTCGCTTGTAAACAGTATTTGTGAACATTTTTTTTGGTGGCACCGGCCAAAACGAAGAAACCACAAGCAATGTTGCTGTGGTATGAAAAACTCTTCTATTTTGAAAGGAGTTTGAATTGTTGTACCTGGACATGCCCGCCGGCCTGGTAAAGGCCGTTTTTTTGGAGCGCATGAACCGGTTTGTGGCCCGGGTGCTGGTGAAGGGGAAGGAGGCACTGGCCCATGTTCCAAGCTCCGGCCGGATGCGCGAGCTACTTGTTCCCGGCGCAACCGTGTACCTCCAGCCCGCCGCGGGGCAGGGCCGCCGCACGAGCCACAAGCTATTGCTGGTTGATTACCGGGGCACGCTGGTATCGGTGGATTCACTGCTGCCCAACCGCCTGCTGGGAGAAGCTTTTCGCCGCGGTTTACTGGCAGAATTTGCCGTGTATGACTCGGTGCGCGCGGAATTCCCTTACCGGGACGGGCGGATAGACTTTTTGCTTTCCGGTAAAGCCGGGCAGTGCCTGGTGGAGGTAAAGTCGGTCACCCTGGTGCAAAACGGGGAGGCCCTGTTCCCCGATGCACCCTCCCAGCGCGGGGCCAGGCACTTGCGGGAACTGGCGGGCGCCGTTGCCGGGGGCTACCGGGCCAAAGTTATTTTTGTTGTCCAGCGGGATGACGGGATTTATTTCACGCCAAACGACAGGCAGGACCCGGAATTCGGCGCCGCGCTGCGGGAAGCGCGCCGGCGCGGGGTGGAAGTGCTGGCGCTGGGCTGCCGGGTGGGGTTGCGGCAGGTGCGCCTGCTGGGACCCGTGCCGGTGGTGTTCTTTTAATGCTTCAAATCGCAACAAAACCTAAATTTCAACACCCGGCACCAGCATACTTGCCAGCACGTGCACCAGTTCTTCCTTGGCCACCGGCCAGTAATCTATACTCTCACCGGCAATAACTATTTGCCTTTCGGGCCCGCCTTTATCCGGCCCAGGGTTCAAACATCCCCTTGAACAACCGCTCACCAGCAGGACAACGCCGGGGTCGGTCAGCTTCCCGGCGGGTTGAATGTCCAGCCCGGTATTTTCCGCCAGCTGCCTGACCAGCGCCTCCCGGTCTATTTCCGGGTTGCACCCCCCGCAGTATTTCACTGCCACTTTCAAGTAATCAATCCTCCCGGTCTATGCCTGCAATTACCCTGGCCAGTTTCTTTTTGTGATCCAGGTTGGCCTGGCGGGCAATCATAATGCGCTGGGCCTGGGGAGAGCCTGCACCGTGCATCGACTCGGTCCGGTATCCCACCGCGGCGCAGCCCAGGGTCAGGTTTTCGATCAAGCGCAGCATTCTCATGCGGTGCTCAACGGGAACGGATTCCACTCCTTTAAGGTACTTTTCAACATAACGGCCTATTTCCGGGTTGCGTAAATCTTTTTCCGAGGGCATGGTCACCATCAGGCCGCCGGCGATGTCTTCGGCCAGCCGGGCGATCTCGTAGGGGAAGCGGGTCACGTTTTGCTTGCAGACATTGGCCAGCAGCAGGTCGATGAGGTATGTGCCGGACGCCGTCCGGTGCCCCTGGCAGGAACAGGCAATTCCACAGGAATACAGGGTTTCGTTTAAATGAATCATTTCTATGATTTTGTCCTTTATGTGCGAAGCCCGGGACGTGCCGTTATACTCGGCTATCTGGGCCGCGGCACCGATCAGGACATCACCCACCCCCACCTTGCAACCCCCGTAGCTCTGCCGGTGATAACCGGCGAAGCGCTCCACCAGCACCCCGGCATACTGGTACTCCCGGCACATAAACACCCTTTCCCAGGGCACAAACACATCTTCAAAAACGACCAGGGCCTCCTGCCCGCCGTACAGGGCGTTGCCCACGTCAATTTCCGAGCCTTCCAGCTTGCGGGTGTCGCACGACTGGCGCCCGTAAATGTAAATGATGCCGGGGGAATCGCTGGGGATGGCGAATGAAACCGCGTAGTCCCTGTCCGCCTCGGTCATGGCGATGGTGGGCATGACGCATATTTCGTGGGAGTTGAGCGCCCCGGTCTGGTGCGCCTTGGCCCCGCGCACCACGATGCCGTCGGAGTTTTCCCTTACCACGCGCAGGTACATGTCCGGGTCGGGCTGCTGGGAGGGGCGCAGGGAACGGTCCCCCTTGGGGTCGGTCATGGCACCGTCCACCACCAGGTCGTTTTCCTGGATGTACTGCACAAATTTGCGGAACCTTTCGTGGTAATTGGTTCCCAGCTTGTTATCCATTTCAAAGGTTACGCTGTCTATGGCGTTAATGGCGTCCATGCCGACGCAGCGCTGAAAACAGGCGGCTGTTTTCTGGCCCATAAGGCGCAGCATTTGCACCTTGCGCACCAGGTCATCGGTACTCTGGTGCAGGTGTGTGAAGCGGTTGATCTTTTCACCGTTGATACTGGAAGTGGCAGTCATCAGCTCGCTGTACCGCTCGTCGTGGGCCAGGGCGTAAGTTTTGGCCACTGAATTAATGGAGGGGCGGATAACCGGGTGGTCGACGAAATTTTTTACCTTTTCCCCGAACAGCCACACTTGCATGTTCAGTTTGCGCAGGCTGCTGATATACTGTTCTGTGGTTTTCAAAGCCATTTTAATACCTCCTTGTTCATTTTTTGAACATATTTTGTATTTACGCACACTCACTCTCGCAGGCTTAATTTTACGCTTATTTTCGTATTTGCCATAAGAGGAGAGATTCCTGCCGGTGAAAAAATTTTCATTACATAACGGTTCATGGCTGGTGGCATGAGTAATACAAACCGGCGCCGTATAACACCGGACACCGGCTTAAACTTTTGATACCGGCGCTATTTTGTTTTCAGTTGAAAAAAGTATTGCGTTATTGACATTTCCCCCGGGGGGTAATATATTTGATTCAGTAATCTACTAAGGCACTAAATTAGTAATTGGAGGTTAACTGTGAAAATACCAACCACTTTAAAGCACAAACCGGTCATTGTATGTGAGAACTACGCAAATGTAGACGGCAGGTACGCGTATAATACGGACGCCAAGGGTCTTTCCCTGGGGCTGGCCCAGTGGAACGACCGGGGCAAGGTGGATATTTCCGCCAAGGTATGGAGGCACACGGGAGAAAAATGGTCCAGGCAGTCGGAGGAACTGCCGCTGCACCGCGTGCTTGATCTGGCCATTCTTATATGCAGGGCAAAACAGTACTTTCGCGAAGCATACCGCTATGAAAAACTGTATGATCCCGGCAAACCGGTTATTGACAGGGTGGGTATGCAGGGTGATGCCATGACGGTGGCCGTTTGCACCAGCAATGAAAAAATTGATGAAGATATAAAACTGTTCAGCCAGGCTTTAAGCAACGATGACGAGCTTATCAGCGAGCGGCTGTTCATTTTATCGCGGATTTTAAAGGAGATGGGGTATTAATTGATGGATTGGGGTGAATTTCCCCGGGCCGGGAGAACTGCAGGGTTGCCCGGAGGCGAGGTGGACATTACCGGCATCAACCACCAGGGGGAGGGCGTGGGCCGTTTGGACGGGCTGGTGGTTTTCGTGCCCGGCACCGTGCCCGGCGAGCGGGCCCTGGTTGCCCTGACTGAAAAGCGGAGCGGTTACGCCCGGGGAAGGCTGCTGCGGGTAATCACTCCATCCGCCGGCCGGGTGGCTCCGGGCTGCGCCGCGGCTGCCAGCTGTGGCGGGTGCGCCCTGCAGCATATTGACTACGCGGCCCAGCTGAGGCTGAAAACCGAGCTGGTGCGCCAGACCCTGGCCCGCACCGGCGGTATTGCCGGCGCTGTTGTGCGCGACATTATTGGCATGGCCCGTCCGTGGCATTACCGCAACAACGTGCAGTTCAAAGTGCGGCTAAATGGCGACAAGGTGGAAATGGGGTTTTACGCAAGGGGTTCACACAGGATTGTTAGCGCCGGGGAGGAAGGGGAAGTGGCTTGCCTTTTGGCCCACCGGGAACTCAACCGGGTGGCGGCGGAAGTGCGGTTGTTGCTGGGCAAGCTGCCCCCCGGCGCGCCCCTGCCCCGGGAAGTGGTCCTGCGCCGTGGCACCACCGGTGAAATAATGGTGATTTTAACCGGAGACGCCGGGGGTGCGGGTAGGGGCAACCACGGCGGTTTTCGTTCCCTGGCGAGCCGGGTGGCAGCCATCCCCGGCGTGGTGTCGGTGGCCGTGTACACAGGGCAAAAAGGAAGACAGCCCGGCGGCGTGTATTACACAATGACCGGGCGGGATTACATAATTGACGAGCTGGACGGGCTGAAGTTTCGCGTTTCCGCCCCCTCTTTTTACCAGGTGAACCCGGAGCAAACGGCTGTGTTGTACCGGAAAGCGCTGGAATACTGCGACCTGCGGGGTGACGAGGTGGTGGCCGACGCTTACTGCGGCGTGGGCACCATCACGCTGTACCTGGCGCGGCACGCGGGGGAAGCGCGCGGCTACGAGGTGGTCCCCCGGGCGGTGGGCGACGCTCGGGCCAACGCGGCCCTGAACGGCATCAGAAACGCCCGGTTTTTCGCCGGAGCGGTGGAAAAGGTGCTGCCGGAACAGGTGGCTGCCGGTTTCCGGCCTGGTGTTGTGGTGCTGGACCCGCCCCGGGCCGGCTGCCGCCCGGCGGTGCTGGAAGCTGTGGCTAAAAGCGGTGCCAGGCGGGTGGTGTACGTTTCCTGCGACCCGGCCACCCTGGCCAGGGACATCGCCCGCCTGTCCCGTATGGGCTACGGCTTGCAAGAAGTACAGCCCGTGGACATGTTTCCCCACACGGCCCATGTTGAGACGATTGTTCTTTTACGTCGGAAAGAGTATATCGAGTTTTCCGTTGATAAAGAGGATTTTGATATTAAGAGCATCCCACAACCCCACATATCAGGAACTTAAAGAATATATTCAATAAGGAATACGGAATAATTAAGAGATAGCCTACTCGGTATCGGGTTACCCCCGCTACTGTATTCAAAAAGGGCCTGCCCTTCCCAGTTTCATTCAGATGACTTTTATCAGCCCATCCTTCTTATGTGGCAGACCATTTGCTTTTCTCCTCCAGTCCGAGGGAACCACGAGCCGAGCAAAGGCGGATTAAAGTTCAACGTTCACGAGGTCCATGCGGTCGCAGTTAAAAGCACTGACAGCAGGTTTTAGCCGCTTTTTGCCATCTAGAAACGCCTACAATCGTTCCAAGACTCCTTTACCTATGTAACAGACAACCAAACTATTTACAAACGATTGTAGGTGTCCACAGCAGCCAAAAGTGATGCTCACGAAGCCCGATATTATGGGAAAACTACGGGTTTTTATTTTTACTTGACTTACCACGGATTTCGTGGTTGACAAAAACAGCTTCTTATGTGTTGCTTTTACTTTCTTCCGAATTCTGTTCTAATGAGGATGAAATTGACTATCGATGTAGAAATAATATATAAGCTACAGGCATGAAGCTTTGTAAATCGTTTAAATAGGTTTTCGCTGTGACCATCCTCCCGGCCCTTGTGGAGAAAGGCCGGGAGGAGTCAGAAAAAGAAAGAAAGGCAAGGTGAATAGCGATGAGCACTCCTCAGATAAAATTCCAACAACTTCTGCGCGAATTATTTCAATTTGACTGTGCTGACCTGGATTTCGGCATCTACCGCATCATGAACTTCAAGCGGGCAATCATCGAGCGCTTTATCTCCGAGGACCTGCCACGCTTGGTGAACGATGAGCTAAACAAAGGAGCACTGGCTGCGCAAAGTCAAGCCATACAAGAGCTGGATGCTGCCCGGAAAAAGGTGCTGGAAGCGCTGGGCGAGGATGCCCTCGACGCTGATGGCAACTTAGCCGAGAAATACCGGGAGACGAAGGCAGGAAGAGAATATCTTGTTGCTCAGGAACGGGCTATATCCGCCAAGGGACGCGAGGCGCTGGAGACGGCTATCTACAACCATCTTTATTCCTTTTTCAGCCGCTACTGGCAGGACGGCGACTTCATTTCCAAGCGCCGTTACTCCAAAAAGGAACGCTACGCCATCCCCTATAATGGTGAGGAAGTCTATCTCTACTGGGCCAACCACGACCAGTATTACGTCAAGACTGGTGAGTACTTCACAGATTATACATGGAAGGCTCCCCATGGCGTAATTGTGTACTTCAAGCTAAAGGGCGCCGATGTCGAACAAAACAACGTCAAGGGTGAAAAGCGCTTCTTTCTGCCGGGACTGGACGAAATCACCTGGGACGCCAACACCAGTACCCTCATCATTCCCTTCGAGTTCCGCCCGCTTAACCAGGAAGAGCAGAGTACCTACGGTAAAAGGAACCAGCAGGAGGCCATTATTACTGAAGCACTGGAAAAGATTCCAAAACGTTTGCCCAAGAACGCCCATGAGGCTTTGGCCGCACTGACCGCAGAAAAACGCCGCACCGATGGGACGGCAGTAACCCTGCTGGAACACCACCTGCGCCAGTACACCCGGCGCAACACCAGCGACTTTTTCATCCACAAGGATTTAAAAGGCTTCTTATCGCGGGAACTGGACTTTTACCTGAAAAACGAGGTGCTCAACTTGGAGGAGATGGAAGCCGCGGGCGAGGGGCTGGCCGAGGGTTGGTTCCAACTCATGCGTCTGATCAAGCGCATCGGCCTAATCATCATTGAGTTCCTGGCACAGATAGAAAACTTCCAGAAAATGCTCTGGGAAAAGAAGAAATTCATCACCGAGACTTTTTATGTCATCACTGTTGGCAACATTCCCGAGACGTTCTACCCCGAGATTGCCGAAAACGAGGCACAGTGGGAGGAGTGGGAGAAGATTTTGGCCATTGATACCCTGCCGCAAGACCTGTTTTCCGGCAACTGGCGAACGCCCGAAGGCCGTATCACATTTCTCAAAGCATACCCTTCCCTGCCGCTGGATACCCGCAACTTTCCGCCAGACTTCACCGACTGCTTACTGGCGAATTTTGACGATTTGGACGAGATGACCGACGGCCTGCTGGTGCATTCCGAAAACTGGCAGGCGCTCAACCTGCTGCAGGAGAAGTATCGGGAGCGGGTCAAGTGCGTGTATATAGATCCCCCGTACAACTCTCAAACAACAGAAATTCTTTACAAAAACAGCTACAAGCACTCCTCGTGGTTGACTTTGATAGCGAATCGTCTTGGATTGAGCAGCCATTTCGAAACAAAAGAGGGCTGCCATATAATCGCAATTGATGAGAATGAACAAGAGCGCCTTGGCTTACTCCTCGAGAGACAATTCCCTAATCACGCCAGAATCTGTGTTAGTATTATTCATAACAAGAAAGGGATTCAAGGAGATTACTTTTCATACAACCACGATTTCGCCTACTTCTGTATCGCTCCTGGGTTGCCGGAAACAAATGGCAAACCAATACCCCAAGATGAGTGGGAGTATATGAACCTCCGAAAATGGGGGCGAGAGTCTGAGCGACATACGGCAAAGAACTGCTTTTACCCAATTTACGTGCAAGGCGGAGAGATTGTAGGGTTTGGCGAAGTCTCTCCGGACGACTTTCATCCACTTTCCTCAAGCGTAGTTGTGGATAAACGAAAAGGGATTGTTGCTGTCTATCCTGTGGATTCCCAAGGGGTGGAACGAAAATGGAGGTATTCACGACAGTCGGTGGAACAAATACGGCACTTGCTAAAGGTGTATGTTACAAAGAGCGGGGAAATTCAAATCCTGAAAGCGCGTGACAGGAGTCTGTTGAAAACGGTTTGGGACGATCCTCGTTACATTGCTGGTGATTTTGGAACTCGCTGGTTAACTGATTTGGGGCTAAAGATAAGCGAAGATCTATATCCCAAATCCGTCTTTACTGTGCAGGACTGCGTCTTTGCTATTTCAGATCAAACTACTGTGGTCCTTGACTACTTCGCCGGCTCCGGCACCACCGGCCATGCCGTCATCAACCTGAACCGCGAGGACGGCGGGCGGTGCAAGTTTATCTTGGTAGAGATGGCGGCTTACTTTGATACCGTTCTCCTGCCGCGTTTGAAGAAAGTCACCTTCTCGCCGGAGTGGAAGGACGGCAAGCCCAAACGCGTGGCCACGGCAGAAGAAGCCGAACGGGGTCCGCGTATCATCAAAGTAATCCGCCTGGAATCCTATGAAGACGCCCTCAACAACCTGTCCTTTGACGAAAGCGCCGGGCAGACAGCGCTGCAGTTCGAGGACTACTTGCTCAAGTACATGCTTCGGTGGGAGACGCGCAAAAGCGAAACCCTGTTGAATGTGGAAAAACTCAGCAAGCCCTTTGACTACTGCTTGCACATTTACCGCGATGGCGAAACTTGTGTTCAGAAAGTGGACCTGCCCGAGACCTTCAACTATCTCATCGGACTGGACGTGGCAAAGCGGAAGGTGCTGGACGATAACGGACGTTACTACCTGGTTTATCGCGGCGTGACGCGCGAGGGCAAGCGCACTGTGGTCATCTGGCGCGAAAACGCAGGCTGGACAGAGGAAGATTACAAACGCGACCGCGACTTTGTGGCCAAGCACAAGTTTACCGAGGGCGCGGACGTTATCTATGTTAACGGCGATTCGCTCATCCCCGGTGCTCAGGCGCTGGAAGGTGTGTTCAAGGCAAAAATGTTTGCAGGCATGGAGGCATAGGTATGGCAGAAGTACTCTTCAAGGAGGATTTCCTCAAGGAACGAAGGAGACGAATTGCTCTTATTATAAAATCCGGTTTTGAGAAGTTGGTGGTTGGCGCATGAGCAACGGGTCAACCCAATACCAAAAACTTGAAAACCGCCTGCTCCTGCTTTCCTGGCTCAACAGCTTGCTGGGTTACGAGAAAAACCGTGAACTGCTGGAGGACATGAAGCAGGCTGAGGAAGGCTTTGATGCGCAGGGACGCAGCCATATTTACTACCGCCTTATCTCGCGTGGCAGCAAGCTCAAAATCTCTGCCGATGACCTTGCACGCTATGACGACAACATTCGCGCGCACCTGGCAGTCATTAACGCCTGCCGTACTCAGCCCATCACCCTCCGCTATTTTCAATACCTGGCAGCGCTGTACACGGAAATCGTCCTCGACCGCCTGTTCAACCACAAAGCGCAACTCCTGGCCGACCTGAACGCCTTTGTGTGCCAGCGCAACACAAAGAAATTGCCCGGCGAGCCGCAGGACGAGCCCTTCACTGAAGCCGACCTGACCAAGCTGGCTTACTGGATGGCTACGGGTAGCGGTAAGACGCTGATTCTGCATTTTAACTACTATCAATTCCTGCACTACAACAAGGAGCCGCTCGATAACATCCTTCTGGTCACGCCCAACGAGGGCCTGAGCGAGCAACACCTGGCCGAACTTGCCGCTTCCGGCATTCCCGCCCGCCGCTTCGACCTCAACCACAGCGGCTTGTGGAGCGACAGTAAATACACCGTACAGGTTATTGAAATCACTAAACTGGTAGAAGAAAAGAGCGGTGGTGGGGTTAGCGTGCCGGTAGAGGCTTTCGAAGGCCGCAATCTGATCTTTGTGGACGAAGGGCACAAAGGTTCCGGTGGCGAAGCTTGGCGCAAGTACCGCGATGCTCTTGGCAAAACAGGTTTCACCTTTGAATACAGTGCTACCTTTGGGCAGGCTCTCTCGGCGGCGCGCAACGATCCGCTTACTGCCGAATACGGCAAGGCCATCGTCTTTGACTACTCCTACCGCTACTTTTACGGAGATGGCTACGGCAAGGACTTTCGCATCCTCAACCTGCAGGATGAGACTGACGAGGCCAAAACTGATCTGCTCCTTCTGGGCAACCTGCTCTCCTTCTATGAGCAGCAGCGCCTGTTTGACGAACAAGCGGGGGCCCTGCGCTCATACAATTTGGAAAAGCCGCTCTGGGTGTTTGTCGGCAGCACGGTCAACGCTGTCTACAGCGAGAACAAACAGAAGCGCAGCGACGTGCTAACTGTGGCGCGTTTTCTCCATCGTGTACTGGCAAACCGCGACTGGGCGGTCAAAGGCATCGAAGAACTGCTGGCGGGGGAAAGCGGTCTCATTACGCCAGAAGGGAAAGACCTGTTCGCCGGGCGCTTCCCGTACGTGCGTGAAACTGGCCTTACCGCCGAAGCCTTATACGACGACATCCTGTGGCGGGTCTTTCACTCTCCGGCCAGTGGCGGTTTGCACCTGTGCGACATTAAAAGTGCCGCCGGCGAACTAGGGTTAAGGGCATCCGGCGCAAAGGATTATTTTGGCCTCATCTACATTGGTGACACCAACGATTTCAAAAAACTGGTAGAAACCGATGACACTGGTATCACTTTGGAAGAAGATGCTATCGCTTCCTCGCTCTTTACGGACATCAACCGCCCCGATACGCCGCTTAATATTCTTATTGGCGCCAAGAAATTCATGGAAGGCTGGAATTCCTGGCGCGTCTCCAACATGGGGCTTCTCAACATTGGGCGGCGGGAAGGCTCACAAATCATCCAACTCTTCGGGCGCGGTGTACGCTTGCGTGGGAAAAACCATTCTCTAAAACGCAGTGCTGCCCTTCCGGGCAATCATCCACCACATATTAAACTGCTGGAGACACTCAACATCTTTGCTGTGCGCGCCAACTACATGGCCCAATTCCGTGATTATCTCGAACGAGAAGGGGTAGAGACCGAGCCACTGGTTGAACTACCGCTCCCTGTGTGGACCAACGAACAAATGCTTCAGCGCGGACTGGTGCTACCACGTCCTGAGAGCGGTCGTGACTTTGCTACCGAGACGATACTCCTGCTCACCCCTGATGAAAACATCCGCCTGAGGGTGGATTTATCGGTCAAAGTGCAGGCACTGGAAAGCGGCGCGGTTGGCCTGCAGGACGCTCGCGCCCAAAGCGGACATGAGGGGACCATCCCGTCAGAAAGTCTGGCGTTGGTGGATTGGGAGCAGGCCTACCTCGACATGCTGAAATACAAGGCGCGCAAGGGCTGGAGCAACCTGGTCATTCGTCCTGAAACCCTGCGTGTTATCCTAGAAAAAGTCCCATATACCCTGACGGCGAGTGAGGCCGTGTTCCGTCCACGCACCTTCACTGACCGTGCCCGTTTGCAAGAGGCGGTTACAGCCATTCTGCGGAAGTACCTGGACACCTTCTACCGCCGAGCTCGCGAGCGCTGGGACAGCCAAAACTTGGTCTATCGCCCCCTTGACCTTGATGATCCCAACTTGGCTTTCAACCGTCTGAGCCTGCAGGAAAAAAAAGCCGCCTACATCGTGCGCGTACCGCGTTCACACAGCGGTCTAGTTACCGCCATAGAAAAACTATGCGAAGATATGGATAAACTTATCAAAGAAGAAAACAGTGGCTTGCCACGCCTCTACTTCGAACGGAGCATCTATCTGCCTCTGCTTCTCAAAAAAGGCAATGTGCTCACCGCTGACCCGCCGCTGCTCGAAGAGAGCGAAGAACGCTTCGTCCGTGACCTGAGGGCCTACTGGGAAGCCGAAAAGGACAAATCGCTGGCGGGAAAGGAAATCTTCCTCCTGCGAAACTTGAGCAGAGGCAAAGGCGTGGGTTTCTTCGGGGAGAGCAATATCTACCCTGATTTTATCTTGTGGATTGTGGTTGAGAAAAAACAGCACATCGTCTTTATTGAGCCGCACGGCATGATACACGCTAAAGCCTACAAGCATGATGAGAAAGCCAGTTTGTGGGAGCGCTTACGCGAGCTAGAAAAAGAGGTAGGGCAAAGAAGCGGCCGACAGGACATTACGCTAGATTCATTTATTATCTCAGCTACGTCCTACGATGACTTGTGCAAGCGCTACGATGATGGTAGTTGGGACCGAGACAAGTTTGCCAAACACCATATCTTGTTCCAGGAACGGAATCAGGACTACGACTATCTCTGTAAAATCTTCCATGGCTATTGAATTAACCAGCAGATTTCAGGGTTAAAGTAATTGTGCATGAACTGTTGCACCTTGAAGTGCCAAATCATAGTCTGTTATTCAAAGCTCTTCTTAAAGCGTACTTAGACAAATATCGGTAGTATAAAAGGCCCTTGGGAAATACTTCCTGGGCCTTTTACCGGACTGACCCCCTAATAATGGACAATTAGTCTTAATTACTAAAGATTTCGTAGAAATACACCTTAAAAGGGCGGCGGCCTTGACAGCCACCCCGCATGTGGTTAAGAAAAACCACCGACGGGGCGGCTCCAGGGAACATCCACGCAGGTACGAAGCCCCCGTCAAGCCATTCATGTTACCACATGCGGGGACCCCGGCCGGTCAAGGCTTCCCTGCGGCGCCGCCCAAAGAACCTCCAGGGCTCGCCAAAGAACATGTCAAACTTTTACCGGCTCTAATTCTAACCGGTTGTTTTTCATCAGTTGATAACACTCCAGTGGCGGTAAGTATTTAGTCGCTGAATGAATCCGGCTATCGTTGTAAAAACGGATAAAACCGGCAACTGTAGCGTAAGCTTCGGCATAATTGATTGGCAGCACCGTTTTTCGACGGTGCCCTGTGACTGTCAAGTAACTTTGAACAAATTTACGCAAATAATTTTTAACACCTAG
>CBETWA010000009.1:0-73669 GCA_965539975.1 uncultured bacterium | reverse complement strand
TCAAATCTTTTGGGTCGGAAGTATGTCCCCAACGTATAAGCCGCTGGTGCTGTCGACGCAGAAGTCTAAAGCGCTGCGGGGACCACCAGCCCACAAGAGACAAAAGAGTATTTTCCGGGTAGAAAACTTGTTTCCGGGAAACCATGATCATATATTTTTTACCTTTAACTTTTTACCTTTAACTCCGCAAAATAAACAAATCGTTGGGGAGCACCTTTAAATACCGGCGGCGGGAGCAGAGGAGCGGGTATAGTTGAACCTCCAATACAACCTGGAGACTTTGTTGACAATAACGGCGGTTGTTATAAGCGCCCTGGGCAGTTATTTCATTATCAGGCTGAACTGGATGCGGTATGGGCTGCTTTTTATAATGGCAGCCGTGGTTGGACACATCTTATGTTATATTTACGTCCACGTCTGTTTTTATTCTTTTCCTTATCGCCTCTTGCCAGGGCTGTCCGTTATGCCGTTTGAAACCGTAATGACCGTGTTCCCCTTTCTGGTACTTCTGGGGGTCCGTTACAGCCCACAATCCTGGGCATATAAAATTCCCTTTTACTGGATCATAGTTCACCTGGGCATGACGGCCGAAACCCTGGCCCAATTGTATACGGAGTTGATTGATTACGAGTTTGCTTGGGATTTCTGGGACTCTTATACCTGGTGGTGGATTTACCTCCTGGGTTTTGAACTAATCGGCGGTAAGCTGATCCCCGCCCACTTGCGCCGGCCATTGAGCGCCGAGTCATTCCGTTACGGTGGTTGGGCCTGGATTGCGCTTCATGTTGTTGTCGTAATAACCATTTTCCTGGGCGGCCTTTACCTTGGATATGTTCTTTTTCATGTAGGCCCTTCTGATTAACCGCCACCCGGAAACATGGCCTGAAAATACGGCCCAAACAAAAACGAAACCGGGGGCTGGTTTGCTTCTACAACCCGCCCCCGGTCACTTGTCATCTTTGTTCAAGGCAAATACCTCCTAAATTGTTAGTTTACTCGTTACACTCGGCGGCCTTGGTTTCATTGCCACCGCCCTCGGGCTCAATATTAATTTTTTCCAGCCCGATGTCCTTAAGGATCTGGTCAATCAATTCCTTGGTCACTGGCATTCCCCCTTTACTGACACTCGCAAGCTACATGTGAAGTTGCTTGCATAAATAGATTATATAGCAAGTTTATAAAAATTCAAATATTTTTATGTTAAAAAAACATTAAATTGGGGTGAACGGTATTATAATGTCTCCGAATAACAATGGACAACCGGCAGTTCCACCACTATTTCCGCTCCTCCCCCGGGAACATTGCGTGCTTGGATGGTACCACGATGTTCTTCCACTATAGTCTTGGCTATGGAAAGACCCAAACCGCTGCCCCCGCGCGGGCCCTTGTAAAAGCGATCCCATAACCTGCGTAGATCCTCACCGGTAAAACCCGTTCCATCATCCCGCACCGTTACCTTTACCTTTTCCCCTTCCCGGACTGCCGTTACTTTTACCGTGGTGGCGGCGTGGCGCAAACCATTGGCAATGAGGTTGACAAATACCCGAACAAGTTTTTCACCGTCAGCCCGCAAGCACACATCGGGACATGTTTCCAGTTCCAGCCTGACTCCTTTCTCCACCGCCAGCACGCGCTGGGATTCCACGGCCTGTTCCAGAACCTCTTGCAACTCGGTTTCTTCAAAATGATACACCTCGGACGGGCCTTCCAGCTTGCCCAGGTAAACCAGTTCTTCCACCAGTTTCTTCAACCTGCCGGACTCGTGAACTATGTTGTCCAGTGCTTTTTCAGCCTCCCTACCTCTAAAAACACCGTCCCGGATACCCTCAGCGTAACCCTGTATAGACATTAAGGGACTTTTCAATTCGTGGGAAGCGTTCTGGAAAAACTGTTTTTGCGCGCGGTCGTACTCGGCAAGTTTTTCGTCCATGGCGTTAATGGCCCGGCCCAGCTCGCCTATTTCATCACCCGAATCCACGTTTACACGCCAGCCGAAATTTCGCCTGGCAACTTGCCGGGTTTTCTCACGCAACAATTCCAGAGGCCGAGATATACGCCTTGCCAGCAATAACGCCAGCGCCAGCGCCGCCAGCGAGGACGCTCCCAGGCTGGCCAGGAATATCAATAGCAGCTCGTTCCGGATCTCCGCCAGCCCTTCCACCCTTGTAAGCAATAGCACAATGGTCCCACCCCGGGCACTCACGTAGCGCGCAGCGGCCACGAACCGCTCGTCGTCCAGCGTAACCCTTCCTTCGTACATTTCAGCCGATGCTATCGCGTTCACCACGGCGGGGTCCAAAATGCTTCCGGCCGGTATTTTTTTTATACTGCTCTCAATAACAATTCCCCGCGGGTTGACCAGCAAGTACTCGCCCTGGACAACCCGGCCCAGCATGTGGTAGCTCATCAAGCGATGCATCATCATACCGCGCTGCCAGGTGTTTTCCCCCGGCAGCGAGTGCACCATTTCCACCACCCTTTGCACGTCCTGCCGCAGGTTTTCCCGGGCGGCATTCTCCAGGTGCCGGTTAAGCAACAGCCAAAAAGAAGAGCCCAGCAACAAGCCGGTAAGCAGGACCACCGCCAGGTAGCCCAGGGCAATGCGAAACGCTATACTTCCCTTTTCAAACATTAATCTTGTAACCATACCCCCAGACCGTGCTTATCCTGGTCCGGGTTCCTTTCTCCCTCATTTTGCGCCTCAGCCGCTTGACCACGTCGTCAACGGCCCGGGAATCCCCGACGTAGTCCAGGCCCCAAACCCGGTCGAGGATCTGGTCCCGGCTCAACGCCTGGCCCGGGTGCATGGCCAGCAGCTTCAGCAGGTCGAACTCTTTAACCGTCAAATCAAGCGCCTGCCCGTTACCAGCAGCCTCCCTTCGCTCCGGGTAAACAACCAGGTCGCCCACCCGCAGTTCACCCCCGTTTGGCTGCGGTGCGGCAGCCCGCCGCAAAACTGTCTTTACCCTGGCCACCAGTTCCCTGGGGCTGAAAGGTTTGGTCAAGTAATCGTCTCCGCCGGTTTCCAGCCCCAGAATGCGGTCCACTTCCTCACCCCTGGCGGAAACGAAAATAACCGGAATATTCCCTCGCTGCCTGATGGCACGGCATAATTCCAGCCCGTCCATGCCCGGCATCATGATATCCAGGATGAACATGTCGGGGGAAGTTGCCCCGTCCAGTGCCGGCAAAACATCCCGCGGGTCGCTGAACACCCTGACCTCGAAACCTTCCCTCTCCAGGTACTTTTTAATTATTTCGGCAATATCCGGGTCGTCGTCCACCACGTATATTTTTTTCACTGTCAATACCTCCGCGCTTTTATACCGCAGGTGGTTCAAATATTAACCTTATTTTAACGCAAACGGAAATGTTAAAAAAGCTCAGGTGCCTGGCACCGCAAAATTTCGACAAAAATCGCTAAGGCCACGGCGACAGGTACCCGGCACCCAGCACCAGCAGGCCACGATAAATAGCAGCGCAAAGGTGCCAGGTGTTATAAAATCCAAAGAAAGCGCTGTGGTTTAAGATAAAACGACCATGGATTTTCAACACCTGGCACCAAAGCTAAAACGCAATAACCCCAGGTCGCAATATGAATACCGGTGATTTGAGGCTTTGGACGAGTTGCTCCCCTGGTCATTTTTTACCAAACATTTGTCGAGTAAGAAAATAAGATTGCTACAAACCCCACCGAATCCCAAAAGGGAAGGTGGGGTTTGTTTGACTTTTACACCGCACCACGCTTCCCTTAATAGCATATTGTGGAACGATAACTTCCTTTAAAGAATAAAGTTGTTAGCCTGCACGCCGAACCGGCAACTTGCCATTTCAGCCTGTCCGGTTAAAATATTGTTTTTGATTAGCATGTAAAAACATTTTAAAATTAATAACCGGCGTTACAAGCAGAGCTAACATACTTCAACAAGGAGGTTATACAATGGTGCATACCGCTATCAGGAGAATATGCATGTTTGCGTCGGTTTTACTTTTAGGTTCTTTACTGCATACAGGAACGGCGTATGCTTTCATTCCAACTTCAGACTATTACTCCCTGTGGAACAAATTCAGCCAGGGTTCGGGAGTTGTCAACACGAGCCCGCCGGCGGCACAAAACCCGGCAAGCAACCCGGCGACTCCGGGTTCTACGGGCACCCAAGCCGGCCCCCAACAACCGGCGAATTACGGGAGCGGGTACACAGCGGGCAAAGACACAAGCCGCTCGGATTATTATTCAAGGTTATTAAACAGCAGGAACAATTATTCCCGCTATAACCTTCAGCCACCCATTCCCGGAAACGCGGGCAATCAAAACCCGGGTACGGGTACAACTTCCCCGGGGAGCACCGGTACAAATCCCGGTGGAAATACGGGCACAACTCCCCCGGGTAACAACACGGGAAACACACCGGGAGATAATACAGGCACCAAAAACCCGCCCGCAACCGGGCCGGGCAATACCAGTTCTATGACCGCCGCCGAAAAGCAAATGCTGGACCTGGTGAACCAAGAAAGAATTAAAGCCGGGCTACCCGCGTTCAGCGTCGATTCCCGGCTAGTGGAACTGGCACGCGTGAAAAGCCGTGACATGTACGAGAACAACTATTTCAGCCATACTTCACCCACACACGGCAGCCCCTACGACATGGAAAGAAAAGCGGGGCTCAGTTACAGAGTCATGGGTGCGGAAAATATAGCTAAAGCGTCTACGGTGGCCCGCGCCCACCAGTTACTGATGAACAGTAACGGGCACAGGGCAAATATTCTGGACCCGCGGCACGATACCATTGGTATAGGCATCGTTAGCACTTCCGGCGGAATATACGTAACCCAGTTGTTCGCCGGAAACTAACAAGTCACTTGTTAATAACAAACCCCCTTGGCCGTTAACCGCCAAGGGGGCCCGTTTTACCGGCGACCCGCCGGTTTTTTTACTTTCACCGCATGGTGTATACCGGTAAACCTTCCCTGGTGTAGCCTGTGAATATGAAGCCTTGTATTGATACCGGTATGGCCCCAGATGTACCGGCTATTTGCACACCTGGATCAACATTTTTATCCACCACGCGTGATTCGCAACGCTCCCGGTGTGGTAACTTAAACTGGAACACACCGGGTTGAACCTCATGGAACTGCCTGTGAATGCTCTTTTCCAGTGATTCCTTCACCGCCAATTGGCCCTCATTGATGCCGGGTTTGTCGCCCGTGGACTCACACGTGGCACTTTCCGGTTCGGTGGGCCTGTTCCATTCGGAACACCCGCCTCTCTTTTCCGGTTCTTTTTCCTCACCAGCAACAGCTTTATTACCGGTATCATTTCCTACCGGGCTTTTCTTTACCGGTCCCCGGGTGCCGGTAAAGACTTTCATTATATTTTCCCGGTATCTTTCACCGCAAGATACGAGCCTGTTGTTTCCTGTTGCCATCGACAAATCCACACGCGCCCTTTCATCATCTTTTATTTCAGCCGTTACCGGTCCCGGTGACTGCACATCGTACGGGCAGGGCGCCTGCTTGAATGTTTTATCGACGCTTTTACCGGTTGAAACTATTTTATTTTTTCCTTTTGTGCCGGAATTGTTTATCCAAGCCGGTCCCAAAAAAGGACGCCATACCCAGGGCATAAAACCCCACCTCTTACAATCACTTAATTTATAATACTGTGTTATATTTTTTTTGTTCATGATTCCCGAAAAATTCAAACAAATTGACACACTGGAAAGTTAAACCACATAGATTATTACATAAACAGCCAAAACGTTTTTACGTTACCAGGGGGGGTAAGATTTGTGTCAGAAGAAAAAGGGCTTAGCCTTGACGAGCTGACAATGGGGCTTGAAGGTGGATTGAGACGCAAGCTTGAAGTTGTATGCATTGAAACATTCAAAGTATATGACTTCTGCTTTCAATCCGAGAGAAGGGAAAACAACTGCTTTAACCTAAACAGCGTAACCGTTCCGGCAGGTTCAACCATCAAGTGCGAAATCAAAAGTGCTGAATGCCAGGAAGTGGACCGTTCCAAGCCCGACAAAGATGGCCGGGCCAATGTTACAATAGCCATTAGCGTGGAGGCAAAGGTCAAAATCAAAGACCCCGGTGGAAACAAGATATTCAGCGATACCCGGACATTCGGTTTTACCAAAACCGTCCTCCTGTGCGCCCCTGCCGGCACGGAAATCGTCTGCAACGTGGTGAACGCTGCATGCGGCCCGTGCTTGATCATGGGGAACCAGGTATGCTGCACATTTGACCTGTGCGTGGTTATTCAATCAGTGGCCTTGGTTAAGCTTCTGGTACCCAGCTTCGGCTTTTGCGCGCCCAAGGTTTGCGAACAGGTGGCACCCGGGCCTCCTTTCGTGTGCCCGCCCGTATTATTCCCGCCGCAATGTCCCAATAGTGATTTCAATAAATAACCGGCCAAAAGGGGTCAGGCGCAGCCTGGCCCCCAATCACGGAGGTATGCCATCTTGTTTACCATGTCGGTCATTGTACCTGATACGAAAAGAAGATACTTAATATTATACCGTTTATTGGGTAAACCCGGGGTAAGCAACGTCACCACAAGGGGGAACCGTCTTTACGTCACCTATGATCCATTTAAAGTACCCCCGGTGCTGGTTCACAGGTGGATTCATGAAATGAAAATCACGGCTTGATACCGGGTGTCGCGTGAAAGTAATGAAACATAGCGCCTCGTTGGGGCCTAATTTTTTTAAATCTGGCGCATTGATTTTTCCAGCTGCGCCAGCGTGTTACTTTCCAGCATGCGCAGCCTGTTCCGGAAAATATTCACCGTGTGAACCTCCCGCCACTGGGAGCGGGGCAATGTATTAAGCCACAGCACACCCTTAACGCGGCTTTTAATTTGTTCCAGCAATTCCGCAGCCTTTTCCGGTTCCTGCGTTTTGGTGTCGCTGACAATGATCAGGTAACTACTGCGCGTTAAAACACTGTTGTAATCCCTGACCAGAGTACGCAGCGCGGATGCCAGGTTAGTGGTTTTTCCCCACTGGTTACTGTTTTCCATTACTTCGGTCATGGTGGCGGCGAAACCCCTGCGGTAGCGCAGGCGCGGGGTAATACGCTCAAGATCTTCGGAAAAGACAAAAGTCTCAATATCACGCACCACGTCCGACAGGCCGTAAACAAACTGGATGACCAGCCTGGCGTAAGGAGCCATGGATGCGGACACGTCGCACACCAGGACCAGCCTGGGCTTTTGTACCCGCTTGCCGCGGTAACGCAGGTAAAGGGGCACTCCCCCGTACTGCACGCTTCCCCGCACCGTACGGCGTATGTCAATGGCCTGTTTTCTACGGGTACCGCGGTAACGGCGGGACAAGCCGGTGGCGAGCCGGCGGGTCATTTTGCGCAGCAGAACAGTAACCCGGGGCATATCCCGTTCGCCAATGGCCTGCATGTCTCTTTCCAGCAGGGATTCTTCCGGTTCCTGCATAAGGTCCCGGGCAACCCACCGCGCTATCTCGTCCACTTCCTCGTCGCCGCTGTATACCGGTTCAGGCCCCCGGCGAACCGCCTGTTCTTGAGCTTGCTGCTGGTTTAGGAAATACCGCCAGTATTCAAGAGAGGCTTCCACCACCTGGGCAATCAGGTTGGACGGGTCGTTAACCGGGTTGCCCTTGTAGTTTTCCAGCAGGTTGCGGATACGCCGCTTTTCCCGGTCCGGCAACCTGGAATAAGTTTCGAGTTGCTCCCGGGTAAGGTTCAGGGACTCCACGGCGCCCCCGGCCCACTCACCACCACTTCGGGCCACCCCTTCCATGATCTCGGCTTCCGCTTGCGCCATCAAACGCTCTGTTTCCTCGGCGGCTTGCATTTCCCTGCGGCGCAATTCCTCGCGCTCCTCACCGGGGGCAAAAAACTTGTCAAATGCCAGGTCGAATATCCTGGCGTCCCGCTGCTTCTTGACCAGTGTGGCCTTCAGCGCCAACCGGAACTGTTCCCGGTCCATCACATCGATCAAAGCCAGCGCCCGGGCGGCATCGCTCAATTCGGATGTGCCGGTATTTAGGCCCAGGCTGCGTAAAACAGCCACGAAACGCGCCAGCCGGTTGAAAAAATCCGCCGGCCCGGGCGGGCATGCTTCTTCCAGAATCGTTGCCACCTGCTCCGGGTTAAGATCCATTTTGCTCACCACCTTCTATTCAATATTTCTTTTAGATCTATGGCATGCATATACCTGTTTACCAGGCTATTTCAAAAAAACCAAGTTTTTGAACACTCCCTGCCAATCCAGGGCAAAATGTTGAACCAGGCCACGTAACAAACCAGAAAAAATTACACCCTATTATTCAATTTTTGAAGGTTTAAGAACTTATTCTATGGAATAAATCACAAAACCCTTTTATTTTTTAAAAATCCTGAAAGGAAGTGGTATTAGTTGTTCAGCACCCCGAGAGGCGCTTTTATCCAGAGAGATAAGAAAACTTATGCCATCGTACCCAGGACACCCATGGGGATGGTGACACCCGACATTTTGGAAACGATGGCCAAAACGGCACGCAAGCACAACATCCCCATTATCAAGATCACATCGGCCCAGCGCCTGGCCCTGGTGGGCATGCCGCCGGAAATAGTGGAAGAAGTGTGGAACGACCTGGGCATGGACGTGGGGCCGGCCGTGGAACTGTGCGTCCACTATGTACAAGCCTGCCCGGGCACCACGGTATGCAAATTCGGCATGCAAGATTCCCTTGCGCTAGCCGGGGAACTTGAGAAACTGTTTGTGGGCACCATGGATTTGCCGGCCAAGGCTAAAATAGGCATCTCAGGTTGTCCAAACTGTTGCGGCGAAAGCCTGGTAAGGGATTTCGGCGCCATCGGGAAAAAATCGGGATGGACGGTGGCATTCGGCGGCAATTCCGGCAGGAAACCGAGAATCGGCGATATCATTGCCGAGGGATTGAGCGCTGAAGAAGTGGTAAACCTGGCTCAAAAATGCTTTGAGTTTTATATCGCCAATGCTAAAAAGCGGGAAAGAACCTCCCGGTTCATTGCACGTATAGGCATCGAGGAGTTCAAAAAAGCAGTGCTGCCGGGTGCCGCATTATAAGTGTCAATCATTAACCCGTCATGCTCACGGGTGGAACACGTGAATGGATAATTGAAGTCGCGGTTTAACCAGAACCGGTTGAACCGTGACTTTCTTATAAGTCGTATTTTTTGTAAGTTGCTGGTATAGTTTACCGGCAAGCCCGGCTCCCGCCAAAACACGGTGAAAGAGCCGGGGTTTATTAACACTTTGCCGAAACTTGCCCGGCCGGTCTGCGGCATACGTCACAGCTGGCAGGTTCAAGTAGTCATATTGACAAATGGCAGAAACTGGATAAATTATCTAATTTTCTGTGCTTTTCTGACATAATGGAGCTATCAAGCGTAAACAGAGACCGGGTATTCTGCTCCCCGAAAACCGCTCCAAAGGCAATGTTAGTCCCCATGTAGTATTACTAAGACCGTGTCTTATGTTTCCCTTCCACGTCATGGCTTAGAACTGTTATTTCAGGTAAGGAGAGAAGAAATGTTAACAGGAGAAATACGTAATAAAGTTGATAAAATATGGACTGATATTTGGGCTGGCGGGATTACAAACCCTATAACGGTTATTGAGCAACTTACTTATTTAATGTTTATTAGATCATTGGATGAAAAGGAACTTGAAAATGAAAGATTTGAAGCCTTAACAGGACAAGCTATGCCCAAAATATTCCCCCGGGACGAAGAAGGGCAAGCTATGCGTTGGAGCAAATTTAAAACCAGGGATGCCAGAGAAATTTTTGACATTATTTCAAATAAAGTATTTCCATTCATAAAAAACTTAAATGGAGATAGTAATACAGCCTTTTCTCGCTATATGGAAGATGCTTTATTTTTAATTCCTACCCCACAGGTTTTGCAGAAGATTATTACCGGGCTGGATGATTTATATGAACATGATATTAAAGATCTAGATATGCAGGGCGACCTTTATGAATATATGCTTAGCAAATTGTCTACGGCCGGTCAGAATGGTCAATTTAGAACGCCTAAACATATTCGTGATATGATGGTCCGACTAATTGATCCTACACCGGATGATAAAATATGTGACCCGGCCTGTGGGACCGCCGGTTTTCTGGTTTCGGCAGCCGAATATATTCGGGAGAAATATGAGTCTGTAATGACGGATAAGCAATGGGAGCATTTTTCCGGGGAGATGTTCACCGGCTTTGATATAGACCGTACCATGCTACGAATTTCAGCTATGAACCTAATGCTTCATTCAATTGATAAACCTACAATTCAATATTTAGACAGTGTTTCAAAGCAAAATAAAATCACTTCAAAATATGATATCATTCTAGCCAATCCACCTTTTAAAGGGACAGTTGATGCCGAAAGTATTAGTGACAGTTTAAAGGCTGTCTGTAACACCAAAAAGACAGAGCTTTTGTTTGTTGCGCTTTTTTTACGGATGCTTCGTAAAGGTGGACGTTGTGCATGTATTGTACCTGATGGAGTATTGTTTGGCTCCACTAAAGCTCATAAAGCCCTGCGCAAAGAGTTGGTTGAAAATCATCAACTGCAAGCAGTTATATCTATGCCCAGCGGCGTATTTAAACCCTATGCAGGGGTCAGTACCGCTGTATTGGTGTTCACCAAAACCGGCGCCGGCGGCACTGGCAAGGTCTGGTTTTACGACATGAAAGCAGATGGCTTCTCTTTGGATGATAAACGGACACCGGTTGAAGAAAATGATATTCCCGATATAATTGCCCGTTTCCACAATCTGGAGGGCGAAGTTGACCGCAAACCCACTGAACAGAGCTTTTTTGTCGACAAGGCTGCCATAGTGGCCAATGACTATGATTTATCTATTAACCGGTATAAAGAAGTTGTCTATGAGAAGGTTGAATATGATCCCCCTGCAGTGATTCTGGACCGGCTGGATAAGCTGAATCAGGAAATTGCTTCTAAAATGGAGGAGTTGAGGAGGCTTATCGGTTGAGTAAGTGGGAAAAGGTTAAACTTGGAGACATAGCAGACATTCAATCTGGTGGTACACCATCACGTAGCCATACCGATTACTGGAAAGATGGAGATATTCCTTGGGTAAAAATATCAGATATTAAGAGTAAATATGTGTGTAAAACAGAAGAAAAGATTACTGTAAAAGGATTAAATAACTCATCCGCTAAATTATTTAAAAAAGGTACTTTGTTATATACAATTTTTGCCACTTTAGGTGCAGTTGGGATACTAGATATTGATGCCGCAACGAATCAGGCGATTGCAGGTATTACGCTTCGCAATAAAGATATTGATGTAGACTATGTATATTATTTTTTACAATCTATTAGAAGTAGAATAAATAATATTGGGAGAGGAGTTGCCCAAAATAATATTAATTTATCCATATTAAAGAATATTCAAATCCCACTCCCACCCATCGAGACCCAAAAGCAAATTGCCAAAGTCTTAGACACCGTATCGGAACTCCTTAACATGCGCAAACAACAGCTTACAGAGCTAGATAAGCTTATTAAATCAATTTTTTATGATATGTTTGGTGACCCTGCACTGAATGATAAAAGGTGGGAAGTAGGTAAAATCAAGGACTTAACTTTAAAAACACAATACGGAACAAGTGCAAAGGCGTCTACAGAAAAATTAAAATACCCAATTTTAAGAATGAATAATATAACTTACCAAGGCGAAATTGACTTTACTGACTTAAAATATATAGATTTAGACGATAAAGAAAAAGATAAATATTTGGTACATCAAGGTGAAATTCTGTTTAACCGAACCAATAGCAAAGAACTTGTCGGTAAAACTGCCGTTTATAGAGAAAAAGAACCCATGGCATACGCAGGATATTTAATCCGTTTGACACCAAATGAAAGAGCAAATAGTGAATTTATAAGTGCCTTTTTAAATTCTCAATATGGAAAAAAGTTATTACGAAATATGGCTAAAAACATCGTAGGTATGGCCAATATCAATGCCCAAGAATTAGAGAATATCGATATTTATATTCCTCCAATATCTTTACAAAATAAGTTTTCTGAAATTGTAATTGAGATAGAGGAACAAAAAAAACTAGTGAGGAAAACTATCGACGAAACCCAAAACTTGTTCGGCAGCTTGATGAGCGAGTATTTCGATTAAATCTATCTATCCAGTTGAACAATTAGAGGTGAATTCAATGCCTGCAAACTTTGATTTCCTAAAGGATCAGCCTGAATATGCCTTATTTGCCAATGCCTGCATCGAAGCGGAACGGGTGTTGGCTACGTCTCCGGCCATGTCTGCCGTTGGCAGCCGCAAGGCATTGGAGCTTGCCGTTAAGTGGGTATATTCAGCGGATAATACCATTACCATGCCCTATAAGAACAACTTGCAGGCATTGATTCACGAACCTTCCTTTAAATTCGCCGTGGACAGTCAAACCTGGAAGAAACTGCCCTATATTATCAAACTGGGCAATTTGGCAGTTCACACAGATAAAGCCGTTAGCCGCAACGAAGCCATCCTTTCCCTTGCCGGCCTTTTTGAGTTTATTCAATGGCTGGATTATTGCTATGGTCAAAATTATGAAGAACGGGTTTTCGATGAGAGCAAAATTCCTTCTGAGCAGGTCAGCTTGGACATAAAGAAGATCAAAGAAACGGAAAGCCTCCTGGAGCAAAAGGAAGCCGAGATTCAAGCTTTACTGGCGAAAATCGAGGCCATGAGCGAACGCCTGACAGAAGAAAAAGGACAGCATAAAGAAGAAAGGCAATTTACGGCCCGGGATATTTCCGAATTTGAAACTCGTAAAAAATACATTGATGTGGATTTAAAGATGCTGGGATGGGTGTTTGGCGAGGATGTTCTGGAGGAAGTAGAACTTTTCGGTATGCCGAACCCCAAAGAAAAAGGTCATGCCGATTATGTATTATACGGCAAGGATGGTCTGCCCCTTGCTGTTATCGAGGCTAAACAGGCTTCCAAAGACCCCAAAACCGGAGCCCAGCAAGCCAAACTCTATGCTGATTGCCTGGAAAAAATGACAGGTAGACGCCCCATCATGTTCATTACCAACGGTTTTGAGACCTACATTTGGGATGATTTAACTTCGCCCCAACGTCGAGTTAGCGGAATATTCTCTAAAGAAGATCTTCAAAAGCTAATAAATCGCCGTACTGAGCGCAAGCCTTTGAATGAAATACCTATTGATGATAAAATTACCAACCGCTATTACCAAAAGGAAGCTATCCGGGCCGTCTGTGAAGCCATTGAACAAGGCCAGAGAAAAGCGTTACTGGTTATGGCTACAGGAACCGGCAAGACAAGAACAGCCTGTAGCTTGACCGATGTGCTGTCCAGGGGCGGCTATATCACCAATGTCCTCTTTTTGGCAGATCGCACGGCCCTGGTTGCCCAAGCTAAAGATGCCTTTAAGACCCATCTTCCGGATATGTCTTTATGTAATCTTTTAAGTAACAAAGAGGATCGCAATGCCCGGATTGTTTTTTCCACCTATCCCACCATGCTTAATGCTATCGATACCACCAAAACCGATGATGGACAGCGGCTATTTACCCCTGCCCATTTCGACTTAATTATTATCGACGAAGCCCATCGCAGTATTTTCAAAAAATACAGGGCTATCTTTGAGTATTTTGATGCCATTTTAGTGGGCTTAACCGCTACTCCCAAGACAGATGTGGACCGGAATACCTATGAATTCTTTGAAATGGAGCATGGTGTCCCTACTTTTGCCTATGATTATGAAACAGCAGTAAATGTCGACCATGTATTGGTACCTTATCATAACATCGAGGTTACAACCAAGTTCCTGCAAGAAGGAATCATTTACGATGAGTTGTCTGAAGAGGATAAAGCCCGCTATGAAGAAGATTTCATAGATGAAGATGGTGATATCCCCGAATCAATTCCGCCGGCGGAGATTAATAAATTCATTTTTAACCAAAACACTGTTGATATGGTTTTGCAAGATTTAATGACCAAGGGAATTAAGGTTGCCGGCGGGGACAGGCTGGGCAAAACCATAATCTTTGCTCAAAATAAACGTCATGCGGAATACATAGTGGAACGGTTTAATAAGCTTTACCCGCAATATAAAGGTAATTTTGCCAAGCGAGTGGTTTGTGACGATGCATACGCCCAAACCATCATTCAAGACTTTAAAGTACCTAATAAAGAACCCCATATCGCAGTCTCTGTAGACATGATGGAGACGGGAATCGATGTGCCGGAGGTTGTCAATCTTGTCTTCTTTAAGTACGTCCGTTCTAAAACAAAGTTCTGGCAAATGATTGGCCGGGGAACTCGCCTTTGCCCCAATCTATTTGGGGAAGGGCAGGATAAAACCCATTTCCTTATTTTTGACTATCTGGGTAACTTTGAGTTTTTCCGGGTAAATAAAGATGGCATTGAACCTCCTGCAACCCAGAGTCTTACAGAAGCAATATTTTCTAAACGTGTACGCTTGATTCAAGCTCTCCAAGAAGCCGCCTATATGGATGAACCCTATCAAAAAATGCGTGCAAAGTTAATTGACACAGTAGTAGGTCAAATAAATACTTTAAACACCGGGCTTATAGCTGTAAAACTGAAATTACAGTATATTGTTAAGTTTAAAGAAAAAAGTTCCTTCGTATGCCTTAACAGCTCAGATGTTTATGACCTTAATACCCACATAGCACCGTTAGTATATATGGACGAGACCGACGAGCATGCCAAGAGTTTCGATAATTTTATGTACGGATTAATGCTTGCCCAAATCGAAGCTAAGAAAGCTCAGTTCAAGAAAAGTAAAAGGCAATTAGAAAAAACATGCCTTGATCTTTCTAAAAGGACCACTATCCCGCAGGTTCGTGAAAAAATAACCTTCATTAATGATATTGGTACAGAAGAATTCTGGGCAAGTGCCGGAATTCTGGATTTCGAAAGAGTTCGTTTGGAGCTTCGTAATCTAATGAAGTTTATTGTAGATGATGGCAATAGCAGGACTATATATACCAACCTTAAAGATGAAGTTCTTATAGTCAAAGAAGGAGAAGAGCTAGGACCTGCTTATGACTTTGAGGATTATAGACAAAAGGTTAACCGATACATAGAAAATAACCGTGACCAGGTTGCTATTTATAAGCTGCGCCATAATATTCCCCTTACAGCCATGGACTACCAGACTTTAGAGCGAATTTTCACTGGTGAACTGGGCACAAAAGAAGACTATCAACGTGAATTCCAGGATACGCCCTTTGGCTTGCTAGTCCGCAAAATTGCCAAGATGGAGTATAAAGCGGCATGTGCGGCCTTCTCGGAGTTTATCAATGACCAGTCCCTGAACCGGGCACAGATTGTTTTCGTAAAGAAAATCATCGATTACATCGTGCAAAACGGGTATATCGATAATCCTGCAGACCTGATGAAGCCACCTTTTGACAAACCACAAAACCTTTTGAAACTGTTTGATGCTTCAAAGCAAAAGAGAATTATCGAACTTGTATCATCAATAAAAGATAACGCAATAAAGATAGTCGGGTAACGTGAAAGGCATTTGCGGTTCTTACGTAAATGGGTTCAAGTTTTGGGGTCGGGGAATATCCCCGGCTTCCGCCGGGGCTAAGGGGAAAAATTACCGGAAGGGGTACGCGGGAGAAACAGGTTGAACCTCTTTTTTTTTACGCGCTTTTGTGGCACCACACCCAAAATGATGAATCTCGCCGCGCGTGTTGTAAAAAATTAAAAAGTGCGCAAAATAACCGTTGTATTCTGCGCGTTTTCAACCGCGCCAGCATTTATTCAAGTATTTACAGGACAGGTATGGTTTTTATGGCGTTTAAAACGCTCGTTCATACTGATCATGTCACACCGGGAGGCCTCAGGAATGGAAAGCGCGATGCTTAGTTCCCTTTACGAACTGGCCCGCCTGCACGGCGTCATAACCGCATACCGGGATTATACCGGTGCTACCCGGCAAGCGTCACCGCAGGCCTTGCTGGCCGTCCTCGGTTCCCTGGGGGTGCCGGTGGAGAGGCCGGCGGACATTGGTGACGCTTTACGAATGCGCAAGCAGGAATTGTGGCGGCGGCCGTGCGAGCCGGTGGCGGTTTGCCGGCCGGGCAACGGGAACACCATTGAACTGCGGCTTAAATCCCGTGATTATGATACCACCCTGTGGTGCCGCCTTGAACCGGAATCCGGTGAAGCGCTGGAATGGAAGGTGGTACCGGCTTCATTGCCAATCGTAAAAAAAGAAACGTTGGAAGGGGTCATCTACGCGGCCTGCAAGCTTCCCCTCCCAGGGTTGCCGCCCGGCTACCACCGGCTCACCCTCCAAGTGCCGGGAAACCGCTATGAAACCACCATTATCTCCGCCCCGCTCCGGGCGTACGAACCGGCCGGCGAAGCCGGGCGGGCATGGGGGGTGTTCTTGCCGCTATACGCCCTGCGCTCGGGCCGGAGCTGGGCCGCCGGAGATGTCACCGACATTGAAGCACTGCTGGACTGGGTGCACCACCTGGGAGGGAGCTTTGCCGGCACCCTGCCACTGCTGGCATCCTTTCTAGATGACCCTTTTGATCCCAGCCCTTACGCGCCGGTAAGCCGCATGTTCTGGAACGAGTTTTACCTGGATGTGACGAGGATTCCGGAACTGGGTCATTGCCGGCCAGCGCGTGAGTTATTAAACTCCCCCGGGTTTCAGGCCGAAATTGCAGCCCTGCGGGATGCACGGCTGGTTAATTATAGCAAGGGCATGAATATAAAGCGCAAAGTGCTGGAAATGTTATCCCGCTGTTGCTACGCCGGGGAATCGGGCAGACTCGCCGAGCTCCGGCGCTGGGCCGCGGAAAACCCGGTAGCCTTGGACTACGCCCGGTTCCGCGCCGCGGTCAGCAAGCAGGGAACAACATGGACAAAGTGGCCGGAGCCTTTAAAAAGCGGGCACCTGCGCCAGGAAGACTTCGACCCCGGGGAAGAACGATATCACCTGTATACACAATGGGTGGCCCACCAGCAATTCAGCGAGCTGGCGGCCCGAGCCCGGGAAAAAGGCCCGGGCTTATACCTTGATTTTCCCCTTGGAGTTCACAGCGGCGGTTACGACGTGTGGCGCCAGCGCCATGTTTTCGCCACCGGCGCATCCTGCGGCGCGCCACCCGACCGGCTGCACCCCGGGGGGCAAAACTGGGGGTTCCCTCCCCCGCACCCGGAGCGATTACGGGAGCAGGCCTACCGCTATTACATAACCTGTCTACGCCACCACTTCAAGCATGCCGGCATCCTGCGCCTTGATCATATTATGGGGCTGCACCGGATTTTCTGGATCCCCGCGGGGCTGCCCGCCAGCCAGGGGGTTTACGTGCGTTACCCGCATGAAGAGTTTTACGCCATTTTAACCCTGGAATCCCGGCGCCACCGCACATTACTGGTGGGTGAGGACCTGGGCACTGTTCCCGCACAGGTCCGGCTGGCCATGAACAAGCACGGTATCCAGCGGATGTACGTGCTGCCCTTTGAAATGAAGGAGCCTCGCCGCCTCGGGTTAAACCGCGTCCCCCCCGCTTCCCTGGCATGCCTGAACACCCACGACATGCCCACTTTTACCGCATTCTGGCGGCAAAGCCACCGGGACAGCCGCCATGCCCTGTGCCGCTTTTTGTACCGCCGGGGATTGCTTGCCAAGCGAAAAGCAGGCGTGCAGGCCGTTCTTCTCGCCTGCCTGAAATACCTGGCCACAAGCAGGGCGCGCGTTGTGCTTATAAACCTGGAAGATCTCTGGCTGGAAACGGCACCGCAAAACATCCCCGGCACGGGTACCGAAAAACCCAACTGGCAGCGAAAGGCCAGCAGGGATTTTGAAAGCTTCAGCCGGGCGCCGGTGGTTTTGGACATGCTCGGGGAAATCAACAGGATAATGCAAAAAGGAGGCTTGAGATGTGACCGGTGACGGGTTCAAACACGTCAACCCCGCGGGTGAAGAATGTCCCGGTGCCATTTACCTTGGCGACAACCGCTGCCGGTTCCTGGTGTGGGCGCCGCTGGCCGGCAAGGTGGCCGTAAGCGTGGAGGCGCCCCGCAAGCGGGTGCTGCCACTGGAACGTGTGGAACGGGGATACCATCGCGGCGTTTTTGAAGATGTGGAACCCGGGAGCCTTTATTACTACCTGCTCGACGGAGAGAAAAAACGCCCGGACCCCGCCTCGCGTCACCAGCCGGGCGGAGTGCACGGCCCTTCGCAAGTGGTGGACACCGGTTCCTACTCGTGGACCGACCGGTGCTGGTTCGGGCCCCCGCCCGGCCTGGTCATATACGAACTTCATGTGGGTACATTCACCCCGGAGGGCACGTTCGATGCCGTAATCCCCCACCTAAAAGAACTGCGGGAACTGGGGATTAACACGCTGGAAATTATGCCCGTGGCTCAATTCCCGGGAAACCGCAACTGGGGGTACGACGGGGTTTACCCCTTCGCGGTGCAAAACTCATACGGCGGCCCCGAAGGCCTGCAGCGGCTGGTTGACGCCTGTCACGCAAACGACCTGGCCGTGATACTGGACGTGGTTTACAATCACCTTGGTCCCGAGGGCAATTACCTGGCCGATTTTGGCCCCTATTTTACCAGCCATTACTCCGGCCCCTGGGGGGACGCCCTTAATTTCGACGGCGCGGAAAGCGACGAGGTTCGCCGCTTCTTTATTCAAAACGCCCTGTACTGGCTGACCGATTTTCACATCGACGGTTTCCGGCTAGATGCCGTGCACGCCATCAAAGACTTTTCGGCGCGGCCGTTCCTGGCGGAGCTGAACGAAGCCGTGCAACGCCGGGGTGAGGAACTGGGCCGAAGAGTAGTCATGATAGCGGAAAGCGACCTGAACAATCCCGGGGTTATCCTCCCGCGGGATATGGGGGGATACGATTTCGACGCCCAGTGGACCGATGATTTTCACCACTCTCTACACGCCCTCCTGACGGGCGAGCGGGACGGTTATTACCGCGACTTCGGTAAATTACAGCACATGGCCCGGGCCTTCAGCCAGGGCTTTGTTTACACCGGCCAGTACTCGGAATACCGCCGGCGCAGGCACGGCAGGCCGCCCGGGCCGTGCCCCTCCCGCCGGTTTGTGGTGTTCGCGCAAAACCACGACCAGGTCGGCAACCGGGCACGCGGGGAGCGATTGTCTGCCCTGGCTTCATTTGAAGGCCTGAAACTGGCCGCTTGCGCTGTAATCCTTTCCCCTTTCACTCCTCTTATTTTCATGGGCGAAGAATATGGTGAAACAGCGCCATTCCAGTATTTTACCAGCTACTCTGACCCGAAACTAGGCCAAGCGGTGCACAGCGGGCGGCGGGAAGAGTTTACAGCCTTCGGCTGGCGGGGCGAAATACCCGACCCGCAAGACGAGGCCACATTCAGGCGTTCCAAACTCAACCGTAACCTACGCGGGCACCACAGGCACCGGGTACTGTACGAGCTTTACCGGCACCTGCTGGTGCTTCGCAGGGAAGTGCCGGCTCTGGCCGGCACGGACCGGGAAAACATGGATGTTCAGGTTCGGGAGCGGGAAAAAATGCTTGTTATTTTCCGCTGGAGCGGCCCCGACCGGGTTTGCCTGGTATTGTTTTTCAACAAAACCAGCATAAACGCCGAACTGCCCCTCCCCCGGGGGAAATGGCGTAAGCTGCTGGACACCGCGGACAAGCAATGGCTCGGGAAAGGCAGCACTGTACCGGGTGAATTGGATTCTCCCGGAAACATCATAATAAAACCGGAACCCGAGTCTTGCATTGTTTTTCAGGAGAAAAAGGAGGATTAACTGCCATGGATCGATACCTTTGCATCCACGGGCATTTTTACCAGCCGCCGCGTGAAAACCCCTGGCTGGAAGACGTGGAACTTCAGGATTCAGCTCACCCGTACCATGACTGGAACGAGCGGATTACCGCCGAGTGTTACGCGCCGAACACGGCGGCGCGGATACTGAACGAACGGGGCTGGATCAAAGATATTTTCAACAACTACACCAGGATTAGCTTCAATTTCGGCCCCACCCTGCTGGACTGGCTGGCATCAAACGACCCGGAAACTTACCGGGCGGTAATTGAATCCGACAAGGAAAGCAAACAGCGCTTCAACGGGCACGGTTCCGCATTCGCCCAGGCATACAACCACATGATTATGCCGCTGGCCAACAGGCGCGACAAGCAAACCCAGGTAATCTGGGGGATAAGGGATTTTGAAAGCCGGTTCGGCCGCAAGCCCGAGGGTATGTGGCTGCCGGAAACCGCGGTGGACTTGGAAACCCTGGACATTATGGCGGAACACGGGATCAAGTTCACCGTGCTCACCCAGTACCAGGTCCGGCGGGTACGCAAAATCGGCGACAGTCACTGGGACGAAGTCAGCGCCAGCGGCATCGATCCTTCCATGTGTTACCGGCTGAATATACCCCATTCGGGGCGGTCAATTAATATTTTCTTTTACGACGGTCCCATTTCCCGGGCGGTTGCCTTCGAAAGACTGCTTTCCAACGGCGAGCGCTTCGCCCACAGGCTGTTGGGTGGCTTTTCCGACGCGCGCACCTGGCCCCAGCTGGTGAACATCGCCACCGACGGTGAAACATACGGTCACCACCACCGCCACGGGCAAATGGCGCTGGCTTACGCTTTGCATTACATCGAATCCAACAACCTGGCACGAATTACTAATTACAGCGAATTCTTGGCCATGTTCCCGCCCACCCATGAAGTGGAAATCCACGAGAACACCGCCTGGAGTTGCGCCCACGGGGTGGGACGCTGGCACACTGACTGCGGCTGTAACACGGGTATGAATAAAGGCTGGAACCAGCGCTGGCGCCAGCCGCTCCGGAACGCCCTGGACTGGCTGCGGGACACTCTGGCACCCCGCTACGAGGAGCGTGCCCGGCAGTATCTCAAAGACCCCTGGCTGGCGCGAGACGATTACATCCGGGTGGTGCTGGACCGGTCGCCCGAAAACCGGGAGGGTTTTTTGGCCGACCATGCCTCCCGCCCGCTGGATGAAAAAGACCAAATTACTGTTTTCAAACTACTTGAATTACAGCGTCACGCCATGTTGATGTATACCAGCTGCGGGTGGTTTTTCGACGATATATCGGGTATTGAAACGGTGCAGGTACTGCAATACGCCAGGCGTGTAATACAGCTGGCCCAGGATCTCTTTGACAACGACCCGGAACCCGGCTTTCTGGAAATACTGGCCGGGGCCAGGAGCAACATTCCCGAACACCGGGATGGTGCGCGTATATACGAAAAATTCGTCACACCGGCAATGGTGGACCTGCCCAAGGTGGGTGCTCATTACGCAATCAGTTCCCTGTTCAACGATTACGGTGACGAAAGCCGGATCTATTGTTACTCGGTAAAGCGACTGGACCACCGCACCCTGGAAACGGGCAGGGCAAGAATGGCCATCGGCCAGGCGCGGGTCACATCGGAGATTACCCTAGAGTCAACCGGGGTGACTTACGGGGTGGTTTATTTCGGGCACCACAATGTCAGCGGGGGCGTTCGGGAGTTCGCCGGAGAAGAAGCGTACCGGGAAATGGAGCAGGCGGTAACCGGCGCTTTCAGCCGGGCAGACTTTCCGGAGGTGATCCGGCTGCTGAATCACTTTTTCGCCAGTGGTTCAATTTACTCGCTCAAGCAGCTTTTTCGGGACCAGCAGCGCAAAATACTGGACCAAATTCTCGATTCCACTCTTTCGGAACTGGGAGACGAGTACCGGGAAATCTATTTCCGCCACGCTTCATTGATGCGGTTCATGAAGGACATGAACATTCCCCTGCCCCAGGCACTGGTGTGCGCGGCGGATTTTTACTTGAATAACAGCCTCCGCCGTGTATTTACCCGCGACATGCTAAACATGGATAAAATCAATAACCTGTTGGAGGAAGCCAGGATCCTGGGAATCAACCTTGAAAACGAGGGCCTCAGTTACGTGCTGGAAAAAAACATGGAGCAGGCAGCCGTGGAGTTACAGGCCAATCCCGGCGATGTTTCACTGCTGGACCTGCTGGTCACCATGACGGGTTTAGCCCGCTCACTTCCCTTCTATGTAGACCTGTGGAAAGTGCAAAACATCTACCATCAACTGCTGCTGGAAACTTACCCCGAATACCGGGACAGGGCGCAACAGGGGGACAAAAACGCCCGGGTGTGGGTGGAGCGTTTTAATACCCTGGGTGATAAACTGCAAATGGAAAGGGGCACCTGACATGCCGGTGCCGCGGATACCGGTTGCCACCTACCGCATCCAGTTCAACCGTGAATTCACCATGAGCGATGCCGGGGAGCTGGTACCCTACTTGCACGCCCTGGGCGTCACCGAAATTTACGCTTCCCCCCTGTTGCAGTCCAGACAGGGCAGCAGTCACGGGTACGATGTGACAGACCCCACCCGGTTGAACGGGGAACTGGGCGGGGAAGATGCCTTCACTGGCCTGGTGGAAACTTTGCGCAAACACGGAATGGGTTTGCTCCTTGACATAGTCCCCAACCACATGGCCGCGTCGACGGAAAACCCGTGGTGGACCGACCTGCTACAAAACGGGCCGGGCTCCCGTTACGCGCCATACTTCGACATCAACTGGCTGCCGGCACGGGCGGGACTGGCCGGCAAAGTGCTGCTCCCAGTGCTGGGCTCGCCATACGGAGAAACCCTGGAAAACGGAGAACTATTGCTGGAACTGGCCGCAGGTGGCTTCCGGATAAGGTACCGTGAACAACATTTTCCCCTGGCACCCGGCACGTACCGGCAGGTACTGCTCAAGCCGGGAGAGGAACCCGGTGTCGCACCGCAACAGCTGCAAGACCTGGCGCAAGAACTGGACAGGCTGCCGCCTTGTGACGACGCCGGGTTCCCGGCGGCTTTCGAGGGTATTATTCGCCGGCTGTGGCGATTGTACCAAACCGTCCCGGAAATTAAGCTATACATTGACCAAAACCTGCAAGCAATAAACGGTGTGAAAAAGAACCCGGCCGGTTTCAACCACCTGGATGACCTGCTGGCGGCGCAGCACTACCGGCTGGCTTTTTGGCGGCTGGCGAACCGGGAAATCAATTACCGCCGCTTCTTCGGTGTCAGCGACCTGGTTTCGATACGCATCGAGGATGAAAGGGTATTCAACGCCACCCACCGGCTGGTTTTGCGCCTGGCCCGGGAGGGGCAGGTAACGGGGCTGCGCATCGATCATATCGACGGCCTACACGACCCCGAGGGTTACCTGAAACGCCTCCAGAAATCCCTGGCCGGCACCGCCGGCAGCCCGGGTTTTTACGTGGTGGTGGAAAAAATACTGGGCCCCGGGGAAGAACTCCCCGCCACCTGGCCCGTGCACGGAACCACCGGGTACGATTTCCTCAACCTGGTAAACGGCCTTTTCGTACACGAAGAAGGGCTGGCACAACTGCAAGATACATACACCCGGTTCGGCGGCCCGCGTGAATCTTTCAAAGAAGTGGCTTACAGGTTGAAAATGCGAGCCATGGCGGAACTTTTCGGCGGCGAAATGAAAAGCCTGGCGGCAATGCTGGAGCACCTGGCAGAGCAGGACCGGCACGGCCGCGACCTTTCTCTGGACCGGCTGGAAGAAGCCGTTATCACAGTAATTGCCTGTTTACCCGTCTACAGAACTTATACCCGTGACTTTACCATAACCGGCAGGAACCGGGCTTACATCGAAGCAGCCGTGGCGTCGGCGGCGCTGCGAAACCCGCACAACAAGCGAGCCTTGGCCTTTTTACGCCGGGTTTTACTGCTAGAATTAAGTGATCACCGGGCCGGTGAGCTGCGGCAGGAATGGCTGCGGTTCGTAATGCGCTGGCAACAGTTCACGGGCCCCGTCATGGCCAAGGGAGTGGAAGACGCGGCCATGTACGTGTACAACCGGCTGGTTTCCCTAAACGAGGTGGGGAGCGATCCACATGCCCCGGCGATATCCCTGGCCAAGTTTCACACCAGCAACCGTTACAGGCTGGAAAAACTGCCCCATTCAATGAACGCCACCTCCACCCACGACACCAAGCGCAGCGAGGATGTGCGCATGCGCATCAATGTGCTGTCCGAGATACCCGGCCTGTGGGCCGAACACCTCAAGCGCTGGCGCAGCTTAAACGAAAGGCACAAAGTAATTTGGCATGACCGGCGGGTACCCGGGGGAAACATGGAACAGTTCATTTACCAAACCCTGGTGGGCGCCTGGCCATTGCGGGAAGAAGAAGTTCCCGGCTTTAAAAAACGGCTGGAGGGGTACCTGGTGAAAGCGGCCAGGGAAGCCGGGACGCACACCGGGTGGCTCCGGCCGAACGAGGATTATGAAAAAGCGTTGGTACAGTTTGCAAATTCCATCCTGGAAGCCGAAAAAAACAAAATCTTTTTAGAGGATTTCAAGCGTTTTCAGGCCATTATCGCCCGGTACGGGGCTATCAACTCGCTGGCCCAGGTTCTGCTTAAAATCACCACCCCCGGTGTGCCGGACTTTTACCAGGGCACGGAACTGTGGGATTTCAGCCTGGTGGACCCGGATAACCGCCGGCCGGTGGACTATGACGCCAGGGTGAATGCACTGGCGCAGCTCCGGGAGCGGGAAAAAACGGCCGGCCCGCTGGACATGGTAAAAGAACTGCTGGAAAACTGGCGTGATGGCCGGGTCAAGCTGTTCACCATTTACCGGGCCTTGCGGTTCAGGCGTGCCAACCCCGGCCTTTTCAGTAGCGGCGAATACATCCCCCTGGAGGTGGCCGGGCCCGGGGCCGGTCACGTTTGCGCCTTTGCCAGGCGCGCCGGTAATAACTGGGCCATTGTAGCGGTACCCCGGCTGCTGGCTTTTATGCGGTATACCCGTTTCGGCGCAAAGGGGGGTAACGGGAAGGAGGAAGAAATGTTCCCACAAAACTCCATCTTGGGAGATGAAAAATGGGAAAACACCGTCTTATTATTACCTGATGATGCCCCGCGCCTTTGGCGCAACATTTTCACCCGCGAAACCCTGGACACCGGAGCCGGCCCGGGCGCGGGCCGGGATTTACCGCCTGCTCGCGTGTGGAATAATTTTCCCGTGGCGCTGTTTACACAAGTCCCGGAAAATTGTTGAATGAGTGTGTCCCCAGACCACCGGTGCCGGGGCATAGTGCCGGGGCATACTGCCACACCGCAATCACACCGGCTCGGACATAAATTTGAAGCGATTCAAAACCTGGATTGCCGCCAGGACGGACAAAGTGGCCAGAAGCGATACCGCCAGGGCATCCGGGCCCAGGGGTACTGTTTGCAACACCCGGTTAAGCAGAGGCTGGTAAACCGCCAGGGCTTGCAACGCCAGTACCAGCGCAATGGCGCCCCACATTACCGGGTTGGAAAACAGAGTGCGGTCCAGGCGCAGGATGCCACCGCCCCGCACATTGAAAACGTGGACCAGCTGTACAGCCGCCAGGGTCACAAAGGCCACCGTCCTGCTTGTGCCGGTATCGCCCGTGGTGCCCAGCGCGTACACGTACGCGCCCAGGGTGCCCAGTGCCAGAACCGTTCCCTGTACCAGGATACGCAGCTTGAAACGGCTGGTCAGTATGGCCCGCCCGGGATCCCGGGGCGGCCGTTGCATAATACCCCGCTCCGCGGGTTCCCAGCCCAGGGAAAGCGCCGGAAAAACGTCGGTGACCAGGTTGAGCCACAATATCTGCAGGGCCACCAGCGGCAGGGGCAGGCCCAGCACCAGGGCTATAAAAATAACGATTATTTCACTGAGGTTGCATGAAAACAGGTATTGAATAAATTTGGTAATGTTTTCGAAAATCACCCGGCCTTCTTTAACCGCCCGGATGATGGTGGCAAAATTGTCGTCGGCCAGCACCATGTCCGCCGCTTCCTTGGCCACGGGTGTACCCTCCCGCCCCATGGCGATACCTATATCCGCCTCCTTCAATGCGGGCGCGTCATTGACTCCGTCGCCCGTCATGGCCACAATCTCTCCTTGTTCCTGCAGGGCGTCCACGATGTCCAGCTTGTCTTCGGGGTTTACCCTGGCAAAAATGCTGGTGTGCGGCAGTTCCCTGGAAAGATCGGCCGTGGACATGGCGTGCAATGCCGAACCGTGTACCACCTTACCCGGCGGCAGGCCCAGGCGTTCACCAATGGCCCGGGCCGTTTCGGGCTGGTCCCCGGTGAACATTATGGTACGGATCCCCGCTCCCCCGGCCTCGGCTATGGCCTCTCCCGCCTCTTGCCGGGGTGGGTCGGTAATACCGGCCAAGCCCAGCAGGATTAAGTCGCTGTAAGCATCTTCACCGGCGCTTTGCACCGGCCGGTAAGCCAGCGCCAGCACCCGCAACCCGCGGGACGCCATTTCCTCGTTGGCCTCCAGCACCGCCCGGCGCGTTTCCTCGTCCAGCGGCCGGGAACGGCCGTTTTGCAATACCCGGCTGCAGCTTTCCAGGATCACTGCCGGAGCCCCCTTGGCCATCAGCACCTTTTCGCCCTCTGGAAAGCTGTAATAAACGGCCATGCGTTTCTCATCGGAGTTAAAAGGGATTTCCCTCAATTCCTTGTAACCGTTACGCCTGGCCTCTTCCGGGTCAAAACCGCCTTTTAAAGCCGCCACCACCAGCGCTCCTTCGGTAGGGTCGCCCACCACGTCCCACCGGCCGTTCTCGTCGCGGTTTATTGCGGCGTTACTGGCCAGCGCTCCCGCTTTGATAAACAGTTCCAGGTCCTCCCGTACTTCCTCCCGGTGCCCGTCGTTAACAAACCCCCCTTCGGGCCGGTAACCCGAACCGGTAACCCTGATTTTCCGTCCCCCAAGCCATATTTCTTCCAGGGTCATCTCGTTTTTCGTCAGGGTTCCCGTTTTGTCGGTACAGATAACCGTGGTGGAACCCAGAGTTTCAACCGCGGGCAGCCTCCGTATAATGGCGTTCCGCCTGGCCATGCGGGTCATGCCTATGGCCAGTGTAATGGTGGCCACGGCGGGTAAACCTTCCGGGACGGCGGCAATGGCCAGGGCAATGGAGGTTTCCAGGATCTCAATTACCGGCCGGCCCACGGCGATGCCCACCGTGGCCACCAGCGCGGCTATACCCAGGCTGATCACGGCCAGGGAACGGCCAAGGGCGGCCAGGCGCTTTTCCAGCGGGGTTTCGTCATTACCCGCTTCCTCAAGCAGCGCCGACACCCCGCCCATCTCGGTACCGTTTCCGGTGGCGGTGACTATTGCGCGGCCGTTCCCCCGCACCACCGTGGTACCCATGAAAACCATGTTCAACCTGTCACCCAGCGGAATATCCACGTCGTGCAGCACAGCCGGGTTTTTATCCACCGGCTGGGACTCGCCGGTAAGAGAAGCTTCCACCACGGCCAGGTTGTCCGCATGCACCAGGCGCCCGTCGGCGGTCACCATGTCCCCTTCTTCCAACACCAGCAGGTCGCCCGGCACCACCATGGAGGCCTCCAGTTCCATCACCCGGCCGTCCCGGATCACCTTGGCCCTGGCCGTCACCATGTTTTTCAATGCTTCCATGGCCTTTCCGGCCCGGTACTCGGTGATGAACCCGAACAGGGCGTTAAGCACAATTACCACCAGTATGGCCATCGCTTCCACGTAATCCCGCAGCGCCAGTGATATCAGCGTGGCCACCACCAGCAGCACAACAATAATGTTTCGAAACTGGTTGACCAGGATTACCCAGGGGGATATTCCCGCTTGTTCTTTCAGCCGGTTTTCGCCGTACTTTTGCAACCTTTTGGCAGATTCCGCGGAGCTCAAACCATTTTCCAAGTCGGTGCCCATCAGAGAAACAACTTGCCGGATTTCCATCACGTGAGGCTCTTTAATTTTCATGCAACCACCCGTATATAAACCTGTGCTATTATCATGACCCGGGCAAGCCTCATAAATTCTTGCCTCAACGCACAAAAAAACCGCCCCCATGACAGGGGACGTTCAACATCCAGGGAGAAGAAATGGAGGAAATCGCTGCCGAGGCCATTGTTGATAATGCTATAACCGGTTAAGAACGTAGTATAATTGAGAAAAGTGTTTTTCCGCTCGTTACCCCTTAATATCACATGATGTATTCCGGTTTCGTCAAGCACGCGGCGTACTCTTGGCATGTTCTTCAACCCTATTATGTTACCTAACCCTTTTTATTAGAAAAACAGCATTAAAAAAGATGAGTCAAGGAAACCGCCCCTTGACTCACTTTTGACTTATATTCTCATGGCACGCAGTCTTTCAACCCGATCCCTTATGGGCGGGTGGGTGCTAAATAACCTGGCCAGCGATTGCCCCGAAAGCGGGTTTACGATAAACAGGTGCGAGGTGGCGGGGTTAACCTCCATGGGTATGCGTTGTGCCGCCGATTCAAGTTTCAACAGCGCGTTGGCCAAACCGTCGGGCGAGCCGGCGATGCGGGCACCGGTGGAGTCGGCCATATATTCCCGCGACCGGGAAATGGCCATTTGGATGATCATGGCCGCAATGGGTGCAAGAATAGCCATTACTAAACCACCCAAAAGGCCCCCGCCCTCCTCGTCTTCACCGCGGCCCATGCCGAAAATGGCGGCCCACTGGAAAGCGTTGGCCATCATGGTTATGGCGCCGGCCAGCGCCGCCGCAATTGTTCCCACCAGCACGTCCCGGTTCTTGATGTGGGCCAGCTCGTGAGCCAGCACACCTTCCACCTCGGAACGGTTTAAAAGCCTCATGAGCCCTTCGGTTACAGCCACCGCCGAGTTGGCCGGGTTTCGCCCGGTGGCAAAAGCATTCGGTTGCGACGAAGGAGTAACGTATAGCCTGGGCATTGGTATGCCCGCCCGCTTAGACAGGCGGCGAACGATTTCGTACAGCTCAGGCGCTTCCGCCTCGGTAACCGGGTAAGAACGGGTCATTTTAATGGCAATTTTGTCGCTGTGATAGTAACTGAAAAAGTTCATGGCCATAGCGATTATGAAAAACAACATCGCTCCGGATTCCCCGAAAAGGGCGCCACCGAGCAGTACCAGCAGAACTGTCAAGGCAGCCATTAATAACCATGCTTTCAGCGTATTCATTTCAACCCAACCTCCTGTCCATATCGGATAAGCTTAATTTATAAATAGGCGTAGATTTCGTTAAGGTAAATCATAAGCGACTGGAACAACGCCATGCTCTGGACCATGATTCTGTTGCGCAGCTGAGCGACCCCGGCCTCGTCCATTGCCGCGCTTCCGCCAGACTGCAGCTGTACCAGCTGGCTTTCCAGCTGCTTTAGTTGCATGCGCAGCACGTCAACGTTTATTTTGCCCGCTTCCAGGGTTCGAGTTTCCTCCGGGAGGCAAGCTTTATCCCAACAGTCCAGGTAATCTTTTATTTCTTCCAGGGTAAAACGCCCCAGTTTCATGGTTTCAATTAATTTCATGCGCACTAGCGTGTCACCTGTATAATAACGGTAGTTGTTATCCGAGCGCAAGGGCCGCAATAGGCCCAGATTGGTATAATAATCTATGGTTCTTTTGCTCACCCCCGCAAGCTTGGCAATTTCGCCTATTTTATATTTCCTTACATCCCCATTTGTTACCACCTCGATAATATTATATCCCAACCACGTGAAAGTGTACAGTGCTACGTTGCAGTTCTCTTTTACGGCAATCGAGGAACCGGGGGTCGGTTCCGTAACTCATTCCTTAAACAATTTTGGAACTGGAATAAAAGCAAAGTTAACTCAAAATAACCGTTACGGCACCCGATACAGAGATATGGATGAAAGTTTCCATTTATTCCTGTACTTTCACACTAACCGTCCCCTGTGTTTCGCTGTATCATTCCTTATAGCTTTCACGCAACAGCGATACCGCCACAAGACCTAATAAAGCAAAAAGCAAGCAGGCCATGAAAGCAAACTGGTACGAGTCCAGGGTGTATAGTTTCAATCCCTCAACATACGTGCCTGTCCACCTGTAGTCAAGCAGGTACCCAAAAAACGGCTGCATGAAGGCCGAGCCCACAAACCCGCCTATATTTCCCAGGCCCG
This sequence comes from uncultured bacterium, assembly GCA_965539975.1. Classification (GTDB taxonomy): domain Bacteria; phylum Bacillota; class Desulfotomaculia; order Desulfotomaculales; family Desulfallaceae; genus CBETWA01. Next base: position 43,612 of record CBETWA010000009.1, on the reverse strand, counting down.
AAGCCACACCGGATACTTCCGGGGGGTTGTATTCCTTTACCATAACCGGCGACAGCGTTACAGAAACGCCAAAAAAACCAAGCAAAAAGTACAATATGAACAAGGCTTGATACGGTGGGGCACCCCCGTTCCAGAACGCCAATGCCAGCCAAACCACGGCATATGCCAGTACAAAAAAAAGGTAAGGCTTTTTTCTGGAACGGATGCGGTCCGAAATGTACCCGGCGGAAAGGGACCCGAACATGATACCTGTTGAAATCATCATCATATATGTGGCTGCAACACTCCTGTCCATACCGTAAACCTGCATGAGAAAAGGCACGCCCCAAACTCCCGCTATAGCCATTAGCGGGCCGTATACACTGAATGAAACCGCCAGGGCCAGCCAGAGATAGGGGTCACGGGCCACTTTTTTGATACCGCCCAGCACCGCAGACCACGATTGAACCTGTTTTATTTTTCGCCCCGCAGCCCTGCCCGTGCCAAAAAGCTCCCCCGGCTCGTTGCGGATAAAATACCAGGCTAACCAGGCTATCACCATGGTAACCAGCCCCAGGCCGGTAAACGCGCTGCGCCAGCCGAAATGGCCAACCACCACGGCCAGAGGTGTATTGGCGGCAACAGCGCCGAGATTGCCCGCGAAAACAGTCAATCCCATAACAGTACCGAATTCATAAGGTTTGAACCAATTGGTATACACCTGCATAAACGATATGAAAACCACTGAAACGCCCAGCCCGATTAAAAGCCGGCTTAAAAACAGGCCGGCCAGCGAGCCTGCAAGGCCGAACCACACCGCCCCGGTAGACGCCGCCAGCAAGCCGGCAAAAATCACTTTTCTGGGCCCCACCAAGTCAATAATAATACCGGCGGGAATCTGCATCAGGAAATACACGTAAAAATATATTGCGGCCAGGGTCCCCGCGGTGGCCGCGGCTTCAATGTTGAATGAGAGCATTAGCTGGTCAACAATAACCGCAGGTGACACCCTGTGAAAGATGGCAATAAAATAGGCCAGGCTGAGCAACAGCACTATTACCGTTCTTCTGGTTTTCAGTTTTTTAGTCCGATTGTTGCAAGTTAAGCCAGTCACATTTATAGCCGTCCGTTTGTTTGTTTTTAAATAAATTATAGCACAATAGCACACGGGGAATGCTCCGCACATGTGTTTTAAATTTCCCGTTTGACCGCGGCGCCGGTATGATGCACTATAATGTAATCCACTTTCATTGCCAATCCTCTTTCATATCGCTCACGGCCCGGGCCAGCTCACCGATACTGGCAGATAAACCGTCCAGCCGGTTTTCAATGCGCACCAGCAGGTAGGCCGCAACTGCAATGGGAAATCCAACATTTGCAACCATGCTCAATAAATCTTCCATAGATCTCACCCCTGGGATTGTGAAATTTTTCACCATATTTTACATGGGGGAGACTTGAAAAATCTCCCCCATGGTCATGTTGTTGCCCGCTACTGAACCGGGTCGTATAGGTCATCCACGGTTCTGTCGATTATTTTAATGTCATACTTGCTTACCAGGTCGCCACCGGATGTGTTTATAATATTGGCGGCGATAATCTGGTCCATAACCGCTTCGATACCGGCGCCGGTCAAATCCTCCCTGGGATCATCCAAGCTGATGGTAAAATTTGTCCCGGCCTGGTTTTTAAAAACCATCCTGAGCGTTTTGGTAGTTTCGGGCACCGTTCCACACCCCCTTTCGCCTTTTTGCCGGTAATTTATTCAGGTTCAGTTAATGCTGGTTTAAACGATGGTTTCTTCCAGCCTAAAATTATCCACTCGCAACACGGCGGTTAAAGTATGCTGCTGCAGACCGGCCAGCGCCTGGGCAACATCGTAAAGCTCCTGATCGGTGGCTTCGGGCTTGATGTTGTTCAGGCTCTTGGTGCGGAAAACGGGGTTCCCTTCGTTGTCCACCCCGGTTTGTAACTGCAGCCGCAACACCGAACCGGTGGCGATACCCTCAACGGCCATCCATTTTCCCCCCTTTCATCCACTACACCCGGTTAACGACCGGGCCGGACCGGTAACAGCCAGTTCGTTATCAGCCCGGGTTTTTTTGATTCCGGTCAAGCTTATTTTATAACCAAACGTTTGTTCGGTCAATATAAATTAAACCCAAAATACGGTAATAACGTCCGCTTTTTATCTCCTGCCTGCATCACGCCGGTTTGCGGGCCGCACGCAATACCCGCACCTCTTTTCGGCACATGCAACTAGCCCGGTTTTATTACCCTGCTCGCCCAGAAAAATATCGTCCAGGGACAATCCCAGGGCCCGGGCAAGGATTATCCACGTGCCCACTTTGCCGGTACTGCGCCCGTGCTCTATATCGTTGATAAAAGACCTGGAAAGTCCAGTTACCTGGGCCAGCTTGCGCTGGCTCCATTTCTTGCGCCGCCTGGCTTTCGCGATCACAGACCCGAGGTTGTCCAATACAATTCCCTCCCTTCTTTTTTCACACAATATAAATGCACCGGAACATAAAGGCAAATTCCCAAACACATGTTCGGTTTAGAATATCTCTTTTTTTCGCCCCAACTGTCCTCTTTTTAACGCCTCAGGAAGGATTACCCATTTCTGTGTGCTATAACAAGCTTCCATTCCCGCCCCCGTCCCGTACCTTGCCGGGTGTGGCAGCACCGGAGGCAGGCAAAAAAAACGCGCCCGTATTTTTACCGGCGCGCTTGAGTTTATTCCGTTAAATTCAATGTTACTTTACAGCGGGACGCTGGTGATGCGGTTCAGCGTGGGGCACCAGCGAGTGGGGCCGCTCCAAGCCGTGCCGTTCCATCAGCGGCACGTCACCCAGTATATCGTAGGGACTACCGTCAGCCACAACACCACCGCCATCCAGCAGTACCACCCGGCTGCACACTTCAAGGATAAACTCCAGGTCATGGGATGCTATGACCAGTGTTTCCCTGGAATTTTGCAAAAAATTGATTAACCGGCGGCGATAGCGGATATCCAGGTTCGATGTAGGCTCATCGTAAATCACCAGCTTGGGACGCATGGCAAGCACCCCGGCTATGGCCACCAGCCGTTTTTCCCCGCCGGACAGGTGGTGCGGCGGGCGCCCGGCCAGGTCGCCGATGCCCGTCACGGCAAAGGCCTCTTGCACCCTTGCCTTTACTTCGTCAACCGGCAAGCCGAGGTTACGGGGACCAAATGCCACGTCGTCCCATACCGAAGGGCAGAAAAGCTGGTCGTTCTGGTTCTGAAACACCATGCCCACTTCAGGGTAAAACTCCCCTGGTTTGACCTTTTTCCCGAACAGGCGAATTTCACCCGCGGTGGGTTTAAGAACCCCGCAGGCAAGCATGAAAAATGTTGTTTTGCCCGCACCGTTGGGCCCTATAATGCCCACCCGTTCCCCCGGGCGTATGGAAAGGTTCACCTCCCGCAAAACCGGCCGGCGGTCGGGGTAGCTAAATGAAAGACCGGCGGCTTCAAGGGCTGGTTCGTGCTTTTGGCCATGCGGTTTGCTTGCGTCCGGCATAAGTCGTTCTCCTTACAGCTTTAATTATATCTAATCAACGCAACATTATCTCGGCGGCTACCACGGCCGCCGCAGCAAGCATCAATAACAACATTCCGGCCACGTCAGCGGGACGGGCGTGAAAATCCTCCTTGAATGAAGCCGGCTGGCCGTATCCCCGCAGAATCATGGCCTTGAACACCCGGTCGGATTGCTCATAGCTGCGCACCAAAATGGTGCCGGCAAGTGAAGCCAGCGTGCCCAGCCCGCCGGGAGTGCGGTTATTAAAGCCCCGCAGGCGCATGGCGGTCTGCATTGTTTTCAGGTTGTCACCGATTTCAAACAGGTAACGGTATGCAAACAGGGTCATGTCGGCCAGGATAAAGGGCAGGCCAAGGGCCCGCATGGCTTTAACCGCTGTTAAAAAAGGCATGGAACCGAACAGTATGATCCCCAGGGTCAGTATGGAAAAGAACTTCACCGCTATACGCAACAGGTCCAGGCAACCTTCTTCTTTCACCGCCAGGGGACCGATGTTGAACAGCACGGTTTGCCCCGAGGCGAAAGGGAGAATAACGGCCATGGCCAGCAGGAAAAAGGCGGGCAGGCGCAGCCGCGACACCAGGAACGAAAGCGGCAGGCCTGAATACACATACATGGCACCGCTCACCGCCAGGATTACAGGCAGCAGGCGCAGGTCCCGCACGAAAGAAAAGGCGAATATCAATACCATCATGGCCACCAGCTTACACCTTGGTTCCCAGCGGTGCAACGGGGTATCCAGGTATGCGTACCGGTCAAGTTGCAGTTGCATTTACTTTCCCTCCAAAAGTTCCGGCTTTACCCGGCTTAAGAATAACACCACCAGAGCGGTAAAAACCCCTTCCAAAATCATCAACGGGATGTGCGAAACCGTCAGAACACCAATGGCGGCTCTTTCGGCTTCCACATCTATGCCGGCCGGTATGGTGGTGACCAGGACCGTGAAAACCGCCACGGCCGCCAGCCCGATACCCGCCGCGCCGGCCAGAAAACCAAATATGCCGGTGGAAACCCTGTTTTCCCGGCCGAATATCCCCCTGGCCTGAAACAGAAAATGGGATAACAGCGCGGCCACGCCCATTATGGTTGCGTTTACCCCCAGGGTGGTCAACCCGCCGTGTTGGAACATGACCGCCTGAAAGAACAATCCAATTAATATGGCCGGAAACGCGTAGTAGCCCAGCACAACCCCCAATAGCCCGTTTAAAACCAGGTGCACGCTGGCCGGCGGCACCGGGATGTGTATCCACGAAGCCACCAGGAATGCCGCCGTGAGAAGAGAAGCCTTGGGTATGCCCTCCCTGGGGTTTTCCCGCTTGCTTATTTTACGCAGCGAGTACCAGGTGACCACGCCGGCTGTTGCGTAACCGCCAAGGCATACAGAGGTGGGTAATATGCCGTCCGGTATATGCATTTAAGATTTCCTCCTCGAGAAAAACAGGGCGGTACCGGCAAAACCCCAGATTACACAGGCGCTCATCAATACAATTTGCCCGGTGGAAAAGCCCGTTCCACCCGCTTGAACCGCATTTCCCTCCACTGGTATGTGCACAACGCCCCCGTGGCCGGCCTTGCGCACCTGTACACTCCAGGTACCCTGCAGGGCCAAGTCCGGGGTGAAGGTAAACACTCCGTTTTCATCACACTTGCCGGTAGCCCATGGCCTGGCCGGGTCGTTTGGGGCGTATATAATCACTTCTCCTTCGCTTATGGGTTCACCGGTGTCGTACCTGGCCGTAACCTGAATTGCGCTGGTGGAATTATATGTTATTTCAACGCCGTGAGCAAAAGCCGTTGTGGCCGCTCCCGCCAGCAGGAAACAAAGCATTGCCAGTGCCATGACAATCTTTTTCATTATTTACGGTGCCTCCCTTTAATGTACCGAGAGCAGCACGGGTGTCCATCCTGGATAGACCCTACTTGACCTCGCTGCGGCAGTGGCCCTCGCCCACGTGTCCCAGGGTGCACAGCATGGCCTCCAGTTTACCGTAATCTTCCGCGGGCATTTTTTCCTTTAACACAGCCATGTCCACATCCAGCCTGTCTCCGTCAGCCAGGGCTGCAAAGGGTTCGAAACCGGGAGCGCCGGTGTTCAGCTCGTCATCAGCGGGAATACCCTCGTCGCCGAAAATATGGTCAAAGTGGAATGTCATTTCTAAGTCGGCCGTGCCGCCATCCTCCACTATACCCTTGCGCTCGTCGCCGATGTATTCGCCACCGGTGTACTTGTACTCGTGTTCATCTTTAATAGTAAAGTGGATAGTCCGGCCATCTTTTTCCGCCGTACCAATTATCACCAGCGAGTACCCGGCGGCGGGGCCTTCGGTAGCCCTTGTCATCTCCCAGGAAATGGCATTATAATAACCAACTGGAACTTCCATGGGTTCGCCCACGGGAATAGGGGCGGCGTTCTCGTCGCCTTCCGCCAGGTCCACGGTAAATGACCCGTCAAAAACCTCAACCACTTTTGCGCTAACCCGTTCATCCTTGTCCGGATCATAAGGCGGGTCGGCCTGGTATGCCGCGATATTGGCCAGATTAACATATACGTGTTCAAATGCCAGGTTCCAGCCGTCCTTGGAAACAAAACCCTGCCGTATGAAATCTTCGCCGTTGGCGGTAAGCTGCAGTGTTCCTTTTGCCTCAACCGCTCCCTTTTCATTTTCCCCGGCGTCCTGCCCGGAGGACCCGCAGCCGGCAACCACGGTAACAACAAGCACCAGCACCACCAATAAAACCGCTAATTTTTTCACTGGTTAATCCCCTCCGTTTTTTTCAAATAAAAAAAGATCACAACCGCTCCCCTCCGGTGGAGCCAGATCTTCGTGATCTCTTACAAAAAACTTAATGCATATTCTAATTTATTACGCAACCCGGGTATTCATTGCCGTTAAAAACGGATGCAACCCGGTAAAAACGCCGCTTCCGGGCGACCTGAAAGGCTGCTGCCTGCCTTTCTCTACTTTAATTTTATATTTCACCTCGATTATCCAAAACCCTTTTTGTGTAGAAAATTTTTTTATTTTTTTGACGGAGCACCCGGGTCAATTTTAATCTCTTTCCGTATGGCGTGATTCAACCGGTGACAAAAATCATACACTTCCCGGTCGATATCCACTCTCTTGACTTCAAATTCACCACCGGAGCGGGCCACGAACAAGGCGGAGGTAAGGTTATTTTCTCCCGGCCACAACTCATCGGCCGACCATCCCCCGGTATTGTATACAGGGCGCCCGTTAAGCTCGGTTTTCAATGGCCGGTGGGTATGCCCGAATACAAGGTTATAGTCGGAAGGATAACCCGCGCCGGCTTCCCTTTCCTTTTCAATATACTTCAAGTATCTTTCAATTCGACCGGCCAGGGCGCGATTCATCGTCTCGTTTCGATCCCCCCCTTTTTTAACCCTACCCAGGAGCTTTCTAAACAGTCCCTGTAATGTGACAATATCCAGGGCTGTTTTAAGCTTTTCGGCAAGCCAGCGCATTTCCTCGTAGAAGCTTTCAATTTGTTCCGAAAGGCGTCCCGCCTGGCCGCTGCCGTACCAAATAAAATCAATATATGCCGAATTGAACATCTCCAGTTCGGCCAGGTTTTGTGCCTCAACCAGTGTAGTGCCAATCCAAGACTGGGTGCCATCGAAAAAATGCCCGTGGTGGAAAAGTAGGTTGACATCCCCGCATGTGGTTACGTAATTGGGGTATGCAAGCCAAAACCTGTCCCGCACGTGCCTGGGGAATAACCCCAGTAAAAACCGGACTGCGCAAGTACTGCCATGTAACGCCCCAGTCCGTATACCGGGACCGGTGACGCGGGGAAAATCCAGTGGCAGCTCACCCCGGCGTAAAGGTTCCTCAATATAATGATCCTCAAAAACCTGGACCCATAAATGGTGGTCATGGTTACCGGGCACCCAAACCAGTGCCCGGGGTAAAATCCCGTCCAAAATTTGCCTGAAAAATTCCCGGGCCTGCAACGCGCAATCGCTGTAAGACGCCTGGGAAAGGTCGATGATGTCACCAAGTAGTACCAGGTCCGATATGCCACCGGACTCCCGGGCTATGTTCCTCAACAGCGCGTTTATTTCGCCCGGTGTGGTATTAACCGGCGGGTTGTCAAAAAAGGGTCTATTGCGCAAAAAATACGGCACCGCTTGTTTAAGCAGCGGGTTTGCCACCGAAGCATCCTCACCCAAATGCAGGTCGCTTATGGCCACCACGGCCGGCATATTGCCACGCTCCTCCCTTTAAAACCTTTTGCTAACAGGTTATGTAACTAAAAGGTTAAAGGACAGGAATTTTGCCTGGTTTTTTCCGCTTGTGGAAGGATTATGCCACCCGGCCGGTGAAGTAAGTTCCGGTGCCGGTGCGCGTTACCCAAAAGCACAACAACACACCGAGGTGGTAAAATGTCAGAAAATTTCGGGCTGGGGGAAAGAAAAAATAAGGAGAAAAAACACCGGTCCAATTCCATTATTTATATTTTTCTTTTAGCGGCCTGGATAGGGTTGGTTTGCGCTGGATACTGGTACGCCACGGGGTACGTGGAGAGAGCGGTCCAGGAAATACAACAAACCAACGCCCTGAACATTCAAATGCTGGAAAAAGAAATAGAGTCCCTGCGATTCGAAATGAATGCCATTGAAGAAATCCTGGCCAAAACGGACCAGACCCTTTCCCATGCCGGTTCTGCCAGCGAAGCGGTGAACGAGCGCATATCCGAACTAGATGAACAGCTTAAAAAACTGGAAAAAAGCTTGAACATACTGATGGAGTCGGGAAATGAGGATTATTAACATTTTTTTCATATTCCTGCTTGCACCATTTATCGGCTTGCTGGCCGGTGCTTACAGCGTCCTTCACGACAATATCAATTTATTGCCCTTACCCCTGGAAAAACTCGAGCCAGCCATGGCCGCAGTCCGGGAAGAAGCACAGGAAATACAAAGCGGCATCGGCTTCATACAGCTAACCGCCACCCAACAGCAGCGTATTTACGAGGAGCAGGACCGCATATTAAAGGAACTGACTGAGAAAAGCAGCACTCAAAAAGAAATGTCGGACGAAGCATACGAACAACTCATACTGGACCGGTTGGGCCAGCCCATCGCCAGGCACCGTTCCGAGCGGGTGGAAATACATGTATTTGAGTTGAAGGGCATAGGCTATAGGGGCTATATTGCAAAAATAAAGTTGTTCGATCCCACCGCGTTCAGGGTGGTGCTTGGGAAAGATAAACTTGGCGAGAGTGAAACCACCAGTTCCGCCGTAAAGCGTACCGGCGCAATTTTGGGTATTAACGGCGGCGGGTTTTACAATGTGGTACAAAACGGCCGGACATACACACTGCCCCTGGGGAATACCATAGTTGACGGCAAGCTGGTGGGGGAATTCCAGCCGTCATACAAAGACCTGTTTTTTGCCGGTGTGGACGGGAGCGGGGAATTGCTTGGCGGTGAATTCTTTGACGAAGCTGAACTATTCAAGCACAAGCCGGTGGCGGGAGTAAGTTTTGTCCCGGCACTGATTAAAAACCGGAAACCACTGCCCATACCGGAAAAGTGGAAACACCAGCGTCAACCGCGCACCGTAATCGGTGAATACGGTAACGACGACCTGGTTTTAATCGTGGTTGACGGCCGCCAGTCCGAGTGGAGCAGCGGCGTCACCCTGGAGGATATGCAGATCAGGTTGATCGACCTTGGAGTGATAGAGGCTTACAATCTGGATGGCGGGGGCTCCAGCACGTTCGTGTACAACGGCAAATTACTGAACAGGCCTTCAGACGGTCGCGAGCGCCCGGTAGCCACCAATATAGTGGTAATGCCGTAAAATGATTTATTCCTGGAACTCCAGGCCGGAAACCGTAATATTGACGGCGCTGATTTGCAGGTCGGTCATGGACTTGATAGCGTCATGAACTTTTTGTTGCACTTCCCGGGCTTTCTCACGCAGGTCTAGGCCGTAATTAACGACAATGGAGAGATCAATGACTACTTTGTTATCGTCCACGGAGATTTTATTAATATGGGAATAACTTTTACGTCCCAGAATCCCCGCGCCAACCTTGTTCTCCGTGCCGGCAACCCCCTCAACCTCGTTCAATGCCATACCGACTATGGCTCTCAGCACATCCTCGTTATATTTAATGCTGCCCATAGGGCTCTGCTCCGAAAAATAACTTTTCATGCCTGCCACGCCTCCTTTACCTAAAAAAGTTCAGCCGCCGGCCTTGCCTGGCGGCATCTTTATTCTACCATAACCCGGCTTGGATGGCTAACAGTTTTTATTTGTTCAACTACGCGTTGTACAATGGTATAATGATGTAATGGTTTTCGACGAAAACCCGAGAAACAACGGGGGTCGAGTTTATTATTATGAAAGAAAAAGACTCCGGCCAGTCACTGACAAAACTTGAAATACTGGAAGCCATCATGGACAACCCTTACGAAGGGGTGATTTATGTTGATTCCGGCGGTTATATACGATTTATAAGTAACAGTTACGCCGAGTTCCTGGGCGGGGCTCCCGAAGATTTTTTAAACCGGCCGGTAAAGGAAGTGGTACCCCAAACCAGGCTGCCGCAAGTGCTTCTAAGCGGTCAACCCCAGTACGGCGATATATGGAGCATAAACGGCCGCCAGGTGGTGGTAACCAGGTTGCCCATCGAAAGGGACGGCAAAATTATAGGAGCCCTGGGGCGCAGCATATTCAGGGATGAAATAGCCCTGGCTCGTGAATTTGCAAAAAAAATCAGGCAACTGGAAGGAAAACTGGCTCGTTTTAAAGCGGAACTGGACCAGGAAAGACGAGCCAAGTACCACATAACCGACATAATAGGCCGCAGCGAACGGATGAGGAAACTGAAGCAAAAAGTCAAAAAGGTAGCCCGGACATCATCAACCGTGTTGATAACCGGCGAAAGCGGTACGGGCAAAGAACTTTTTGCCCACGCCATTCACAATGCCAGCCCGCGCAGGGACAAAGCTTTCGTCCGTGTCAACTGCACTTCCATCCCAACGGACCTGCTGGAATCAGAACTTTTTGGTTATGATGAGGGGGCCTTTACCGGCGCCAGGCGCGGCGGCAAGCTTGGTAAATTCGAAATCGCCCACGGGGGCACCATTTTTCTGGATGAAATTGGTGACATGAACCGCTCCATGCAGGCCAAGCTTTTAAGGGTGCTGCAGGAAAAAGAAATTGAACGGGTGGGGGGAACGGGCCCGATTCCGGTGGACGTGCGCGTTATAGCCGCAACCAACCGGAACCTCGAGGAATTGATACAAACTCAACAATTCCGCGACGACCTGTACTACCGCCTGAACGTAGTGCTGCTGCAGGTGCCGCCCCTGCGCGAGCGCAAATCGGACATACCGGATTTAACTGAATACCTGATCAATAAATTGAACCAGCGCCTGGGCACCCGTGTGAAGAATGTATCCGAGGAAGTAATGGAACTTTTCATGCAGTACAACTGGCCTGGTAACGTGCGCGAGCTGGAAAATTTTCTTGAACAGGCTGTAAACCTTAGCGATGATGAGATATTGTGCCCGCCCGATTTTCCGGTGCTGGAAAAACGCCTGGAAAGACAGCTTAAAGGCATGCCGGCGGAACGGCCTTATATTCGCCCCCTGAAAGAGCTGGTTGAAGAAACTGAAAAAAGAGCCATCCTCAAAGCACTATCTGCAACAGGTTACAATAAAAAAGAAGCCGCGCGTCTTTTGGGTATCCACCGCTCGGTTCTTTACAGAAAACTGGACAAAATTCTTTAATTACAAATCAAATAAATAAGATTTTGAATTAATTATTAACGTTGCAATATTTAAATGTTTAAAGGAAAAATTTCTATTGCCAGTACTTAATTCCCTCTTTATTTCTACTACACTTCTCTAAATTTTCAATAAAGTCTACAAAAAACTTTCTTTCGCGTGCTTGTCCCAGGCGCTCCAGTGATTTCTCCATTAAAAGACTGTCGCGCATGTCGCAAATAGAGACACGTGCGACATTCTCCTCCCGTCAACTGGTATTAGCCATTTTGCCCGCGCCCGTGTCGCAAAATGCGACATGGAAAGCTGTTAGAATTGCGCCAAATACGCGAATTATGCCGCAAAACTGGTATATATGGCCATTTCACCCGCTGGAATGAATATTGCTAAAATTTAAGAATTAATAAAAAATAAAAATTTTACACCAGGGGGAGGCTAAATTGCGGTACGCAGCGGAATACAAATCAAAACTTGTCAGCGCCGATGAGGCGGTAAAAGTCATCAAGTCCGGTGACCTTGTGGATTACGGAACGTTCGCCAACCAGGTGGTGGAGCTGGACAAGGCCCTGGCCCGGCGCAATGGCGAACTGGAAAATGTAACCATTCGCTCAGCAGCCAGGGTTTACGGCCCGCCCATGGTGGTTCTCGCCGACCAGAAGCGGGAAAGTTTTATTTTTAACAGCGGGCACTTCACCATCATTGACCGCAGGGTGCACGACTACGGCCTTTGCAACTACATCCCTATCCTGTTCAGGGAATGCCCCAGTTATGCCCAGTTTACCCGCTCAAATGTAGCGATGGTTACCGTATCGCCAATGGACGAACACGGTTTCTTCAACTTCGGCCTGTCAAACACTTTCACCCGAACCGTCATTGATATGGCAGAAAAGGTTATTGTTGAAGTCAACCCCAAGATGCCCCGTGTCCCGGGTGGAAACGGAGAGTGTGTTCACATCTCGGAAGTGGACATGATAGTAGAAGCGGAATGGAACGTACCTCCAATTCCGGAACCCCCGATAACCGAAACCGACCATAAAATCGCTTCTCTTATCATGAACGAAATAGAAGACGGAGCCTGCATCCAGCTAGGTATAGGCGGTATGCCAAACGCCCTTGGCAAGTTGATTGCCCAATCCGATCTAAAAGACCTGGGCGCGCATACCGAGATGCTTTGTGACGCCTACCTGGACATGTGGGAAGCCGGCAAGCTCACGGGTAAGCGCAAAAACATCGACCGGGGCAAAATGGTGTTTACCTTTGCACTGGGTAGCCAGCGGCTGTACGAGTTCCTGCACAACAACCCGGCTGTTGCATCGTACCCGGTAGATTATACCAATTACCCTCACATAATAGCGCAAAATGACAAGGTTATATCCATAAACGGAGCTCTGGAAGTCGACCTGTTCGGCCAGGTGGCGGCTGAATCTTGCGGTTGCCGCCAGATCAGCGGCACCGGCGGCCAGGTGGACTTTGTCGAGGGTGCTTACCTGTCCAAGGGAGGGAAATCGTTCATCTGCCTGCCGTCTACTTACAAAGATAAGAACGGCGAATTGCGTTCACGCATCAAGCCGACCCTGGACCCGGGCACTATTGTAACAACCACCCGTTCAACCGTTATGTACCTTGTTACAGAATACGGCATTGCCAACATGAAGTGCAAATCGACCTGGGAACGGGCCGAAGCGCTAATTGAACTTGCCCATCCCGATTTCAGGGACGAGCTGGTGGCCGAAGCCGCCAAAATGAACATCTGGACCAGGACAAACAAAAGATGCCAGGTTTAATGGTGGCATTACCTTATACTGCTCCATCCGGGAACTATCCCGGATTTTCTTTTCTAAACCGGTAACGGGTAGTTTTATTTATTTATCAAAAACTTTTACTGGTACTGCTGGCTGCAATTGTTTATAATATATAATGGCCAGTCAAATAGAGAAAAAATACTTATCTAAACGGAAGTAGGTGTTGCTAAATGCTTTGCAAGGATTGTCTTCACTGTAAACAGTGGAAAGCAATCGAAGCAGCTGTTTGCGAAATCACCGGTAAAACTGTGGAGACAAACAGCCGTCCCTGTGATGAGTTTGTCAGCAAGATGCAAATGACGGATGAGTGGGGCGAAACAACCAACGGCAGGTGTAAAAACTGCGGTTAATTTTTTGGCTTCAAGCCAGCGAATTAGTGAAATAATGCAATTTCTCAGATAGACAAACCATTTTCCCCGGCAAGCCGGGGTTTCTGTTTAAGGGAGGGGTTTCCAATACGAAAAGCCACCTGGTTGGTAATCATATTCATTTTTATGATTCTTCCGGCAGCTGTAGCATGCAAAGAAACAAAAGATAACGGCCCGCATAAAGAAGAACAACCCAAGGCAGAACGGGCTGAACCCCGCCCTTCAACCATCACGATAGCAGCCATGGGAGACTTTTTGATGCACATGCCTGTTGTATACTCGGTACATGACCCGGAAACGGGGCGGTTCAACTTCAGCACAATTTTTGAACCGGTCCGGCACCACATACAGGATTCTGACTACAGCCTGGCCAACCTGGAAACGCGGCTTGCCGGAAGCGAAATGGGTTATTCCGGTTATCCCCGTTTCAACTGCCCGGCCGACCTGGCCGGGGAAATGAAACAGATCGGCCTGGACATGTTCCTTACTGCCAATAACCACAGCATGGACAAGGGAGTGGACGGGGTTATAAATACCATCCGCAACCTGGAGGAAGCCGGCCTGGACTATGTGGGCACTTACGCCAGCGAGGAGGACAGGAACAAACCCTTTGTTAAAAACATCCACGGTATTAATTTGGGTATTATCAACTACACCACATCCACCAATGGCTTGCCGGTACCGGCGGACAAGCCGTACCTGGTGAATATTTATGAACCCGGCGCGGTCTTGAAAGAAATCAAGTCATTGCAAGAAGCCGGGGTAGATATAATCATTGCCTGCATCCATTTTGGCACCGAGTACAGCCGGGAACCCAGTGATGAACAGCGGGAAATAGTAAAGTTTCTGCTGGATTCGGGTGTAGATATTGTACTGGGCAACCACGTTCACGTGGTACAGCCGGTCCTGTACAGGACCGTTGAGTTTGAAGGGAAAACAAGGACACAGTTTGCGGCCTTCTCCCTGGGCAATTTCATATCCAACCAGCGCTGGCGCTATTCGGACAGCGGCTTGCTGGTGAAGTTGACGGTAACCAAAAACCAGGCCGGCAATTGTGTGGAGATTTCTGACATTGAACTGGTACCTGTGTGGGTGGACACATATACCGAGCAAGGGAAAGCTTGTTACCGGGTTCTCGATGTAAACCAGGCCATAGAGGATTACGAAAACGGAAACGACCGGTTGTTGACAGAGAATGACTACCGGCGGCTGAAAGAAATCCAGCAGGAATTAAACCCGGACTTTTTGTTTTCCGGCACTTTACCGGATGCCGGCGGCAACCTGCCAAACTAATAGCGCAAAAGACGCCGGGCCGGTTTAAGCATAAAAATAATTGCCTGAAAAATTTACCGCCAGTCAATTATCACTCCTGTCCGGCTCCCCGGAAAAAAGCCTTGTCCCGCTGACCAGGGCAAGAATAATATTATAAACTGCCACAATGATGGTAATGGCCATGGCTATAAGCAACCCCTGGATACCCAACACCAGCGCCAGTTTCAAGGACATATTTCCGGTGCTGTCCCCGGCGGGGGTTACAAAGAATCCCATAATAAACCCTATTATTGCCCCCGTTGCCACAAGGGGTATGCCTATTTTAATAAAAAGCGAGAGCAAGTTCACCTTGCGTAATACAATGGTTTTTGTCATGTATTTATCACATCCTTGGAATAACTTTAATATACCGCAAACACCCACCTTAATAATACCGAAAAAAACAAAAGGACACCATACTTAATTATTGATACTGGGGCATTGAATTAAGTATGGTGTCCTTAAAATTTTTACTTTTTCTCCACCACCAGGCCGCCGTCGCCGCCACGCAGCAGCACGGTTTCCCGGGGCTGCACATCGCCCTTGACGATCATGCGGCTAATGGCAGTTTCCACTTCCTGCTGGATCAGCCGCTTCAGCGGCCGGGCGCCGTAAGCAGGCTCGTAACCGCGGTTGGCCAGGTAGTTGAGGGCCGAATCGTCCCACTCCAGCTTTATGCCGGCGCCGGACGCCACCCTTTGGGCCAGCCGTTCCAGCAAAAGCCCGGCGATTTCCCGCACCTGGGCCTGGTTCAAGGCGTGGAAAACCACAATTTCGTCCACCCGGTTCAGGAATTCCGGGCGGAAGTGCCGGCGCAGGATGCCCAGAACGCTGGCCTTGATTTGCTCGAAACTACCGCCACGCTCCTGCTGGGCCAGTATTTCGTGGCTGCCCAGGTTGGAGGTCATGATCACCACTGTATTCCGGAAGTTTACCGTGCGCCCCTGCCCGTCGGTAAGGCGCCCGTCGTCCAGCAACTGCAGCAGGATATTAAACACGTCGGGGTGGGCTTTTTCAATTTCGTCCAGCAGTATCACCGAATAAGGCTTGCGCCGCACGGCCTCGGTCAGCTGGCCGCCTTCCTCGTAGCCCACGTAGCCCGGAGGCGCGCCAATCAGGCGTGACACGGTATGTTTTTCCATGTACTCCGACATATCCAGCCTGGTCATGTTGCGCTCGTCATCGAACAGCGCCTGGGCCAGGGCGCGGGCCAGCTCGGTTTTACCCACACCGGTGGGCCCAAGGAAGATAAAGCTGCCGATGGGCCGGTTGGGGTCACTAATCCCCGCCCGGGCGCGCAACACGGCGTCGGCCACGGCCCGTACCGCCTCATCCTGGCCCACCACCCGCTTGTGCAGTTCTTCGCCTAGGCGGAGCAGCTTTTCCTTTTCGCCTTCCATCAACTTGCTTACCGGAATACCGGTCCAGCGGCTCACCACCCGGGCGATATCCTCCTCATCCACTTCCTCTTTCAGCAGCATGCCGTGCTTTTGCTTGCCCGCCAGTATTTCCTCCTCGGCTTTCAGCCGGCGTTCCAAGCTGTTCAGCTTGCCGTACTTCAGCTCGGCCAGGCGGTTCAAGTCGTATTCTCGCTCGGCTTTTTCTATTTCCTGGCGGGTTTCTTCAATTTCCTTCTTCAGCTGGCGCACCCGCGATATGGCCTGTTTTTCAACCTGCCACTGGGTTTTCATGGCATCGGCTTCGCTGCGCAGGTCGGCCAGCTGCTTTTTGATATTTTCCAGGCGTTCCTTGGAAACCGGGTCTTTTTCCTTGCTCAGCGCGGCTTCCTCGATTTCCAGCTGCATGATCCTCCTGGTAATCTCGTCAAGCTCGGCCGGCATGCTGTCGATCTCGGTACGCAGCCGGGCCGCCGCTTCGTCCATCAGGTCGATGGCCTTGTCAGGCAGGAACCGGTCGGAAATGTACCGGTCCGAAAGTACCGCCGCCGCCACCAGGGCATTGTCCTGGATGCGCACCCCGTGGTGCACCTCGTAGCGCTCTTTTAGGCCCCTCAGGATGGATATTGTGTCTTCCACCGAGGGCGGGTTTACCATTACCGGCTGGAAGCGCCGCTCCAGCGCGGCATCCTTTTCCACGTGCTTGCGGTACTCGTCCAGGGTGGTGGCTCCTATGGTGCGCAGCTCGCCCCGGGCCAGCATGGGTTTCAGCAGGTTGCCGGCGTCCATAGCGCCTTCCGCCGCGCCGGCCCCCACTACGGTATGCAACTCATCAATGAACATGATAATCTTGCCGTCAGACTCCTGCACTTCTTTGAGCACCGCCTTTAGGCGCTCCTCGAACTCACCGCGGTACTTGGCTCCCGCCACCAGGGCACCCATATCCAGGCCGATAATGCGCTTGTTTTTCAATCCCTCGGGCACGTCACCGGCCACGATGCGCCGGGCCAGGCCCTCCGCGATGGCGGTTTTACCGACGCCGGGCTCGCCGATGAGCACCGGGTTGTTCTTGGTGCGCCTGGAAAGTATCTCAATCACCCGGCGTATTTCGTTATCGCGCCCGATAACCGGGTCCAGCTTGCCCTCGGCCGCCAGCCTGGTCAGGTCGCGGCCGTACTTTTCCAGCGCCTCGTAAGTATCCTCCGGGTTATCACCGGTAACCCGCTGGCTGCCCCGCACCGCCCGCAGGGAGTTAAGCAGCGCGTCCCTGTTCAGCCCCGCCCGGCGCATCGCATCCACCGTTTCAGATTCGCCGTCCTCCAGCAGGGCCAGCAGCAGGTGTTCAACGCTGACGTACTCGTCCTTCATGTTCCGGGCTTCCTTTTCGGCCCCGGCCAGCACCCGGGCCAACCCGGTACCCAGGCGCAGTGCACCGTCGTATCCTGTAACCGCCGGCGTCCTTTTAAGCAGGTCCTCCACCGCAGCGGTCAGGTTAACGGGATTAACCCCGGCATGTTCCAGTATCCGGGGCACCATGCCTCCTTCCTGGGCCAGTAAAGCCGCCAGCAGGTGCTTGCCCGTTACCTCCTGGTGGTGCCTTTCCGCCGCCAGTTGCTGGGCCGCGGACAAGGCTTCCCTTGACTTTTGCGTGTACCTGTTGATATTCATATGTTTAATCCCGGGCTATACCGGGTTCACCTCCCTCCGTATTTTAGGAGTCAGGAGCCAGTAGTCAGTAGTCTTCTGTCTCCTGATTCCTGTCTCGTGGCAGTCACTCGTAACCTAACCGTTTCAGTCGCTCCAATTCTTCTTGCAGCTCTTCGATTCGCTCCAACAACTCTATGATAATCGCCGCCCCCGGTAGGTTCACCCCCAGGTCCCGGCGCAAGCGCATAATCTTCCACAATCGCGCGGCGTGTTCGGCCGGTACTTGTCCCCCGCTGTATTTAATAATACCCAGCTCGGCCAGCCACTGCGCCAGGTCCGGGTGTATGCCCAGGGTTTCCACGTTCACCCAGTGTTCAGCTTCCTCCTGACCCAGAGTATGACAGTACAACCGCATCATGTAAAACTTGTTCACGCTTACACCCCTTTCCGCAGCGCGGCCAGCCGCCGGTACAGTTCTTCTTCTTCCCGGGTAATGTTTTCCGGGATGTCTATAACTACGCGCACGTATTCATCGCCGCGGCCATCCTTTGTGGGCAATCCCTTGCCCCGCAAGCGCAAGCGCTTGCCGGCGCGGATCCCCGCCGGTACTTTCATGGTCACCGGCCCGTCCAGGGTGGGCACCGGGACCCGGTCGCCCAGCACGGCCTGCTCGGGACGCAGCACGATCTCTGTTTCCAGGTCGCTGCCGTTTACCCTGTACACCGGGTGCGGCAGCAATCTTACCTTAAGGTACAAATCGCCCCGCGGGCCACCGGCAAGCCCTTCGCCTCCCTGGCCTTTAAGCCGGATGCGGCTTCCCTCGCGCACCCCGGGCGGAATCTTGACCGTAAGGTTTTTTACAGTGGAATTTGACCCGGTGCCGCCACAGCGCCGGCAGAACGAGTCGCTGTCAAATCCTACACCCCCGCAGGCCGGGCATATTTCCCGGCTGGTAAGCTGCAGGCTTTTTTCACCGCCCCGGTAGGCTTCCTCCAGGGTAAGCTCCAGCTCTGCCTCCACGTCTTCACCCCGTACCGGGCCGCCGGCGCGGGTGGCGCGCCCGGCCCGGCCGAAAGGTGAACCGCTGCCAAAGAACATCTCGAAGAATTCACTGAATCCCCCGGCACCGCCACCCGGCGTGCCGGTATAAAACTTGAAGTCCCCGAAATCGCCGAAATCCGGCGGCGGCTGGAAGCCCTGGCCATCTCTCCAGTTGGCGCCCAGGCGGTCGTACTTGGCTCTTTTTTCCGGGTCGCTCAGCACCTCGTAAGCTTCGTTTATCTGCTTGAATTTTTCTTCCGCCTCCTGCTTATCCTTGCCTGAATGCAGGTCAGGGTGCCACTTGCGGGCCAGATTGCGGTAAGCCGCCTTTATTTCCTTGTCTGTTGCGTTGCGGCCTACACCAAGTATTTTGTAGTAATCCTGAAACGCTACTCCCATGTTCCATCACCTATCCCCCGGCCACCCGCGCCATGGCCGGTGGCTTGCGGGCGTAATTTTTATTTCTCTTCAAATTCAGCATCCACCACATCATCGTCACGCCTGCTTCCACCGGGCCCGCCGGTACCGGTTGCTCCAGCCCCGCCGCAGGTGCCTCCCGCGCAGCCGCCCGCCCCGGCTCCGGCCTGGCCGTAAGCCGCCTGGGACAGCGAGTATACCGCCTGTTCAAGATCGCTCTTCAGATTGCGGATACGTTCGATAGGCGCGTTTTCCTTCAGCGCGGTACGCAGGTCGGAAAGCAGTTGCTCGATGCGCGCCTTTTCGTGCACTTGCACCTTGTCGCCCAGGTCTTTCAGCTGGCGCTCCACCTGGTAAGCCAGGCTGTCGGCCTCGTTGCGGGCCTCCGCTTCCTCCCGGCGCTTCTTGTCCTCGGCGGCGTGGGCTTCCGCTTCCTTCACCATGCGGTCGATTTCCGCCTGGTCCAGGCTTGTGGAACCGGTGATGGTGATGGCCTGTTCTTTGCCGGTGCCCTTGTCCCGGGCACTTACTTTCAATATGCCGTTGGCGTCGATATCAAATGTGACTTCGATTTGCGGCACTCCTCGCGGCGCCGGTGCTATGCCCTCCAGCTTGAACTGCCCCAGGGACCTGTTGTCCCTGGCCATTTCCCGCTCGCCCTGCAGCACGTGGATATCCACGGCGGGCTGGTTGTCTTCCGCGGTAGTGAAAATCTGGCTGCGCCGCACCGGAATGGTGGTATTGCGCTCAATAATCCTGGACATTACCCCCCCAAGGGTTTCCACTCCCAGGGAAAGCGGTGTCACGTCAAGCAGCAGCACATCCTTTACTTCTCCGGCCAGCACACCGGCCTGGATAGCCGCGCCTATGGCCACCACCTCGTCCGGGTTCACGCCCTGGTTCGGTTCTTTACCACCGGTCAAAGAGCGCACCAGTTTATGCACCGCTGGCATGCGAGTGGAACCACCCACTAGAATGACCTCGTCTATATCCTTCTCCGTCAACTTGGCGTCGGCCAGCGCCGCCATGACCGGGCCGCGGCAACGCTCCACCAGGTGGTGGGTCAGGTCTTCGAATTTGGCCCTGGTCAGTTTCATATCCAGGTGCTTGGGCCCGCTGGCATCAGCGGTGATGAAAGGCAAGCTGATCTGCGTCTCCATTGTCGAAGACAGCTCGATTTTGGCCTTCTCAGCCGCTTCCGTCAGGCGCTGCAGCGCCTGCTTGTCGTTACGCAGGTCAATACCGTAATCCTTTTTGAACTCTTCAGCCATCCAGTCCACGATGGCCTTGTCGAAATCGTCGCCACCCAGGTGAGTGTCGCCGTTGGTGGCTTTAACCTCGAACACACCGTCCCCCACTTCCAGGATGGACACGTCGAATGTGCCGCCACCCAGGTCGAACACCAGGATGGTCTGGTTGGCTTTTTTGTCCAGGCCGTATGCCAGCGCCGCCGCCGTGGGCTCGTTGATAATGCGCAGGACGTTTAGACCTGCTATTTTACCGGCGTTTTTGGTGGCCTGGCGCTGGGCATCGTTGAAATAAGCCGGAACGGTAATCACCGCATCGGTAACCTTTTCGCCAAGATACTTGGAAGCGTCTTCCACCATTTTGCGCAGCACCATGGCCGATATCTCTTCGGGAGCGTACTGCTTGCCCCTGATATCAAACCGCACAGCGTCGTTGGGTCCCGGCGTTACCTTGTATGGCACCAGCTCGCGCTCGCCTGCCACCTCGGAGTAGCGCCGGCCTATGAAACGCTTGGACGAATAGATCGTGTTTTGCGGGTTCAGCACCGACTGGCGCCTGGCCACCTGGCCCACCAGCCGCTCACCGTCGTCCTTGAACGCCACCACCGAAGGGGTGGTCCGCGAACCTTCCGCGTTAATTATAACCGTGGGCTTGCCGCCCTCCATAACGGCCACCACCGAGTTGGTGGTACCCAGGTCTATACCTACTGTTTTGGCCATTTCATTTACCTCCTTATTCTGGTTCACGAGTTAATAATCAATTTTTTCTTTTAAAATTTGCGTTTGCATTTTTCCTTAAACAATTGTTCCTAAATTTAGTTCCCAATTTTTAAACACCAAAAACATTTCTAAAAACTTATTATTACTATAAAATTCCAAGTGTAAAAATTGCAACCTGCCGGGAAGACTGGGCTCCTATTGTACCACATCAATTTCAATTTCCTTGAACTTGCTCTCTTCTTCCTTGGGCAGGACAATTTCAAGAATGCCATCTTTATATAATGCCTTTATTTCATCGTATTTCACAGGTACATCAACGGAAAACGAGCGGTTGAAAGAACCGTAGCTGCGTTCAACCCTGATGTAATTGGAACCTTCCTTCTTTACTTCTTGCTTGCGCTCGCCTCTGATGGTGAGCACATTGTCCTTGTAACCGACCTTGATATCATCGCGCTTCATGCCCGGCATCTCAGCCTTGATAACAATGGCCTCGGGTGTGTCTTCGATGTCCACGGGGAACATCCACCCCTGGGCTAGAGTACCCTTTTCGGGATACCTGAAAGGAAAGCTTTGATCCAGCAACCTGGCAACTGTATTCTGTATGTCCATCAATTCACGAAAAGGCTCCCATCTTGCCAGTGACATAAACAACACCTCCTTGCAATTTAAATAAAATTTTGTGTTACTTGCTATGGTGCCCAAAATCCCAGCAGGCTTTTCTGACCTTAACTTTGACTTTCCTTGACCTTATTATAAGAAAACAATTTTCAATTTGTCAATAGCCAAGATAGAAATTTTTTAGCGCTGAACGAAATTCTTGAATTGCAACTTGGAATAGCTGCCCAATTTAAGAAAAAATAAAGGTTTTATTTAGATTTCGTTAAAATAATACCTGTATATTGAAGTTACCCGAAAAAAATAAAAAGGAGGATTATTCATGAAGGTACTTGTACCTTTCGACGGGTCGGAAAACTCCATGCGGGCGGTGCAATACGCGCTTAACATGGCCAAAAAACATTCCACCATATCCGTCACTTTACTGTCCGTGGCTTGTCCCAACTTTGATTATTTGCAGAGTGAAATTTTTGACCCGGTGGCGTTCCAGGAGGCTTGCAAAGATGCGTACCGCAAAGACCTGGAAGTTGCCAGAAAGCTGTTCGATGACGCGGGGCTGGAAGTGAAAGAAGTAATTTTAACCGGTGACCCGGCAGACACAATAATCAATTTTGCCCAAGGGCAAAAGTTTGACAAAATCATCATGGGCAGCCGCGGCATGGGAGCGTTAAAAAGCCTGGTCCTGGGCAGTGTAGCCTATAAGGTGCTTGGCAAAGTAAATATTCCCGTAACAATCATAAAATAATTGAAAATATTCAGGATAAAAAGCCAGGCAACGGCGGTTTAACTTGCCGGCCCGCCTTTCGGGCAGTTACAACCAGTTACTTTTAACCCATTCCACCACGGGTCCCAGGTCGGAGTTTTTTGCCTTTTTGACCAGTTCGGGCACCTTTTCATAGTCGTCCAGCCCGGGGTTGACAGGCAAGGTAACATCGAACCTGAAAAACCTGCTTCCTAAAAGCTGGGAACAGTATAGGGTGTCGGCGGCAACCGATCCGTCAAACAATATACTTATCAGAGGAAAAAACGGGTGGGGATAAAACATCCATTCAAGTGCACCCCACCCGCTTGTATCCGCGTTGATGCTCTGCCGGCTGCTGCCGGTACCAAATGATAGAAGGTAAACATTTTCCAGGCTGCAACCGCCCATCCAGCGGTCCACAGCGGCGCACAGTGCCGCCGTACAGGGGTTGTTGGCAACCACACCGCCGTCGATGTGTCCCTGGTGGGACGGAAAGTATACCGGCGCCGCGCTGCTGTAAAGAGCCACATCAATGACCTTTTCATCACCGGTGGGGGAACCCGGGAAATTGGTAAAAAAAACAGGGCCCCACCTGCCGGTATGGCCTGCCGTCACCCGGAAGGACGTAATCAAAACCCGCTTGGGCAGGTCTTTTAAGCGCAGCTCCGGAGGGAATACGGAATATAACACTTTCTTCAAATGATCATTGTCATACTTGGGCCGGAATAGTTCCAGGTACCTGGGAGTGAATATGAACTTACCACTTTCCTCCGAGAATAACCCGGCAATTTTTCCTGCGGGTAAACCGTAAGCAAGGCTTAAAGCGATAAACGAACCGGCGGAAGTGCCGGCAAACAAATCAACACTGCGTACCAGGCCGGGCATGCGGTTTTCAAGCCGCTCCAGCAAAGTTGCCGTGAGGGCACCGCGGACGCCACCACCGTCGAAAGTCATGATCTTGTATTTACCCACGCGCTCACCCCTTTTCAAAGGGCACGACATCTAAAACTATTACAACCTATGCACTTTTCGGTAAAGCGGTGACAGCCGGCACCAGCCAGTGGTTGATTTTTGCAATGATTGTTGTGGATATGCGGGGGAAGCCATGATTAACCTGTCTGTAATTACAGCGGTATACGATCACACGAGGGGGGTGGCTCTTTTAATATGGAAGGAACTGGTTTCTCATTGGGCACTTTGTTTTGGATGTTGTTTATTTTCATGGCTTTCATCCCCATGATCAAGCAGTCCCAGCTCCAGGCGCAGCGATTCCGGGCACTGCGCAACTTGGAAAGGAAAAGGGGTTCCCGGGTGATAGCCCTGATTCACCGGCAGGAAATGATATCCCTGTTCGGTATCCCCCTAACTCGCTTCATAAACATCGAGGACTCGGAGCAAATCCTGCGGGCCATCCGCCTGACTCCGCCGGACATGCCAATAGATTTAATCCTGCACACGCCGGGAGGGCTGGTGTTGGCCTCTGACCAGATAGCCCAGGCCATTCGCAAGCACCCGGCCAAGGTGACAGTATTTGTTCCGCATTACGCCATGTCCGGGGGAACCATGATCGCCCTAGCGGCGGACGAGATAATGATGGATCCCAACGCCGTTCTGGGACCAGTGGACCCGCAAATAGGCAAGTACCCCGCGGCTTCTCTGCTGAAGGTGGTAAAAGAAAAGAACATCAACGACATTGACGACGAAACACTGATTTTGGCCGACATTGCCCAAAAAGCCATGAGCCAGGTTAAAAACAAGGTTTACAGCTTGCTAAAGGACCGCATGGACGAAGAAAAGGCCCGGTCCATTGCGGACCAAATTACGGAGGGGCGCTGGACCCACGATTACCCCATCGGCTGCATGGAACTGAGCGGCATGGGATTACACGTCTGCGCCGAGTTACCCCGGGAAATATATGAAATCATGGATTACTTCCCGCAGCCGGTGCGGCGCCAGCCGTCGGTGACATATATCCCCCTTCCTTATGAACGCGAGAGAAGAGGGCAGTAAAAAAGCACGCTCATTGACCGGGCGTGCTTTCGTATAATTAAATGTTTCAATTACTTTAACGGGCGCAACGCTGCATGGGCGTCTACCAGGTACCTGTTAACAGTTCCCGGGCTACCTCTTCCAGGTGTCGCACCGTATTGCATTCCCGGGCCAGGTGGCAGTACGGCAGGTACCTTGGCATCACCGAATCCCCGGTTCCCCAGAAAGAATGGCTCTCCGGATTCAGCCAGATCAACTTTTTGCATTTTTGGTGAATTTCCGCCAGTATGTCGGCCCGGTGTTCACCATAATTGTTCCTGGCATCACCCAGGATAATTACCGTTGTCCTTGAAGTTACGGCATTCATCCAGTGTTCCTTGAAATCCTCCAGCGCCTGCCCGTAATCAGTAAGGCCGAATCTTACGCCTAGACCGGTACCGGCGTGTACCCTGGATAGTGCCCTTTCCAGCGGGTATCTCTCAAACACCGGGCTCGCTTCCACCAGGTTGGAGCAAAAAACAAAGGTTCTTATTCGACTGAGCACCCTGTTCAGGCCGTAAAGGAAAAGCAGCATAAACCGGGACACGGTTTCCACCGACCGGCTGATATCGCAAATTGCCACCACATCAGGCCGGGTAACTTTTTTCCGCCTTAACCGGGGTTGAACGATATACCCCTGGTAGGCAACGTTTTTTCTTAGGGTTTGTTTTATGTCCAGCAACCCGCGCTTGAACTCGTGCCTTCGCCTTCCGTGAACGGTGACAAGCCTTTTTACCATCTTTTGTATAAGCCATTGAATACGCTTGAAGTCATTATGTTCCAGGGAAGTCAGCCTGACATCTTTCAGGTATTCGCCCCCATTCTTCAACATATTACCGGTATAAAGAGCAAAACGCCGGGCGGCCAGGTCTTTCACCTGTTCAGTCAACCTGTCCCTGCCCTCCTCCAGGATCCGCGCGGCACGGGCGGTGGACGAAGTGTTTTCCCGCCGCAGTGCTGCAATGTCCCGGTCAACCGCTTCCAATCCCATGCTGGTTAAAACCGAGCGAATATACACACCCCGCTGGGTGTAATACTGCACTCCCTGAAAGTCCGCTGCCACAAAGGCCTCCCGCATGGCGGCCATTAACCCGGCGTTATCCCCGGCCAGCAGCATCCTCGAAAGGGGCGATATTTTTTCCCTGGTATCCGCCGCCAGCGGGTAAAAACTATGTTTTTCACGGCTTAACAAATCCCCCGGCGCAAAAAAGCTGTCAAAACAGCTTTCAAAAATAATCTTTTCCGGCACGGTTTTGGCTAGGGTAGCCGCCAGGGAATGTTTCAACGCTTCGCGATCGCCATACCCGGTGACCTCCAGGGCTCGCACGGCATCAATGGCTTCGGCCACCGACACCCTTACCCCGGCGCCCCGCAGGACAAATATGAATTCTTCCAGCATCCGTTCCATACCGGAACCCCCAGATGTATTGATCCGTAAAACAGACCCCAGGAATTTGTACCAATTCCCCGGTTTGACAGCCTCACACCTTATACACCGGCTTTTGCAAGCAAATCGTCGAGCCTTTCCTCCACGGCAACTGCATCCTCCCTGAACTTCAGGATGACGTTCAGTGTATCCCTTACGATATCCGGCGAAAGCGTTTCTGCGTGGTAAAAAAGCAGTGCCCTGGCCCAGTCTATGGTTTCCCCCACGGAAGGCGCCTTTTTGATATCCAGTTCCCTTACCCGGTGCACGAATGAAACCAGTTGCTCGCGCAACCTGTCTGAAATGCCCGGCACCCTGGCGCGAACAATTTCCTTTTCCAGGCCGGGATCGGGCAGCGAAATGAACAGGTGCAAGCAGCGACGCCTGAGAGCGTCGCTTATTTCCCGGGTATTGTTGGAGGTCAGGAACACCAGCGGCCTGGTGGCGGCGCTCACAGTGCCCAGTTCGGGAATGGAAACCTGGTAATCCGAAAGAATCTCCAGCAGGAACGCCTCGAACTCCTGGTCCGCTTTATCCACTTCATCCACCAGCAACACGCAGCCTTGATCCTGGCGCAAGGCTTGAAGCAGCGGGCGGGGCTCCAAAAAATGTTCCGAGAAGAAAATGTCATTATAGCGGTGTAATCTCTCAAGGGACTCGTTAAGACTTCCCGCTCCAGACATCAATTCGTCCAGGCGCTCCTTGAGTAGCTGGGTGTATAACAGCTGTTTGCCGTATTTCCACTCGTACAGCGCCCTGGATTCGTCAAGGCCCTCGTAACACTGCAATCTGATCAATGGTAAATCAAGAAAAGCCGAAACAGCCCTGGCCAGCTCCGTTTTGCCCACTCCGACCGGGCCTTCCACCAAAACGGGTTTTCCCAGCCTGCCCGCCAGGAAAACGGTGGCCGCCACGGGCTTTGAGCACACGTAATTAACTTTTCTCAACCCCAGTTGAACATCTTCAACCGACCCGATAAGGTGTTCACTAATCAATACGCAATCACTTCTTTCCGTTAGTTAATTAGAAACCAGTGCACCGGACAATATTTCCCGGCCCAGCTTGACCCGTTTTAAATATGTAATTTTACCAGCTATTTTTACCATTCCACCCAGGTCCACGGCCAGACGGTCCAATTCGGGATACCCGTCAAGCCCTACCTTGGATGTAAAACGCCTGATTCCGTCCTGTAAATCCACCGCCAGGTTTTTAAATGCCTGCAACAAATACGGTAATTCCGGGTGTTTCTCCCCGCTGTCAATAACACCTGCGCACTCGTAGGCCAACAATCTCAATGTATGCAGTTTTGCATGCAGGTCCGCGAATTCGCCGGCAAATTCTTCCGTTATCTTGATGCCGCGTTCCTGTACCAACCCGGCGGTTAATTCCAGCTGTCTTGCCGCGCCGCCGGTGATCAATCCCGCCATATAAATGTCTTCCAGTTCCCGGAACGGTATCACCATATCTTTATATGCCGTGCCTTCCGTTCCCAAAACATGCGACTCGTCCAGCACGCAATTTTCCAGTTTGATCCCGCAGTGAGGCACATCTTTTAAAAAAGGCATATCCAGGGGTTCAGTAAGTGAAAGCCCCAAGGTTCCCCGGGGTACCAAAAATGCCGTAAAACTTTTGCAGCTGTTGCTGGCGCCGGTTACGGCTATTACAACAAACAATTCCGCAATGGGTCCATTGGTCAGGTAAGTTTTTTCCCCGTTAAGATAGAAGCGCCCCCCCTCGCGGTATGCCGTGGTTTTTAAGTGTTTTGGATGCGCGCCGGTACCGGGCTCTGATACAGCCAGGCAGGCCGTCAGCTCCCCCGAGGCCAAGCCGGGCAAGTATTGTTTCCGTTGACGCGTATTACCGAAACCGGCAATAAACAATTGCGCCACCACCAGGTGGTAAATCCACATAAAAGCCAGCCCCAGGTTGCACCCGGTCCGGACCATCGTTTCCCCCGCCGCCACCGCGCAAAGGTGGCTTTTTCCACGACCGCCGTATTCAACCGGCAGGTTCAAACCAGCCAGGTTGTGACGGCCTATTTTTCCCCATAACTCCGGGGAGAACTTGTTTATATACTGTACATCCCCCGGACAGGCAACTTCTCTGGCCGCAAAACCGGCCACCTCGTCTATCAGGGACTGTACTTCATCTTCCCGCAACGCTATCGCCATCATATCCACACCTTTCGCGCGAACGGAAGCGGTTATATAAACGGCCAGCGCATAACAATCCATTTATTCTATTGTCTGCACCTGCACACACTCACACCTGGCAGTTATCGCTTGCCGCGTCACGCAATATTTCGGACCTCAACTGTTCCAGCCAGGCCAGTTTTATTTTTTGAAACTCAATACCAAATTCAATAATCCTTACACGGTAGCGGTTGACCCCGCGCTCTAGCATTTTGCCCCTCACTCGCTCGAATTCTTCCAGTTTGGCCTTTTCGATAGTTAACTGGTTTTCCACAAGCGAGAGCGTTTCTTCCGGGGAAAGATGATTAAAAAAAGTGCATTTTTCGAGGAAAGGATATGCCTCGTAGAAATCAAAGCCTGACACTTCCCCCTCTTGCAACTGGTTAATCCACTTGAAAAACTCTTCTTTACCCTTTTCAGTGGGATAAAACACTTTGCGGGGTGGATTTTTTTCCTGGTATACCACTTCCTTGTCTATTAAGCCGTCTTCTTCCATTTTTTTAAGCGTGGTATATAGCTGTCCCTCGTTTACCCCGTGACTGCGGCGATAAAACTTGATAAATCTTTGCCTTATTTCGTAACCGTGCGACGGCGCGTCAATCAAGCAACCGAGGATCATTTGTTTAACAGGCATACCGGCCTCCGTAAAAATTATAACTAATAAGAAATATACCTTATAATGATAGTACCTTAAATGCAAGGTATCATACTGATATAACCTTGTCAATCATATTGCTGAATTTCACCGCAAATTTAATAAATTTTTAAGCCTTTATTTATTATTTAATAATCCGGGGACACTACGATTCTATATAAAGATCGCCAATGTTTGAAGAAATGCCGGCAAGATCATTGCCTGCGTTAAAGCAGCTATGAAAGGGTGCAAAACATGTACTCCAAAGAACTGGCTATTCTAAAGACTGCCATTACCAACGAACACGAGGGTCGACAGTTTTATTTACTAGCGGCGGAAAAGCTGCCTGAAGATTTGAAACAACTTTTCCTGATGCTGGCCGGTGAAGAGGCAAAACATGAAGAGTGGCTGAAAAGCGTGTACCTCCAGCTAATGCGTAAAAAACCCCCGCTGGTTGAAATTAAACCGCTGCCCCGTGAAACGAAATCCTCCGTTTCTTTTCGCAAGGAAAGCCTGAAAAATGCCGGTTCACTCGAAATATCGGCTCTTCGCATAGGTGTACTGATAGAAATGGCGGCTGTAGAGTATTACCGCACAGCAACTGTACACACGGAAATTTCGTCTGTGCGGGAACTATATGAAATGTTGTCCGAATGGGAACTGGAACACCAGAGAAAGCTTGAGGAAGCATACGACTTTGCCAAGGAGGAATGGTGGGACCGGCAGGGGTTCTCGCCGGCCTGTTCACAACTGTAATAAATTTGTAAGCAACTGTTAAATGGATTGTAAATTCTAACTTTTATGCTAGATACAGTGAAATTTACATTTTAAATTACAAAGGAGGATTCACCATGTGCTGTGAAAATACAACCATACCCGCCCAGTCGTTGCCCAGGCTGGGTTCACCAGCCCCGTCATTTGAAGCGGTAACAACCCACGGTACCCTGCGGCTGGAAGATTTTAAAGGAAGCTGGCTGATCCTGTTCTCCCACCCTGCGGACTTTACACCGGTATGCACCACCGAATTCATAGCTTTCGCGGAAATTCACGAAGAACTGCGCAAGCGCAACGTTGAACTGCTGGGGCTGTCCATTGACAGCGTATACTCGCATATCGCCTGGGTTCGTAACATCGAGGAAAAAATGGGTGTCAAAATCAACTTCCCCGTAATAGCCGACTTGAACAAGGAAGTGGCTACGGCTTACGGAATGATCATGCCGGGCGAAAGCAAAACCGAAACTTCCCGGTGCGTGTTCGTAATCGACCCCGAGGGGATTATCAGGGCCATGATTTACTACCCGCTCACCACAGGACGCAACATGCAGGAGATTCTGCGCCTCATAGACGCATTGCAGACCAGCGACAAGCACAATGTAGCCACGCCCGCCAACTGGAAGCCGGGGGACAAAGTTATTCTACCGGCGCCCAATACCCAGGACATGGCCGAAGACCGGGTAAAAGAAAATTACGAATGCAAAGACTGGTATTTCTGTAAGAAAAGTTTGTGATAAATCAGATTCTTATTAAATACAGACTTTTCAACACTTCCTTCCTTTGATCTTGCTGTAAAATAGCAAGTTCAAAGGAAGCGCAGAATTTCTTTGCCTAAATGAATTCCATTACTTTCTTCCTAATAAAGGAGATGTCTTAAATGGCCTGTATTAATCCCGACGGTACACTTACACGGCCCGGCCGCGCAATATTAAACGCCATGAGAGAACCGGCAACCCTGGAACAGGTATCGGCTGGTTCCGGCGTACCTCTCTACAGGGTGCGCAGCGTAATAAGGGAGTTGCTCGACGCCGGCCTGGTTGTGAAAAACGGCGAAATGTACCAGGCTACCGAACAAGGGATAGCGAAGTTGGATAACTGATTATCTAACTTGCGTGTTTAAATTAAAGCTGTTGCAATATGCTGGTAAAAATATGCAGCACATTGCAACAAAATTAAATTGCAACACCTGGCACCGATGCCGGAAAGGAGAATGAAAATGCAAAACTGGAAATGCGATCAGTGCGGTTATACATTTGAAAGCGAGGCGGATAAGCTTCCGGACAAGTGTCCATCTTGCGGCCAGAAGTGTACATTCCTTAACGTGACCTGTTATATTCCGGATTGCGAAACGCCGCAAGGGCCCGGTTTCGATCCGCGCATCAAGTAGGAACAGGTATTAATTCCTATGCCCTGCCATAAAAGTGGCAGGGTTATTTTTTTGAGGTACAGCTGCCAGGCGCACAACCAGCACTATAGTTATTGGAGTTCAACCATTCAATTAAACAATATAAGTTCCCGCACCCGTCAGCCCGGTGGCTCGACTTTTTATCGCTAATCAGGTAATCGGTCACCAGGTAAGTGCGCATCCCGGCGGCAGCAGCGGGCAAAATATCTTTTTCCACGTCATTGCCCACCATCAGGCACCGCTGGGGTTCAACCTCCAACCGTGCGGCGATTTCCAGGTAATATTCCGGGTGCGGCTTGCAAAAGTGCATGTTTTCATAGCTAGTAACCAGTGCCCAGGGCAGGTGCTCTATCCCGGCCCATTTCATTCTTTCTTGTATCGCCGTTGCCGGGAAAACCGGGTTCGTGGCCAGGGCGATTACCAGGTCCATTTCCACCACCTTGCGCACCACCTCGTGGGCCTGTCCGCCGGGCTTGACCACCCGGCTCAGTTTACTGAACTTGCGGGCATAAAAGTCGTCCAGCAACGGTTCCAGCTCCGCCGCTTTGCCCGGCCCCAAGCGGCGGCTGAAGTCATCCCAGAAAACACTGGCGTTGGTCAGCTTCGGATCAAGATTATTAAGCATGGCGCCGGTACTGTCCAGCAAAGCCTGGATAAAACGTTCCGGCTCTATAACACCTGCCACGGCCCCGGCAATTTCTTTGAAATACTCGTTCATTAAATCTTCGGTATGCACGCTTAGCAATGTACCGTCCAGGTCAAAAAGCACGGCTTGCAGCAATTTAAAACCTCCCTATAGTACATCTATCCAGGAAATCCCGTCAATTGTCTTCCATAATAACAGTTCAGGAATGTTAATACAATGCGCGGCAACAACCGGATTTCATAAGGTAAAATGCGTACAGCAGAATAATCACTTTCCTTAATTAATACAACGTCTTTACTGGTGAGTAAACACCTTTTCGAATTCTGATCAAAGACAGGCATACATACCTTCGGAGCAGCAGGAGATGAACACCGGGACAAAGAATAATACCTTGTTTAAACAAAATACTGGGGGCGACATAATGGACGTATTATCCGCTATAGGAAACACACCACTGGTGGAATTAAAATCGTTGAACACCAACCCGGGAGTTAAAATTTTCGCGAAGCTGGAAGGCAGCAACCCCGGCGGTTCCGTCAAGGACCGGCCCGCCTTTTACATGATTAAAAAGGCAGAGGAATCGGGTGAATTAACCCGGGACAAAATCATTATCGAGCCAACCTCGGGCAACACCGGGATAGCCCTGGCCATGATTGGAGCTGCCAAGGGATACCGGGTCATGCTGGTTGTACCCGGCTGTGTCAGCATGGAGAGAAGCCGCATCCTGGAAGCATACGGCGCCGAGGTAATCATAACCCCGGCGGAGGAAGGCACAGATGGCGCCATAAGGAAAGCGCACCAGATTGTAAATGAAGACCCTGATAAATACTACATGCCCAACCAGTTCAGCAACCAAAATAATATACTGGCCCATTACGAGACCACCGGACCGGAAATATACACCCAGACAGGTGGAATGGTGGACGTGTTTGTCGCCGGCATGGGAACAACGGGAACCCTGATCGGTACGGGAGAATATCTTAAGGAGAAAAAACCCGGAGTCAGGATAGTGGGTGTCGAGCCTGTTAAAGGCCATGCCATACAGGGGCTAAAGAACATGGAGGAGGCAATCGTTCCTGCCATTTACCGCCCGGAGCTCTTGGACGATAAAATCACCGTAGAGGATGATGAAGCATTCGAGACCGCCAGGATGCTGGCCACCAGGGAAGGTATCTTTGTGGGTATGTCCAGCGGGGCTGCCGTGGTAGGAGCACTGCGGGTGGCTGAAAACATGGAATCCGGTGTTATCGTGACCATACTGCCGGATCGCGGAGACAGGTACCTCAGCACCACCCTGTTCAGGTCCATTTGCGCCAAGTGCTCGCCGTAATACAATCCTGGGAAGTAGAAACCCCACCCCATTGATAAAATGTCCCCCGGCAAAACAAGACGGGGGCAGAACAAGAAACCTGTTCCTGTTCTGCCCCTGTTTTATTTACCTTTTATTTTTACGGTTCTTCCCTTTAATGAATTTCCTGGCGTTTTTCATGCCACCAAAACCGCTAAACATTTCATTGATCTTTTTCTTCTCGATCAGCCTGGCATTCAGGCCGTCATACCTGGCTTCCTTTTTCAGCTTGTTGTAATTGTTCAGCCTTTCCGCCGGCAAGATGCCCTCGCGAATTGCTCGCTTAACCGCGCAGCCCGGTTCTGTACCGTGGGCGCAATCGCTGAATCTACACTGGGCCGCCAACTCGTCAATATCAGCAAATGACTTGGCCAGGTCCGCGCTGATAATACCCAGCTCCCGCATTCCCGGCGTGTCGATAACGGCACCGCCTTCAGGGAGCGGCACCAGTTCGCGCCTGGTGGTAGTATGCCTGCCCTTGTCGTCACCTCTCACCTCGTTGGTGGCAAGAGCATCTGTACCCAGAAGCCGGTTGATCAATGTGGATTTGCCCACCCCGGACGAACCGATGAACGCCACCGTTTGGCCACTTCCGAGATATCTCTTCAAAGCCAGGTAGCCGTCATCAGAGGTACTGGTGGTAACCAGCACGTCCACGCCAAGGGTTAAATGAGATATTTCATCAAGCCTGGATTCTATATCGTTACACAGATCCGATTTTGTCAGCACCACCACCGGGGTCGCCCCGCTGTCCCAGGCAATGGACAGGTAACGCTCCAGCCGGCGCGGGTTAAAATCATTGTTCAGCGACATGCAGATATACACCGTGTCTATGTTGGCGGCGACAATCTGGGTATCACTGGTGGTGCCGGCTGTTTTACGGGCGAAAGCACTTTTCCTTGTCAGCACATGGTGAATAATCCCGTTGCCGCTGGCGTTATCCGTGCGATCCACCATGACAAAATCTCCAACGGCGGGGTAGTCTGACAAAGCCTGCGCCCGGTAGCGAAATTTACCGGAAATCTCGGCTGTTAACTCTCCGTCTTCCGTGATCACCTTGTACAGGTCTTTGGACTGGAAAACGATACGACCCGTGTGAAGACCTTCGTATATGGTAGACTCCTGGATAAACCTTTCCGTGAGGCCCAGGCTTTTCATGCCTATTTTATGCAATTTTATAACCTCCTAAAGTTTTGCCGGTTACTTTGGGAGGCGTTATGCAGCAATTATTTTGCACACCCCTCCCCGCCGGTTACAAGCTCCACCAATACCTTGTTATACATACAACAACTCCCTTTCAATTTGTTGTTGGTAAAATCACAGTATCTCTTAATGTTTCCGTTCGGGCTTTAATACGCCTACCCAACAGATGCTTCACAACTCTGCCCCCGCGTAGCAATAAAGGCACCCGGACCGGCAGCGCATGCTGTACCATCCTATGTCTACGCTTTTGGTGCAGCCGCACAGTTCTCGCTGGCCGGAAGCCTTTTCCCGGCTGCAGGGTTCCTTGTGCGGGTGCAGCTCCTGCAACAGCTTTCCGTCAATGCATTTTGACCCGGCAAACCCCGGCACTGCGCAGGTATACAGCACCCCTCCATTCTTTTGAACTACTTGTGCCAAGTGTTTTATCACCCTGGTCCTCTGTTCATAATCAAGAGTGATAATTTCGTAGCCCTGCCTTGTCAACCTGCGTTTTACCCGCGGGTACTCTTCCATAAAGGAAGTGGTAAAAGAGCGAATCCCTGTTTTTAAAGCCTGCTCCATTATTTGCTCGGCAACAGGTATATTGCTAATCACCATACCGTTTTTCTTCACCGCTACCAGCGGGTCAACCCGCAGCCGGATTCTGTCCGGCGAACCCAAAAACTCCACCAAACCCGGCAGTTTACCAATTGCAATCCTCCAGCCAGGTACGTTCGGCTCCAGTGGAGTTCCGCCAAGCCCCGTGATGGTCACGTGGGCAAAAACATGGTCGTATTTTTGCAGCACCCTTGCGTATGGCTCGTTATAAATGCAGTCCGGAAACTTCGTTATACAAACAACGGTGTGCACCTTTTCCGGAGGGTACTTTTCCGCCAGCACCCGGATTATTTTTTCCGCAAACCAGCGCATATCGGTGCGCCTGGACAGGGTAATGACTTTTTTCATAAGTACATCATACCGTGGACAAACCGGCCGTTGTCATTTTTTCTTTCTCGCCGTCAGGAGTGGTAATCAAGGTAATACTCTATATAATCGCGGACTTTTTCAGCGGGTTTGTAAGTTCCAAAATGGCCTTCGCAAAGGATGTCCGCATTTAAGTCCATGAGCTTGCGCATGGAGTCCCGCCACAATTTCATGTCCGATCCCCACGAGGGGTCAAATGGCCCGTGGATGTCCTGGCCGAATAAAACCCTGCTTCCACTCACATCAAGATACGGGCTGATTCCCCCGGGAGTGTGCCCGGGCGTGTGCAAGCAATGTAAAACCATGTTACCCACGGTAAGATTTTGCATGTCACCTTTTATTAATATATCCACCTGCACAGGTCGGTAACTGACCCGGTAATACCATGCTGCAGTAAGTTCTGAATTCCCCTTGGCAATTGCGTTGTACTCCAGTTCGTGACACACAACCTGCGCACCTAGCTCTTGGAAATAATGCAAACCACCTATGTGATCAATGTGTCCATGGGTGGCAATGACATACTTCAACAGGGAAATATCCAGGCCGAGTTTTTTGATATTATCTACAATTGCCCGGGTGGAATAACCCAGTCCTGCATCCACCAAAGCCAGCTCGGTGCCACCGTCCAACAGGAAAACACAGCAATCGCGCTCATCAGTTATTTGAGGTCCCCCTACAATATACACACCTTCAGCAATTTGAGCGGGTTTGTTCATAAACAGTCACACTTCCCAACCATTTTGATTATTCATCCTTGATTTTACTGAGTTGTAAATTAATAATCAATGCCGTTCTATAATTCGGGACAAGACTCAACCCCAAAAAGAACTACCTGTTGAGGAATTTTTGCGATGATCCGGGAGAAGGTTTTTCCGGATCAATTTTGTGCTGGGGAGTTGATTGTGATTGTTTTCCACCCAGGAATTGGTTACAATGATACCGGGGTGATGCTAGGTGTTAGATAGTATTCAACTGGCTGGTTTTAAGTCGATTAAGGAAATGGATTTGGAATTCAGTTCATTAAATGTGTTGATTGGAGCCAATGGTGCTGGCAAATCTAACCTCATCGGTTTTTTTCAGTTGTTAAACTTTTTAATGACCGGTAGTCTGCAACTGTATATTGCTGAGAATGGGTATGCCGATGCTCTGTTGCATTTTGGGGCTAAGCAGACGCCGCAGATGAGTGCAACCTTAAAATTTAGTACTCCGGCAGGCCAGAATAAATATCACATGCGGCTGGTTAGTGCAGCACAGGATACATTGATATTTGCTGATGAGGCCATCTCTTTTACCAGAAGCGGTTCAGACATTGAAGCACCGTTGGTTTCCCTTGGAGCAGGGCATCGAGAAAGCAAGTTAGCCGTTGACAATATTGAAATTAGTGGTGACATGAAATGTGCCTATAACCGGAAAACGGCTGAGGTCATTAAAAAAATTATGCAGCGATGGATAGTTTACCATTTCCATGATACGTCAAAAGAAGCCAGAATTAAGAAACAAGCTTACATTCACGATAATGTCTATTTAAAAGATGACGGTGGTAATTTAGCAGCTTTTCTTTACTCCATGAAGCATAACCACAAACCTCATTATGAACGGATAGTTAAAGTTATACAATCTGTTGCACCTTTTTTCGGTGATTTCGTTTTGGAACCAAATGCACTAAATCCTAATTATATTATGTTGAACTGGAGAGAGCGGGGTAAATCCACCGTATTTGGGCCACACCAATTATCTGACGGTACTTTAAGATTTATGGCTATGATCACATTGCTGCTGCAACCTAGGTTACCGGAAGCAATAATTATCGATGAGCCTGAACTAGGACTTCATCCCTATGCAATTGGTATACTGGCAGAAATAATGAAAATGGTCTCCCGTGATACTCAAATTATTATTTCAACCCAATCGGTCAGCTTGGTTGATCATTTTGAGCCTAAACATATCATTGTGGTAGACCGTGTTAAAGATCAGTCTGTGTTTAGGAGGCTGACTGAAGAGGAGTTAAGTCACTGGCTGGAAAGCTACACCATAGGGGAATTGTGGGAAAAGAACGTGCTGGGAGGTAGACCAGCATGGATATAATAAGGTTGAATGTAGTAGTAGAAGGACAAACGGAAGAGACTTTTGTGAGGGAAGTTCTAGCTCCACATTTGGCGATGAAAGGAGTTTATGCTGTAGCTCGGGCTGTGGCTACCAGCAGGGCAAAGGCCTATGTTTACCGTGGTGGCGTTACTACTTACGATAAGATTCGGAATGATATAATCAATTGGATCAAGCAAGACCCTAACAGTTATATTACAACAATGTTTGATTTGTATGGTTTGCCGAAAGATTTCCCTGGTAAGAAAAGTTTGGTAACAAATATAAACTGTTACGATAAAGTGTCCATACTGGAAAAAGCTTTTGCTCAAGACATTGAATATCAACGATTCATTCCTTATTTGCAACTCCATGAATTTGAGACGCTGCTGTTTGTAGAACTGGATAAACTAAAATCTTATTATATCCAAGGTAAGGATGCGGCAATAAGACGGCTTAAGGATTCAGTCAAAGGTATTGCTCCCGAGTTGATAAATGATGGTATAAACACTGCTCCGTCAAAAAGGATCATCAAAGAAATACCGGAGTACAAAGATGGTAAGAGTTTAGTTGGCCCTTTGGTTGTAGGAGATATTGGATTACCGGTCCTGAGACAAGCTTGTCCCCATTTTAACAAATGGATCGAGGAGATTGAAACTTTAAGTCAGAGATAATTTCGAAGGGACGATTAGAATACTACTTGACTCTTTTTGAATATTCTGGAAAGTTTTCGATTGCCTTCTGCCAAGAAATTCATTGCGATAGTGCCGTTAATACGCCAAACTCCGAGAATGTAAAAAGTTTTGCGTAAATGGTTATAACTTACAATAAAAGGAGCTGACCATTTATGCAAAACACTATGGACAAAACCATCAAGGAACTGGCCAGAGAATGTAAAACCGTTGAAGACGTGCACACCATGCTCAAGAACCTTTTTAAAGACACCTTGCAGCAAATATTTGAGGCCGAGATGGACGAGCACCTGGGTTACAAAAAACACAGCCGGGGGGCAATAATACCGGTAACAGCCGCAATGGCTACAGCAAAAAAACCATCCAGACCAAGCCGGGCAAAACCGAAATCGAAATACCTCGGGATCGCAATGGAGAATTTGAACCCAGGATTATAAAAAGTACCAGACGACCTCCAATGACCTGGAAGACCAGATTATTGCCATGTACGCCAAGGGCATGACTACCCGGGATATTGAAGACCATATGCGGGATATTTACGGTATCGTCGTATCCCCTGTCATGGTCAGCAAGGTGACGGACAAAATAATGCCCATGATCGCCGAATGGCAGTCAAGACCTCTGGAGCGAGTATACCCCATCATCTACCTGGATACCATTTTCTTTAAAGTACGCAAGGACAACCGCATCATAAACAAGGCTGCCTACAGCGTACTGGGCATCAACATGGCCGGCCAAAAAGACATACTGGGCATCTGGATTGGAGAGAATGAAAGTGCCAGCTTCTGGCTCGGAGTGTGCAACGACCTGAAAAACAGAGGCGTGCAGGACATCCTGATTGCCTGTAAAGACGGGCTTTCCGGGTTCTCTGAGGCTATCAACACCGTGTTTCCCCGGACAGAAATCCAACTATGCATAATACACCAGATCCGTAACTCCCTGAAATACGTGCCCTGGAAGGAACAGAAGGAATTAATGGCTAACCTCAAGAAAGTATACCAGGCCCTTACCATGGATGAAGCAGAACTCGCCTTTGAAATGTTCAAGGAAAAGTGGGGCAAAAAACACCCGGTTATTATCCGCTCCTGGGAGAAAAACTGGCTGGAACTGACGGCTTACTTCAAGTACCCGTACGAGATTCGCAAGCTAATTTACACTACCAACATCATCGAAGAATACCACCGGCAGCTACGTAAGGTAACCAACACAAAAACCGCATATCCGACGGATGATGCCTTAAAAAAGATTATTTATCTAGCCACTGTTGAAGCATCTAAAAAGTGGACAGTACCGGTAAGAGATTGGAAAAGTTGTGTCTCACAGTTTGCCATCCACTTCAGCGATAGGCTTGAACCGGAACTGATGGCTGGGTAATTAGTTAACCGCTTTTGTTCTCCCAAGGATAGCAGGAAAATAATAGCGGGGCAGCCTATGGACCGCCT
The DNA here is from genome assembly GCA_965539975.1 of uncultured bacterium. Lineage (GTDB taxonomy): Bacteria > Bacillota > Desulfotomaculia > Desulfotomaculales > Desulfallaceae > CBETWA01. The sequence continues at coordinate 4,163 of CBETWA010000009.1, read as the reverse complement.
CAGCTATCCTCGGCAAAACCCTGCCAGGCGCTCGGGTTGCTCGTAAGCCATGCCCTATCCTCCTGGCAGGTAAGAGCCATCTATAGCTTAACCAATTTTCCCGGTAATACCCATTTAAACACAAAATAATTTACACTCCCTATGGTTTCACCTTAAAACCACCTGCCTAAACTTGAAAGCATCCGTCTCAACCTCTCAATTTATCCAGCTTGTAGGATTACCCACCTGATAGGCCAACACCGGTTCGCTTGCGCTATGTTCCAAGTCCTCCCTTCGGCTTCCTTCAGACCCCACCGTTACCAGTGACGCCCTTTCCTACGGGTTGCCTTCCCGCTGGTTAGGTGACAGGGTTTCTTTCAACCCATCGGCTCGGCAGACATGCCAGGCGAACAAGTAAGGGCTGCTCCGGTGCTTGCGGGCAGCCCTTAACTTGTTCACTGCACGGGAAAGTACCCGGCAGCGCGTTCCAACTCGTAACCATCGGGAGTAACAAGCCTGAAGAGCATTAACTTTAGCTCCGCTTTTTCGTCAACCTTTAGCCCAGTGTTATCATAATCTATTCTGACGGTCTGAAAACCTTGTAGTTGAGGTTCCGTTACCACTAACCACTCTTTATCCAAGTGGAAGATTTCTTTTATTTTATGGTTTATTAGCCATAGTTCAAAAGAATCAAATACAGTAAAGGAGCTACCGGAGACCGGTTTTTCATAGTCATCAGTAAATCCTAACCGGTAATATAACCCTGTCCCTTCAGAAAGACCGCCGGAGTAAATGAAAAGATTACGTTGGGCATAGCTCACAAGTGTGCTGATATTACTGTACTTTCCACCTATAAACGTACTATGCCAAGCTTCAGAATATATTGGCCGAACCCAAGTATCATCCTGGCTGGTAATTTCAAAAGGAACTTTACGGCCTAAAGACCGAATATCTTGAATAGAATGGAGTTGATTCTGCTCCATAAATTGTTTGACCATCTCTCTTTCTCCGTCATCTATTATTGTTTTGGGCTGTTCAGGTTCGATGGCACGCAGCCTTTGCCAGGAGTCTTGGGTATCCGGTTTTGTAGTAATCTTTACTGTATACCCTTCTTTACCCGGTGCCCATTGGACACCTGCACCCAGTGCCTCGGCCACCCACCTGACGGGTACCAAAACCCTGCCGTTAATTAACTGGGCCGGAACATCTGTCTTGATTTCCTGATCATTGACAACTAACTGTATTTGACCGGCGGCAAAACCCATTTTTGTAAAAGCAACACACAACAAGGCGACACCAAAAGCTATCAACCACTTTTTTTTTCAATAGGTAAAAACCTCCCCCAATACTTTTTCTCCCCAAAGTATAGGCGCGTAAACCGTCCATTTCGTATTGATGTTCTACCGCCACAGCGGCATCTCTATAGTCACCTTAAACAAATCACCATCAATATCTATATTGAACCTGCCGCCCTGCAGGTTGGTCAGGCTCTGGGCGATGGAAAGACCCAGGCCCGAGCCCTCCGTTGTCCTGGAGGCGTCCCCTCGCACGAACCGCTCGGTCAGTTGCTCGGGCGGAATATCCAGTGGACTTGCGGATATGTTTTTTATTACCAGTAAACCGTAGTACTCACTTTGGGCAATATTAATATACACGCGGGTATGCGGCAGCGAATACTTCACCACGTTGGATAACAGGTTTTCAACTACCCGCCACATGTGTTTCCCGTCGGCGGACACGAATACTTTTTCCTCGCCGGCATTAACATGCAGCTCCAGTGCCGCGTTTTTAATTTTTTCCTCGTACTCGCCGCAGGCCTGCACCACCAGCTCATGCAGGTCTATTTTTTCCGCACTAACGGCCAGGTTACCGCTGGAAGCCTTGCTGGCTTCAATTAAATCCTCTACGAGCTGCTTTAACCGGGCCGACTTTTCGTCCAAAATCGCCAGGTATTCCCGGGCCTTTTCATTGTTCAGCTCTTCCTTTTTCAGCAGGTCTATATAATTGATGACTGAAGTTAACGGCGTTTTCAGGTCGTGGGACACATTGGTAATCAGGTCTGTTTTCATTCGCTCCCCTTTTATTGCCTCGGCAACGGCCTTTTTCAACCCGCCCTGAATACTCTGGATATCTTCGGCCAAACCGGCAAAAACAACCGATACTTGGGATTTATCCAAAGCATAGTCCAAATTCCCGCCTGATATCTCTTTTACCGCCTGCATAATCTCCGACAGTGAAGCAAGCGCTTTGGCAGTGAAGTATAAAACCACCATGTTAAAGGGAATAATCAGGAATACGAAAACCAGCAACGGTTCATGGGTCCCGCCGGCCAGCGCAAACAATATTCCGTTTGCCACCCCGTATCCCGCTAGCAGCAGCAGTGTCCATGGTTTAAATGCCCTGCCTTTAAAACACATTTCAAAAAACCGGTATACCAGGGTGTTCCTGACCAGCCGCCCGCTTTTGATTTGCCTGGTCATAGACAATATATAGGTCAGGCCGATCAGCACGTCTATAGCAAAGATAATGGTTAAAACAACTAAATTAATATCGTTGTTAAAAGAAAAGGAAACATTAGCAACCAATGCAAGTGATATCAACGCAGCGAAAAATACAAGTACGGTGTACACGTCGGCGTATATCCGGTCTACAAGGGAAAGGGTTATTTCATCCCCCTGCTCACGGCGCCCGGTAACGCTAACCAGGTAAATAAAGGCCAACAGGTCTATAATAATGGCCGGTGCCAGTATAATTTTTGCGTAACCGGCCAGCTCTTTAGTTTTGGTGTAGTTTACCGAATCGTCATAGAAAACGTCACCCGGTTTTAGGGGCTCAATAACCGCAGCGTGAACTTCATACGGTGTACCCGCCAGCACCTGCGCAATCACGTCAGCATACGGGTAGCTATAATCGGATTTCCACAGGTCGTAATAAACAGCAACAGGCTGTTTCCGGAACAAGGCCTGCACGTCACCGGAGGTTATATTGGTGAAGGTCTCGCCTGTCTGGCTGTTTTTTATATAATAAGCGAAATTGACAGTACCGGCGAGCCTGTCTTTAAGGTGATAATAATGGCGTAAATCATCGTTTATTCTTTCCTGGGGGTTACCCGAGGATTTTATTTTCTCCTCACTTCCCAGTTCAACGTAAAATATCACCGCATCTCGCACCAGGCCGCCAAATTGACTTCTAAACTGCTGGGTATCGTAATAACTGTCACTTTTAATGGTTTCGTAGTTAAGACCCAAAAATGCCGCGCTTCCGGCGGCAGCCACTGCACACAACCAAACAACCACAAACGCAAAAGTTTTAGTCCCCGCTGAATATTTAATATTTTTCCATTTTGTATCCAACTCCCCATACCACCTTTAAGTATTTTGGTTCTTTTGGATTGATCTCAATTTTTTCCCTGATCCGCCTGATATGCACCGGAACGGTATTTTCCGCGGAATACGACGGTTCGTTCCAGACGTGCTCGTATATTTTTTCAGTGGACAATACCCGGCCCATATTCTGCATCAAAAACAGCACGATTCCGTATTCCGTGGCGGTCAGCTTTACCGGTTCACCATCCACGCGCAACTCCCGGGCCTCGGGGTCCAGCTCCAGGCCGCCGGTCTTTAAAATGCCGCTCTTGCCGGCCATACTGCCCAGCGAGGTGTAGCGGCGTATTTGTGATTTTACTCTGGCCATCAGTTCCAGCGGGTTGAATGGCTTGGTTACGTAATCGTCGGCCCCGAAATTCAGCCCGGTGATCTTGTCGGTATCCTCCGACTTGGCTGATAGGATAATGATGGGGATATTCATCTCCTCGCGAATTTTTATGGTGGTGGCCAGGCCGTCCAGTTCGGGCATCATGATGTCCAGCAACACCAGGTGAATTTCCCGTTCAGATAGGGCTTTTAAAGCCTGGGCCCCGGTATAGGCCTTGATCACTTCATAGTTCTCCTGTTTCAGGTATATCTCCAGGGCATCCACTATGGCGGGATCATCATCGCACACTAAAACCGTAAATTTATCCATCACACAGTCACCTCGCTATATTGTTTTAAGCTGCATAATTAAATCACCTGCCTTTACAACCATTTTGGCAGGTGATTTTTAAAAAACAGTTGATAAAAATCTTAAGATTTTTTAAGAATTGGTGCCTGGCACTCCGTTTTTTCGACATGGCATGTCGAAAA
>CBETWA010000008.1:0-76958 GCA_965539975.1 uncultured bacterium | reverse complement strand
CCAAAAGTTTTGACCCCAAAGGGGAGGTGTGTCCCCTGACCGCTTTCCGAAACCGAACCGGCTTCAATTCGCCGTCCTTGGCTCAATTTCAGCCTCTCGCGGCCGTCCTGGCCGCTCGTCCGGTTTCGTAACCTCGCTGCGCCGGGTGCCGTTACCGGCGCTCCCGCAAATCGCTCGACCGGAACAGGTATACCCACATATATTTTCGTCTTTCTGATGGTGCCACAGTGTGGCATGGGCGTCTACCAGGAAAAAGAAAGCAGGTATCTGTACCCGTGACCAAAACACTGGAAGAAAAACTGGAGCATTTAAAACAAACATTAAAAAGCTATGGAAGTGCTGTGATTGCATTTTCAGGGGGAGTCGACAGCGCATTGTTGCTTGCCATGGCCACCGGTGTCCTGGGCAGGGATAAGGTGCTGGCTGTTACCATGGAGTCCATCGTCAACCCGCCGGGTGAGGTGGACGACGCCAGGAAGCTGGCGTGCAAGCTTGGCGTGGAACACCTTGTGATACCCGTAAATCTCCTGCAATACGAGGATTTTGTATCCAATTCTCCTTTGCGCTGCTACCATTGTAAGAAGAGAATAATGGAAACAATACTCGATATAGCTGCAGACCGGGGTATTAAGTACGTGCTGGACGGGGCCAACGCCGACGATGATAGTGACTACAGGCCAGGCATGCGGGCTATCAGGGAGCTCGGCGTTAAAAGCCCGCTCTTGGAGGCGGGACTGAACAAGGCTGAAGTCCGTAAACTGTCTCATGATATGGGACTTCCCACGGCGGGTAAGCCTTCCGCTGCCTGCCTGGCATCAAGGTTTCCTTACGGTACGCGCATTACCACCAGTGACCTGGCCAGGGTGGCGGAAGCAGAGATTTACCTGCGCAGCAAGGGGTTCACCCAGGTTCGGGTCCGGGTGCACGGCAATCTGGCGCGAATCGAAGTGCCGGGTGCAGAAATGCCCGGCTTGCTTGCTGACGCCGCGGGCATAACCGCCAGGTTTAAGGAACTGGGTTTTGTTTACGTCACCCTGGACCTGCAGGGTTATCGCACCGGCAGCATGAACGAAACGGTGCCGGGTGTTGAAATTTGAGCATGTGTTGAAATTTGAAATGTTGACTACAATTGAAATAACTTGTTGGAGTTGACAGGCATGGCGAGAGAAAAGCTTATTGTGGCTTTGGACGTGGATAACCGGAACCGGGCCATGGAACTGGTAAACAAGCTGGCCGGACACGTGGGCTTTTTCAAGGTGGGTATGGAACTTTTTTACGCTGCAGGACCGGGCATAATCGGTGAGATAACCGCCAGGGGTGCCAGGGTGTTTTTGGACCTGAAGTTACACGACATACCGAACACCGTGAGCCGGGCCGCGCGGGTGCTGGTGCGATACGGCGCATCCATAATAAACGTGCACGCGGCCGGCGGCAGCGCCATGATGCGGGCTGCCAGGGAAGCCGCCGCCGAAGAAGCGGAAAAACTGGGGCTGCCCGCTCCCATTGTAGTGGCGGTTACGGTATTGACAAGCATTGACAAGGATACTTTCAACCGGGAGCTGGGGCAACCGGGGAGTATTAATGACCGGGTGCGGGCCTGGTCGCTTTTAACCCGTGAATCCGGTCTGGACGGGGTGGTTTGCTCGCCCAGGGAAATAGAACTGGTACGGGAAGCCTGTGGCAGTGACTTCAAAATCATAACTCCCGGCATCCGGCCGGCCGGTGCCGAGCTGGGTGACCAGCGCAGGGTGATGACGCCGGCTGAAGCGGTACGGGCGGGAGCCAGCCATATAGTGGTGGGCCGGCCGGTAACCGGGGCACCGGATCCCGCCATGGCAGCGGAAGCCATAGTAGCCGAAATCGGCGCCGTTTAAAATGAAAAAGGTGAAACTCAAATGAAAGCACCTGTTATTGTGCGGGTCTTGGGCTGGGAAGGGTGAGCGCCACCAGGGCTGCCGTGCCGTAGCCTAAACGGGCTTTCCCTGGAAAGCGTGGTCAATCTACTGGCCGCCAGGCTCAAGTCGCTGTTCGGCCACAGGGTGCAGTTGGAATTCGTGAACATCACCCTGGATGAGGAACAGAGAAGATTTTTGCCCGTGTGGGAACGGGTGCGGCAAGGCCAGTTATTGCTGCCGGTTACCATGGTGGGCGACAATGTGGTGGCCGCCGGTATTATTGAACTGGACCCGGTGATAAGTGCCCTTGAAAAGCTGGGGATTTTGCAAAAGGATAACAAATAGGGGTGGGCCTGTGAAACTTAACAAGATAAAGGATGGAATTTATTACATAGACGCGCCGGTGAACATGGGCCTGGTAATTAATGACCAGGGCGAGGCGCTGCTGGTGGATACCGGCATCGACCACAGCGTGGCTCGCAAGGTTCGGCGGCTGCTGGAAGAAAATAACCTTATATTGAAAGGGATTATCATCACCCACGCCCACGCCGACCACTGCGGCGGGGCACCTTACCTGGTAAAAAACACCGGGGCCCGGGTATACGCCACCGGTGTGGAGAAAGCGGTCCTGGAAAACCCTATTTGGGAACCCGTTTACCTGTTCGGCGGGGCTTACCCGCCCGGGCCGCTGCGCAACAAGTTTTTCCTGGCCCCCGGTGTGCAGGTGGACGGGGTGATTGAGCCCGGGCAACAGGTTATTGCCGGCTGCCCGGTGGAAGTTGTCAACCTGGCCGGGCACGCCCTTGGGCAGGTTGGCGTGGCCGCGGGGGGAGTGCTTTTTTGCGCCGACGCGGTAATTGCGCCGGAGGTCCTGGACAAGCACGGGATACCGCTGAACGCCGGCCTGGCCGAAGCGATACGTTCATTTGGGATCCTAGAAGAAAGGACCGAAGATTACTACGTGCCTGCGCACGGCACGCTGGTAGATGACATTAAGCCCGTGGTGGAGGCAAATCGCCGCCGGGTTAATGATGTAAATGAATACATTATATCCCTGGTTGCCGAACCGCGCACCGCGGAGGAAATTTTGGCCCAGGCCTGCGGTAAATTCGGCGTGCGCATCACCAACCTGGGCCAGTATTACTTGATGCACCTGACGGTAATGGCGTATATCGGACAACTGATGGATGAAAAACAAATAACCTCTTCTTACCGCGACAACAGGCAGTATTTTTGCCGTACCGTGTAATTGCGCACATGGTTCAAAAGAGCGCCCGGGTTGATTTTCACTTTTCCCCCAGTTAAAAACTAACCTGCGGTTTAATTATTTCGTGTTTGAGGATTTCTCCGTTAATACCTATCTGGATTGATTCAAAAGGAATATCCATGCCGCTGTTTTTGATTGCTTCTGCCACCAGGCGCACAAAGCCGCTGCAGCAGGTTATTTCCATGTGCACGACGGTTACGCTTCTGATGTTTACGCTTTCCAGTATCTGCTGGATTTTCTCCCGGTGTGCACCGGCATCGTCGAACTTCGGGCAGCCGGCGGCAACGGTTTTACCTTTCAGGAAATCGCTGTGCATGTTGCCGTAGGCAAAGGGCACGCAGTCGGCCACCAAAACCAGGTCCGCGTTTTTCAAAAACTCCGCGGTGGGGGGAATCAGGTACAGTTTTACGGGCCACTGGCCAAGGGAGATGTTTGCACCGGGTGATTCCGCTTGCCCAGCGGGCTCCCCGGTTTTCCGTGAAAACACCTGTCCGGAAGGGCAACCCTGTCCCGGCCGGGCACCGGCCGCTTCTTCCATCCCGTGGGCCCGCAAGTGCTGCCGGTGCCTTTCGGCAAGCTCGGGGGATTGCTTCTCCAGGTGCTCCAGTACCGCCAGCGCGTCATACTCTTCAGCCGGTCTTTCCACCACCTTTAGCGCACCCCGGGGGCAATGACCAAGGCAGGCGCCCAGCCCGTCGCAATAGCTTTCTTTCACCAGGCGCACCTTGCCGTCTATCACTTGCAGGGCCCCTTCCGGGCACCCCGGCAAGCACTGCCCGCAACCGTCACATTTATCCTCGTCAATCATGATGATTTTCCGCTTAACTTTGGCCATCCCGGTCAACCTCCTTTATAAGCTCGGCTACTTTATTCCTGATTACTGCTGTCACCTTTTTGTATTCCCCGGCGTCGTTGCCGGCGGGCTTCGGAATATCCCACTGCAATACTTTTGCCCTTTCGCCCAGTTCCGGGGGTATTTCCAAATCGTGATTCATTAGCACGAAAATGTCCGCCAGTCCCACCCTGGCCACATCCTTGGGTTTGCCGCGCCAGGCAATGTTTTCTTCTGCCAGCAATTCAATGGTTAGCGGGTCGGCGGCACCGGCCGGGTTAACCCCGGCGCTCACGAATCCCAGCTTGGGGGAAGTGTTCAGTTCCTTGGCCAGAGCCTCGGCCAGCACGCTGCGGACAGTGTTTTCAACACCTATGAAGGCTATTCTGATTCGTTTCAGCTTCTTGTACAGTTCCTCGCCCACGCACTGCTTTGCGTACTTGCACCACTGGATACATGATTCAACATCGTTGTACACGGTGAAACCGCAGTCGCACTTGACGCTTACGTCGTTAGAAAAAACTTCTACTTCGCCACCGCACTCCGGGCACTTTTTAATCTTTAATGTCGGGGTTCCCGCCAGGGAGCCCGGGCATCTGTTCATCATTTTTACAACACCTCCTGCAAGAAGGGTTTTGCGTTTTCTTGTGTTTGATATGACTAATCATGGAATAACGGGTCTTTCTTTTTCTTGATGTTATATTAACTGATTAGCCATTGATTGGAAGTTTTCCGGGTCACTGCCGGGGCGTGATTTTGATCACGTTTCCGAAAATTTTTAATTCATCTTTGATTCATCGTTGTTCCGAGGAGGGATACTAATCTTGCTGATACTAAAAAAATACGCCCACATTCTGCTGGGCCTGATGCTGGCGGCGACCGCCGCTTTTTTGGTTTGGTACGTCATCGACATCAACACGCCGACCGTGCCGGTGGTCAAGGCGCAAGATAAACTGCCCGTCGGCACCGTGATCGAATCCCGGCATATCACCGTTGAAAACTACCCTAAAACCGCCGTGCCGCCGGATGCCATCCAGAGCAAGGCCGAGGCAATTGGCAAGACCGTTTTTGAAGGCCCCGTTCTTAGTGGTGACGTGATCAGGAAACAGCACCTGCAAGCCAAAGTCGGCAGCCTGCGGGCCAAACTAAACGCCCTCGCCCCTGGCAGGGAGGCCGTGGACCTGCCTGCGGGCACAGCGACCGGCTTAAAAGGCGTCGCGGTGGGCGACAGGGTGGACGTGTACGACGAGGTGGATATCATCATAGATCAACAGGTGGTAACCAAGACCGACCGGGTGGCCCAAGGCGCGGTGGTCCTCTAGGTTCCCGGTACGAAGGATGTGATGGGTCCGGCAGATTTTGAAGAATCATTTGTCATCGCCGTACTGCCCGAGGAAGCGCAAAAAGTCGCCAGCGGAATTGTGCGCGGCAAAAAATTTTCCATCACGCTGCTTTCAGAGGTCAATCACCCCCTACTGAAGGCCGAGGCGCGGTGAGGATTGCGGACTAGTCGGGAAAAGAGTTATACAACGGGGCCGGCGTTAACCGGCTCGGGAAAGTCCAGAACGCAGATACCCTAATATGGGAGGTGGATAGCGGCGTTTCTTCCCCCGAATGAATTCGGGGGTCTCCGGGCCGTAATTCTTATGAAAAAAATATTTAATCTGGCCGTAGCCGGTCCGGCTTGTAGCGGCAAAAGCTCAGTAATGTTTAAACTACTTAAAACGATTGAAGAAGATATAAATATCGAAATAATTACTGATTCTGGGACCAAATTAAATTTTAATAATTATGTGCTTCAAGATAAAGCGCCTCTTATCGCTCTAGCAATAAATAAAACTACGAATCTAATTGCCATTGACCAGGTTAATACACCTGCGGAAGCTCTACAGGTGTTCAAAGCGCTTAAAAACGGGAAAAAAGTATGGTTTACGACGCATTGGAATGGTTTGTTGAATCCAGTAAGCCGGTTTAGAAATAAAGAGGCGCTGGCGCATTTCGTTAATCTTTTGAAGATGGCGGGTGTTATGCAATCGGCAATTGAAAGTATGGCCCTTAAAGAAATAAAAATAATTTTAACTTTGACATCTCGATCTGGTGAACCTCCTCCGGCACAAGGTCGGAGGAGGTTTACTGAGAGGTGGTAAAGCTGCTATTCATCAACGGTAGACAAATCGCACATGAAGTCATTGTGGCCAAAAATTTCACCGCCAGGTTGAAGGGGCTGTTGGGGCGAAAGAGCCTAACCCCGGGAAGCGCTTTAATCATCAAACCATGCAACTCGATACATACATGGTTCATGAAATTCAACATCGACGTCCTTTTCGTCGGCAAATCGGGAAAGGTGGTCAAAGCGGTTGAGGGCCTGCCCCCGTTCAAATTCGCTGCAGCCCGGGTTGCCGCTTACGCGGTGGAACTGCCCGCCGGGACGATAAGGGAACACGGCATAAAACCGGGGGATGTGGTGGAGGTGGTCTCATCCTAGTTTTTTTGCAGGACAATCTACTGTTGATCGGGTTAATTCTTTTCGTCTTAGCGCTGGCAAGTTGTATTTTCACACTTTTAAATACTTTGCTCATTATATTGGGACTAAGGAAAGGAGGAAAGTCATAGACCCCACGGCTAAAGCCGGGGGCTTTACGGCGTTTTTCGGTAAGACCCACGCGGATAAGATTAAAGGACCAGCGCCCGTCAAACCAGGCAAGAGTTATTGAAAAGGCGCTGCGGGATGGTTTAATCGAAAAAGGAAAATTCATAGCGCTCAAAGATTAGCCAGCTAACCGCCGGGCCATCGTGCCCGGCTTTTGTTTTACGAAAACCTGCTCCTGAAAACCAACTGTGGGATGGAAGGGGCGCATGGGGGTGCTTTCATGAAAAAAGAAAAGATTATCGAAGAGATTAAAAGTCTTGTCAAGCCAGATGTTTTTGCTGTGCTGGCAATATTGACTGACGAGGGAGAGGTTATACTTCGTCCCATAGGAGGACACTGGGGGAGTGGAATCAGGGATGCAATCAAAGAAACGTCGGAAATTTATCCAGGGTGTAAAATTCAGCTATTCACCCGGACAAGTGACCGGAAATACTTTGATGGTATTATCCCCAGGGAACAGGTGCTGCCTTACGCCGCCTATTCTCCGGAGCTCAAAAAGGCGATCAACGAGTTAAAGCAGAAGGCACTTGGATAATAATGGCGAATTTTTTCAAAAAAGCTTGAGGGGAGCATATTGTAGTGAAAGCGGAACTGCACACAGTAAGGGTGAAGAACATCGTTGAGTTTCCGACCGAGCTGGGTAACAAGTGCCTGTTGTTGCAGGAATTGGGTTTAAACGCATACTGGAATACCGAGGAAGAACTTCTGGAAGTGCTGAGCAGCAGTGCTTCAAATCCCAAAATGCTGGAAATTTGCCTCAGCTACAGCCCCTGCCGGAGATTTTGGGAAGAATTCAAACAGGGTCGCACACCGTTTGTCAAAAACGATCCCATACGACTAACCAAATACGGGGATCGGTATTGGGTGAGTGAAGGGAAGCACCGGGTATGCCTGGCAAAAAGGGCCAAGGTGGAGAGCTTGGAAGCATTGGTGTATTGTGTTCAAAAAGACACCATGTCGCTATTGCCACCGGAAGGAGAGCCAGGCCGGTTTTGTTTTTCTTACTCTGTTGCGGAGCGCAAATTTCAGGGGACAATCGTATATTTGCAAGTCCATGTTCCGAATGGGTTATTTGAGTTTAGTCTCACCGGCCTTCACAGTTTTTGGCTTGATATTGTTGCAGGTACTTCAGACACGTTTGTTAATATTGTGCCTGGTGTAGAGTACCGCATATCATCAACGAAAAGGCGGATTAAAACCGGTTTGTTTCGCCATCAAAAAGTGTTAACCGTTGAATCCGAAGTGATTATCAGCCCGGAGCACCCGAAAACCAAGGTATGGCTTTTACAAGCACCTGCCAGCGAGGTGTTCAACTTCAATTCGCCATCTTTTCGCACCGTATACCGTAGGGGTTGCTGGCGTCAAGGACATTTGCTCAACCTTTCCCGGTTGTTGCCAAACCTTTATTAACCCATTTCATCTGCGGAGGATTACTTTCAGGGGGTGATAACCGGAACCAAATTTTGTGCTGCACGTTAACCCGGAATGTTGTTGACAAGAGTAAATGCAAATGATAACTTAAAATGCAAGAATTTCCCAGGCCATTAGTGAAGGGAGCGAATTTAAAAATGGATTTGGCAAATAGAATTGAAACAAATCCTGAAATAATGTTGGGCAAGCCGGTTATTAAAGGAACCAGGATCACCGTTAGTTTCATTCTCGATGCTTTGGCGACCATGAGTATTGAAGAATTAATAGCGGCGTATCCTTTTTTGACCAAAGAGGATATAGGGGCTGCCCTGAAGTATGCGGCGCGTGTCATAGATAGCCAAAGGGGAAATGACGTTGAGGTTCTTGCTTAATGAAAACGTGAGTGAAGCCGTACTGCAAACCTTGACCCGACTAGGTTATAAAGCCGTTATGTCCAGGGACTATGTCGGCAAGGGCGCCACAGACAGGGAAATACTGGATAAAGCTATTGAAGAAGAATGGATAATAATAACTTGTGATAACGATTTCGGTTATTTGATCTACAAGCAGGGAATGGAGCATGTTGGGGTGGTGCTTTTAAGATTAAAGGACCAGCGCCCGTCAAACCAGGCAAGGGTTATTGAAAAGGCGCTGCGGGATGGTTTAATCGAAAAAGGAAAATTCATAGCGCTCAAAGATTAGCCAGCTAACCGCCGGGCCGCTGCGCCCAGCATTTGTTTTTTCAGGGAGGTGATGCCGGAACAAAAACAGCTGTGTGTATGTCTATAAAATAATACCAAAATTTTCATCATGGAGGTGTATTCAATTGCGTAGATTTCTTGCTTTCATAGGCTTTATTATAGCTCTTGCCTTGCTGACCATCAACCTGCCCCATATAACAAACGTCTATGCTAATCAAACGGAGCAGGTGGACGTATACGACCAGCAGAAACAGCTTGTCAAATCCGTAGTGTTTATAGTTGGCTTTGACCAGTATTTTATAAACAACGAAACCCCTGGTATTAAGATGGACGCCAAACCGTTTGTCGAACAGGGCCGTACCTTCGTGCCGGTACGTTATCTTGCCAACGCCTTGGGCGTAACCAATGAGAACATCGGCTGGGAAAGCCCCAGGGTAACGCTGGCCGAACCCGGCTTCCCGGTGGTGGAGTTGGCGGTGGGCAGTAAAACCATCAAGAGCGACGGCAAAGCCGCCGCCATGGACGTGTCCCCGCAGGCCAGGGATGGCCGTACTTACCTGCCCGCCCGGTGGGTGGCCGAGGCCCTGGGCTATGAAGTGGCCTGGGACGCTGAAAACAGCATTGTACTTTGCTGGCCCAAGGGAGCAGAAAAACCGGACGTAAACAAGGTGGTCGAGTACGTCAAGACCCAGGCCCCGGTTGTACCGGTGCCTCCGCAACAGCCCGTAACTCCGGTGCAGCCACCGGTACAACCGCCAGTTAACCCGGAACTGCCTTTGGAAGGGACCCGGCCCTTTAGCGGCAAGCCGCTGAATCCGAATGACTATGTTGCTTATGATGGGTGGGCCATCCCCTACGAATTCAAACAGCCGGGGGCCAGCATGATGGAAATGACGATAGAGGAACTGCGGCAACAACCGGTTGTGATGGGTAGTAACAATGGGAGAATTATCTATGATGTAAATGTGCAAAAGGAAATGGTTTACGTTAAACAAGCAGGGACTGCTCTTGTACCAGCGAGGTTAATACTTGCCAAAGGTAACGACCTATCAGTACAACGTGATAATACTTTAAAAGAATATAATAGCAACCCCTTTACCCATGGATACTACGTCAGCCTGGAAGCTGACCCGGGCGGCGGTACCAAGATAGAAGATGTAACCCATATCATATTACTATACAGCAACCAAGCCTTGGCTATCAAGAACCCCCTCTACAAAGGAGGTAATTAATAACCAATGCGTATAACAAAGTTAATAGTTCTGCTTGCGATTATGCTGCTGCTCCCGGGAACGGCCCTGGCCAATCCCCAGGAGCAGTTTATTTTAAACCAAATTAGCGTTGGTCACTTTGACGTGTGGCAGCACACAAACGGCACCTGGCAGGATACCGACAGAGACGGCAAGGCTGACCCTTACGGGCAAACCGGTAAAAGAGTAACCGAAACCTATACCTACCCCCAGTCGCAATACGCAAGCCAGTTTACACCCACCAGGGTAGAAATAACAAAGATAACTCAGGCGTCAAACTTGACGGATGATGAGCTCCGAAATGCTGGCCGGTCGGAAACTTGGGCAGACTTTAATTTGAAATACTTAACCAAACTTCCCAACAACTACTCCGTCGCCAAAACCAGCGAAAACATGGCCCAGGGTACAGTCACCGTCCAGAGGACCTTCGACCTTGCGCCGAAGTTGCTAAACCTCAAAGACCCCACCGTCCGTGCTGAACTGGGCATGACCGACATGGACTTCTCCGAATTCGCCCAAGGCTGGCGATGGTACTTGCCAGTATTAATCAGCTGGTACGGAATCGCCCAGCAGCCACCGGATTTCTCGACACAGTTAGAAGTCGAGCAATTCAAGGACGTCAAGCCCGGTCAGGTGATCACGTCAACGGTCACCTACTCCCTGAACAAAAACCACCCGCAGCCCGAAACTGCCTGGCTGCGCCTGCACCATGTAATCGGCGAAAACGAATTCCCGGTTACTCTGGAACCCCTCGACCCGGCTGACGCGCCCGACGCAAAGGGATACATCGAGTTTCAACCGGGCGAGAGCAAAACATACCGCTATAAATTCACGGTCCAGAACAAGCCCTCGGTTATCGTATCCAGGATTAACCCAGTAAGCGTGAGCCAGGACGCCAACTGGGAGAACAACCGCGATGAAGCGCCGGTTTTGATACCTGAGAATGACATCATGGTAAAAATACGGCCCAAGATGAACCCGTGGACAACGATAAACAACCCGGAGACCATCACATCAACCATCAACGTAAAAAGAAAGGACAACATGCCCGGAACCCTGCCAACAAGAGTAACCATCAGCGGCCCCGCCGGTACAAAAACCACCAACATCACCCTTGCCCCGGGCGAGCTGAAACAGATACCATACGACTTCGTGGCACGAACCAGCGGTAACTACACCATTTCTGCCGAGGCGTGGCCTTCAGATAACAGCTGGACGGACGCTTACCCACCCGATAACAAGGACACAGTTACGATTCAGGTAATTATCACACAGGCACCCAAGCCTACGGACAAAAAGATACACGGTGAGATAATTGATGCGCGGTATTAAACCAACACCCCCTGAAGTAATTTCGGGGGGTATTTTATTTCGGGGGGTATTTTATTTCAGAGGTGATTCACTTGCAAATCAAAAAAGACCAAAGCGGCCAGATCCTTGTTGAATTCGCACTGATCGCACCCATCTTCATTGGACTGATATTCGTGCTGATCATAACCGGGCTGTGGATATATAACTCATCTCAAACGAGCCAGGCAGCCAGGATTGCGGCCCATTACATGGCGGTGACCGGGGACATGGCCGAAGCGAGAGACAAAGCATCGGCACATCTAAAAAAAACATTGGTTGCGGCGGAAATCGGCCAGGTTTCCGTCTACCAGGCCGGTGACATGGCACATGGCGTAGTGGTAACCCAGATGGAAACATTCGTCCCCGGGCTGAAGAAGCTGTTTGACCCGCAAGGTGGCGGCTGGACAGGTAAAGTAACCATAACAAAGGAGGCGCAGACGGTTCGTGAATACCGTTTCAGAAATCCGGGCGCGTTTAACCGCAGATGAAAGGGGCGCGATCATAGTTGAAGCGGCGTTCTCATTCGTCCTCTTAATTTTTCTCTTTCTCGGCATCGTAACCATGTCTTTTGTGATCAGGGACTGCTACAACATCCAGAAAGTCGCCCGGGAAGGAGCAAGGGAAGCCTGCATAACAGGCAGCGTAGAAAGCGGCTATAACAAAGCTCTAAGCTCGGCCTGGCTTTATGACCTCAAATCTGAAAGATTGACCATTAAATTTGACAGCCAGCACACCGGCAACCGCAATATAATCACCTGCAATGTAACATACAGGGTCAACCTGTTTTCCAGGACCTTCCCTCAACTGGTGGGCGAGAAAAGCCTTTTCGATTTCGACGTGCACAGCAAAGCCACGTTTGGCTGGTGGGACTTTTCTTAGGAGGTTGGAACGGGAATTGTGCTCTGCAAGATCGATAAGCAGGGAAATGCAAGTTTAACCGAAATACCGGAGGGCAGGTGGGTAAATGTTTTTATTCTTAAAAGACGAACGGGGCAGTATCCTGCCTATTATGGCCGCTGTTCTGGCCGTGGTGCTGGCCATATCCGCAGCGGCCATTGACTTTGCCCGCAGGGGCATAGCGGCGGAAAAACTGCAAACCGCCGGGGACGCGGCGTCGGTGGCTGCAGCGATGAGCGCGACCAGGTACGTTCGACTGAAAATTGACCCCGGCAGTTACGAAACAATATGCTGTGGTGAAGATAGCTGTTGGGTATGCTGTATTGACTGCGGCGACCCCTTTGAAGTTGTGGGGACGGAAAAGAAACTGATTGACGAGGGGGGTTACCGGGACTACTGTTGCAGCTGCGGGTGCGGCCCAGTGAAACTGCTGGACCGGTGGGTAGAATATGAAGGCAATAACGCCCAGTACGCGGCCCTGATGTTTTTCAACCTGAACAAGCCCAGGGAAATGAGCGCGGCTGAGGGGGGAGAATCGACTATAACGGAGATCCGGGTATTTGGCAACAGGAGCGATCCAAGGTACCCGTCGGTGATGGTGGAAACTACGGGGAAGATAAGGACGTTTATGTTGAACTCTCTTAACAGATTATTTCCCGGTGTTGATTTCACTTTTTTGAGCGCATCAAGGTGCTCACAGGGCGGGACTTTTTATTATGACCTGGACGGCCGCTGGCACCGCGCGGCTGACGAAGCATGTGATTAGGGAAAAAAATAATTTAGGTGGTGAATCACTATCATGCGAAGACTCCTTGGAGGGAGTTTTTTTATTGCTGCGGCAATTTACATGGCGGTATCAAAACCTCCCGACCCCGTAACCTTGCTGGCTATTCTTTTATGCACCGTATGCGCCGCGCTGGCAACAACGAAACAACTCGCCTGGTCAATTATAACCGGTGGGATTATGATTGCCGGTTCCCTGGCCATGCAGGTGGCGCTGTCTTACCGGTGCACGGACTGCCTAAAAGCAGACGCATTAATTTTGTGCGGCATTATGTACCTTGCTGTATTCGATAAAAGTAGGTTCAAACTGTGGACAAGGGGCATGGCCGTAGCAATGACACTGATACTGCTCGTTTTTTTCACTCTGTCCGCCCCGGTGGAACAGGTGCTAAATGCTAACCGTTACATTCAGGCAAGCGACGGGAAGTCAGACATTGTACTGGACACTGCGGAAAAACCGGTTTTATTGTTCAACCCCAAATGTAGGGCCTGCGGCGAGGTTATAACCAGGCTGGTACGCATTGACCCGCAGGGCGAACGCTGGACACCAGTGCAGACCGGTGGCAGCTTGCAAGACGGGCGGGATTACCTTGCTGTCAAGGGCTATAATGGAAAACTCTACCTAACGAAGTGGCCGGGAACGGTACCGGCGCTGGTTACAACTCAGGAGAACAACACAGTAATTATTCGCTCGATCGATCAAATACTGGAGAAGTTATCTGGTGCTTAATTGGAGGTGCAGCAATTGACGGTTTTAATCACCGGAATCGTCGCAATGGTCCTGTTTGTTCTGGGAGTGGCGGCCCGAGCCAGCCCGCCCGTTGTTGTACTGGTGCAGGTGCTCTGGTTGCTGACCTTCTGTTCTTTTCTAACTCTTTTACTGCTATGGATACGTTTACTGAGGAAACAGATTCAGGGTGCAGGCGGTAGATTCCCCTTTTCCGTCCGGGAATTTGCCGGTGTGGAAAGCGACCTGAAAGCGCTTATTGAACGGCTCAAATACGCCGAGCTGGAGAAATGGGACCAGGCGGCTAAACAGGCCGGCGATTCGCTAATCTTGATGTTCAGCTCCACAACCGACGCTTTAACCGGCGTGGCAAATAGAAGGCGGCTGGAAACATATCTGGCCGAAATGGTAGCAAAGAAACAACCATTTTCAGTAATCATGATGGACATTGACCATTTCAAAAAAGTGAACGACACATACGGGCACGGTGTGGGCGACGAGGTGCTACGGCATTTTGCCAGGGTAGCTCAAAAAGCCATGCGCCTGGAAGATTTTTTAGCCCGGTACGGCGGCGAAGAATTCACCGCCGTTTGCAGTGCCAGTCTTGAGCAGGCCGCCAAGGTAGCGGAAAGAGTACGGACTTCCATAGAAAATACCCCGGCCAAAACCTCGGCGGGGGAAATTAAAATTACGGCGAGTTTCGGCGTTGCCAAATATGAAGAAGGGGACACGCCCGAATCCGTAAAAGAAAGGGCCGACCGGGCACTGTACCGGGCCAAGCAAGGCGGCAGAAATAGGGTGGAGACAATGGACGGGGGTGGTTAATTTTCGTTTCCCTTTTAAAAAAAGAAAAAGGTATTGCAAACGAAAAAAAGGGGGGTAATTGAAAATGGCAACAGAGCTACCCATAATTCTGTCCTCTTTCGTGGCGATTGTGGCGGCATACAACGACGCAAAGAGGATGATCATACCAAACTGGCTGACCGTGACAACCATTGCTGCCGGTCTGATATTTGTTATATGGACAGGCAGTTATGAAAACCTTATTGGTGCCCTGCTGGTGTTCGGGATGATGCTATTGTTCTGGTCATTCGGTTGGATCGGCGGTGGGGACGTGAAACTCGCACCGGGTCTTACCCTTTTCCTGGGCGCGGTGCCCGTGCTGTACGGTATAGCGCTTGCGTGCGCGGTTTTTGCGCTGTGGAGCGCCACAAAAGCATGGCGCAATTCCGGGCGCTTTATTTCTTTCCCGATGGTCCTCCTGGGTAAAGTACCCGGCGGGGCGGTGCCGCTGGCCGTGTTGATGGGGCCGATGGCCGTGGGGTTCAAACTGATGGGGGTTTAACCGGTAATCTGCGAAAAAACAGGATAATTGTGGTATAATTGGATAAGGGGATATTGGTATACGGGCCTCACCTGCCGGGGTTAAGAAAACTCGAAAGGGGGTGAGGCTGGCAATGCTCGCAGTTTCAGATGTAATACAGATTGTCACAACGGTTATCCTTTTTCTCACCCTCGTCGTCCTGATAACGGACCGGCGGAAGTAGTCAAAAGCCCTTGAAGTTGTTGCCGCAACTTCAAGGGCCAAAAACGAAACCCCGACAGACGAGGTACACCCGCCGTATTACCAATATTCCCTGTTAATACAATATTATATTCATTACTAAATGTCAACACAACGTAGTTTTAGCACCAATAATTAATTAGCCAAGGAGGGTAAACGCAAATATGAAAAAAAGTCTTTTAAAATCTATTCCAGCGAAACTTGCCGTCCTGGTCATCATGACCGCGCTCACGGTAGCTGTGGTTGCTCCAATGGCGTGGGCGGGGGATGAAGTAATTAATGAAACAATTAAAGTCAAATACCGGCTCGGTAAAGATATATCAATTCAAGATTTTCCCAACCCAGGCAAGTATGCATGGAATCTTGGAGCACAAATGGGGGAACGATACCCGACACAGGAAGTTATTGAAATAGACGGAGTGCCCTGGCAAGATTCCCCCTACGCGGAAGTAATTAAAGAGAACCTGACATATTACGGGGAAAGCGGCAGTTATTTTGCCCGGCATCCCGAGCTGATAGAAATCGTTCTCGACAAGCGTTTCAATGGCAAAGGAGCGGAAGTCTGGAACCTGTTTAGTCAAGGCAAGACTGTAGCGGAGATTAAACAGATACTGCTGAGCAATGGTGAAAAACAAACTGACAACAGTACAACAAAAAAAGAGGAAAAACAAATTGACAACAGTAGAACACAAGACGAACCCGCTGAGAAAGAACTGCCGCTTTTACAGCCCGGTGAAATCTCCGTGGTGCTTTACTTGAACCAAAAGGAATACTCCGTGGCCAAAGACGGCACATGGCGGCAGGCCACCCTTGACGCGGCACCGGTATATGACAACGGAAGAACCCTGGTTCCCCTGCGCGGGGTAATGGAGCAATTCGGCGCAAGCGTGGACTGGCTGCCCGAAAGCAAACAAATTAAAATCAAGCATGGAGATAAAGAGGTAATCCTGACACTTGGTTCCACTAAAGCCCTGGTCAATGGGGAAGAAGTTGAACTTGATGTACCGGCTAAGGTAATAAACGGCAGAACCCTGATTCCCCTGCGGTTTGTCTCGGAACAGCTTGGCATGAACGTGGTGTGGGAAGGCAAGACGCAGAGCATTACAATTAAACAGTGAACCTCCTCCGGCACAAGGCCGGAGGCTTCCCGGGTCACAGGCCGACGCCCTGCAAAAATAGCAGGGGCTTACACAGCCTCGCCGGGCTACACCGGCAGCTTACGCTGCACGGCGGCCTGGTCCAGAGGCGTCTACTGCTCGGGCGGCGAGCACCGCCGGCCGCAGATACGTTGTTTTTGGTATGGTTTTCTGGCCAGCCGATATTCTTCCGAATAGCCCAACGGAACGAATGTTGAGGCTGCCTACAACGTCACGGTGGCAGAAGAAAGCACAGTCCGGGCAGTGAAATATCCGGCCGCGGAAAGTGCCTTTATTGCCGCAAGACGGGCAGGTGGTGGAAGTATTTTCTTCTCCCACCAGCACCATTTCAATCCCCCGGGCAGCCAGTTTGTATTCCAGCAGGTTGAACACCTGGCCAAATGTCCACTGGTGCATCCGCTGGTTATGCCGGCGCCCGTAATCCTTTTTGGTGGTATCCAGCGGGTTGCCAATATACAAGGTTTTAATGCCACGTTCAAAGCACCACCTGGTGGCCTGGTAGGTGACGGTGTGTAGCAAATGCACTTTCCGCCGGCGCATCTGTTCGAGAAATTTCCGTTTCTTGCGGTTAATCCTGCGCCAGCGCCGGGAGCCTTTCTCAAGCCGGGAGAGTTTGCGCTGGTACTTGCCCAGTTCCTTGTTCCGCAGCCGCCACCAGGAACGCAACAACCTGCCGGATATGACAATACTTGCCTCACCATCGGTGAGCGCCAGGGAGTGCACTTCTCCGGGATCCGCTCCGGCCACCCTGTTGCCTGTTACCTGTTCCGGAACCGGTTTCTCAACACTCAGGTGGAGCCAGTAGCTGGTGCCCTTCCAGACAAGTTGCGCCTGGCACACGGCAGCAGGATCAATCCTTGCCGGCAGCTTAATTTCAAGGGGTTCCCGCCCTCTGCCGTTGGACAGGCGGATGCGGTTATCCTTGAATGAGATTGCGGCCTTTTTCCAGGTAACGGTGAAGTAATACTTCTTGCGCCAGGGATACCGCCAGGACATTTTGCCGTTCTTTCTCAGATCCCTCGTTCTCCGGCAGGTCTCTTCGTAGAGTTCCACCAGGGCCTGCACGCTTTGGGAGTGCAACTTGAGTTGCCCGCCGGTCAGCCAGATACCGTACCTGTTGTAGATGGTCCGGTGGAGGTTGACTATGGCGTTCCAGCACCTGGCCGCTTTAATGCGCGCTTTGTTGGCTGTTCTCAGCTGGTCTTTGTTCATACGCAGCAGGATTTTTTCAGTCAGCATTAGGTCGCCGGTCTTGACTTTTTTTGCCTCCTTGTAACGTGGCATGTTCTTACACCTCCTTTCTGGTTTTCGATGTACCGCTTGATAGTTTCAGCACTGACGTTTCCGGCAGTGCCTATATAGTACCCCCTGCTCCACGGGCCGCTGCCCCAAAAATATTTTCTTTTAAGCCAGGGAAATGTTTTGAATACAGTGTTGGCGGTGATGCTTTTCAAGGTTTTTACGATTTCCGCGGGTGCTACGGCAGGTGGAGCAGAGAGGAATATGTGCAGGTGGTCCGGCATAGTTTCCAACTGGATGAGGGTATAGCCGTAAGTATCGCATATTTCCAGAATTGTGTTTTTAACCACAGTTTCAACCTTGCCCTTGATTACCTTATGGCGATACTTTGGGCAAAACACGATGTGGTAATTGATATTGTAGATGCAATGGTTTGTTTTCCCTTCCATGGTTTAATTATATCACTGGAGCAAATGTTTGGGTATGTATTTATCGCCCTGACGGGCGATGCCTCTTTCATCCTACGGCACAAGGCCGTAGGTTTTTAGAGGCGATTTTCTATAACGATTAACCAATCGCGATTAACAAACCCTGCTCAAAACGAGCAGGGTTCTGTTTTTTAGAGGCCGGTACAAAAAGGGGGGATGAAGCAACATACCGGCAGAACAAAAAATTTAATAAAGAGGTGATCATTGTGTGAGAAAGCAAAAGAAGCGGTATACGATACTTGCCGTTTTGATGGCGTTCCTGCTGACCATGTACCCAGTGGGACCTCTAGCCCACGCCTGGTCGGATTCCGGATTGAGTTGCTCAAAAGAGCAACAGGTTACAATGGTTAATTTTAGCCCAAATTTAGGCTTCTACCTTGGCGTCTGGGATGTCCAGATCAGCGGTGCAGTAAGCGGTACGGGCAAAGCCGTATTTATTAACACCCAACCCAACGGCGGCGGCAATGGGTACAACTTCATCTCCAGCAGCAGTTACAGCAGCGCCGCCCGGGCATTTAACGGCGAGCCGTCGTTCGTCACCAGCAGGGTCGGCTCTATCGAATCAACCATCTCCTGGGGTTCCGGCTCCCAAAAACGGACATACATCAGAAGGTTTGCCGAGCTGTGCGGGGCAACCGTTACCGGCTACAGCCATGGTGTCGTTTACGTGCAGACCACGCCGTATCCCAGCGCCCAGATCAGCCCTCCGTCTACCATCAAGGCGGGGGAGCGGGTGAAGATCGCCATCAGCGGCACATCCTTCGTCCCGTCCGGGTCGCAAAGCCAGTCAATCGACTACAAATTTTACGTCGATTCCAGCCTGGTTGACAGCGGTTCCGGGAACAAAAGCTTTTCCAAGCAGGTATCGTACACGTTCCCGACCGCCAAAACTTACACCCTAAGACTTGATGCAACGGACGGGGTGGGACGCACAACCACGGTGACCAAAACAGTCACCGTTGTGGCCGGGGCAAAGCCGCCGACTCTACCACCGGGTGGAGGGACACCGCCACCACCGCCAGATCCGGACCCGTTGCCGCCCATAGATGATCCCTGGGAACCGCCACCACCGCCACCGCCACCGCCGGAACCTGAGAATATTCCGCCGGTTGCGCGATTTTCACTACCCTCAGAATGCAGCCCGGGGCAGACCGTAAACGTAAGAAACTTGTCCTACGACCCCGATGGCTACATTGTGGATGTGGACTGGAAAGTGAGCCCATCCAGCGGGGTAGCGGAAAATACCCTTGGTGATAATGGCGGCACGCTGGTATTCGATAAACTCGGCACCTATACAGTCAAGCTAACCGTAACAGACAATGACGGCGATAGTGACTCCGACAGCGATGAGATCGAAGTTGTCAATGAACCGCCAAAGGCGCGGATCGTAGCTCCTGAAAGTTGCATGCAGGGCGAGGATGTGGCTATCTACAGCGCATCTTACGACCGTGACGGCGAAATCGTTGAAACCACCTGGTCAATCACTCCTTCCGATTACGTGGTGGGAGAACCTGGAGATAAGGATAAAAAGCTCTACTTCGACAAGGAAGGAGAGTACAAAATTACTCTCACCGTTAAGGACAACTGGGGGGCCACTGACACCGCCGAGCATACCATAACCGTGGAACCGGCAATACCGAAAGCGTTTTTCACGGACGAAGGCGCTCACAAACAAAACCGCCTAATTGTCCTCACCGAAGAAGGGGTGTCCCCTGCCAGGTACCCCATCGTCAAGGAGCAAAACGAGTGGGAGATTATGCCGGTGGGCAACGGCGCAACTGCCGAGGCCATCATAGTAAAGGATATATCGCCGGACAGGAAACAGGTGCTGTTTAAAACGCCCGGCACTTACAAGGTAAGGCTAAAGGTGACAAACACCGCCGGCCACACATCCGAATGGTACGAACGGACGCTGGACATCAGGCCGGATGAACCGCCCGTGGCCGACTTTGTGGTGCAGCAGGCGTACCTGCGTGATCTGGCCAACGGGAAAAAGGCCACCGTCGAGATCAGGGATACTTCTTATTCCCCTGATGGAGACATCATTGCCCACAGGACCTGGAAGTACCGTTACGACAGCAACAATGACGGTGACTTCAACGACGAGCAGTGGGTAGTGTTCAGCGACGGCAACGAAACCGCGCCGTGCTTCCAGACCGACCAGGTCGGCAAGTACCAGGTTGAACTGGAGGTAACGGAGGGGTTCGGTGAGGATACCATCGCGGAGTTTGTATCGGCAGAGGACTACCTGAAGGACGACACGTCCGATAAGCCCCTGGATGAAAAAAGGACCGAGGTTATCAATGTCCGTCCGTCAGTCGGCTTTGATGTGTTGCCGAAAAAGAAGGCGGATATTATTTTTACGGTGGGCGACACTGAGGGAACGGGATTTGATGCAGATATTGTCCAGTATCTGAACGGATTAATTGACCAGTATCTTAAACCAGAATTAACGGCGCTGAATGTTGATTATACCATTGAAACGATGGAGACATCTACCATATCCACGAATGACGTTGACGTTCACGAGATATTTAACAACTGGATAAACTACCCAGATGATTCAGGGCAGTGGCAACTGCATCAAGTTGATGGTACGACAGTCATTGGCACTACTCAAAACGTGGGTTGGACGGGTTTCTGGTATCCTGACGACGCATATGACGTGGAAATAGAGTATCGCCAGAAGGAAACCACAATTGATGACGATACGATGGGGTTTACTTTCAGGATGACACATCAGGATGGGAAATATAGCTTTTACGCTTTCCTAATGGATCAGGGAGGGATGGATCAGGGAGGGGCTCACCCATCAGGACTGTACAAAGCAGTAAACTTGCCGGATAACTTTAGTACTTTACCACCGGTTAATTATGGTCCTTACAACGGTGGGTACTACGGACGCGTTCAGGACACAATCGGTGGCAGGATATCAAGGACAGATGACTGGGAACATATTAAAATTGCTGCTGTGGGAAACAACATAAAAGTCTGGTACAATGGAACGAAAGTAATTGACTATACCGATCCCGACCCTTTGACCAAAGGCGGTTACGGACCAATGACTTACAGCCAGGCTTACGGCTACTTTAAGGATATAAAGATATCGACCGGAAGGGGAAAGACACTTGATGAGGTATTGAGGCAATCATCCTGGCGGGAAGACGCCCAGCGCTTCCTGGTCAACATTAGTGCCGCGCCATACATTGAATTCAGTGACCCGGTTAAATCATCTTACATCTACTCGCGGTTGCTAAACGATCGGATTGACTTTTCGGTGCTGGGTAGCGCCGCCAACCAGTCCCAGGCCACAGACATTATCTCACGGAACGACGGCCATGGGACATTCATTTTAAACAACAACCGTAATACGGCAATGCAGCAGTTAACGAGTTATATCATCGACAGGCTGAACGCACTGTACCCGCCGGTGGAAAACTACGTTCTGCTGAACGAGGAAGTCTACTACAAAACCTACTACAACGACCCCGAAGAGGACCCCAAGATGGCCGAGCGGTGGAAATACAGCCACGACCCGGCCTATTTCGAGAACAGCCTGGGCCTGGCTTCGTTCCACGAGCAGTGGCTACCGGCTCCGGTGTACCGATTCGACAAAGTGGGCGAGTTTGTAACGACTTTCCAGGCACGTGACAACCCCAAGGATGATGACCGTTTCGACGAGTACCGCCTGTGGTCGTACATGCCCGCCGACAGCCTGCACCTGTACGTGCACAGGAGGCCGGTGGCCATGTTCGGGGTTCAGCTGTCTTTAAACGGCAACCATTGCAACGTGACCATCAACAGCGATGCCTACGACCTGGACCACATATCGCAACCCGACAAGGGGGTTGTCGAGCACAAGTGGTCATGGCGACCAGCCACCAACGTGGGCTGGAATTCAGGTAAACCGGCGACACTGGCAAAGGACAACGATTACCTGATCAGGTACGAGGTCAGGGATGTGGAGGGCGTGTGGTCGCACCCCGTGATTAAACTTGTTAGCACGCGGAATGTGAACATGGCTCCCGTGGCCCAGTTCACAGTAACCCCGAACCCGGTGGTGGTCGACAAGACGATTACCATCACCGACCTGTCGTACGACCCCAACGGAGACCCCATCGCCCAGCGTCAGTGGCGGGTCAAACCGCCCGGTGGCGCATGGGGGAGCGTAACAGACACACCGCCGACGAAATTCACTTCCGTGGGCGAGTGGACGGTCGAGCTGAAAGTAAGCGACGGTTCACTCTGGTCCGAACCGTTCTACCAGACGGTGCAGGTCATCCCGGACAACACGCCGCCCGTGGCACGGTTTACGGTAACGCCGAATCCGGTGTATGACTGCGACCCGGTAACCTATACCGACACATCATACGACCCGGACGGCGACCCCATCGTGGCCCGCCAGTGGCGCATCAGGAAGGACGGGGGGCGTGGCAATACTTCACAAACCCACCCACCGTATTTGACAGCGTTGGCGGTGCCGGGATCTACGACATTGAACTACGAGTACAGGACCAGCCCAGACTGCCGCAGCTTGAACCCAAGTGGTCCGAGTGGTACCGCCAGACCCTCACCGTGCTGGAAAACTTTGAGGTGATCGGCAGTATAACTCCCAACCCCGGCGAGCGCGGCAGGAACATCACCGTCAGGGCGTCGGCGGTAAGACCTTCCGACGGGCAAAATGTGCTAATCGACAGCATGAAGGTAATCATCCCGCTGCCGCAGAAACCCGACGGCAGCGTCGCACTGCCGCCCGGCGTTTCTTCACATGAAGCCTGGATGACCTACGACGCGGCAAACAAGATATGGCATTACACATACACCATCCCTGACCTCATCGCCAAGGGCTGGTGGCCGGACGACGGCACCTACCTGGTCAAGTTGATCGGGTACCGCAACAGCGTAGCTAAGGAAGATGTGGTGGAACTGGAAATCAAGGGACATATCAAAAGAAGGCTTATCATAAGGACACTGTCCTGGTAAGCAAAGGCCCTCACCGGTTAACGGAGAGGGCTTTTTTGTTATTTGTTTTTAGAGAGCTGAGATCCAGATTAACGCTAAATTGGCATCACGGTTGTCGGGAACAACCCAAAATTGATATACTTTACTTAGTATCATTTAAAAGAATTTAAGCGGATAGCAAGGATGGTGATAAAATGAGCATTTTAAAACGCATTGCTATTGACCCTGAAGTATGCCATGGTAAAGCATGTATTGCCGGAACCAGAATCCCTGTTTCCGTTATTCTTGATAATCTAGCAGAGGGAATGAATCGTGAAGAAATATTAAAAAGTTATCCCTCTTTAACTCCGGCAGATATTGATGCCGCATTGGCTTACGCTGCGCTAATAGCCAAGGAACGTCATATAGAACTTTAGGTAGATTACTATGAAAATTAAGATTGATGAGAATATGCCCGTTGATGTAAACAAAGTTCTTGAAAATGCGGGGCATGATGTTCATTCAGTTTATTCTGAAGGAATTGAAGGGTGTTCTGATCGACAATTAATTACCATATGTAAAAAGGAAAAGCGGCTTTTAATTACTCTGGATAACGGTTTTTCAAATATTATTGTTTACCCGCCCGAGAAGTTTGAAGGCATTATTGTTTTAAGAGTGGAGAACCAGAGCAAAAAAGCCATCATGACTTTAATTAATAAATTGTTGCCTTTTATTACATTGAAAACCGGGGATATTAGCGGACAGCTATGGATTGTGGAGAAAGATAGAATAAGAATTAGGGGTATAAGCTCGTAATTCATTGCTGGAAAGGAGCGACGCTCCCTTATTGATTTTATTCATAAAAAATTACCAGGCATATGCCTGGTTTTCTGTTTTATTGGGGGTGATATCTGCTGTGATTTATTGATGAACTATTGTGCAAAAAAGAAAGAACGGTGTGAAACAAAAAATCGACAAGGAGGATAGTATTCAAATTGCGGTTCAAAAAACAAAACATTTCTTTCTGGGTGGCTGTATTCTTGAGCCTGGCAGCGGCAGTCTCTCTTTACGCTACTTTTCACCTCACTTATAAGCCGGTCAAAGCGGTAATCGTGGCTAAAACTGTCCAGCCGGGCCACCAGCTTCAGGAGGGGGATTTGGAGCTGGGCACGGTATTCGCCGGTGACCTGAATCCAAAAACCGTGCGGAAGCTCGAAGATGCCGTGGGCAAATACGCGGTATCCCATCTGTATCCCGGTGAGCAGTTGATCGCAGACCGGCTGGTTCAGGAACCCGACAAAACGACTGGCGCGTTCAGCTACCTGCAGCCCACCGAGACTTACGTCGCCTTCGATTCAACCGAGGCCCGCTGGCCCATGGGCATCAAAGAAGGGGACACGGTGACCGCGGTGGCGGTGACCAACGAAGGGGCGCTGATCGTCGGTCAGGGCCTTAGGGTGATCGGGACCGATAAGCCGGTGCCCGTATTGGGGCAGTTTGAGGCCATGAAACAGGCCGTACCGGACAACGCCTCCACCATAACCATCGCGATATCCCGCGAGATAGTAGCCAAGCTGCTGCACGCCAAGGCCGAATCCAAGGCGTTCTATCTCCTGCCCGAACATCCCAAACTACAGCAAGGGGGCGCATAACTTGGAATTTCAGGAAATATTGAAACAAGTAAGACATCGGGTTGTGAAAAAATACGGTGACCTGTTCCTGGAGGATTACGAAAATCGCGAGAAAAAGGAAGAAGTAATCAGAAGGGAAACAAGGGAACTGTTGGGCAAGGAGGACGGCAACCTCGAAGAATCAGTAATCTCCTACCTCATCGGCCTCGGACCGGTGGAAAAATACCTGTACCAGCCAGACGTCAACGAAATCATGATCAACAAGAGAGACGAAATATGGATTGAAATAGCCGGTAGGGAAAAAGAACTGGTGGACGTTGAGTTTACCAGCGACGAGGAATTGTTATCTTTTGTGCAACGCATTGTGCGCCGCTGCGGTAGAAGGGTCAACTTCAACAAGCCGCTGGTGGACGCACGGCTTCCCGACGGTTCCCGGGTCAACATCGTTGTCGCGCCCGCGTCGCAAAACCCAGTCGTCACCATCAGGAGATTCGTGGTTAACTACTTCAACGAAAAGGACCTGGTGGAGCAGGGATATATGAGTGCGGAAATGGCTACATTTTTCAACTACGCCGTGAGAAGCAAGTTAAACATCATCATATGTGGCGCTACCGGGTCAGGAAAAACAACATTCATGCGTTTTTTGACCAGTTATATTCCAAAAGACGAAAGGCTTGTCATCATCGAGGATACCCGGGAACTAGCCCTTAACCACCCGCACGTGGTATCTCTTGAGGCGTCCGACAAGGCTAGCATATATGAGCTGATGGTTAACTCTTTGCGTATGCGTCCCGACCGGATTATCCTGGGGGAAGTGCGGGGCGCCGAGGCTTTCGAACTGCTACAGGCGATGGGTACGGGCCATGAAGGTAGCCTGACCACGCTTCACGCCAATTTCGGTAAAATGGAGGCCGTCCACCGGCTTGTTCGGGCCATGATCCGCATCGGCGGCGTCAAGGCCGACACCCCTGCCGGCTATTGTCCCCTTCGGTAAGAAAGTTGAAGGGGGGAAATCATGCTCGGTGTTACATGCGCTTTAATCGTTCTGGCGGTGCTGGCCTGGTGCGTGACGCTGAAAAGAGAACGTCTTTCCGGAGTAAAGGGTCTGTTAGCCCGTGCCGAATCCAAAAGCGTATCCCTTTTCCTGCCGCAAGACAGGAAAAGGGATACCGCCTTCAAACTGCAACGGTTGGGTATAAAAATTTCCTACCGCGCTTTTTTAATCATAACGGTTATGGTGGGCGCTTCTCTGGCTGCGATATCCATAGTGACGCTGAACAACCCGCTTCTGGCCGTGGTAGCCTTTGTGCTGACCATAGCCTTCGCCCACTGCGAGGTGGACGTATTCTACAGGAAGCGCCGGGCTGTGATCGACGAGCAGGCGGAAGTGGCCCTGCAGATGCTAGCCGGCCTGTATCAGGTCACCGGTGACTTGGTGGACACGTTGAAAAAAGTAAGCCAGGCCATCGCTTCACCCCTAAAAGAGGAACTCCAGCAGGTGATAGCGGAATACAACGCTGGTAAGGACCTTAGCGCGGCGCTGAAAGACTTTGCGTTTCGGGTGGATAACCGGGACATCGAACTGTTCGTGCAGGGGGTAATCCTGTCGGAGCACTATGGAACGGATACATCGAGAGTAATCAAGCACATCGCTGAGATCATCCGCAGCCGCCTGCTGCTGCGGGATGAATTGAAGGCGGAAACCAGGGGCCAGAACATGACCATCAACCTGTTTTTACTTCTGGTACCCCTGGTGGCTGCAGGTCTCTGGATATTCTCACCATCATCCAAGGAAGTGCTGCTCGAAAACACTGCCGGTAAAGTTGTTCTGTCCATTGTGGCTGTGGTGGAATTTGTGGCCTGGTACCTGACCCGCAAAAAAGGGGTGGTAGAAGAACTATGACAACCCTGTCTTGCGCGCTGGTGTTTGTCGCGGTACTGATATGGCTGCTCCGGTATTTTGTCAAACTACCGACCGTGCTGGAGGGTACACAGTCACGTTCCCTGACCTCCCTGGTTGTATAACCGAAGGCGACACTCTGGATGAAGCTTTGGCCATGGCTGTAGAAGCAATGGCACTACACCTATACGGCATGGAACGTGACAGCGACCCGATTCCTGCCCCGTCCAATCCGACAGACGTGCGGCTCCCTGAGGATGCTGCTGCCGGTGCGTTTGTGACCCTTATCCAGGCACGCACAGAACCAATCCACGACGAGATGAAAAACCGTTCCGTCAAAAAAACACTCACCATCCCGCAGTGGCTCAACAATGAGGCGGAAAAAGCCGGGATCAACTTCTCTCAGGTCCTCCAATACGCCCTAAAGGAAAAACTGGGCATTGTGGAAAAGCGGTCTTGATGGGCCGCTTTTCCTTCCTACCCCCGCTCCTGCCTCGCAACGGCCGGGAATACAGGGGGACGGTTAGTTGAAAGTACAGGAGTAAAAGGAAACTTTCATCCATTCTACTGTGCCGGCTGCCGTCATGGTTATTCTTTTGTGCTGTGTTTTGCGCTGCGAGCTAAAATCACAACAACTCCAGCTCGCAACACCCGGCACCGCAGCACAAAAGAACCGTTCCTCTGTGTTCCCGCAAAATTTATTTTTTTATCCCACAGATTTCTTACAATTGATGGTTAAAATACGATTAGGCGGGGAACAGTAAAATGCTTTTGATTTCCTGCCCTTATTCAACTCTTGACGAAAGGAGGTGCGCCGGTGAAAAAAAAGATTTTAATATTAACTGTTACACTGCTATTGGTGCTTGGTATCGTGCAGGTAGCTGCTGCAGCCGGATTCGGGTTTGGCGGTGGGCCATGCATGTCGGGCGGTGAAAAGGGAACAATACCTGTTAATGGGCTGAACCTTACAGACCAGCAGATAGAAAAAATGAGAAAATTAAATGAAGAGCACTACGCCCAGTCTCGTGAGCTCCGCATCCAGCTGATGGACAAAATGCACCAGCTGAGACAACTGCAGTTGCAGAAAAACCCGGACCAAGCCGCCATAGAAGCCAAGAAAAAAGAAATCACCGAACTGCGCGAAAAGTTATCGGGCATTGCCCGGCAGTACAGGGAACAGTGCCGCGCGTTGTTGACAAAGGAACAGTTGGAACAACTGGATGAGTTTAAAGAAAAAATGGGTTGCGGTTTCGGGAAAAGATTTGGAGTCGCCCCGGGGGCACCCGGTAAACAGTAACACCCTGATCCCGTTGAAATAATAAGGAGGAACGGCCTCCGGACAGGGTTGAAAAACCAATCCTCACGCGTGCTTCAACACATAACGCAAATGCAGGGCATTGTGTCCTCCGCATTTGCGTTATATTTTGGCTGGCATGGCCGGCCGGCGGCAGCTTGGGAACTGATGGGCGCCCCAGGCTTTCGCCGCGGCTGGGGATAAGTGCAGGTGAAGGCGCGCGGCGGAAACCGGTTGGGCTGGTTTTTGCCGGCCGTTGCGGTTTTGCGTTAAACGTCACCTTCCTCGGGCACGATGCAAATGAAAGAGAAATCTTCCCCGCTGTTGTTGCGGAACTGGTGCTCCGCGCCGCCGGGTATGTAAGCGGTAAAGCCCGCTTCCACTTCGTGCTCCTTACCGTCCAGGTATAAAATGCCTTTGCCGGCCGTGATATAGTTAATATGCGGCCACGGGTGGGAGTGCTTGGGTGTATGCCCGCCTCCTCCCAGGGTGAACAAGCGCATAACCCAGCCTTCCCAGCCTTGTTGCGGGCCGACCAGCACTTGTTTTGTGGCGTTGACCACGCCGGGGGCATCAATTTTAACGCCCTTTATGTTTTTGCTAATCTCTACAAACATAAACCTGTGCTCCTTTAATTGGATTTTAATCATACACTGGCTTGACAAATCGCGGCGGGCAATTTAGCCTTGTTTTTTGGCTTTTCTTGCTTGCAATTCCTCGGCCAGCATGCTGGCAATGTTCCTGTCCTGTTCTTTGACCTTGGCCAAGTACATGAAAACATTCCCCGGGTAGTCGATATTATTCTCCAGGATGGTCCTTTCCAAGCAGGTGCGCGCAAGGGCGATGACACAATCGGGCGAGTGGTTGTCCCGGCATTCCTTGCACTGGAGACAGGTTTCAGCCAGGGCCGGGATGATGTTTTCCACGAAATAATGCTTCATATCGGATTTGGGAATATGATTCATCGCGCCCGGGATGTCGAGGATGCCCTTTTGCTTGGCAAACTCGAGGGTTCGCAAAGCGAAACCAATCATGCAGGCGGCGGGTTTGCACTCGCTTGACTGGTAAAGGTCGCAGTCGGTGCAAATTGTCTGGAGAGGTTTTATCATTGATTCCATGTCGACCAGAGCCGAGGACCTGATGTTTATAGTCACTTAAACTCCCTCCTTTGCGGAGAGAAAAGCCAGGAACTCGCTGTCGGCGGTATCCTTTCCGGGTGCAAGCAGGCCGGCGGGTGGTTCAAACTCTCCAATTCCCACCCGTGCCACCGTGGCGGCCAGTCGCTCCTTCGGCTGGGCCAGAGCTGAATATCTATCCAGCACGTGTTCCAGCAGTTTAAATACTTCCTCACCCGTGATGTTTTCCGCTAAAACGCGGCCATGCAGTGGCTTTCTGGTGCTGCCGCGTCCCCCTAGGAAAACGTCATACCTATCCTTTGCCCGGGCGATCACTCCGAAATCGGCGCAAAGCGGGTCGGTGCAACCGCGGGAACAGCCCGCAACGGCCACTTTGACGTCTTTGACTGTTTCCCTCCCGAGAAATTTTTCTTGCAGGGAGATGCCCAGGTCCAGCGCGTTTCCCAGTGCCCTGGGACAAAGCGCCTCGTTACCTGCGCACGCTTTTACAGCCCGTACCGCGCCGCCGTAAGGCGATACGGCCAGGTTCAGTTCTACCAGTCTTTCCTGCAGGGCAGGTATATTCTCTTTTTCCAAAACGGCCACTACTGTTTGCCGGGTGGTCAACTTGAGCCTAAAAACCCCGCAGTCGCGCGCAGCCCTGCCTAGACCTTCGAATTGTTCCGGTGTAAAAACACCACAAGCGGATATGATGTTTACTGCGTACATGCCGTTGCTTTGTTGAAAGATAGCTTTGTTCAAGAGATGAATGCACCCCCTGGAAGAGTTTTTAGTAAGCAAGTTGAACAGTTGATTGCCTGGTGCAATATAAGCAAAACACGCGTCTCATAATGATATTGATATCAAAATGAGAGAATTACCTGTTTATGCCGGTTGGCGTGTTTTTATATCAATTTGAGACTAATTGTAATCACAAGTTTTACAAGGAACGCCCGGCTTTATAGGCAACTGTTGGTCGCCCGCAAGCGGGTAAATATGGCACATTCCGGGGCAAAATACGGCCGTAAAGGTGTTTCGACTTGTACTGGAATCATTGCTGGGAGTGGTTGGCACGCCCGTTGCAAAGAACATAAAAACGAGAGGAATATTGATTGCGCAACGGGAGTGATTTTAATGGCCAGGGCTGCTTTACAATTCGATGATAACAAAATAATGGTTAAAAAACAATGGTGCAAGGGTTGCGGTATTTGTATCGTTTTATGCAATAATAAAGTGCTGGCGATGGATGGTCGCGGCCGGGCGGTGGTGGCCAACCCGGCGGCATGCACCGGGTGCGGGAAGTGCGAGGCCCACTGCCCGGATCTCGCCATAACGGTGAACCGCATGGCGGGCGACAAAGTTAGTGCCGCGGATGCGGGAAGTGTTTTCCCGGAAAAGGATGCCGCCACCGTCCGTGAGCCGGCGATGTTATAAAATATGGTATTGAATGCAGGACGCAATTATATTTTCACTGCAAGGAGGTTGCCGGGAATGAGTCGGGTCGTTGAGCTGGCCCGTTTAATGCAGGGCAACGAGGCTGTGGCCGAGGGTGCCCTGGCGGCCGGAGTGCGTTTTTTCGCAGGTTACCCCATCACACCGTCCACCGAAGTGGCGGAAATTATGGCGGAAAGACTACCAAAACTGGGCGGCAAGTTTATTCAAATGGAAGATGAAATTGCCAGTATAGCGGCTGTGATTGGTGCCTCGCTTGCGGGTGTTAAGGCCATAACCGCCACTAGCGGACCGGGTTTTTCCTTAATGCAGGAAAATATTGGTTTCGCAGCCATGGCTGAAGTCCCTTGTGTGATAGTAAACGTCCAGAGAAGCGGGCCAAGCACCGGCATGCCTACGGCTCCGGCCCAGGGAGATGTTATGCAAGCCCGCTGGGGAACGCATGGAGACCATCCGGTTATAGTTTTAAGCCCTTCCTCCGTACGGGAGGCTTACGACCTGGCTGTACGGGCGGTCAACCTGGCTGAGAAATACCGGGTACCCGTGATTTTGCTGATGGACGAAGTTATCGGTCACCTTAGAGAAAGGGTTGTCCTGCCTCACCCGGAAGAACTGGAGATAATAAACCGGCGGGAGCCCGAAGAATCTCCGGGCGATTATCACCCGTACCGCGCGGGTGATGACGGCGTGCCTCGACCGGCCAGTTTCGGTACCGGGTACCGTTATCACGTTACCGGTCTTGCGCACGATGAAAAGGGTGCTCCCACCAATGATCCGGCAACGGCGGAAAAGCTGCTGCGCAGGTTGCACGACAAACTGGAAAAAAACATTGAGGACATCATCACTGATGACGGAAAATACCTGGAAGACGCGGAGATAGTGGTTCTAGCCTACGGCGCGTGTGCCAGGCCCGCCAAGCAGGCGGTGAAGGAGGCCCGCAAGCAAAACATAAAAGCCGGGTTATACAGGCCTGTAACCATATGGCCGTTTCCCGTTCGGAAGCTGGAAAAAATTGCAGAGAGAGCGAAATACATTATTGTGCCGGAAATGAACCTGGGGCAACTGCGGTTGGAAGTGGAACGGGTTGTCCGCGGGCGGGTCCCGGTCACAGGTGTTAACCGGGTAAACGGAGAATTGATACCGCCCGGTGACATTCTTGCGGCCATCCAGGAGGTGGTTTGAGATGATGGAGGAGCTTGAACGATACCTGCGCATGGACAGGTTTCCACATATATGGTGCCCCGGGTGCGGGAACGGTATTGTTATGGGATGCATGTTGCGGGCGATAAAGAAGCTTGAGCTTGACCAGGATCGCACCGTCATAGTAGGAGGAATCGGTTGTTCATCCAGGGCAGTGGGGTACCTGGACTTTAACACCCTGCACACCACTCACGGGAGGGCACTGGCGTTCGCCACAGGTATCAAGCTGGCTCGTCCTGAATTAAATGTCATAGTTGTTTCGGGTGACGGTGACGCGACGGCCATAGGTGGCAACCACTTTATTCATGCCGCCAGGCGTAATATAGATTTGACCATGGTGTTGTTCAATAACAGCATTTACGGTATGACCGGGGGGCAGTATTCCCCGCTCACGCCGGTTGGTAAAAAGGCTACCACCGCTCCGTACGGAACCATAGAACCGGGTTTTGACCCGGCGGAACTTGCCCGGGCGGCGGGTGCAACATATGTGGGTCGCGGTACGACTTATCATACGGAGTTGCTCGTCAACCTTATTGTCGAAGGAATAAAAAACAAGGGTTTCAGCTTAATTGAGGCTATTGCTGCCTGTCCCACGGCATTCGGGCGCCGTAATAAAATGAAGAGCGGGGCGGAAATGTTGCTGTGGCAGAAAGAAAACTCGGTACACATTAACCGGGCCAAAAACATGTCCCCCGAAGAGCTGAAGGGAAAGATCATTATCGGTGAACTGCACAGGCATGAAGCGCCGGAATATACAATGTTATACGAAAGTATTATCAAAGAAGCGCAAGGAGGGGCCAGTGACGCCTCCATCAAGCCGCTTAATGGATAGCTACCAACAGGGGGGAGATGTCCGTGGGCGAAAAAAAAGAAATCAGACTGAGCGGAACCGGCGGCCAGGGGCTTATACTGGCCGGTATCATTATGGCGGATGCTGCCATCAGGGATGGTAAAAATTCAATCCAATCGCAGTCCTACGGGCCTGAGGCCAGGGGGGGCGCCAGCTGGTCCGAGGTGATAATAGGTGACGGGGAAATCGATTACCCGAAAGTATCAAATCCCGACGTGTTGCTGGTAATGAGCCAGGAGGCTTGCGATAAATTCGCCCGGGATTTATCCCGGGGCGGTATTATTATAGCTGATTCGACTTATGTGGAAAAACTGCCGGAAGTGGACGGTGTGGTATATCAGCTTCCCATTAGTAAAACGGCCAGGGAGGAAACCGGCCGGGAAATGGTGGCCAATGTGGTGGCGCTGGGTGCGGTTGCCCGCATCACAGGAATTGTATCCAGGGAGGCTTTGACAGAAGCTTTGATGGCCAGGATTCCCCGGGGAACCGAGGAAATAAACCGCAAGGCGCTGGAATTGGGATGGCAGTTAGCCGAAAAAGTACTTCATTAAGTGCAAATACATTACCAAGCCGTCAACAATGTTGTTACAAATTGACGGGTTTATGATAAGATAAACGGAGGTAGCAAATTGAGACCTCCGTTTATTAGTTTGTTTGTTCAAATAAAGCAAAACCGGGAGATGCAGAGAATGGTGCTTAGCCTTATGGAGGCAAGGGAAACAGAGCAGCGTGTATCGGATGCCATAGCCGCGGCGTTGAAGGTGGAAGTGGAAATAATCGATTCCAACCTGATTAGAGTGGCAGGCACAGGCAAAGTCCGGGCCGGAGTGGGAAATCGGTTGCTCCGTGGCCTGGTGAACAAGCATGTGTTGCAGACCGGTAAGCCCGTGTTTATAAACGAGCCGGGCTACCACCCTATTTGCCTGTCGTGTCCGCTGACGGGTACCTGTTTTTACCGCGCTTATATTGTTTACCCCATCAGAGCCCAGGGCAAGGTAATAGGTACCATTAGCCTGGTGGCATTTGACGATGAACAAAAACAAACTCTCAGTGCCAATACCGATACACTTATTGATTTCGTGGGGCGCATGGCTGATTTAATTGCGGGAAAGGTATTGGAAAGAGAGATGGTGCGCGAAAGAATCGTCATGGCCAGCCGGTTGGAAGCAGTTGTGGACTCGGTTTACGAGGGCGTGCTGGCAGTGGACGAAAACGGTGTCATTACTCATTTCAACTTATCCGCGGAGCGCATGTTCGGAGTAAAAAAGGAGCAGGTTGTCGGTAAAAACCTTAAGGAAGTTTTCGGCGAAAACATGTTGTCCGAAGCCATCAGGGAAGGAAAAGGTTTTACAGCGCGGGAATACCTGTTGAATTACCGGGGTAAAAAATTGCATTTATGGATTACCGCCAAACCCATCATGTCGGAAAAAGGTACGGCTGGTATAGTTGCTACTTTCAGGGACTTTCGGGAAGCCCAAAAGCTGGCATACCAAATTGTAACCACCCAGGAAATGATGGATTTTAATGATATCATCGGGATAAGCAATGCCATCCAGGAAGTCAAGTCCAAGGCGGCCAAGATTGCCCGCAGCAATTCAACGGTGCTTATCGTGGGTGAGAGCGGTACCGGTAAGGAGATATTTGCCAGGGCGATTCACACTGCGAGCGGTCACGGTCGTAAACCGTTTGTTCCCATCAATTGCGGGGCAATACCTGAACACCTGCTGGAAAGCGAACTGTTTGGGTATGAAGAAGGCGCGTTCACCGGCGCCAAGAGGGGTGGTAAGCCCGGTAAATTTGAATTGGCCAACGGGGGCACCATTTTTCTGGACGAAATTGGAAATATGTCATTGTACTTGCAGGCAAAGTTGCTCCGGGTTTTACAGGAGAGGCAGATTGAA
The DNA here is from genome assembly GCA_965539975.1 of uncultured bacterium. Lineage (GTDB taxonomy): Bacteria > Bacillota > Desulfotomaculia > Desulfotomaculales > Desulfallaceae > CBETWA01. The sequence continues at coordinate 42,464 of CBETWA010000008.1, read as the reverse complement.
CGGGTTGGCGGTACACAGGTTATTCCTGTTGATATCAGGGTTATCGCCGCCACCAACAGTGATTTGCAGGATATGGTGAAACGCGGCCTTTTCAGAGAGGACCTTTATTACAGGCTGAGCGTGATACCTCTTGTAATTCCACCCTTGCGGGAACGTCCCGAGGATATTCCGCTTCTGCTGGATCATTTCACGCGCAGGTTTGCCGGCTTAATGGGCAAAAAAATAGACGGTTTCAGCGACGAAGCAATGAAAATATGCCTCGAATACTCGTGGCCGGGAAACATAAGAGAACTGATCAACGCGGTGGAGTATGCAATAAACCTGGAAGAAGGTAATTTGATCATGCCCGAAAGCCTTCCGCCCCGGCTCAAAGAACCCCGCAGGGAGCGGCCTGTGCAATTGTCCGCGCATGATATCAAACCACTGGAACAGTTGGAAAAAGAGGCTATAAGCAGGGCATTGGAGTTATACGGGTGGACCGAAGAGGGCAAAAAACAGGCGGCCAGGATGCTGGGTATCAGTAGGGCCACCATCTACAGGAAAATAAGCAAATACGGGCTTATCCCGGGGGATGAGGGGATCGAAAAATAATTCATTTTCTAAAAAATAAATTATTTTCTAATACGTTTGGTTCATGTTATAATTGTTACTGGCAGAGACAAGGGGTAAGCAACAGACAACTTATTCCTTAAATGCAGTATGTTGTTTAATTATGTAATATTCTACAGGAGGTGGCAGATGGAAAACTTAGTAAGTCAAAAAACAGAAGTGAAAATTATTAGGCATGATGTTGATAAACGGCGTGCAGCCCTGGAAAGGGCGGAAGAATTGAAGCAACATATAAAGGGGTACCTGGATGCCGTCAAGCACATACCCACCGGTTTCAAGCTGGAAGGCGAGTACCAGGCCCGTAAAAGGCATATTTTAAAAGTTCTGGGAGCCTCGGAAGAGGACTGGAATGACTGGCACTGGCAAATGCGCAACCGGATAAGCGATGTGGAAACGCTGCGCAAAGTTTTGCCTTTGGATAAAGAAGAAGCGGAGCATATCGAACTTGTCAGCAGAAAGTACAGGTGGGCGGTGTCGCCATACTATTTAAGCCTTATGTCAACCGGCAACTCCAGGTGCCCGGTAAGGATGCAGGGGATTCCCAGCATCAGGGAAATGCAGGATATATGGGGTAAGGAAGATCCCATGGATGAAGAATATACTTCCCCCGCTCCGCGAATTACACGCCGGTATGCCGACCGGTTGATAATAAACGTGACAAACCAGTGTGCCATGTTTTGCCGGCATTGCCAGAGAAGGCGGAATATCGGGGAAGTTGATAGCCCGGCGCCGGTGGAGGAAATAAAGGCCGCTATCGATTACGTTAAAAAGAACCCGGAAATCCGTGATGTTTTAATTACAGGCGGCGACCCCCTGACGCTTTCCGACGCCAAGCTGGACTGGATATTAAGCGAGCTGGACAAAATAGAGCACGTTGAAATAAAGAGGATCGGGAGCAGAGTTCCTGTTACTATGCCGCAGCGTATTACAAAAGAACTTTGCGACATGCTGGAAAGGCACCACCCGCTGTACCTGAATACCCATTTCAATCATCCCAAGGAAGTTACGCAGGAAGCGTTGCGCGCAACCAGAATGCTGGCCAAGGCCGGTATACAGCTTGGCAACCAGGCGGTGCTGCTAAAAGGGATAAACAACGACCCGCACGTGATGAAAAAATTAAACCATGAACTGCTGAAGATTCACGTTAAGCCTTATTACATTTTCCATGCCAAGCCGGTTAAAGGGACCACCCATTTTGTACCCTCGGTGCAAGACGGTCTTGAAATAATGGAGAACTTGCGCGGGTACACGTCGGGGTTGGCAGTACCCTGGTATATCATGAATGCTCCAGGCGGCGCCGGAAAAACACCCTTGTTGCCGCAGTACCTTTTGTCCATGGGCAAAAACCATGTTATGATCAGGACCTGGGAAGGCAAGGTTTTTCGCTGCATGAACGGAAGCGGGTGAGTGGATGGCGGCAGCAATCTTCGGGTAACATGAATAAGCATCACCGGTGAAGCAGGTACAATGAGCACCCGGGGAGGTGCTCATTATGTATTTTTTATTACATAGTATTATTGTTTTGTTGCTGGATGCTATTTTGTAGGCCGGCAAAAGATATGCCCATTTCAAGACCCGGATACACTTTCCGGCCGGGTGCCGTGCTCCGAAAACCGGCAGCCCGTCACGACGCGGCAGCGCCGCATATTAAAAAAGTTTATTATCCCGGAAAGGGAAAGCGGGCTTGTTGCATAATATAAAAAGTTATTATGCGACAAGAGTGTATAATTACATGATCAAATCCGACCGGGTCAAAGGATTGCTGTTCATCCTGCTTGCCGATTTCCTGTGGGGGCTTTCCGGCACGGTGGCCAAGTACCTGTTCAACCAAAAAGTTAGCCCGTATGACCTTGTTCAGATTAGGCTTATTTTGGCTTTCTTGCTCTTGGGATTATGCCTGTCAATATTCAGCCGTGACCAGTTGAAGGTCGAGCAGGGCGATTATAAATATTTCCTGATTTTCGGCGTATTCGGCGTTGCCACCGTGCAATTTACTTACCTTTTTACGATAAGTGAAACCAATGTGGCCACAGCCGTGTTTTTACAGTACTTGGCGCCCGTATTCATTCTGGTTTACGGTTTGTTGGTTAGAAATGAAACCATTACGATTATGAAGTTTATAGCACTGGTTTGCGCGGTCTGGGGAGGGTTGTTTATCGTAAAGGGAACAACCGGGGCAGGTATGGCAGTATCGATACCGGGATTAATCAGCGGTATTGGCTCTGCGGTTTCATTCGCATTTTACACCCTTTACGGCAAGTACGGTTTGTGTAAGTATTCCCCCTGGACGCTTTTACTGTGGGGTATGGGTATCGGCGGTCTGGTCTGGGCATTCTACAACCCGCCATGGGTAGCTTTTACCAGGTACGGTGCCGGTGACTGGCCGTTCTTTGTATTTATTGCCGTTTTTGCCACAATATTGCCCTTCGGGTTCTTTTTCCATGGATTAAAATACCTGACGCCGGTTGTTACCGGCATAACCAGTACCATGGAGCCGGTGCTGGCGGGTTTAACGGCTTATATAATACTGGGTGAAGTACTCACTCCCGTCCAAATTGCCGGGTGCGCGCTGGTATTGACCGCTGTAACGCTGGTTCAACTGGGAAAAGAGCCAAAAACCGGCTTGGAATAGTATGGGCAGCCGGGCACATACTAAAAATGCAACCGTTGTTCCCTGCAAAACCCAAAGGAGGTAGGCTAATTATGGCAAGAAGGCGCGGCGTAATGTCCGACAGGCTCAAGATGGAGTTAGCCGAAGAACTTGGGGTGGCCGATATTGTGCGCAGGGAGGGCGATTTCGGCAGTGTTTCTTCAAGGGACTGCGGAAACCTTGTCCGCCTTGCCATCGAGAGGGCTGAAAGCTCTATGATGTAGGGAACACGGAAGCCGGGTGCGCCGGAAACAACGGTGCACCCTTGTTTTAATGATGCAGTTATGCGGGCAAAATGTTCCGGAAAAGTTTTACCGGCTAGCGCTGTTACCAAACCTCATCCCGCCGGCTTCCATTCCCTGGCGGGCAAAACCGCTTACCGGTCCCATTCCCTGTTTTCGCACCGGGCAGGCGAAACCGTTTTCCGCGTGGAATTTGTACATCCAATCAAAATGTTCCTGTAATCGTTGTCCCTGTTCGGGGCTGGTACGCCCTTCTTCTACCGCTGCTTTAACGGCAGTTTTTTTGGCGTTGAAATGTTGTTCAAACCATGTTTTTGCTTGAGTTCCTCCTTATTTTGAAAACCGGTTTTTTGTGATTATAAACATTTTGCGGGTTGTTAGTGTGGTAAAAGTGTGGTAAAGCAATAGGAATTTGGTGTAAAAATTGCATTTATGAAAACTCCCTCATTAATTTATTCAACCGGTAATTGCTCCCCGTCCAGCGGTATGACGTGCAGGCCGGGGTTCACGTAAAGGGTTTTTTGTTTTTCATAGATTACGTACCCCGGCCTTGCTCCACCGGGTTTTTTTACGTGCTTGCGAAAAGTGTAATCCACGGGTACGTTGGATGATTTCGACGCCCGGCTAAAATAAGCGGCCAGTGCGGCGGCCTCCAGTAAAGTGCGCTCCGGCACTTCACGGCCGTTGGTGCGGATTATGACGTGAGAACCGGGAATTTTGCAAGTGTGTAGCCATATGTCGTGGTCTGCGGCCATTTTTAATGTTACAATATCGTTCTGCCGGTTGTTCTTACCTACCAGGAGCAAAAAGCCGTCGCTGGATTTGAAACTCAGGGGTTTTGAAACCGGTTTGCCCGCCTTAGACTTCCGACCGCCGGGTCTCGTTACCGAATCCTTCAGGTAACCCTGGCTTCTTAATTCCCGCTTGATATCATCCAGGTCGTTCAGGTTTTCCGCCATTTCCAGGGATGCTGATATGCTATCCAGGTAAAACAATTCCTCCTCGCTCATGGACACCATCTTGCGGGCGGCATTTCCGGTGTTGCGAAGCTTGTTATATTTCCTGAAATAGGCCTGGGCGTTTTCCGGTCCCGTCAATTCCGGGTTCAGCGGAACCGTTACCCGCCCTCCATCAGGGTCGTAAAAGTTATCCAACTCAATGCTTTTCATTCCCCTGCGTACCAGGTGCAGGTAACTGGTCAGCAATTCACCGTACAACCTGAATAAATCCGCGTTACCCGCCTCAGCAACGCTTTTTCGTTGCAATGCTAGTTTTTTTTGCACGCGGCGCGTTTCTTTTCTAACCAGGCTTTTTATTTTTTTCCTCTCTTGCTCGAAAGCAGCTTGTTTCAGCCTGCTTGTAAAAAACAAATCAGCAATTTCATTGGCACTCCCGTACTTGCACACATATTCTTCTTGGGGCACGGTTTGAAAGGGAAAGATGTCCACGGGGCGGCCATCCGGGCCGCTTACCAGGGATGCTTGAACGCCATGGGCAATGATGTCGCGCCGCATGCTGTCCAGCGCCCGCCATATGCAAATAAGCTCGTGCTCGCCGCAGTGGTCGAGCAAAATATCCGGGTCCAGCCCCGCCACGCGCACCAGTTCCCTGCAAGTGGGGATGCTGAACCCGTCAAGCGATTTTTGCAATACAACCGCCAGCCGGTCTTCGAAATTTCCCGCCAGTAACAGCTTCCTGAACTCTTCTTCATCAATTTCCAAGGGGTTGGTTTTGCCCTGATGGGGCGGTGAGACATATGGGCGGCCGGGTAAAACCTCCCGGTGCCGGCTTACGGCGTGAGAATACCTGCGGATACCGTCCAGTATAATATCTCCCTGGCGGGATACCAGAATGATATTACTGTGCCGGCCCATGATTTCACAGATCAATGATTTGATTACCGGCCGGCCAAGCTCGTCCCGGCAGTCCACCCGCATATCAATGACCCGGTCAAGCCCGGGTTGCCGGAACTCAATAATTCTTCCCCCTTCAAGATGCTTCCGGAGCAGCATGCAAAACACGGGCGGCGATACCGGGTTTGCTTGCACCTCCGTGGTCAAGTGTATCCTGGGGTTTTCGGTATCGGAGCTCATGACCAGGCGAAACTTTCGGCCGGGCTTGCTGATCATTAAGACAATTTCTTCCTTGGCCGGCTGGTAAACCCTCTCAATGCGACCGCCTGTTAATTTATCGTTTAACTCACGGCATATGCCGTGTAAAAAAAACCCGTCCAGAGGCATGGTTACTCCCTCCGGCAATCTAATTCAACGTAACCGCCAACAGTATATCACTAGCTCAGCAAAACGGTCAAAAAAACCTGGTAATTATTTCATATAACTTTGAATATTAATCTTAACAGCAATAGTTGTTGGAGGGGTGAGGACATGCCTGGAATCTGGCAAACGCTGAGCGCCGGGGAAACGGCGGCAAGGCTGAATGTGGATCCGGCAAAGGGCTTAAGCGACCGGGAAGCCCGGGACCGGCTGGAAAAGGCCGGTTTGAATGTTTTGGAACGGGATGGCGGCATCGCTCCCTGGCAGTTGTTTTTGAACCAGTTCAAGGATTTCATGGTCATGGTTTTACTGGCGGCAACCGTAATAAGCGGCTTGCTGGGCGAGTGGAGCGATGCCGTGACAATAGCGGTAATCGTGTTATTGAATGCCATACTGGGGGTCATCCAGGAATACCGGGCGGAGCGGTCCATGGAAGCATTGCGTGAAATGACGGCACCCGAGGCCAGGGTGGTAAGGGAAGGGATGGAAAGAAAAATCTCCGCGTCGGAGCTTGTCCCCGGCGATATAGTTCTTTTGGAGGCCGGAGACAGGGTGCCGGCCGATATAAGAATTGACACCGCCATAGATCTTGAGGTGGTGGAAGCGGCTTTAACCGGTGAATCCACGCCCGTGTCGAAGTATTCCAAGCCGTTGCAAAAGGAAGTTGAGGCGGCGGACGCCTCCAACATGGTTTTCATGGGTACACTGGTAACCCGCGGTCGCGGTCGCGGTATCGTGGTAGCTACGGGAATGAACACGGAAATGGGTCAGATAGCCGGTATGATCCGCGAGGCGGGGCAGGAAGCCACACCTTTGCAGCGCAGGCTGGCTCAACTGGGTAAGGGTTTGGTGGTTTTTTGCCTGGCCATATGCTTTTTAGTTATGCTAATTGGAATATACCGTGGGGAACCTGTTTATCACATGTTTATGACGGGAGTAAGTCTTGCGGTGGCAGTCATCCCGGAAGGGTTGCCCGCCATTGTTACCGTTGCCCTGGCCATAGGGGTGCAGCGCATGATCAGGCGCAATGCCGTGATCAGGCGACTTCCCGCCGTGGAAACCCTGGGCTGTGCCACCTTTATCTGTTCGGACAAAACAGGAACCCTTACCCGCAATGAAATGACAGTCAGGCGCGTTTACGTGGGGGACAGGCTATACGGCGTGACCGGAGGGGGATACGATCCAAAGGGACGGTTTACGGGGGAAGGGACAACAGCGGGTAACTCTGATTTTGAGACATTGATGCGTATTGCCGCCCTGTGCAATAACGCCAAGCTGTTCCGGGGGGACATACCCGTTGGAGGAATGTTCAGGCGCCCGGCAGTAAAAGAACACTTGTGGCAAATTGCCGGCGATCCCACCGAGGGAGCTTTGCTGGTGATGGCGGCAAAGGCCGGCTTCTGGCGTGAGCGGTTGGAAAAGAAGACAACCCGGGTGGCTGAAATACCCTTTGATTCGGATCGCAAACGCATGATCACCGTTTACATGCGAAAAACAGGGGAAAGGGAAGTGCTGGTCAAAGGAGCACCGGATATTGTCCTGCGGTTGTGCACCCATTATATGCTGGACGGAAAGGCGGTGCCGCTCGACAGCAGAACAAGGGAAAAAATCATGGATATTAACTCTGAAATGGCCGGTGATGCGTTAAGGGTTTTAGGGTTTGCGTACCGCGTGCTTGAGCCGGGGGTTGATTTTTCGCATCCCGATCCGGATTTTTTGGAAAGAGAGCTCATTTTTGTCGGGCTGGCCGGTATGATTGACCCGCCAAGGCCGTCGGCAATTAAAGCAGTACACACGTGCCGTCGGGCCGGTATCCGGGTGGCCATGATTACGGGGGATCACCAGTTGACCGCCATGGCTGTGGCAAGGGAAATGGGCATTGCCGGTCCCGGAGGCAAGGTTTTAACAGGCGAAGAGCTGGAGAGGGTGAAAGATGAGGAGTTAACCCGCCTGGCTGAAGATGTACGGGTTTACGCGCGGGTATCCCCGCGGCACAAACTCCGTATTGTGCGGGCTCTGAAAAGGAAGGGCCATGTTGTTGCCATGACCGGTGATGGTGTGAATGACGCGCCTGCCGTCAAAGAGGCGGATATAGGCATTGCCATGGGCAGAACGGGTACCGACGTTACCAGGGAGTCTTCTTCTATGGTGCTGGCGGATGATGATTTCGGCACTATTGTCGCCGCCATCGAAGAAGGCAGGGGGATTTACGATAATATTCGCAAATTTGTCAGGTACTTGCTTACATGTAACGTGGGTGAAGTTCTGGTTATGCTCCTGGCGGTAATAGCCGGTATGCCCCTGCCGCTTTTACCGATTCAGATCCTGTGGATGAACCTGGTAACGGACGGGTTGCCGGCTATGGCCCTTGGAGTGGATCCGACAGATAAAAATATTATGCGGCGTTCCCCTCGCGATCCGGAAGAAAGCATATTTTCCCACGGTTTGGGTTGGCGTATCGTTGGGGGAGGGACGGCCCTGGCATTAATGACGCTGGCGGTTTTCACGTACGTATTGACGGGCGAGCGGGATATAGACATGGCCAGAACAGCTGCGTTCAATACACTGGTGTTTGCCCAGCTTGGTTATGTTTTTGCGTGTCGTTCAGAACACGCCAGTATTATGGAAACCGGTCCTTTTGGCAACCCGCACCTTATAGTGGCCGTGTGTATTTCGGCGTTGCTGCAGGTTGGAGTAACCCAGTTGCCGTTGTTTCAACCGGTGTTCCATACAGTGTCCATGGATGTGCGATACTGGGTCTTGGTCATACTTGTGGCCATAACTCCCATCACGGCGGGTATCGTGATGGACAGGTTGGGGAGGGTTATAAAAGAAAAAGTTACTTATTTAAGGGTTTAGGATGAACGGGTACCATTAATAAGCCGGCAAAACTCTTCCACCAGCAACGGGTCGAACTGAACTCCGGCGTATTTACGCAACTCATCAAGGGCCTTACCGGGTGAAACGGCTTTACGGTAGGGACGGCCGCTGGTCATGGCATCATAGGCGTCCACGATGGACAAGATCCGGCATTCCAGCGGGATTTCCAGTTCCTTGAGGCCCAGGGGGTAACCCTTGCCGTTCCACCACTCGTGGTGTTTAAGGATCAAGTCGGCTATTGGAGCCAGGTCCGGTAAGGCCCGGGCAATTCTATGACCGATTTCGCAGTGTGCCTGTAACTGCGCAAGTTCTTCATCCGCCAGTGGTCCCGTCTTGAACAGGATTTTGTCCGGAATACCCACCTTGCCGATATCGTGAAAGCGGGCAAGTAAATAAAGGCTTTCCAGGCGGTGTTCGGGCAGGTTAATGGCTTTGCCAAGTTTTATGGACAGGCTGGCCAGTCGCTCGCAGTGCCCTTGGGCGTTATAATCGCGACTATCGAGGGCGGCAAGTAGAGCGCTGGTGAGAATGTCAGAGTATCTTCCACTGCGCGTGATTTTTTCGCGGTACATCATATCGTCGGCTCTTTTGAAAAGATCGGCGATAGAAGCGGAGGGATCGCTTGTTGTGGCCATGCCCATTGAAATACTGAGCGGCACTATGTTTTCCAGATTATGTTTCGCAATTGCCTGCTCGATACGCCGGCGGATCCGGGTGCCGGTGGCACTATCCGTGCCGGTCAGCAAGATGGCAAACTCGTCTCCCCCGATCCTCGCCGCCATGTCAGTGGAGCGGATTGAATCCCTGATCACCGCCGCCGCGCTTTTCAGTATGCTATCTCCCGTATTATGACCCATTGTATCGTTAATCAATTTTAACCCGTCAACATCGCACGAAAAAACTGTAACAGGCAAATTCTCCGCCAGGTTTAAGTGTTTTATTTTATGTTCAAAATAAGTGCGGTTATAAAGGCCGGTCAATTGATCGTGCCAGCTTAAGAATTCCAGCTTGTCTTCTCGTTCTTTGCGTTCCGAAATATCACGGATGGACTCTATGGCGCCGGTAAATTTGCCATCCTTATCGTATAGAGGGGAGACTGTAATCCAAAGATAAGCGCCTCTACCCATGTACAGTTCCGGGGCGTATGATTCGGCAAAAATTTTGTTTTCCGCCTGCTGTATATTCTGGTAACAAGTCAGGATGCGCTCGTCTCCGGTTATTAAGTAATCTATCAACGCGGGGCGCTTGCATCCATAAAAGGGTATTGCATATTCGCGGTTACGGGCACCGACTATTTCTTCCTTTTTAATGCCCGACATTTTCTCCATGGCCCTGTTCCATGCAATTACCTCTCCCTCCCGGTTGAGCACGAAGGTGGGATCGGGTAAAAAATCTATTATGTCCTGCTGCAGTTTATGATCTTCCAAGAGCTTCTTGTTTGTGTTTGCTTGTTCAGCAATACCGGTGTATATACACAGAACACCGGTAATCCTGTTTTCCATAATAATTGGCGATCCGCGCGCCAGGACGTTTATAATACTGCCGTCTTTTCGCTTGCACAAGGTTTTTAGCGAAAAGCTTCGGCCTTCCAGCACCATGGATATGTACTTGCGATACTCGCCGGGGCTTTCATAAATAAAATCATTTATGTCGCGGCCTTTTAGCTCGTCCAGGCTGTAACCGAACAATTCTTTAAACCTGGGGTTTATGTCCACCACCAGGAGATTGTGATCAAGGGAAACTATTGCGTCACTTGAACTACGGAAAATGGCTTCGAAATATTTTTTTTGGTTGGCCAGTTGTTTTTCAGCTTTTTTACGGGCTGTAATATCCCGCGCTACTCCCACTATTACCTCAATATCCCCCGTGTGCAACAGCGCCGCGTTAATTTCCATGGATAGCGCAGTGCCGTTTTTGCAAATTTTATCGCTTTCAAATGTGAGCTTGCCGTGTTGTTTTATAAGTTTAATCCTTTCCGCTACCTGTTGCACGGACTCCGGGGGAACCAAATCCTGCGGGGAAAGACGCAACAGTTCTTCTCTGCTGAAGCCCAGTGTATTACACGCGGCCTTGTTTACTTCAATGTAATTGTTTTCGGGGCCAATCACAAATACGGGGTCGCCGATGGCGTCGAACAGGTGTCGAAAACAATCATTGTCAAGGACAATTTTTGCATTCTGTTTTTCCCCGGAAATTCGCATAGGATCACTCCCGATCCCAAATAAATGGTTAAAGCTGGTTAGCGCTTGTAGTAAATAATTACCTAAAGGGTTGTCCCTTCTATTCGATTAAATCTTATAGAAATCTTGTAGAAATCCTGCCTGCTGAAGAAGCAAATATGCTGTATACATGTTTGTTCAAAGTACGGGAAAGATTGAACATCAGGATAAAAATGGTGTAGAATAAACGGGATAAAAAAACCGGGGGGAAACCACTTGCGTTTTGTAAAGGTTCACGGGTTGGGTAACGATTTTGTGCTGGTAAACATGCTGGAAGAAAGGTTGGCAACTTTGAACAAGGCGGAGTTGGCGGTGAAAGTTTGTGACCGGCATTTCGGAGTGGGAGCCGATGGCTTGGTGTTTATTGACAAGCCGGGCCAAGGAGCCGATATAGCCATGCAGATAATAAATTCCGACGGTAGCGAGGCTGAAATGTGCGGGAACGCGATACGTTGCGTTGCCAAGTACGCGTACGAACGCGGCCTTGTAAAAAGTACGGTTATGCGGGTGGAAACCGCCGCGGGGGTTATGGTGCCCGAGCTGGTGCTGGAAAACGGGTTTGTCAGGGCCGTCAAGGTCGATATGGGCGAGCCAAAACTTGAAAGGGGGAAAATACCCATGGAAGGTCCGCCGGGCAGGGTGGTGAATGAACCGCTCTCGTCCGGTGATGAAATGTTTTATGTAACCGCTGTTTCCATGGGCAACCCCCACTGCGTAATTTTTGTTCCCGATGTTGACGCGGTAAAGCTGGAAACCGTGGGGCCGCGGCTTGAGAATCACCCCTCGTTTCCCCGTAAAACCAATGTGGAATTCGTCCAGGTTTTAAATAACGGTGAAGTGCGCATGCGGGTATGGGAACGCGGCGCCGGACCCACCCTGGCCTGTGGAACAGGGGCTTGCGCAGCGGCAGTGGCGTCACACTTGAACGGCCACACCGGGAAAAAAGTAAAGGTCCACCTTTACGCGGGCGCGCTGGAAATCGAGTGGGCCGGTGACGGCCACGTTTACATGACCGGCCCGGCGGAAGAAGTATTTACCGGGGAATTCCCGTTGTAGAAGTGGAAGGAGGTTTACCTGTTGACTTTAAAATTTGAAGAAGCAGAGCGGATAAAGAACCTGCCACCTTATTTGTTCGCCCGGATAGAAAAACTGCTTGCAGAAAAAAAGGAAGCCGGGGTCGATATCATCAGCCTGGGGATAGGCGATCCCGACATGCCTACACCGGATTACATTATAAACGAACTCAAAAAAGAAGCAGAAAACCCCGCCAATCACCAGTACCCTTCGTCGGAGGGTATGCTTTCTTACCGCCAGGCCGTTGCCGAATGGTATAAGGGACGTTTTGGGGTGGAACTGGACCCCAGACAGGAAATAGTGTCATTGATTGGCTCCAAGGAGGGAATCGCCCACATCTCCTGGTGTTTCCTGAATCCCGGTGACACAGTGCTGGTACCCGATCCCGGGTACCCCGTTTATGCTGGCGGTGCAATACTGGCGGGAGCGGAGCCTTACTACATGCCATTAAAGAAGGAGAACGGGTTTTTGCCCGACCTGGATGCAATTCCGGCCGGTGTGGCCCGCAGGGCCAAGATGATGTTTATTAATTACCCCAACAACCCGACGGGCGCCGTGGCAGGAGACGAATTTTTCAACAAGGTGATTGCTTTTGCCAGGGAATACAACATTCTTATCTGCCATGACGCAGCATACTCGGAAATAGCATACGATGGTTACCAGCCCCCCAGCTTTCTCCAGTACCCGGGCGCCAAAGAAGTCGGCATAGAGTTTCACTCGGTGTCGAAAACTTACAATATGACGGGATGGCGCATCGGGTGGGCCGCAGGTCATCCAGGTGTTATTGAAGCGCTGGGCCGTTTGAAATCGAACCTGGATTCGGGCCAGTTTCAGGCCGTACAGTACGCCGCCATCAAGGGGTTGAAAGAACCCGGGGATACGGTGATCAAGATGCGGCAAATATACCAGGAGCGCCGGGACATACTTGTGGACGCGCTGAACAGCATGGGCTGGAAGCTGGAAAAACCAAAAGCTACGTTTTACGTTTGGGCGCCGGTACCCGCGGGACATACATCCGAATCTTTTGCCGAGCTTGTTTTGGAGAAGGCCGGCGTTGTTATAACGCCGGGCACCGGTTACGGTAAAAACGGTGCCGGGTTTTTCCGCGTGGCGTTGACAGTGCCTAAAGAACGGATGATTGAAGCCCTGAATCGAGTGAAGAAAAACATAGGGCGGGTAAAGTTTTAAGGTGCAAGTGGAATGCTTGTTATGTTTTTATGGGCTCCCGCGTTGCCGCGTTACGGCACCGGTGGGGTGAAAATACCATTGTAAGTAAGTATACCTGTTCCGGTCACCTTTTTCACAAAAAGCGAGCTGGAACAGGTATACCTGTACCCAAAGATATTACCCGGTTAAATCAGTTAGATATAGATACAGGTATTAATATGGATACAGGAGGAGGACGACTAATGAGACTGGCTGGGAGAGCAAAAAACGTCAGCCCGTCACCGACCCTGACTATAGATGCCAGGGCAAAAAAAATGATTGCGGAGGGCATCAAGGTAATTAATTTCGGAGCCGGGGAGCCCGATTTCGACACCCCGGCAAATATAAAAAGCGCTGCGGTGGAAGCCATACAAGCGGGCATGACCAAATACACGCCGGTGGCCGGTACCGAAGCGCTGCGCAAGGCCATAACGAAAAAGCTGGCCCGGGATAACGGTTTGGAGTACGAGCCGGGCCAAATTGTGGTGTCGGCCGGCGCCAAGCACTCGCTGTACAACGCCTTCCAAGTTTTGTGCCAGGATGGCGATGAGGTTATTCTGCCGGCCCCATACTGGGGGAGCTACCTGGAGCAGGTCAAGCTGGCGGGCGCGACCCCGGTTATATTGCCTACCACTGCGACTAACGATTTCAAACTGGAGCCTGCTCAATTGGAAAAAGCCATAAACAGCCGTACTAGGGCTATTGTCCTGAACAGCCCCTCCAACCCGACAGGCACCGTGTACACACGGGATGAACTGTCGGAACTGGGAGAAGTGCTGCAGAAGTATGATATTGCAATTATATCCGATGAAATATATGAAAAATTAATTTATAATGGGTTGGAACACGTAAGTATAGCCTCCATAAGCCCAGCCCTGAAAGAACAAACTGTGGTGATCAACGGAGTATCAAAAACTTACGCCATGACGGGCTGGCGTATAGGTTACGCCGCCGCCCCGGCCCCGGTGGCAAAAGCCATGGCGGACCTGCAAAGCCATTCTACATCAAACCCCACTTCCATTGCGCAAGCCGCAGCCCTTGAAGCGCTTGAAGGGAACCAGGAAGCGGTGGAGCAAATGAAACGGGAATTTGTTGAGCGGCGCGATTATATGGTTGAAAGACTAAACGCCATGCCGGGTGTGCAATGTAACCGTCCCGGCGGCGCGTTTTACGTGTTCCCTGAAATAAGCGGGCTCATTGGCAGAAGCTTTAACGGCACCAGGATAAACAACGCCACCGACCTGGCTACGGTCCTGCTTGAAAAAGCACATGTGGCCATAGTACCGGGTGTTGCTTTTGGTGACGACACCTGTTTCCGGCTTTCGTACGCCACTTCAATGGAAAACATCGAGGAAGGCCTGAATCGCATAGAAAAGGTGCTGGGTGAACTGGCGTAAAAACCCGAAAGACGAAAACCGGTGATTTTTAAGCCCGAACCGGGTGAAGCGAAAACGGGAGGCGCGTATAAGGCGTGCCTCCCGGCCACTTTTGATAATGATAATAGACATTGAACCGGGGGGCGGTCGGCTGGGGCGAGCCGTGGCAATTCAGGTGCAGTCCGGTGTTTAATCCAAACGGGCGGAGGCGGTAAAGAAAGCGCTTTTGTTATCAACTCAAACCGGCTATGGGGCCGTTTTTTGGTGTTTAGATGTAAAAATAAAGAATACCATCGTCTTTCTTTTTTTTAAAGGAGTTTCTTTTTTTAGGTAGAAAAAATAATTTCATGGTATTAAAGTGTATACTAAATGTATTCGAAGGAGCAGGGTGGTGGGAAATTGGTCAAAAGTATGACCGGGTTTGGGCGTGGGGAAGACAGTAACGAGCATTTGAAAGTAACGCTGGAAATGAAATCCGTAAATCACCGTTACTGTGAAATTGTTCTGCGCATGCCCCGGTCCATGAATGCACTTGAAGACCGAATCAGGCGTGCGATACAGCAAGAAATTACCCGCGGTAGGGTGGACGTTTATATTAACATGGAACTACTGGGTGAAAATAAACCAAGGGTCAGGATTGAGGAAGAACTGGCCGGCGATTACCTGAGGGCGGCGCGGGAAATAAAATCAAAGCTGATGCTTGAGGGGATTCTGACGGTTTCGGAACTCATGCACCTGCCCGGGGTGGTGGTCCTGGAAGAACCTGAGAGTGACGTGGAACAGTGGTGGCCTGTTGTGGAAGGTGCCTTAATGAAGGCGATGCGCGGCCTGCTGTTGATGCGTGAAACGGAAGGCAACCGGCTGTACGCGGATATCATTGAGCGAGCGAGACACATTGAGAAAATGGTTAAAGAAATAGAAAAACGCGCACCTCTGGTGGTGGAAGAATACAGGGAAAGGTTGGGCAACAGGGTAAAAGAGTTGCTCGAACCGGGCATTGCTGATCCGTCCCGGCTGGAAACCGAAATAGTACTTTTTGCGGAGCGGGCCAGTATAACCGAAGAAATTGTAAGGTTGCACAGTCACCTGGCACAGCTTTGCGGTTGCATGGAAAGCGAAGTCCCGGTGGGAAGGAAGCTGGACTTTTTGTTGCAAGAAATGAACCGGGAAATAAATACCATTGCTTCAAAATCCGGAGACCTGGCTATAAACACAACTGTGGTGGAAATCAAAAGTGAACTTGAAAAAATAAGGGAACAAGTGCAAAATATTGAATGATACAGTTCTTTAGGGAGGATGGAGATGGATATTAAACTTATTAATATCGGGTTCGGTAATATAGTGTCTGCCAACAGGATTATCGCTATTGTAAGCCCCGAATCGGCACCTATTAAAAGGATTATAACCGAAGCCAGGGATCGCGGAATGCTTGTTGACGCCACTTACGGGAGACGTACCAGGGCGGTTATTATTACCGACAGCGATCACGTAATACTATCCGCAGTTCAGCCGGAAACTGTTGCGCACCGGCTGGTAAGCAAAGAGAGCACTTCCGGGAATGATGACGAGTAAAAGCGATATGAACAGCCTGAGAAAAACGGGCAACCTGGTTGTTATTTCCGGGCCATCGGGTTCGGGAAAGGGAACGATATGCCGCGCTTTGTTTAAAATAATGCCTGAATTAAGGCTTTCCATATCTGCAACCACCAGGAAACCCCGCAGCGGGGAGAGGGACGGAATTGATTATTATTTTCTAAGCAAAGCGGAATTTGAAGCCATGATTGAGGCAGGCAAGTTGCTTGAGTGGGCAAAGGTATACGGAAATTATTATGGAACACCCGCGGAACCGGTAATGAAATCCATTAACGAAGGACGGGATGTAATACTTGAAATTGACGTGCAGGGAGCATTCCAGGTGCGCGAAAAGTATCCCGGGTGTATATTGATTTTTTTAATACCTCCCTCCAGGGCCGAGCTTGAGCACAGGTTGAAAAGCAGGGCCACCGACAGTGAAGAGGAAATACAGCGCCGCTTGACATGGGTGGAAAGAGAAGTTGCCCAGCTTGGCAAATATGATTACCTGGTAATCAACGACAAAGTGGAAAAAGCGGCCCGCACTGTAAGCGCCATTATAACGGCTGAAAGGTGTCGCCCGGCACTTCTTGACACGGAGTCATTGCTGGAGAAATATCGTTAGTATAATTAAAGTGTAATTATGTAATAATTTTTTGCAGCACAATGGGGGGATGTTAAAATAGTCATGAATAAACCTTCCTTGGATGAACTAATGAAATTTGTTGATAGCAGGTACACCCTGGTGGTTGTATCTGCAAAACGAGCGCGACAGATTACCGAGATGGCGCTGCGCCAAAATGGTGAACTAGATCCGGAAGTTGCAAGTAAACCGGTGACGGCGGCACTTCATGAAACAGTGCGCGGCAAGATAAGTTACAGGAGAACAAGGCAAGGAATAAAATAACGGGGGTCGCTGATGATAGCTGGAAAGCACATTATCGTGGGAGTTTCCGGCGGCATTGCGGCTTACAAGGCGCTGGACCTCGCCAGCGCGCTGGTGAAGGCGGGCGCCGATGTACATGTTATAATGACCGCTTCCGCACGGGAATTTGTGAAACCGCTGGCCTTCGAAGCCATTTCCGGCAACCGGGTGCATACCGATTTATTTGATACGCCGCCGGGATGGCGATTCCCGCATTTGGAACTGGCCAGGCTTGCAGATATGGCAGTAATTGTACCTGCCACCGCCAACATTATAGCGAAGATTGCGTGCGGGTTGGCCGATGATTTACTGTCCACCGCTTTACTGGCCATGAATTGCCCGGTATTCATCTGCCCGGCAATGAATGTGTCAATGTATTCCAATCCGGTGGTGCAGGAAAACTTGGGCCGCCTCCGCAGGAGGGGTTTTGTTATTGTAGGCCCGGGCACGGGAAGGCAAGCCTGTGGAGATGAGGGACCGGGGCGCCTGGCCGGAATTCCGGACATACTGGAACAAATCCATAAGTTTTTTGAAAATGGCGGCGACATGGCCGGCATGGAAGTGCTGGTAACGGCCGGCGGAACACGCGAGCCCATTGACCCGGTCAGGTATATCAGCAACCGCAGTTCCGGTAAAATGGGGTACGCGCTGGCTGAAGCGGCTGCCAACAGGGGCGCGAAAGTTCACCTGGTTTCAGGACCCACCTGGCTGGAACCACCGGACGGGGTGCACGTTGTTATGGTGGAAACCGCGGAGGAGATGTACCGGGCGGTGATGGATATCTACCCCCGGGTTGACGTGGTTGTAAAGGCCGCGGCTGTGGCTGATTACCGGCCAAAGGTGACTCACCGGCAAAAGATTAAAAAAGAAAACGGCGACATGGTACTGGAGCTGGAAAGAAACAAGGATATATTAATGGAACTGGGGAAACAAAAAAAGGGACAGGTTTTGGTCGGCTTTGCAGCGGAAACCGAAGACTTGCTGAATAATGCGCGTGCCAAGCTATTGAAAAAGAACTTGGACCTGCTTGTAGCAAATGATGTTACTCAACCCGGGGCGGGTTTTGGCTCTGATACCAATATTGTTAAACTACTTTACCCGGACGGCAGGGTGGAATCGTTACCGGTGATGGATAAGCTGGAACTGGGAGATAAAATCTGGGACACCGTGCTTGAGATAATCAAGCGTAATAAAGACGCGGCGTGTTAAAGTGCCGCGTCTTCCGGTACGGTAGTGGTCAGGTAAACTTGATTTCCTTCTTTGTAACCGTGTACCAGTTCACAGTGCCTTAGTACGGCAAACTGTTTTTCCAGCTCCCATGAAGGCAAATTGAAAGTTTTAAATATTTCATCCCTGGTGATTTTACCTTTTTCCTTTATTAGCTCGTAAATTTGCTTTTGTAAAGGGGTTAGACCATCCACGCCTCGCTGGCCGAGCATTGCACGGGTGGCCCTGGCGCTTGAAACCGCGGCCGGATCGCAGGGTTTGGGTGGTTGTAATGCATCCATGTAACAATCCTCGCACAATTGCTTGCCGTACCATTCGTAATTTTCACCGGGCTCAATGATGTGTTTGCAGCGTTCGCATTGCATTCGAAATTGCCCCCGATTTTTAAAAAGTTAAATAATACATGCTAACATGTATTTACCAAAACTAATTGTTAACATGTTAACGAATATAACATAAAAAACACACATTATTTTTTGCTGAGGCTGTGAAATAATTTTTGCAGTAGCCCGATTAACTGTTCCTTCTCTTCTGAACTTAGACCGGACATGGCATCACGCGCGAATTGAGCGTGCAGGGGCAACAAGTTATCAAGCAGGTGCATTGATTTTGGGGTTAGCCTTGCCCTGAAAACCCGCCTGTCGCGGGGATCGATTTCTCTGGTTACCAGGCCGTCCCTTTCCAGCCTGTCTATAAGTCCTGTTATGTTGGCCCTGCTTACCAGCATGCGCTCGCCCAGCTCGGAGAGTGACAGCCCGCTCTCCCCCGCGTTGCGCAGTTGCATTAGGGCGTTGAATTTGGGATATGAGAGGCCAAATCGCGCAAAGTGACGACTGAGAACATCTTCTAGCATGTCATAAGTTTTTGTCAGCTCTATTATTGTTCTAATCGATGAATAAGCATCTTTTGAGTTGAAAGTATTCAAATTTCTATCCTCCATTTTAATTGTAAGATTATAGTTAACACCTGTCAATAATTCAAGTGGTATCGCTGCGGGAAGGGAGATTGGCAGTATGAGCGATGTAAAAAATAACGTGCTGGAATTGATAGGAAAAACGCCGGTGGTGAGGTTGGACAAGATTAAAGGCGATTGCCCGGCAAATATTTTGGCCAAGCTAGAGATGGTCAACCCCAGTGGAAGCGCCAAGGCAAGAGCCGCCCTGGGCATGATCCTTGCAGCTGAAAAAGAAGGTATTATCAAGCCCGGTAGTGTAATCGTGGAACCGACCAGCGGCAACCAGGGAATAGCGCTGGCCATGGTTGGGGCGGTCAAGGGTTACAGGGTTATAGTTGTAATGCCCGATTCCATGAGCCGGGAAAGGAGGATGCTGGCAAGGGCTTACGGGGCTGAGGTGGTTCTTACCCCCGCTTCGGAAGATGTAAGTGGCGCGGTTCGCAAGGCCAGGGAACTGGTGCAACAAATACCGGGTGCGTGGATGCCCGATCAATTTGCCAATCCCAACAATCCCGCATTTCACGAACAAACCACTGCCAGGGAAATACTGGCACAGGTTAAGGACCATATTCATGCCTTTATTGCAGGTGTAGGAACGGGTGGTACATTAACCGGAGTGGCCAGGGTTCTTAAAAAAGAATTTCCGGGTACTAAAGTCTATGCCGTTGAACCCGCCAAGTCAGCGGTTCTATCCGGGAAAAAACCCGGCAGGCACGGAATCCAGGGCATTGGAGACGGGTTTGTTCCGGATAATTTGGACATGAGCCTGGTGGATGCTCCTATTGCAGTATCCGACGAAGACGCTTTTGAAATGACAAGGCGGCTGGCCAGGGAAGAAGGATTGCTTGCGGGTATATCTAGCGGAGCCGTTGTTTGTGCGGCCCTGTCGGTTGGAAAGGAGCTTGGTCCAGGCAAAACCGTGCTTGCCATACTGCCGGATACCGGCGAGCGTTATTTGAGTACGGAAGTATTTGGCGGCCAGTAAGTAGAGTGTAGGCTTCAATGTTGTGCCGCCAGCAGGAGGGTGAAAATATTTGTGGGTATACCTGTTCCGGTCGAGCGATTAGCGGGAGCGCCGGTAACAGCAACCGGCGCAGCGAGGTTGCGAAACCGGACGAGCGGCCAGGACGGCCGCGAGAGGCTGAAATTGAGCCAAGGACGGCTTATGGTGCCGTTTTGGTAATGCGTTACTTGTTTAGATAAAGCGAGACGGAACAGGTATACCCATACCCAAGAGCATTTTTCGGGGGTTTACCATAAAAACCCAACCGGCGGTTTGGCCCTCAAGCACCCGCCGGTTATTTTTGTGCAGGAACAATCAGCCGCGGGCTTTTATTCATTGCAACTCACATGGACTTAAGAATTAACATAAACCACAGTTAATATAATCTCTGGTACCGGCGTTATAGAAGCCGCCAAATTGCATGTAAATCCGGTTTGAGGCTGGTTTCTTTTTGTTCTATAATTAGGTTGGCTGTGAAAAAGAAAATCAATGAATATAATCAATTCGGCAATCAATTCGGCCAGGGTTAATGCGAGGGGATGACATGCCGGAGGAGTTATACGCTGAAGTTCTGGTGGAAATACCTGGTATCAGGCCGGAGAAAACTTTTCAGTACCGGGTGCCGGCTGAAATGGCCGGTGTCCTCCGATTGGGTTACCGGGTAAGGGTGCCTTTCGGGGGTCGAAAGGTAACTGGTTTTGTTGTAGGAACCGGCGGCGATACCAGATTGGCCGGCGAAATAAAAGATATTTTGGAACTGGCCAGCGACAGGCCCCTTTTTGACCATAACCAGCTGGCGCTGGCCCGTTGGATGGCAAGTTATTATTTCTGCGATACCGTAAAAGCGTTGCAGGCTATTATAGCGCCTGTTTTGAACAAAGTGGAACCTGCAAAGCGGGCCCGGTATTATTATTCTGCAGGTGAAATAAACGATTTGCGCCAGGTACTGAAAAAGCGGGCGCCAAAGAGCCTGGCCGTTTTGGAGGCGGCAATGATGAAACCGGGCCTCTCCCGGGCCGAATTGGCCGCGGCCGGTGGCGCGTCGGAATCCGTGGTGGACAGGCTGGCGGCAAAAAAAATGCTTCGTGTTGCGTATGAGCCGCAAAGAAGAGACCCCTACCCGGACGTGGGGGGTGGCACTCCGGCAAAACAGGTACTTACCGGGGAGCAAGAAAGAGCCGTGGCTGAAATTACCGGCAGTATGCAAAAAGGGCATGGGGTAGTACTACTGCACGGAGTAACAGGGAGCGGTAAAACAGAGGTGTACCTGCGCTGTATAGAAGCGGCGCTTGCTGAGGGCAGGCAATCAATAACCATGGTTCCGGAGATATCACTAACTCCCCAAATGGTTAAACTATTTAAAGAACGGTTTGGGGAACTGGTGGCGGTCCTTCACAGTCGCATGTCGGACGGTGAGAGGCACGATGAATGGACACGTGTTGAAGAAGGGACGGCTACAGTGGTTTTGGGTACCCGTTCCGCCGTTCTTGCTCCCGTGAAAGACCCGGGATTGATAATTATTGACGAGGAACACGAGTGGTCTTACAAGCAGGAAGAAACGCCCCGCTATCACGCCCGGGTGTTGGCCCTTCACCGGGCGCAAAAAAATAATGGTGTTCTGGTGTTGGGTAGTGCAACGCCTTCACTGGAATCGTACTGCCGGGCACTTCCCGGCGGTTCTTATAAACTGGTGGACATGAAACAAAGAATAGAAGGGCGACCGCTACCCCGGGTGGGCATTATAGACATGCGAGCAGAAACCAGGGCCGGTAATGGTGGAATATTCAGCCGGCACATGATGCATATGCTGGCTGACCGCCTGAATAAAAACGACCAGAGTATTATTTTTTTAAACCGCCGTGGTTTCAACACGCTGGTGGTGTGCAGGGAGTGTGGCCTTGTTGTCAAGTGCCCGCGATGTGACATATCGCTGACTTACCACATTGATTTCAGGTTGCGGTGCCATTACTGCAATTATTCGATTAAGGCGCCAAGGACCTGTCCCGAATGCGGGGGCAGGGAAATCGGGTATTTCGGAGCCGGCACCCAGAGGGTGGAAAGAGAACTCCGGGCAGCCTTCCCCGGCGCCAGGATTTTAAGAATGGACGCTGACACAACCAGGCGAAAAGGTTCCCACCGGGATATACTGGAGGCCTTCTCCGAGGGAAAAGCGGATATTTTGGTTGGCACCCAAATGATTGCCAAGGGATTGGATATTACCGGAGTAACTCTGGTTGGAGTTGTCAACGCGGACATAACCCTGCACATGCCTGACTTCCGGGCTGCGGAACGAACTTTTCAACTTCTGGCACAGGTGTCCGGGCGCACCGGAAGGGGCGATAAGAGAGGGGAAGTGCTTATACAGACTTACAACCCCGAGCATTATGCTATACGTGCCGCTGCAAAGCACGATTATCACGGGTTTTTTAATAAGGAATTTGGGATGCGCAAAGCCATGGGATACCCGCCCTTTTCAAAGATGGTGCGGTTTCTGGTATACGGGGAGGATGAAAACGCAGTTCGTCAAGCGGCCGTGGATTTCCGGGAAACAATTGATGGCTTTACCGGGGCACATGAAGGGGATAAAATATTTATTGCAGGACCGGCGCCGGCCCCGGTATCACGTTTGAAAAATAAACACCGCTGGCATATTATTATTTGGAGCAGGGATTACAAAAGATTAAGGCTGGTTATGGAAGATATCCGGCGAGCAACTGGTTTTGCACCGCCGGGCAAGGGATTGCACCTGAGCGTGGATGTGGATCCCATGTCGATGATGTAGTGTCTTTAACTCGTTGAAAGATACTCTTTTGAATATAAAGAAGATATAAAGAAGCAAAATAAAACCACTGTTTAAGGAGGCATTTTGGTTGGCCGTATATAAAATAGTGGAAGCCGGGGACGAGATTTTAAGAGAAAAGGCCAAAAAAGTCAGCAAGCTGGGCCGCCACATTGACAAATTGCTGGATAACATGCGCGATACCATGTACGAATATAAGGGAGTGGGCCTTGCGGCACCACAAATAGGGGTTTTAAAAAGAGTAATTGTGGTTGATGTAGGTGAGGGGCTGGTGGAGTTGATAAACCCCGAAATTACTGAAGCGGAAGGTGTCCAAACCGACACCGAGGGCTGCTTGAGCGTGCCGGGAATGGTGGGAGATGTTACTAGGGCCGCCAGGATAAGGGTGATAGGACTGGACAGGCGCGGTGAAAAGGTGGATATACGCGCGGAAGGATTTTTTGCCCGCGCTTTGCAGCATGAGATAGATCACCTGGATGGGATTTTATTCATTGATAAAGCCAGTAATATTAAAAAGGCAACATAAAAATGGCAGGTTGGAGAAATGAGAATTGTTTTCATGGGCACGCCGGAATTTGCTCTTCCTTCCTTGCGTGCGCTGGTAGATAAAAAGTATAAAATAGAGGCCGTTGTTACTCAACCCGACCGGCCGGGAGGACGGGGAAAAAAGTTGCGCCGGTCGCCGGTGAAGGTTTTTGCCCAGCGGGCAGGCCTGCCCGTTTATCAACCGGATGGAATACGCAACCCGGAATTTATTGAAGTATTGGAAAACCTGGCCCCGGACGTGGTGGCCGTGGCGGCTTTTGGGCAAATATTGCCCGAGAAAATACTGGATTTGCCACGTTACGGCTGTATCAATGTGCATGCGTCCCTTCTGCCCGCCTACCGGGGGGCTGCGCCCATCCACCGGGCGGTAATGAACGGGGAAAAGGAAACCGGTGTGACAATAATGCAAATGGACGCCGGGCTGGATACCGGGGACATTATTCTCCAGCACCCCTTACCAATTGGGCCGGATGATACCACCGGTGACGTGCACGATTCGCTGGCCGAACTTGGCGCAAAGATGCTGGTGGAAGCGCTTGTCCTGATTGCGGGCGGGAAGGCGACACTTAGCCCGCAGGATGATGCTAAAGCATCTTACGCTCCCGCGCTAACAAGAGAAGATGAGATAATAGATTGGCGGCAGAGCGCGGTTGAAATCAAAAACCGCGTCAGGGGATTGAACCCGTGGCCCGGGGCCAGAACCGTTCTTGGCGGCAAGTTGCTCAAAGTTTGGCGTGCAAGACCGGTTGCGTGGGAAGGGGATCTATACGGAAAACCCGGGCGGGTGTTGTGGACAAGCGAGGACAGGGGCATAATTGTGGAAACGGGCAATGGTGTTGTAAGTATTGAAGAATTGCAACTGCAGGGTAAGAGGAGAATGAGTACTTCCGAGTTTCTAAGGGGTAACCCTGTTTTACCCGGTACGGTACTGGAATGACTGGCCGCAGGCGGGAGATGATTTAATTGAGCGAACTGGTGCAGGTCCAGGAGAGAAAGAGGCTCTTTATTGGGTTACTGGGTGTGGCGCTGGTAATGGCGGGTTTATTTGCCGCCGCAATCTGGTACCTGCTATTCAGCCCGGAGCGAGCCGGGATATACCGGATAGTGCTGTTTTTAATGGCCGCAGCGTTGATAGGTTTAATATCCTTGGCCGGGTTCGGGCTTGCGGGAATAATACTGACCATAATCCATTCACGACCGGTTTTACCTTTTCAGGGTCCCGTGCGTGTGGCGTTAAACACTTTTTTCCCGCTGGTCCTGGCGCTGGGCAAAATTTTTCGCATCGACCTGAATCGAATTAAACGCTCGTTCATTGAGGTAAACAACAATCTTGTCCGGGCCAGGCAGATCAAGATAGCGCCGCACCAGTTACTACTTCTCGCGCCCCACTGTCTTCAAAACAGCGAGTGCGAGCACAAGATAACCGGAAAGGTGGATAACTGTCGCCGTTGCGGAAAATGTAGCGTAAACAGAATTTTGGAAATCAGGGACCGTTACGGAATCAGGGTAGGCATGGCCACCGGAGGAACGCTGGCAAGAAAGTATATTGTTGATTACAAACCCCGCGCCATCGTGGCCATTGCCTGTGAGCGGGACCTGACCAGCGGAATCCTCGATGTTAACCCGCTGCCGGTTTTGGGTATCACTAACCTTAGACCAAACGGCCCGTGTTTCAATACTGATTTTTCAATGGAACAGCTGGATGAAGCGATAAGGTTTTTTATTAGCTGAAAAACACGGAGCGTGATAATTTGCCGGAAAGTATAAAACCCAGGGAAACGGCGCTGCAGGTGCTAATGGAAGTGGAAAGCAAGGGAGCGTACTCCAACTTGGCCCTTGGCGCCTTCTTGGATAAACTCGAACCCGGTAAACAGGACCGGGCTTTTATTACAGAACTGGTATACGGTACCCTGCGATCCTTGAATACGCTTGACTGGGCGCTGGGTAAGTTCTTGCGCCATCCCATTGACGGGTTGCCGGTTACTATTAGAAATATTTTGCGACTGGGAGCATACCAGCTGCTATACATGGATAGAGTACCCGATTCTGCAGCGGTGAACGAGTCGGTGAACCTGGCGCGCCGGTACGGGCATGCCGGCACGGTGAAGCTTGTCAACGGGGTGCTCCGGAACCTGGCCAGGGGCAAAAACGAAATAAATTACCCGGATCCGGGAAAAGACCCGGTGGGATACATATCAATTCGTCATTCTCACCCAAAGTGGCTGGTACGGCGCTGGCTTGCGGAATACGGCTTTGAAGGAACGGAAGCCCTTTGCAGGGCGAATAACCTTCCCGCGACAAACACTGTCAGGGTCAACCTGCTCAAAACCAGTGAAGAGTTGCTGCTTTTTCAACTGGAAAAACTGGGTATCAAAGCCCGCAAGGGCAAGTACGCAAAGCACTGCCTGCACCTGGAAGGTTTTTTTTCCCTGGGGAAAATGGAATCATTCCGGCAGGGGTTGTTCCAGGTTCAGGATGAAAGTTCAATTCTTGCCGGCCAGGCGGTAAATCCCACACCCGGCTCACGGGTGATTGACGTGGCAGCGGCCCCGGGGGGCAAATCAACTCACCTGGCACAAATAATGCAGAACAAAGGAGAAATAATCGCCATTGACGTTCACGAGCACAAGATCAAGCTAATCCGTCAAAATTGCCGCCGCCTGGGAGTGGAAATAGTGCAACCGCTGCTGGTGGACGCCAGGGATTTGCCGGAAAGCTATAACCAGTGGGCCGATTACGTGCTGGTTGACGCTCCATGCTCCGGCCTTGGAGTTTTACGCCGCCGTCCGGATGCCAGGTGGCGAAAAAAAGAAGAACAAATTTACGAGCTGGCGGAACTACAAAAGCAAATTCTCGATTCCGTTGCCGCGGCGGTCAAACCGGGGGGTGTGCTTGTATACAGCACGTGTACAATTACAGAAGAGGAAAATACCTGTCAGGTCAAGTCGTTTTTGGCCGCCCACCCGGAATTCAAACTCGAACCGCTCACGGGGTTGTTGCCAGAAAGCCTGGACCACCGGGATACGATGAAAGACGGCTACTTGCAAATATTACCCCACGTGCATGAAGGCCTGGACGGGTTTTTCATAGCCAGGATGAGCAAGAAAAAGAATTGAAAAGCAACCATTGTGCAAGTAGTTACGTCAAATTTAGTAATTGAAAGTGTAATTGAGGAAGCCCGCCAGCATGCCGCCGCAAAGGAATTGCAGCCCGGAGTGTAGAAAGTTATTAAATTATTCCAGGGGGATTGGCTAATGACCGGTTTGCCCGGTATAAGGTGTTATAACCTGCCGGAACTGGAAAAAGAAATAGCCGGGTTGGGATGGCCCAAATTCCGGGCCAAGCAGGTAATACGGTGGGTTCACCGCAAGGGAGTGACACGGTTTTCCGAAATGACTGACCTGCCGGAAGAAATGCGCGTTAAGCTGGGCAAGCTGTTCATTATCGAGGAACCGGTCATTTTGGAAAAAAAGTTCTCAAAGGACGGCGAAACATTCAAGTACTTGCTGGAAATGCCCGGCGGGCACGCGGTGGAAAGTGTTTTAATGAAATACAGGCACGGTTATTCAGCATGCCTATCAACTCAGGTCGGTTGCCGCATGGCCTGCATGATGTGCGCTTCAGGTATTGGTGGGTTGATACGCAATTTGACTGCGGGTGAAATACTGGGACAAATATGGTCGATGCAGAAAGATGCGGGGATAAGGATTGGAAATGTTGTTCTGATGGGCTCCGGGGAACCCCTGGACAATTATGATGTAAATTTATCGAACTGGCCACTGCCCCCTACGGGCTGAACATAGGTCAAAGGCATATCACTCTTTCCACTTGCGGTATCGTGCCCGGTATACGGAAACTGATGAAGCTGCGGTTATCAATCACCCTGGCGGTGTCTTTGCACGCGCCGAATAACGAGCTGAGAAACAGAATTATGCCGGTGAACAGGAAATACCCGCTGGAGGAACTGCTGCCGGCTTGCAAAGAATACGCGAAGGTCACAGGCCGGCGCGTTACATTTGAGTATTCACTTATCAACGGGATAAACGATGGTAGGGAACAAGCCAGGGAACTGGTTCGCGTTCTAAAAGGAATTCACTGTCATATAAACCTGATACCGGCCAACCCGGTGCGGGACCGGGGAATCGGGCGCAGCTTGCCCGAAAGAACCCGTGTATTCCGCCTGGTACTGGAAGAAGCCGGTTATAACGTTACTTTACGCCGGGAAATGGGTCTTGATATCGATGCAGCGTGCGGGCAGTTAAAAAGGAGGTATTTGCAGCGTAACGAAAACGGAGCGAGGTGAGCAAAGCTGGGTTTTTTAAATGAACTCGAGGAAAACCTGGAAAAGTATATTGAAAAATTTTTTCGCGGCAGGGGAAAGGGTAGCCTGCAACCGGTTGACATAGCGAGACAGCTGGCAAAGGAAATGCGTAAGGGCCGCAGGGTTGGGCTTAAAGGGGTTTATGTACCCAACAAGTACGAAATATATCTTGACGAAACGGATTATGAAAAGCTGAAACCGCTTTTAAACCACCTGGCTTCGGAAATGAAGGAATATGTAACCAGCAAGGCGGCGGAAAAAAAATATATTTTGACCGGCCCGGTAATTATCAATTTTGAAAAAGACACCGAAAAAAAAGACTACAACGAAGACGAACCAATACGCATAGTAACTCGATACGATCAGCTTCCTCCGGGAGAAGGGGAAAATATTGATTCTTTATCGGAGGACACCCTGCGTTATATTCCAATTAGAGGCGATTGTGCCGGTAAAAGGATTAACACCCTTCGCCGGGTAGTGCTTGAGCTGCATAACGGTGAACAGGTTGAACTGGAGGGGGATATCACCAGCATCGGGCGGAGAGGTACCTGTGACGTGTGCCTGACTGATAACAGTGTTTCCCGGAAACACGCCGTTATTTTTCGTAAAGGTCCGAGTTACTTCATATCCGACCAGGCAAGTACAAACGGAACATTTGTAAATGGCTCCAGGGTAACCAGCGCCGAGTTAAAACCCGGGGATGTTATAAGAATGGGCAACACGATATTGACCTTCAAGGTGGTATGATTTTGGAAATATTAATTTTCACCTTGCGAGTGGCGTTTTTGGTATTAATTTACGTTTTTATATATATAGTGCTTCTTTATTTAATTAGGGATTTACGCTTTGCCACGGAACCTGTTCGTGCAAACCGGGACGCTCTCCGTCGAACGGGGATAAACGTCGTAAATTACGAACCGGGCCGGGCAGGTGCGGGAACGCTCCGGGTTGAATATGCTCCTGAAGAGTACGCGATGGAAAATAATGTTTATATATTGTCCGGTAGCACCAGGCTGGGCAGGGGGAAGGAAAATGATGTGGTTTTGCCGGATCCTTTCGCATCAAACCACCACGCCGTAATCCACCTCCGTAACGGGCAGTACTGGTTGGAAGACCTGGGAAGCAGAAACGGGACATATCTTAACGGTTTACTGTTGACCAGGCCCGCGGTACTGGCAAACGGTGATCAAATCAAAGTGGGGGACGTCATTTTCAGGTTTGTGAGGTGGGATAATGAGGTGGAGCAAAATTACCGAATGCGGCCCGGTGCGGCCGAGGAATGAGGATAACTTGTGTGCATGCCCCGACCTGGGGCTGTTTGCCGTAGCCGACGGGATGGGGGGGCACAGGGCTGGTGACGTGGCCAGCAGAACTGCTTTGCTGGCGTTTGAACATTATTTCAGGATGCGCTACAATACCGTGTCTTTTAGACAGTTACTTTACGAATCAGTTATTGCCGCCAATGACGCGGTATACGCTTCATCCCTGGAAAATCCCCAAAGAAAGGGCATGGGGACCACTTTAACGGCATGCCATCTTCACGGCAATGATTTGCTTGTGGCCAATGTGGGGGACAGTAGGGCTCTTCTTTTAAGGAATGGTGGTATTATCAAGCTAACCAGTGATCACTCGCTGGTGCAGGCATTAATTGACGGAGGCGGAATAACCGAGGAAGACGCCGCAAACCATCCCAGGCGGAATGTATTAACCAGGGCCCTTGGTATCGGGCCTGTGGTGGAAGTTGATATTTTTCAATACCTTTTGATAAAAGGTGACCGCTTGCTGTTATGTACAGACGGGTTGTCCGCCTTTGTTAATGAAAGAAGGATTGCAGAAATTATGGGTCTTCCAATTGAGCCCGATGAAATTGTCGGCAGGTTGTTAAAAGAAGCACTGGATTCGGGTAGTAATGATAATATCACCATGATATACCTGGCGGTGGATTGAATTGTACCGGCAAGGGCGCGGCAGAGAAAGAGGTCTAATACTGCTTGCTTTTCTTTATACATTGACCGGTGCGGTAATACTGTACCTGCGCGACCCCGGGGGTGCGGGTTTATGGGCCGTGGTATCCTCGCTGGTCATGTTGATTGGTTTTACGGGCTTAAGCCTGCTTTGGCAAATTAAAAATGCCGGTTACGATATTTACATAGCTCCACTTGTTTTTTTCCTGGTGGGCACGGGTATGGTTTTCCTGTTCCGCATTGAACCGGCTTACGGTTACAGGCAGCTTGCCTGGGTCGTTATCGGTATGGCCGCTCTTTTTATCACCACCGGCATCGGCAAAAGGTACCGGCTCCTTTCCGATTACAAGTACCTGCTGGCCCTGGGTGGAATAGTTGCACTAATTTTGCCCGTGTTCTTCGGTATTGAGCAGGGGGGGGCCAAGAGCTGGCTGGACCTGGGTTTTTTTCACCTGCAACCCTCTGAATTTGTAAAGCTGTTACTGGTATTGTTTCTCGGGAGTTACCTGGTGGAATACAGGATGCCCTGGCGTTCGGAAAGGCAGTATATTTTACCCGGTATCCAGGAGTGGGGGCCGTTGCTGGGAATGTGGCTGACCGCGCTCTTGGTTCTGGTATTTCAAAGGGATCTGGGCACCGCTTTGATTTATTTCGGTACTTTCCTGGCCATGGTGTATATCGCCACCGCCAGGTGGAGCTATATAGTGTTTGGCATCTTTTTGTTCCTTGCCGGAGCAATGGCGGCATTTTTCAAAGTCGATCACGTGCATACCAGGATTGAGATATGGTTGAACCCCTGGTTGTCACCCGAAGGTGCCGGTTACCAGATTATTCAATCGTTATACGCCATCACCGCCGGCGGAATATTCGGCACCGGGCTCGGTGCCGGCTTTCCAGGGTATATTCCTGCCGTGCACACCGATTTCATTTTCTCCGCCATTTGCGAAGAAACCGGCCTTCTTGGCGGTATTGGCATTCTACTTATCTACATGATTCTTATTTACAGGGGGTTCAGGATTGCGCTTATGGCCACGGATGATTACTCAAGCCTGCTGGCCGCCGGGTTCACCGTTTTACTGGGCCTGCAAGTTTTTATAATTATTGCCGGGGTGACAAAGCTACTACCAATGACGGGTATCACCCTGCCGTTTATAAGTTACGGTGGCAGTTCGCTGGTGGCAAATTTTATTTTGGCCGGAATGTTGCTAAATATATCCGGTGAGGACCGGAAACCATGAAAAAAAACGTGCTTAGGCTGGCTTATATGGTCCTGGCGGGATTGGTGGCGATTTGTGTTTATATCGGTTTTATACCTGTGTATGTCGGCAACGTGACCAGCGGGGGGAAAGGCCCCGTGGACCCGCGCATATATGCCAGGGAGAAATTGATCGAACGGGGTGATATCCTGGACCGGAGAGGTCGCCAGCTGGCGCGCAGCGTTCAGGTGGATAACGGCTATGCCAGGGAATACCCGCTAGGCGCCGCGGCTGCACACATCACCGGCTATTACTCGAGCCGTTTCGGCGCCGCCGGCCTGGAAAAATCAATGGCCCGGGTCCTCATGGGCATGGAGGGAGGCAACAGGCTGGACCGGTTGCTGGACAGGATTTTAAACCGCCCCGGTAAAGGTAACGACGTAATACTCACAGTGGACGCTGAATTGCAGGAACGGGTTTATGGCCTGCTGGAGGGTAAAAAGGGAGCCGTTGTTGTAATGGATCCCCGAACCGGCCAAGTGCTGGCCATGACCGGTTATCCCTCTTACAATCCGCCGGAAGTTGAAAAATACATGGAACGGGCGGATTCCCCGCTGTTGAACCGCGCCACCCAGGGCGCATACCCGCCCGGGTCGGTGTTCAAGATAGTCACAGCGGCGGCCTTGCTGTCCAACAAACCGGATATGGCGGGAAAAACAATTGCTTGCAACGGGAGCCTGGAAGTGGAGGGATTTATTTTAAAAGATAACGCCGCACATGGTAATGTCGATTTTCACGCGGCATTTTCCAGATCTTGCAACGTGGCATTCGCCAGTTACGGGCTGAGCCTTGAAGCCGAAACCTTTTACCGGCAGGCGCTGGATTTCGGGCTGACCAGGGATACAGGCTTTCCACTTGAAACATATACCGGGAAAATACTGGCCCCCGGGGAAATGGACGGGCCGGAACTGGCATCCGCAGCCATTGGCCAGGGACATGTTTTAATCAGCCCGCTGTATGCTGCATTGCTTGCCTGCGCGGTGGCCAACAACGGCGTGATCATGGAACCATACATTGTATCGGGTTATAGAAGCCCGGATGGGGACACTAGGGTGGTTTACCCAAGAGAGTGGATACAAGCGGTGGACCCGGTTGTGGCGGCCGCGTTGAAGGAAGAGATGGTTTCCGTCGTCCGGCAGGGAACAGGCCGTTCCGCGGCTATCCCTGGAATAACAGTAGCCGGTAAGACCGGCTCCGCAGAAAACCCGCACGGTAAAGCGCACGCCTGGTTTGTGGGGTTTGCGCCCGCGGAGGAGCCGCGTGTGGTGGTGGCGGTGGTGCTGGAAAACGCCGGAGCCGGGGGAACGCACGCAGCGCCGCTGGCCCGGGAAATAATACGCAGCGCGCTGCAAAGGTAGATGCAGGCCCCGATAAGATAACCGAGGTGAAAGACATGATTGGAAGAATGCTTGGTAACAGGTACGAGGTACTTGAAAAACTGGGCGGGGGAGGCATGGCCATTGTATACAAGGGCCGCGATACCTTTTTGAAGCGTGAGGTAACGATAAAGGTAATGCGTCCCGAATTCACCTCGGACGAGGATTTTGTACAACGTTTCCGGCGCGAGGCGCAGGCGGTTGCCAGGTTATCCCACGCCAATATTGTAAATATCCACGATGTGGGGCAGGAAGACGGCATCTATTACCTGGTAATGGAATATGTCCGTGGGGACAATCTTAAAAACATAATCAAGCAAAAGGGCAGGCTGGAGCCTGAAGAAGCGGTGCACATAGCGGTGCAGGTATGTGAAGCACTGGAGCACGCGCATAACAATAATATAGTGCACAGGGATATTAAACCGCATAATATCCTTATCACCGCGGATGGAAAGGCGAAACTGACGGATTTCGGCATCGCCATGGAAACTACGGCGGGTACCATAACCAGGACGGACACCATTATGGGGTCGGTGCATTACCTGAGCCCGGAACAGGCCAGGGGTGAAACGGCCACCGCCCGGTCCGATATCTACGCCGTGGGAATTCTTCTGTATGAAATGCTTACCGGGAAGCAGCCATACAGCGGGGACAGTCCCATTGCCATAGCATTGAAACATATCCAGGAGACCCCCCTGCCCGTGAATGAAGTCAACCCCAGTGTTCCGGCCGAACTGGCGGAAGTGATTGGCCGGGCAATGGAAAAAAAACCCGAACTCCGTTACAGGAGCGCCCGGGAGCTTGCAAGGCGGCTGGAAGCCGTCATTGATGATACGGGGCAGAACACAGTGATCATACCTATTGGCGGTGGTATTGAAGGTATTGACGAAACAGGACGCGATTATGATTATAACTCCGGCCAGGCGGGAAGAACCATTGCTAAACAAAAAGTCGTTGAGGACGGCATTCCAAGAACCTGGAAGTGGATTGCCATACTGGCGTTAATTACCGGGTTAATTACGGGGGGCGTGTACAGTTTTTACAAATTCATGGATGTACCTTCAATAAAGGTTCCTAAAGTTGTAGGATTAACAGAGGAAAAGGCCCGCGCTGAATTGGAGTCGCTGGGTTTGAAAGTGGAAGTGCTGGAGGAATTCAGCCAGGAAGAAAAAGGTATAGTTATCCACCAGGATTATGGACCGGAAGACCCGGAGGTCAAACCGGGCCGGGTTATAACCATAACTGTCAGCAAAGGCCCTGATTTAAGAACCGTTCCGGGACTCACCGGCCTGACCTTAAGCGAAGCACAGGCCGAGCTGGTACAGAAAGGCTTGACCCTGGACCAGCAGCCGTCGGAAGAATACCATCCCAATGCCGCCATTGGTACGATAATTGGACAATACCCGGCCGCCGGCGAAAAAGCGGTGGCAGGAAGCGCGGTAAAGGTTGTCCTGAGCAAGGGTCCAGAACCGAAAGAAATGGTAATGCCCGACTTGCGGGGCAGAACACTAAATGAAGCTGAGGCGATGTTGACCGGAATGAACCTGGTTATTGACCGCATTTCCTGGGATGAAAGCACGGAATACTTGAGAGGGCAAATTATTCACCAGGTACCAAGCCCGGGAATGGTGGTCACCGAGGGTGCGAAAATTAAAGTTGTTGTCAATAGCGGCCCCGGCCCTGTGGAGCGCCATGCGCGAGTAACCATAAAAGACGGGATACCTGATGACGGCAAAACACATACTGTGGAAATCATCGTAGAGGACATGGAGGGTAGGAAAGTTCAATACGAGGGCAACCATACCGCGGGTGAAACAATCAGGGAGAAAATAACCTACCTGGGTAGCGGTAAGGTCCAGATACTAGTGGACGGGCAATTAATCAAGGAGGAACCTTTGGATTGAGGAGGACCTTCATGGAAGGAATAATTGTCAAGTCCATCGGTGGTTTTTTCTATGTTCGCACCGGCGAAGGCATTCGCAAGTGCGTAATAAGGGGTAAAATACGCCGTCTTATAGGACAGGTACTGGTTGGTGACAGAGTACGTGTAAGCGCCACGGGCAATGAAGAAGGGGTAGTGGAGGAAGTTTTCCCCCGGCAAACCGAGTTGGTAAGGCCTCCGGTGGCCAACGTGGACCGCGCGCTGGTGGTTATGGCATTCAAAGAACCGGACCCCAGCGCGGTTTTGCTGGATCGTTTTTTAGTACAGGTGCTGGTGGCCGGTATTAGTCCCGTGATATGTTTCAATAAATACGACCTGGTTGAACAGGAGGAGCCCGGTCTGATACAGCACTATGAAAAGACCGGTTTTCCCTTGCTGAAGGTGAGCGCTAAAACGGGGTTCGGGATTGATAAGCTGGGCCGTGTTTTAAAAGACCACGTAAACGTACTGGCAGGACCATCCGGGGTTGGAAAGACAAGCTTGCTGAACACGTTACAACCGGGATTGAGTTTGAAAACGGGGGAAATAAGCAGGAAACTCGGGCGCGGAAAGCATACTACCAGGCATGTTGAACTTATCGAACTTGAAAAAGGGGGACTGGTAGTCGATACTCCCGGTTTCTCCAGTATTTTCCTGCCCTTGCTGCCAAGCGAAAAGCTGGGCGATTGTTACCCGGAGTTTTCAGAACACGCTGGCCGGTGCAGGTTCAGCGGGTGCTTGCATTACAAGGAACCGGACTGCGCGATAATAAAAGCTGTTCAACAGGGACTGGTTTCCGACCTTCGCTACCGTAACTACCTGGTTTTACTGGAAGAGATTATGAATATGGAAAGGAGACACCGATGATCAAGATAGCGCCCTCCATACTTTCAGCGGATTTTTCCAGGCTTGGTGAACAGGTGCGGATGGTGGAGAAAGCGGGTGCCGATTTTTTACATATTGACGTAATGGATGGCCATTTCGTTCCCAACATTACCCTCGGGCCACAGGTGGTAAAGGCGTTACGCTCCATGTCACGCCTTGTGTTTGACGTGCATCTGATGATTGAGAAACCGGAACGGTATATAGAAGATTTCGCTACCGCCGGGGCGGATATTATTACCGTGCACGCGGAAACATGCATCCACCTGCATCGTACACTACAATTGATACGCCAAACCGGTAAAAAGGCGGGCATTGCGTATAACCCCGGCACCTCTCCGGAGGGACTGGAATATATATTGCCCCTTATTGACCTCGTGCTGGTAATGACTGTAAATCCCGGTTTCGGCGGCCAGGATTTCATCCCTGAAATGCTGCCTAAAATAAGACGCATTGCTTCCCTGCTGGAAACAAAAAAACCGGAAGTAATGCTGGAGGTGGACGGGGGTATAAACGTGTTAACCGCTTCTAAGGTTTCCGGTGCCGGCGCCCGGGTGCTGGTGGCCGGCTCGGCTGTTTTCGGTTCGGGCGACCCGGCTCGCGCGGTTGGTGATATCAGGAGTGCGGCCGCCGGGAATAATAAGATATAACTGTTAAGATATAACCGTTGAGGAGGTGTTGAACCAGTGGCCGTTTGGAAATGCGGTTCTTGCGGCGCCGAGGTTGAAGGACGGTGCAAGCCGGGTAAGTGCAAGGAGTGCGGCGCTCCGAAAGAAAACCTGGAAAAACAGGATTCCGGGAAGAAAAAATAGGTTAGTGTAATTGTACAAGTCAAAGTATGCAAGGCTACGGGCCGGTTTCAGCGTTCCCGAAGCCAGCCGAAAGGCCGGTGAAAAGCGATGGAACCGGCTTCTTGGCGCGCTTGCTAAAAGCACGTGGAACAGTATTTTCCGGGTAATATTAACGTGTTTGGCTAGGCTGAAAAAATTTTTGTTACCAAGAGAATTGAAAAGGATTGGGATTTTTTTTGTCCAATATAATGCTAAAATATGCCTGAGAAGGTGATTCAAAATGCAAAATGAAGGCCAGCTTGTGATTTTTGAATTGTCCAACCAGCTTTACGCGCTGCCCATTCAGGAAACGCAGGAAATTATCCGCATGACCAGTATTACTAAGGTGCCGAATACCAAGGATTACGTTGAAGGAATAATTAATCTACGAGGCAACATTGTGCCCGTTATAAACCTTAACCGGCGGCTGGGCTTGCCGGAAAAGGAACACGATGATTCAACACGTATCATAGTTGTGGAATATAACGACCAAAAAGTGGGTATGATTGTCGATAATGTCCAAGAAGTGGGAAGGTACACCGAGGATGAAATGGAACCTCCGGCCGTGGCCGGTGACAGCGTGGAATTCTTGAGCGGTGTGGTTAACAAAGGGGAAGAGCTTTGGTTGTTGTTGAATCTTGGCAAGGTGTTGTAGGCCGGGCCGGTGTTCCTGACGGAAAACCGGCTTGTTAATGCCGGTTTGCCGGGCTGGCGTTTTTAATTGCACAGGGTGATAGCATGTTGAGCAGTGAAGAGTTGAGTGACAGGTTAAAAAACATAGACCGGAAGGGATACGGCGCGTATAAGGAAATAGCCGGAGCATACGATTTTAAATTCTTCACCCTGTATATTGATCACGTGCAAAGCGATCCCTTTGCACCACCCAGCAAGATGCGTGCAAGAGTAAGTCAACAAATTGCCGGGTTTCCAGAGGAGTACTACAAACACCGTTACGAAAAAATCGCCCTGGAAGACTTTTTAACCAGGCGATTTGCCAGCGAGGCAAGAAGGTTTTCGAGTAAAAAGGGAACGGGTAAAAGCGGGATTATTGCCGTGGACCGGTGCGGCCAGGAAGTGCTGGAACGCACGTCCATGGTTGTAAATTCCGGTTACGTGGAAGCGCGTTTCAAGGTGGGCCTGCCGGCCAGGGGAAGAACTGTCACAGCCGGTGAAGCGGAATACCTGCTGGTGAAAATTGTACCGGATATTGTTTTGAATTCCCTTTTATATAAAAATATTAAACGCAGCGCGCTGCGAAAATATATCGAACTGGCCCGTGACCAGCATGCGCTCAGGTGTAAACTAAAGGAGCTTGGCCTGGTAGCGTTTGTTGCGGACGGGTCTATATTGCCCAGGGAAAGCGGGGCAAGCGACCGGCCCATGACAGGTGGCAATGTTGTTCCATTTCAATCACCGCCGGAGTACAAGGTTTATATAGACCTGCCTCACAGCGGCAGGGTTTCGGGTATGGGTATACCCCGGGGAATAACGTTAATCGTTGGAGGGGGCTATCACGGCAAATCCACTCTGCTGAGGGCTATTGAAAAGGGAGTCTATAACCACATCCCGGGTGACGGCCGTGAACTGGTGATAACCATAGAAGACGCGGTTAAAATAAGGGCTGAAGACGGGCGAAGCATAACAGGGGTTGATATAAGCGGTTTTATTAATAATTTGCCATTCAACAGGGATACCGTTAACTTTTCCACCGAGAATGCCAGCGGGAGCACCTCCCAGGCGGCAAACATAGTGGAAGCCCTTGAAATCGGGACAAGCCTGCTCTTGCTTGACGAGGATACCAGCGCCACCAATTTTATGATCAGGGATGGCAGGATGCAACGCCTTGTGGCCAGGGAAATGGAACCCATTACCCCCTTTATCGACCGGGTACGTGAATTGCACGACCGTTTTAACGTTTCAACAATTCTCGTGGTGGGGGGTTCGGGTGATTATTTCGACGTGGCGGACCGGGTGATCATGATGCAAAATTACCTGCCCCGCGACGTAACCACAGCGGCGAAAAAAATAGCGGCAAAGTATCGCGGTGAAAGAATATGCGAGCCGGGTTCTCCACTGGCGGCGATTAAAAAGCGCATTCCACTGCCGGCTTCTTTTTCCATCCATGAGAAGAGTAAAATTAAGGCCAGGGGACTTGATGATATCCAGCTTGGACATGAAAATGTGGACCTGCAAAACGTCGAACAACTAGTGGACAACAGCCAAGCCGCTGCACTGGCGGCCGTTATCAGGTATGCGGCACGGAAATATGTTGACGGGAAAACAACTTTGGCGGGGATAATAAACAAGATTGAAAAAGATATTGAAAAATACGGCTTGGATGTAC
This sequence comes from uncultured bacterium, assembly GCA_965539975.1. GTDB lineage: Bacteria > Bacillota > Desulfotomaculia > Desulfotomaculales > Desulfallaceae > CBETWA01. Next base: position 4,013 of record CBETWA010000008.1, on the reverse strand, counting down.
TATCGCCTTTTAAAGGACAGCATCCCGGCGATTACGCGCTGCCGCGTAAACATGAAATGGCAGCCGCTTTCAACAGGTACCGCGGTTTAAAGATAAAACAGTGCTAAAAGCACCGGGATGAAAATGTAATCCAAACCAAAGCGGAAAGGGGAATAGAAAATGTTCGTCAAGGATTTCATGACCACTTCGCCCATTACCATTCCAATTGATACACCAGTTTTGGAAGCACTGAACATAATGCGCAAGAGGAAAGTGCACCAGCTGCCGGTTATGGACCGCGGTAAACTGGCGGGACTAGTTACCGAAAGGGAATTGCTGAAAGTATCGCCTTCACCCGCCACAACACTGAGCATTTACGAAATGAATTACCTTTTATCCAAAATGACTATTAAGGAAGTTCTTGTCAAGGATCCCATTACGGTCGAATCTAATTGTACGATTGAAGAAGCGGCACTGCAAATGCGGGAGCACGGTATCCGGTCGTTACTGGTGGTGGATAACGGTCAATTAAGGGGTATAATAACCCAAACGGATGTTTTCGAAGCGCTCATACGCATCTTCGGTTTACGCAAGCCCGGTGTCAGGCTGGTTTTGGAGATGGAAAACAGGGTCGGCGCCCTGGCCGATATGTTAAATATTGTTAAAAACCACGGGATAAATGTGCATGGTGTGGCTTGCCGGGAGAAGGATGACCGCATTATAACCGTCATGTTAAGGTTGAGCGCCACCAAAGTTGATGATTTGGTGAAAGATTTTGGGGATAACGGAATTACGGTAGTATACAACAATAGTTAAACTACAAAGGTAGCGACACCAGGAGGAAAGAACATTGACGCAGGAAAACCAGACTCAAGTTCACCTGGCCAGGTATATTACAATTGCTGTAGATATAGCCACCAGGATTGTACGCGGCGAATATCGTATTGGACAAAAAATATTCGGCAGATCGACACTAGCCGGCAAATACAATGTTTCGCCGGAAACAATAAGGCGGGCATTGACATTGCTGCACGAAAGGGACATTGTCGATGTAATGCCCGGGGTGGGCGTTATAGTCAAATCGGACCGGGCGGCAAGGGAATACCTGGCGGATTACAACCAGAAGAAAGTGCTGCTGGAAATCCAGGAACGCCTGGAAGTTTTACTAAAGCAAAGAGAAAAGTTGAACCGGGAAATAGATCGTCTCACGAACCAGCTTCTGGATTATACCTTTACAATGGCTGGCAGGCTACAAAAGCTGGAGGAGGTGGCTGTTCCTCCCGACTCGCCTTTATTAGGTCGTTCTCTGGCCGAGGCGGAAATTAGGGCCCGCACCGGAGCTACGGTATTGTCCATTTACCGAAACGGGCATGAGATAGTTTCACCCGAGGCCGATATAACATTAAAAGCGAAGGATGTGCTCTTGGTTGTCGGGACACAGGAATCGGCGGAAATGGTGCGCCAAATGGTTACCGGTGAAATGGCATGCAAAAAAATTTTTGATGAGCACGATGAGCATAATGAGCATCACTATAACCAGTAATTACATTAAATAACCTAACAACTTTCTCCTACAGCCGTTAAAAGTCTTTTTTTTACATTCCGCCAGTGAAATATTTATGTGGCTAAAGATATCATAATATAATAAAAAGAGTGTATATTTAAATAATTCAAAAAATAAAAAGGAGCTGAATAATCAAAATATTTGAAAATGTATCAAAGTCCTATCCAGTTGACGAAGCTGGCAACTTGTTAATTGCAAAATATAAACTTATTCGATAGCGAGGGGGATTTTCAAATGTCCGAACAGAAGAAAACGGCAGGAACCGGGTTGATTCCACCGCGTGTAAAAAGGTTTATGGACTGGGCCGCGGAGGACACGGAAGGATTCTGGGGTTATGCAGCCGAGCAGGCGATGCCGGAAATTAAGTGGTTTAAAAAGTGGGATAAAGTTTTCAACTGGGATTATCCCACCTTCCAGTGGTACATTGGAGGGCAAACCAACATATGCTATAATTGCCTGGATTACAACATCGAAAAGGGCCGGGCGGGCCGGGCTGCCATTGTGGCCGAGTACGGGGAAACAGGCGAAGTGCGTACCTTAACATACGCCCAGTTATTGGATTTGGTTAAACAGTATGCGAAGGCTTTGCGCGGCATGGGTGTTAAAAAAGGAGATCGCGTTTCCATTTATATGCCCACAGGTGTCGAATCGGTGGCGGCCATGCTGGCTTGCGCGCGGGTGGGTGCTATCCACGTGGTCATCTTTGCTGGGTTTTCATCCAACGCGGTTGCGGATCGCTTGCAAATTTCGGGTGCCAAGTATGTTCTCACCCAGGATGAGGGGTCAAGACGAGGAAAACCGGTGGAATTGAAACCTATAGTGGACGAGGGAATTAGCATGTGCCCGCCCGGATTAGTTGAAAAAGTGGTGGTTCTTAGAAAAAATAAAGAAAAAGAGCCCCAGATGACACCAGGCAGGGACATTTACTGGGAAGAATTCCTGGCCGGGGGTAACGGCCAGAGCGACGAGTGTGAAGTAATGGATTCCAACGATCCATTGTTCCTGCTGCCCACGTCCGGAACCACGGCCAAGCCGAAGGTAACCGTGCAGAAACACGGCGGGTACCAGATATACGTATACAGTATGGGCAAATGGATATACGGGCTAAAGGACACCGATGTTTGGTTCTGTACATCGGATATCGGCTGGATCGTGGGGCACAGTTACAACGTATACGGACCCCTCCTCACCGGGTGTACCTCGGTGCTTTACGATGGTACGCCGGATTATCCCGAAAAGGACATGTGGTGGAAAGTAGCTTCACGCAACAAAGCCACCGCACTATGGCTTTCCCCCACCGGTGTTCGCGGTATGATGCGCCTGGGCATTGAACAGGCACGCAAGCACGATCTCAGCAGCATTGAAAGGATATTCTGTGCCGGCGAAGTTTTGAACCCGCCCGCCTGGTCATGGCTTCAGGAACAAGTTTTTGAAAACAAGGTTCCCGTCATGGACCACATGTGGCAGACCGAAACTTCAGGCCCGATTTTTGCCAACCCCTATGGCCTTGGCATTATACCCATTAAACCGGGTTCCGCTCACGTTCCGGTACCCGGCGTTGTAGCCGAAGTATTGAACGAAAGCGATGGCAAGCCGCTGCCACCCGGGGAAAAAGGTGTCGTGGTGATTAAGAAACCGTTCCCCGGCCTTGTATCGACCCTGTGGGGGGACCCCGAGGGTTACCTGTATAACTACTGGGAGCGCCTGCCCGCCACCAAGGGCATGTACCTGTGTGGAGACGCTGCTTCCATGGATGAAGACGGTTACATCTGGTTCGCCGGCCGTTCCGACGAAGTAATCAAAATAGCCGCGCACCGCATCGGAACGGTGGAAGTGGAAAGCGCGCTTGTATCTCACCCGGCGGTGGTGGAAGCCGGTGTTTCGGGCGTGCCGGACGAATTGAGGGGAGAGGTCGCCTGCGCTTTTGTTGTGTTGAAGCAAGGTTATGAGCCCAGCGAGGAAATGAAAAAAGAGCTAATCAACCACGTCAGAAAGACGATGGGCGCCATTGTGGTAATGAAGGATATTCACTTTGTCAACACCTTGCCAAAAACTCGTAGCGGTAAAATTATGCGCCGGGTTATGAAGACGCTGATGATGGGCTTGGAACTGGGCGACTTATCAACCATCGAAGAAGAGGCTTCTATCTCAGAGATCAAAGAAGCCATTGCCAAGATGAAAAGCTAAGGAACACATGGTGCCGGGCGTTGCGATTTGGAGTTGTTGCGATTTTAGCTTAGGTGCCAGAGGTGGAAATATCATTTTTACCCACAAGCATAAGGGGTAGGTAATAACTGCCCCTTATGCTTTTCTCTGTAGTCTCAGACAACACAAAAGAACCGTCTCTCTGTGTTGCGCCGGATAAAAAAACAGGGGAAATGAGAATATTAAAACTACCTAGAAAATACTTTTGGGTATGGGTATACCTGTTCCGGGCTCGCTTTTTCAGAGCAGGTGACGCGTTACCTAA
>CBETWA010000007.1:0-78520 GCA_965539975.1 uncultured bacterium | reverse complement strand
CCTGACCGCTTTCCGAAACCGGACCGCCATAAACTCACCATCTGCGGTTCGGGAAGGGCTTTCACGAACGTCCTGTTCGCTCGTCCGGTTTCGTATCCTCGCTGCGCCGGGTGCCGTTACCGGCGCTTCCATAAACCGCTCGACCGGAACAGGTATACCCGCACTCAAGAGTATTTTCCGGGAAATTAAGTCAATTTTAGTCTTCGAGCATTATACAGGCGGCACAAAGCCTGCAGGTGAGTGATAACTGCAAGAATGATCAATGTAGCCGGCAACATGTTTAAAATACCACCCAGCATAATAATAAACAACCTGCCATCGCGATTTGCCGGCAAATAACGTAGTATACCGTCGTGAATTTCGGGGATAAATGGCTTACCAAAAACATTGCGGAATTTTTCTTTAAAAAGCATGGACATGGGTATTCCCGTGAGGGCGGCTGCGCCGGCCAGCAAGGCCCAGGCATGTCCTGTGTCTTGATACCACGCATAAACCATACCAATCACAATGAGAAAATCTCCATAGCGGTCAAGTATGGAGTCGAACAATTCGCCAAAACCGCTTTTTAAAAATTTCAAACGGGCAATTTCCCCGTCCACTCCGTCCAGTATTGAAGCCAGTTGGGCTAGTATTCCACCGGCAAAGGGGCTTGCCACGGCAAATGAAACCGCTGCAGCCGCAGTAATTAAAAATGAAAAAAATGTAATTTGGTTGGGGGATGTTCCCGTTGGAGCCAGAAGCTTTGTTATCCTGAGGGAAACCTTGCGATTAATGGTTCGTGAAATGAAACCGTCTTTGGGAGGTACCAGAGACTTCAAAAGAATCTTTTCCCCGTGCTTATAACTTTCATGGTCATCCACATCAACCCAGCTATGCTCCACAAAATGCAACTTGACCTTACCCCGTTCAGCCAGCAGGTTTACTGCATCGGTGAGGGTGTATGCCCCCCTGGCAACGGAATCGGACAATGCCTCCAACAGCGAACCCGTGCCTATGAAAAGGCCGCAGTCTACAGCGTTAAAATCATCCAATCCCTTTCCAAGTTTGATGGCGTAATCCCGCCGGGCTTTTACCTTGGTACACTCGTCAAGGTCGTAAACATTTTCCAGCCTGTTGTCGGCAGCAAGCAACAGCTCATCCTGTTCGATATCCTTTGCCCTGGCAATGAAAGCTTTTAATAAATCCAATTCAAACATGTGGTCGGACATCATTAATACAAATCTTTCACCCTGGCGGTAGTCCTTGTGGAAGGTATGTGCCGATACCCCGTTTCCCAGCTCCCAATCCGGGTTATGCAAATAATTAATTTTTACACCGAACTTTTCTCCATTGCCCAAGTAATCCCGGATTTCGCCGTCATAACAGCCCGTGATAATTACAAAATCATTTATACCACATTCCCGTAAGGACAAAATATTACGTTCTATTAGAGCAAGCCCCAATAAATGTACAAGAGGCTTAGGCCTATTAAAGTAAGGCCGCAGCCTCTTTCCTTCACCGGCGGCTAACAAGACAGCTCTCACTACCGCTCCCTCCTGCCATCGACAAACTCTTCCACCATTTTTTTAGCTTCGGTATCTGTGTACTGAACCGGCGGGGACTTCATGGTAAAAGCCGAAATGGAATACAACACGCCGCCAATCCCGCGATCCAGGGCCAGTTTCATGCACCTGACTGCATCAATCATCACACCACCGCTGTTTGGCGCATCTTCCACGGAAAGCTTGAGTTCCAGGTTTAGCGGTACGTTCCCAAAACCTCTTCCTTCCATCCGTATATAGCAAATTTTGTTATCATCCAACCACGGTACATAATCACTGGGGCCAATGTGTATTTTGTCATCCGCCAACGCCTTCTTCAGCTCCGATTGTACCGCTTGGGTTTTTGATTTTTTCTTGGATGCAAGCCTGCTGCGGTTAAGCATGTTCAAAAAGTCGGTATTTCCTCCAAAATTTAATTGGTAAGTGCGGTCAAGAATGACACCACGGTTTTCAAACAACTTGGTTAAAGTGCGGTGAACAATGGTGGCTCCCACCTGGCTCTTGACATCATCGCCAATAATTGGAATGTTTTTATCCTGGAATTTTTTAGCCCAGTTTTCATCTGAAGCGATAAAAACCGGCATGGCATTGATAAAGCCGACATTAGCCTCCAAACAGGCTTCAGCATAAAACCTCGTGGCTTTTTCTGATCCCACGGGCAAGTAATTAATCAGAATTTCTGCACCACTTTCCTTTAAAACCTTTACCACATCGCATGGTTCCTCACCAGCGACCACAAAAGTTTTATCCGCGTCATAATCGGCCATGTGTTCCGATACGCCATCCAAAACAGGCCCCATATGCACCCGGACAGGATAATCCGGCAGCTTGTCATAAAAGACGGTGGTGCAGTTGGGTTTGGAAAATAGCGCCTCTTTGAGACCCTTGCCCACTTTACGCTTATCCACATCAAAGGCAGCCACCACGTTAACGTCACCAGGAGTGTAACCGCCGAGGTTGTAATTCAATAGACCTATGCTGTCCTCCGGTGATTCCTTGTACATCTCAATTCCCTGCAACAAGGCACTGGCACAGTTACCCACACCTGCAATGGCAATGTTGATTTTAGACATAACTGATACCTCCTTGTTAAATTGATTTATTAGTGCTCGTTTTGAAGTCAATCCAAATTCTAAAGCAAAGTTGTCACCCCGCCTGTGCCCCATTGGCAACAAGAGAATTTGAGCTTCGTATAAAAAAAACACTCCCATAATTTAATTGGGAGTGTTACTTTCTTATTTGGCTTATCAAGGTAAATTCCAGAAAACCACTCCCAATTAAGCGTTAAGCAAGTAAGCTATTAAACAATTAAGCGATTAAACGATTAATCGGAAGCTTTTCTGTACTATTTGTACTATCTGTACTATTAGCACTCACTTTTACTTGCTGCCAACAATAAGTACCTGCAAGATGTATTATATAAAAGATTTACCCATATTTCAAGCCCTAATTTACAATCAAGTCCAAATTTACAATTGTACACCAAGCCAATACCGGTTATGGCGTGCACTTCTTTCTCTAATGCAATTTTTCGAATAACCAGTAAAACAGGATTGTTTTAACAACAACGGAGCCGTTCGGCACACCCCGGCCGCCGGTACTCAAAATTTTTACTGGCCTGAACGGAACTACTATGTTATCCTTTATAAGTAATGTTGTATTAAAAGGCGGGTGAACACCGGCATGCCTGTAAAAAATGAAATTATGAAATTGCATCTTGTTCACGACGGCTGCAAATGGTTAGCCACCGGATGCGGCTTCAAAGTCTCCGGCAGTTCACTTGCCGAACTAGACCTGTCAATCAAGAAGGCAATTATCAATAGCGGGAGGTTTGCAAAAGGTTCCAGGATAAAAATTGATTTAACCTATGATTTTGACACCATTCCCGTATGGTTAAGACAGTACATGCCTTATTATTTCAACCGTCATCTGGAAATAGAGGTATAAAACTAAAAATCATAACGGCATGCTGTAGTCCATTAAAAATTTTTTTATATCCGGAACCATCCATTCCCATTTTTCCAGTTTACTTTTAATCGCGGCCAGGTTCTCCTGCGCCTCCTCCCGGGCACGGTTGACCATGTTCGATGCGCGCTCGCCCACCCCGCCGGGGAACCGCATCTTGTTGTCCAGGCTGAAAAAAAACCTTTCACCCAGCAGGTATATTTCCAGGCTATTGTTATCAACCCACCAGTCCAAAAGATAAACGGGGTTTCGGGGTTCCACCAGCCGGTTGAAATGAAAAAGCGAAATGTTAATCCCCAAAAACACCATACCCAAGAAAACACCCGTGCTCACCAGCATAACTTTCCCAACTTTGCCCAAATAAACCACCCGTATACATTATTGCCTTTTAAAGCGGCCACTAATCATGCTCACTGTTCTCCGCGTCCAGGTAACGTTTTACCAGTTTCGCCACCGGCCCGGCCAGCAACCGGCCGGTTTGCACCGCTTCCTCGGTGGAATTGCTAACGCTACCCACTTCCAGCAGCACGGCACGCGGGTGCATAAACTGGTTGTAACGCCCTTCCTTAATCCGAACACCAATGCACAAACCGGGATATTGTTTTTCAATTTCCGCCGCCAGTTCACGGGCAAAATCGTAGTTCTGCCGCCAGCCGGGGAACGGTGCACGGGCATCCGAGCCAACAACAATAAGCACCGGAGCCACTTCCCGCCCATCCACCGTTGCCAAGCTGTTCTCCCTGGCTAAACCGGCATCCCTGTGAATGTCCAGCACCACCTGGACCGATGGGTTTTCCTCCAGTAACTTGCGTAAAGTTTCCTGGGATTTTATATAGGATTCCCCGTAATTGGCGTCATTAATAGCGTCCGAACGAGCCACCCGGATCCCGTATCTTTTTTCCAGCTCTTCCTGCAACGCCTGGCTTACTTTTACAACCCCTCCCCTTTTGCCGTGCAACCGTTCCACGCCATCGGTGAGGGCGTACGTCTCACCGGTATGTGTATTGTAAATGGCCACCAGGCATTCATCCGAAAGCGGAACCTGCCGGGATGATTCTTCTTCATCTCCTCCGGGCGGTATCATTTCCGCTTCCGGTGAAGTAACCGCCACGGTGTCCTGTTTATCACCCGGCCCGGGGAAAGGCTCTTCGGCAAGGAATGGTATTTGCGATTGAATCAATCTCACGGGGCTCTGCCTGTCCACCATAAACATGGCTATAACGGGTTCCACAAGGTAACTTGGAGAAGCAAAACGGGGAGTACGGGTCTCTCCACCGGGCTGGGCCGGCAAGGGCATGGCCGCCCGCATAATTTCTTCCGGTTTGTTCCGGCACCAGCTTGCAACTGCCCGGAATACCCCTTTGTCCCCGGATTCCGCATTGGAAAGGACAGCGATGTATACGATAAGCTTGTACAACGATAAAAGCAAAACAATGCCGGCCATTACTGCAAACAGCAGTCTTATTACTCCCCTGCGATAGCGACAGTTGTAAGATCCGGCGTAGTACATAAAAAAACCTCCGTTGGAACATGTTAAATTTTATGTTCCGACCGGAAGGAATATTACACTGGCCGCACGGCGAAATTGTTTGAAGAAAAAACCCCCGCCCGGTAAATGGCGGGGTTTTGCATTAACGCAACACTGTGGGGACAACGGCATCGATCAAGCCGATAATAAACGCGGCTATCAGGGCTCCCACAAGGCTTACGTTCAACAAATTTGGAATGACGAACTGGGCCAGGTAGATAACCACGGCTGCTGTGAGAAAACCTACTATTCCCCTGTTTTGTGGGGAAACCCGTTCTCCCAGTAAAGCTTCCGCGACGTAACCCAGCACTGCAATAACCGCAGCGGCGATAAGCGCCCCCACTATTCCCCCCTGTACAGTAAAACCTGGCGCAATCCAGCTAACAACGATTAATACAAGTGCCGATACAACAAAACGAATAATCAAACCAATCCACTGGTTCATTGTGACTCACCTCCTTTAAAGCCAATCTGTATTTATAATTAACCAAAAAAACCACCCGTATACGGGTGATACTTGCATTTTTTTTCAGACCGTGGTAAAATTGAGCCCGTCAGGAGGTGAGAACATGCCTAATATCAAGTCAGCCGCTAAAAGAGTACGTATCATCAAAAAACGGACCGAGCGCAACAGGCGGATTAAATCCACCGTACGTACCGCCATTCGGCGTTTCCGTGAAGCACTGGACAGCGGTAATGCGGAAGAAGCCCAGCTGAAACTCCGCCGGGCGCTTGTAACAATAGATAAGGCCGTTACCAAGGGCGTAATTCACAAAAATAAAGCCGCCCGCACAAAGTCTCGTCTTACCAAGTTCTTTAACAAAACTAAAATCGCAGGTTAAAAAATAACCACCCTGTTGTTACGAAACACGGGTGGTCTGTTATTTTTGTGCATTACTTGCGCAAATCTTTAATAAAAGCGTTTCCATGGCGGGTTGGAAAGATACCCGCCCCGTTTTAACCGCGTAATCCAGCTCATTTAGCTCGTTGATAATGCCCACCAGGCTGCTGCGCTTGAAATTGCTGCGCTGCTGGTATATTTTTTTATAAACAAACGGGTGCATTTTCAGCCTGGCAATAATCTCTTCCCGGCTATAACCACGTTCCACCATCTCTCTCAACTGCAAAATCAACCGGAACTGCCGTGCTACCATACCTGTTATTTGCTGGGGTTGCTGCTTCTGCAAAAGCAGGTTCCGGATTCCCTGAACCGCCCGCAGGCAATCCTTGTTTCCAATGGCGTCAACCACTTCAAAAATATTCTCTTCCACGCGCCCCGCCACCAGTTCACGTACCATACCCAATCCCACCACGTTTCCTTGGCCGGCGTAACAGGTTAGTTTTTTCATTTCATTATACAGCATATACATGTTACGCCCGCAGCGCGCCAGTAATTCACCGGCTGCTTCCTTTTGCAGGGCGCAGCCTTCTTCCGCGGCCAGCTTGGCCAGCCACTTGACCAGTTCGGGCGGCTTCAGCCTTGTAAACTCAATAGCTCGACCCACCCGGCATAACTCCTTGTACACCTTGCGTCGCCGGTCAACTTCCCGCCCGGCGTCAAAAACCAGGCAGGCATGGGAAACAGGTTCACCGAAGTATTTAATAAGTAAATCCTCGTCCTCTTTCCTCCCCCCGTGGAAAAAGACGGCTCCACGCACCACCACCAGGCGCCGCTTGGCCACAAGCGGGGCGTATGATATGGCTGAAACCACATCCCCGCCCGTTACCGCTCCGCCGTCCAGCACGTGGTAATCAAACTCTTCCGCCCCGGGGGGCAGCAGGTGCTCCTTTAGGCGCCGGATGGCCTGGTCTCGCAGGTAGTTTTCGGGGCCGTAAAAAAGATAAACCGGAGTTATGTCATTCTTTTTTAACTGGGCCAGGAAATCCAGGAAGTATTTCACTTTGTATACACCGCCGAAAATACAATTCTGATCTTGGTGCCGGGTGTTGCGATTTGAAGTTGTTGCGATTTTAGCTTAGGTGCCAGAGGTAGAAATATCATTTTTACCCATAGCACAAAAGGGCGGCACTAACCGTCCCTCTGTGTTCAAGAAAGCTGCTTGATAAAGTTACTGATAATAAACTTGGCTACCTCCTGCACGTCGTTCAAGTTAAACCAGGGCGCTTGCCCGGCGGGGTGCGGTTCGTCTCCAACCACCGCCACCAGTTGTTCTTCGCGGGAGGCCGGCATTTTTTCACCGCTACCGGCACGGCGAATTTCAATTTGGGGAAAACCCTCTTTCTTGTATCCCTCGGTGATAATTATATCCACGGCGGGCATAAGGGCGGCAATCTCCCCGGGCGGCATGTCACCACCGGTTTCCATAACCAGGCCCACTTTGCCCGGCCCGGCTATGGCGGTACAGGCGGCACCGGCTTTGAACAGGCGCCAGGTATCCTTGCCCGGCTGGTCTATTTCAAATGGTCCCCGGTGGTGTTTGATGATCCCGACCCTGTATCCCCTGTTTTTCAATTCGGCCACCAGTTTCTCCAGGAAAGTTGTCTTGCCTGAATTGGACCAGCCAACCACGGATATAATGGGAACCTGTTTCTTATTGTTCAAGCACGCGCACCTCGTCGCCCACTTTGACGGTACCGCCCCTAAGTACTCTAATGAATATTCCTTCCCGGGGCATCACGCAATCTCCCGCCTGGTGGTAAATTGCACACCGGGTGTGACACTCCTTGCCGATCTGGGTTACTTCCCCCAGCGCCTCTTTACCGATGGATATTTTTGTACCCGGTGACAGGGAAACCAGGTCCAACCCCACGGTGGTTATATTCTCGGCAAAGTCACCCGGGTTGACGTCAAGCCCGGCGTCTCTCATCTTTTGCACGCTCTCCAGGGCCAGCATGCTTACCTGCCGGTGCCAGGGACCGGCATGGGCGTCCCCTTCCAGCCCGTGGTCCGCCACCAGGCGCCCGGTTCCGATATTTTTTTTGCGCATACCCTTCTTGGGGCTGGTGCAAACAGCAACTACATATCCCATGCCTCTTCCTCCTCCCTGCTAAAAGTACCGCTTTTACCGCCGGTTTTACGGACCAGCCTGATGTTTCCAATCACCATTCCCCGGTCCACGGCCTTGCACATGTCGTATATGGTAAGCCCGGCGGCGGCAACCGCCGTCAGCGCCTCCATCTCCACGCCGGTTTTACCCGTGGTGCGTACCCGGGCCTGTATTTCCACCCGGTCCGGCTCCACCAGGCGAAAATCAACGTTTACTCCCGTCAGGGTAATGGGGTGCGCCATGGGTATCAGGCGCCCGGCTTCCTTGGCCGCCATAATTCCGGCCACCCTGGCCACTCCAAGCACATCGCCCTTGGCCACCCGGCCCGCGGCAATCAGTTGCAGCGTCTCGGGACGCATTGCTATTTCACCCCGGGCAACCGCTTCCCTGACGGTATCTTCCTTGGCGCTGATGTCCACCATGCGAGCGGCGCCTTTTTCGTCAAAATGGGTCAAGCCTTTGTATCCGTCCTGACTCACGCCGTTACCCTCCGATTTGAGACATTATCCTGTCGTCATCCTCCCACCCGGTGGCCAGGTCATGCCTTTCGGGTTTATTTACAATGGTTTCCCGGAAAATGCGCGTCAATTCTTCCATCCCTGCGCGGGAACGCAGCGCCTGCTTGATGTCGGTTTCCCGGCTGCTGAACAGGCAGGGCCGCAGTTGCCCGGTGGCGGTCAAGCGCAGCCGGTTGCACCGGGCGCAAAAGTGGTCACTGATGGCTGAAATAAACCCGACAGTACCCATGGCCCCGGGCAAGCGCCCGTAGCGGGCGGGCCCGTTACCCTTCACCTTTTCTTCCTCCACAAGGTTGCCCAGCCCCCTGTTTATCAGCGCCTTTACCTCTTCAGTGGGGATGTACCTATCTCTGGCCCAGGAACCCGAAATGCCTATGGGCATCAATTCAATAAAGCGCACGTGCAGGGGGCGATCAATGGTCAACCGGGCCAGTTGCAGCAGTTCATCGTCGTTAAACCCCCGTATGGCCACTGTGTTTATCTTTACCGGGTGCAACCCCTTGTCCAGCGCGGCGTTAATTCCACGCCATACCTGGTCCAGGTTACCTCCCCTGGTAATTGCACGGTAACGTGATGGTTTCAGTGTATCCAGGCTTATATTTACCCTGTTCAAACCGGCAGACTTTAAGTCACCGGCCATCTTTTCCAGTAAAATTCCGTTGGTGGTCAGCGCTATATCGTCAATTTGATGGATACCGCGCAATTTTTCCACCAGGTGTAAAATTCCGCGCCTGATCAGCGGTTCTCCGCCAGACAGGCGCACTTTTCTAATCCCCACCGGTATTCCCGCCTCCACCACCCGGGTAATTTCTTCAATGGTAAGGACCTGGGCGTGGGGTACGCTTTTCACCCCCTGGGGCGGCATGCAGTAAACACACCGCAAATTACAGCGATCGGTTACTGAAATGCGCAAATAATTGATTTGGCGCCGGTAACGGTCATACATTTAATACACCTTCTTTTACTGGTTTAATTGGCTGTTTAATAACATGACAATTTAATCACTAAAATGTAGCGCCCTTTTTGTCGTGTAATGGTCAATGCAGCTACAATTTGCATCTTTGGCGTTGGATTAACTTGGCCTGTGGCTGTCGCGCCGAACCCGGTCACAACGGGCGGGGCTATAATTCCCAGGGCAATTATTATGGCAGTATCATTTCAATATTCTTTGCCAAGTATAACGGGTATAAAAACCAAGTCAAAAATTCTGTGTAGGTAACTTCGCCATCTCCCGGTTTTCTTCCTGCCCGAAACAATTAAACCATTGAAAAAGATCTTTTTTGTTATTAATTTGCACAAGCAGCTTTCGTTTTCGACGGTTTTATATTATCTTTATAAAGGAAAACTTAAATAAGGAAAACCTGTGGCCGCGGCGAATTAAACTCCGGTATGCAAGGAGGATATACATGAGCGAGGTTAAGTTCATCAGGGAAGACGTGCTGGTTTTACAAACCGCCATTGACGACATGAACCCGGAAATATACCCCTATATTATTGACAAGCTCTTTGAAGCGGGTGTGCTAGACGCCTATCTCGAACCGGTGATCATGAAAAAAGGAAGACCCGGCGTTATATTGACCGCGCTGACCAAAAACAACAACCAGGACATGGAACGCGCCATGGCCGTTATTTTTTCGGAGACAACAACACTTGGCATCCGGGTGCATACCGAACGCCGGTTTTACCTTTACCGCGGTTTTATAACCGTTTCAACCCAGTACGGCCGGGTGCGTGTCAAAACCACATTTACCGTGGATGAAGAACACCCGGCCCGTTTCGTACCGGAATTCGAGGATTGCAGGTCGCTGGCGCAACAAAGCGGTGTCCCCCTGCAAGAAATTTACAAAGCCGCAACGCTGGCAGCAGAAGAAACCTGTGGAAAGAAAAGCGACAAATGAAGTGTATTGACCTGACCCACACCATTTCCCCAGGCATGCCCGTCTACCCCGGAACCGAAGCCCCGAAATTTTATAAGCAGTGCACCATTGAAAAAGACGGTTTTGACGAGCGTCAACTTGTCTTTTTTTCCCATACCGGTACCCACGTGGATAGCCCGTCACATATATTGAAAGACGGCATAACCCTGGACCGCATACCCTTGGAACGGTTCTTCGGGCCTGCAGTGGTGCTTGACGCAACGGGCTGCACCGGGCCTGAAATAGGGGTGGACGTGCTTCGGCCCCTGGCAGGTAAAAAGGTGGACTTTGTGATTTTTTACACGGGGTGGTATCACAAATGGGGCAAGCCGGAATACTTTAGCGGTTTCCCGGTACCGTCCGTGGAAACGGCGAACATGCTGGCACGCAGCGGTATCAAGGGCGTGGGCACTGACACCATATCCGTGGACCCGGTGGGTTCCACCGGCTTGAATATTCACAAGCTCTTGCTCAGTCAAGGCGTTTTAATTATTGAGAATCTAACCAACCTTGAATGCCTGTTGAACCGGGTATTCTTTTTGTGCTGTTTTCCGTTGAAACTAGAGTCGGCGGACGGCTCGCCGGTCCGCGCGGTGGCCCTACCGCACTACGAACAGTTTGCACCATAGTCGTTACAAACCTAGTTTAAAAAATACTTGCTCAGGGAGAGATATGCAATGAAATACCTGAACACGAACCAGGAACCGGGCAAACGCGTTATCGTTACGGTCATCGGCCCGGACCGGGTGGGCATCATCGCCGGTGTCACCGGCATCCTGGCTGAAAACAACATCAACATCCTGGATATCAGCCAGACCATCATGCAGGAATTCCTGGTTATGGTACTAATCGCCGACATGGAAAAGAGTAAGATTGATTTACTGGAATTAAAGGACAAGCTCAACGCCAAAGGCACCGAACTGGGTATTCGTATCGACGCCCAGCGTGAAGACGCATTCAAGTTTATGCACAGGTTATAGGAGGTTTGCACTTTGCTGACCGTCCAAGAAATAATGGAAACCATTAAAATGGTTCAGGAAGAACACCTGGACATCCGTACCATAACCATGGGCATCAGCCTGAGAGACTGCGCAGACCCCGACCCCGGGACCGCATGCAACAAGATTTACGATAAAATTACCAGAGTGGCCGGCAACCTGGTGCCCACAGGAGATTCCATAGCACGGGAATTTGGCATCCCCATTGTCAACAAGCGCATCTCCGTAACCCCCATTTCCCTAGTGGCGGAATGCAGCCGGGTGGATGACTACATGCTTTTCGCCGAAACACTGGACCGGGCGGCGGCCGCCGTGGGAGTCAACTTTATTGGCGGGTTTTCGGCCCTGGTGCACAAGGGCATCACCGGCGGCGACAGAAAACTGCTTGAAACAATTCCCGCGGCCCTGGCCGGTACCGAGCGGGTTTGCGCCTCGGTAAACGTGGCTACCACCAAGGCCGGTATCAACATGGACGCCGTGGCCCTTATGGGACGGGTTATCAAGGATACGGCCGACCGCACCGCCGGCAGGGACGGCCTGGGGTGCGCCAAGCTGGTTGTATTTGCCAACGTGCCTGAAGACAACCCGTTCATGGCCGGGGCATTTCACGGAGTTGGCGAGCCGGAAGCGGTGATAAACGTGGGTATCAGCGGCCCCGGGGTGGTTAAGCGAGCGGTGGAACGCCTGCAGGACGCGGACTTCGGTACCCTGGCCGAAACCATCAAAAAGACGGCCTTTAAGATTACCCGCATAGGCGAACTGGTGGGTCGCGTGGCGGCGGGCCGGCTGGGCGTACCCTTCGGCATTGTGGATATTTCCCTGGCGCCCACCCCGGCGGTGGGAGACAGCGTGGCGGAAATTTTGGAAGCCATGGGCCTGGAACGTTGCGGCACCCACGGCACCACCGCGGCCCTGGCGCTGTTGAATGACGCCGTAAAGAAAGGCGGGGCCATGGCATCTTCCTATGTGGGAGGGCTGTCGGGAGCATTCATTCCCGTCAGCGAGGATGCGGGCATGATCCGGGCGGTGGAAGAAAAGGCGTTACACCTAGACAAGCTGGAAGCCATGACCTGCGTGTGTTCGGTGGGGCTGGACATGATTGCGGTGCCAGGCGATACCAGCGCCGAAACAATATCGGCCATCATTGCCGACGAAATGGCCATAGGGGTGATTAACCAAAAGACAACCGCGGTTCGGATTATTCCGGCACCGGGCAAAAAGGTGGGCGATTACGTGGAATTTGGGGGCCTTTTGGGGCGCGCCCCGGTAATGCCGGTGCATCCTTTTTCAGCCGGCCGGTTCATTGCCCGCGGCGGCAGGATCCCCGCCCCTATCCACAGCCTTGGCAACTAATAGACAGCATTTTGGTTCCGCGCCGGGCAAATCTAATTCGCGAAGAAACCGGGAGACGCCCATCCCTTGCGCGCCTCCCGGTTCACCCCCTCCGCCAATAATTGTTGACATGTTCTATTACTTCCTGCAATCCCAGGTATAGCCTCAAAATTACCTGAGTGAATCTTAATGCTTTATAATAGGTGTTTATACGCTCCCAAGGCCGCCTTGGCCCCCTCACCGGCGGCAACGATGACCTGTTTTTCAGGGATGCTGGTCACGTCACCAGCGGCGAAAAAACCGGGAACGCTCGTTTTGCAACTGCAGTCCACTTCGATTTCACCCATTTCATTAAGTTTTACCAAATCCCTGACCGGATCGCTGCTGGGCACGGTACCTATCTGCACAAATACCCCCTGTACCGCCAAATCCTTTTCCTCGCCTGTTTTAAGGTTGCGCACGGTAATGCTTTGCACCGTCGCGTCGCCGTTGATGGAAATTATCTGGTAACCTTTTAAAACGATCAGCTTGTCCGCAGGTTGTGCCCGTTCGATCAGCACGGGGTCCGCAGTCCAGTCCCCGGTGGAAACCACGTACACGCGGGTTGCAACCTTAAGCAGGTCAATTACCGCCTCAAGCGCCGCGTTGCCTCCCCCGATAACCGCCACTTTGCGCCCCTCGAAAAACGGCGCGTCGCAAATGGCACAGTAACTGACGCCACGCCCGGTAAACTCTTTTTCTCCCGGCACGTCCAGGCGCCTGGGGTATTTCCCCGCGGCGTAGATGACGGTGCGGCAGCGGAATTCCCCGCCGTCCCGGCAACGCACCACAAAATGGTCCCCTTTTCGCTCCACTTTTATTACTTCCGCCTGTTTTCTTTCCACCGGATAAAACTTAACCTGTTCCTCAAATCTATTCATCAAACCCGGGCCGCTGATCATTTGAAAACCCATGTAATTTTCCACTTCCGAGGTCCAGGCCACCTGGCCCCCGTACTCCTTACCCAGCAGCAATGTTTTCATTCTTTTGCGCGCGGCATAAACCGCGGCCGTCATGCCCGCCGGCCCCATTCCGATTATAACGGTATCGAACATTTTTATCCCCCGCTGATTTTTTTGTTATTGTGCCCCGGGGGATAATATTTAAAGCCCTTATCTTGCCGTCCGCAACTCAATTTTTTTACCGTCCGTGCTGATAACCACCGCCCCGTCCCTATCGGTGCGCAAAACGCGGGTTCCCTGTTCAACCAGAAATTCCACCGTTTCACCGGCGGGATGGCCGAACCGGTTGTTGTCGCCAACCTGGATTACCGCCAGGACCGGCTTTACGGATGCGAAAAAACGCGGCTCAAAAAAACGGCTACCGTGATGCGGCACTTTCAAAACATCCGCCTCCAGTTCCGCCCCGCCGGCAAGTAATTCACGCTGGGCTTGCTGTTCGATATCCCCCGTCAGCAGGCACGAAAAGTCCTGGTACTCCAGCCGTAATACCAGCGAAGTGTCATTTTCTCCCTCCCCGTATTTACTCAAGCTGCTTTTATCCGGCCAGAGCACCAGTACGTCCACCTCTTTGTCAAGGCGCAGCACCTGTCCGGCCCCGGCCACGAACACCGGAATTCTTTTATTTTCAAAATGGTTAATCAATCCGCCATAACCCTTTTCTCCCGCAACCACCACCGCTTGCACTTTAATTTTTTCAACCACTGCGGGGACCCCTCCCGCGTGATCGTCGTGAGGGTGGGAGATTACCAGCGCGTCCAGCTTGTTTATCCCCAGGTGGTGCAAGTACGGAACCACCACCAGGTCACCGGGAAGCCTTTTTTCCTCCTCGTCGCCAGTCCACCCCCCAGCGTCCACCAGCATGTTTTTACCGCCGGGAAACCGCACCAGGATACAATCCCCCTGCCCGACATCCAAAAAATGAATCTGCAACCGGCCGCCGGTTCCCGCGGGCGGCCAAACCAGTAAAAGAAATAAGAACACGACAATGAGTGCTGCCACAACCCTGCTTGGGTGTTTTACCAGGGGTAACGCAAAACAACCCTTAAGCATTTCCGTAACCAGCACAAGCCCGGCAAACCAAAGCGGCATCAACAGCCACAGTGGTGTGGCCACGTACGCGGCTCCGCCGGGAATTTGCTCCAGCAAACCGGCAAGCCATAAAAAAAAGTTAATCAGCATACCCGACCCCAAATTAATGATTTCACCGGCGGGAAGGAAAAAAATCCCGGCGACGCAACCCAAAAACCCGGCCAGCATGATAACGCCGACCAGCGGTACCAGCAGCAAGTTGGCCAGCGGCGCCACCGGGGTAAGCAAGTTGAAATGGTATGCCAGTAAGGGTATGGTGCCCAGTTGCGCGGCAATGGTGATGGCCAGGGGAAGTCCCAGCCACTTCGGCACTTTCCAGCGTTCAGTGAACAGCTCTCCCAGCGGGGGGCCCAGGTATAAAATACCCCAGGTGGCGGCAAAGGAGAGCTGAAAACCTATCTCGTACAGCGAGTATGGCTTGTAAAGCAATATAATGAACGCCGCCAGCGCCAGGGCGGTGGGCCAATCCCTCTCCCGGCCCAGGGAATGCGCCACCAGCACAACCAGGGCCATAACGCCGGCTCTGGTTACCGCAGGTCCAAAACCGGTCATAAGCGCGTAAAACACGAGCACGGGAAACACCACCAGCGGCATCGCCCGCATGGACACGCCCAGGGCTTGCGCCACCCACATGGTGCCGGCGAGCACGAAGCCCACGTGCAAGCCGCTGACGCTAAGCACGTGGGCCACCCCGGTTTCGGAAAATATTTCCTCCGTCGCCCTGTCGATTTGGTCCCGGGTTCCGAACAACATACCACCGAGCACCGCGGCCTGGTGTTTTTCCATCGTGGCACCGGCCACGCGCATTAACCCACCCTTGCACCGCAGCGCCACCCGGGTTATAAAACTTCCTCCTTCGCCACCAAGCAGCTTGACGCGTTCCGGGTTTTTTACGGTCATCAGGCAGCAAATCCCCTGCCGCTTGAGATAATCCCTGTAATTAAAAGCCCCGAAATTACCGGGTTCACGCGGGATGTACAAAATACCGCCCGCCCGCAAAAGGTCGCCGTAACCGTAAACCGGGCCGCTTCCCCTGACTTTAACCTGCACCAGTCCCCCGGTTTCCACCCGGCGGTCACCTAAAAAAACGGCCCTGGCAGCCATTACGTATATTGTATCTTCACCATCATAGCGAGGTTCCCGGACCACGTCACCTTCCAGCTCAACGTAGTGACCGGCAAATTGTTCGACCCCTTTTTCCCGCCCTGCATATGCCAGGCCGGACCATGTGGCTCCAAGAAGTATAAATAACAATAATAAGACCCCGCCGGTTTCTTTCCACGAAAAGACAAAACCGGCCAGGGCCAGTAATAATATCACCAGGGTTAAAAACAATAATCCTCCCAAATCTACTTCCAACAGCCCGTTTAAAATTATACCCAAAGCAAAACAAATAGTTACTGACAGGAGGTGACGGTTCATAGCTGCCTCCCCTGACATGTAACTGGTTAATTAAACATGAATTAACAAAATTATACTATAAATTTGCAATAAAAGACAAAAGCTATGAATACCGGAAAAAAAAGGCGGGTGATAATCGCCCGCCCTCGTTTGACCGGTTTTATTCCAGTTAATTACTCAAAAATCCTTGAACTTAACCATTGGGCACTTCTTGCAAACATGCAATCCCGGCCACTCCTGCCCGGGTGAGCCCACCATGGAAGCCCCGCCGTACTTGGCGGTGCGGCGCACCAGCTGCTTTGCCACGGCCCCGATATCTTTACCGGGAATGAACAGGTTTACTTCCCCTTTTTCAGTCTTACCCGAAGTGTAACTGCCGGCACACATGGTATTCATGTTGGGCTTTTGCTCGTTATAGCTCCAAACCATACCGCCGCATACAGCCGAGTTTACAGTGTGGTTAAACTGCAAGGTGGGGCTGGCCTTGGTCCCTCCTATGTAATCGTTTAAAATGTGGTAAGCCTGCAGCGGGTTGACCACCATAAAAACCACGTCCGGGTCGAAGGTGGCCCTACCCAGCGGAGCCATGGCAAACCCTTTGAGCTTTCCTTCGGGAAGCATGGGCTTAGCCAGAAGGCACTCCTTTGCCCAATCCCAGTCGGCGGTATACTTAACATGGCCATCCACTTCCTCGTCGCTGGGAGCCCTAAAACCCAGGCACGTCTTTGCATTCCCGCACAACAGGTTCTCCGCATCGGCTTTTACAATATAATTGTTCATGCGTGAAGCAAGGGCAATTTGACAGACTGTCATTTTCGGCCCGGGCACTTTTTCAGACCGGAAATTTTCATACTCTTCACGGTCCCAGAAGAATTTCACAGCCACCGGGTGGTAGTCCAGCTTGTAAAGGTACTCCATGGCGTCAGCCATTTCCTGGTATGTCAACTGTTCCTTTCCAGCCAATCGTTCAACGTCAAGCAACATCGGCATAACTCCCCCTTGAAATTGTTCATATGACAGAAAAATACAACCCCCGCGTATTGTCCCAATAAAAACAGTAACACATTCGATTAATCGCAGTTATGTTTAGAATAACTTATTGTTATAATAGAAAATACCAGATTTAATACCATCCCGATGTCAGCGCGTTGACAAAGCAGGCGTCATTCTGGCGACAAAAAATTGTTAAGTAGACGACAATGGTGCCGGGTGTTGAAATTCCAGGTGTTGATATTCTTAATTTGCTTTTGTTAAAACACCAACGCCATGCACAGGCTTTCAACACCCGGCACAAAAAAAACCGGCACAGCCACCCTGTTACGGGCAGCCGTACCGGTAAATAAATTCGCAGGATATGGTTATGACACACCATTTAATTAACGCAGATCTTGTCCTTTAATTGTTCAAATCTCTTTTCACCTATGCCTGATACGCTCATCAGGTCTTCGGGGGAAACAAAGGGCCCGTTTTTGTTCCGGTGGTCGATGATGCGCTGTGCCAGGGCGGGGCCGATGCCCGGCAGTTCTTGAAGTTCGGCCGGCCCGGCTGTATTAATATTAATCAAACGGGTTGAACCGCCATT
This sequence comes from uncultured bacterium, assembly GCA_965539975.1. Taxonomy (GTDB): domain Bacteria; phylum Bacillota; class Desulfotomaculia; order Desulfotomaculales; family Desulfallaceae; genus CBETWA01. The sequence goes on along the minus strand of CBETWA010000007.1, from coordinate 60,641 downwards.
GATTGTACCCGAGTATAACTGTGCCGGCATGCCACTGCCTCCGTACATGGTAACAGGCGAACTCTGACCGGCAATTTCTTCCTTGCTGAATACTCTAATTTGGCTTCCGTCCTGCAGTGGCGCCGCCAGGTTCAGGTAATCCAGTGCGGAGTTTTCCGTTGTCCCCGCCATGTCCACCGCATCCACCACCCGGGAACCGGGGGCAAGACGGTAAACACCCGGACGTTGCACCTCACCGGCCACGTGCACCACTATCTCGGCGGGACCGGCATTTTTACCGTCACTCTCACCCGGCAGTTTTTGAGTATCCCCCACTAGCCCTTCACTTGCCACCAGGATTTCTTCTCCTGCCGGGTATATACTTTTAACCTGCGCGTACTTATACCCAGCCGCAAAGATCAACAACGATGCCAGTACCAGCAGTACCACAATGTGCCTTTTTTCCATGACAAGCAATCTTCCACACACCTGCCAGAAAAAAAGTCAATTATAAATTATTACACAATAAACAAAATTCCTCCAAATAGTGTTAATTTGCTATCATTTTTTACCACGGGGTCGAAGCTTGTGGGACGGCATGCAAAAACAACCCCTCATTCAATAACAGGAATATCCAGTACAACCGGCGAAAATATTACAACAATTCAATAAATTTTGCCTCGTGAAGGGTGGGAAATCACATGACCCTGCTGAGATGCCTGCTTTTCGTACCCGGTATTGACCGGAAAAAAATTGACAAAGCATTTACGCTGGGAGCGGACGCCGTAATCCTTGACCTGGAAGACGCCGTTGCCCCCGGTGAAAAGGACCGGGCCAGGCAGGTGGTGAGCGAAGTCACTCGTTCCCATGCATTACCCACTACCTTTGTCAGGGTAAACGGCGTGGAAACGCAGCACGTGCTAAACGACCTGCTGGCCGTGGTACGCCCGGGCCTTGCGGGCATTATGCTGGCCAAGGCTGAAACAGCGGAGGATATACGTAAAGTTGACTGGCTGGTGGGATTGCTTGAGGAGGAACGGGGCATGGCCCGCGGCTCCCTGGAACTGGTACCTTTTGTGGAAAGCGCCCGGGGCATTGAAAGCGCGGGTGCTCTAGCCGCCGCCTGCCCAAGAGTGAAAAGACTGGCCTTTGGTGGCAATGATTACACCGCGGACACCTGGACCACTTATTCCGAAAACGGCGCGGAACTTTTTTACGCCCGGGCCAAGCTGGTGAACGCTTCCCGCGCCGCCGGTATCGAGCCGCCGCTAGACACTGTATGCCCCTTCATCAAGGATACCGGCGCCCTGCGGGAAGACGCCCTGCGGGCAAGGAAAATGGGTTTCCAGGGCAAGATGGTAATTCACCCCGCCCAGATAGGCCCGGTAAAGGAGGTATTCAGCCCCACCCCGGAAGAGGTGGCGGAAGCGGAGAAAATAATAGCCGCCTTTGAGAAAGCACAAGCAGCGGGCGCCGGGGTTATCCAGCTGGACGGAAAAATGGTGGAAGCGCCCATAGTGGCAAGGGCCAGGCAAATCCTGGCCGCCACAGGAAAGTAGCCGGCTTATTAAGCAAGGCCGCCAAAACCGGCGGCTTCTGGTTTTTTTTTTTGCAAACCTTCAATTAATTTATTCTTACCACCCGTGAATCCGGATCCCAGTGGACCTGCGCGTCCATGAACTCGCCCACGTACCTGGCCGGCACCATGGTCCGGCTGTTTTTGATCACGGGTGTGGTGTCCATTGTTTTGCTCACCCCGTCCACCACGGCAATCCTGCTGTTCAGGGTGAACAACAACGACTTGCCGCGCCCGCTGATGTAAATTTCCTTTGTTTCGGGGTTCCATTCCACCATTGCCCCCATGGCTTCGGCAATGGCCCGGAACGGTACCATTAAACGGTTGTTCTGGTCAATGAAAGGTGCAGAATCAAATTCTACCTTCTTGTCACCCACCATGACGACAATATCCTCACTTTCACCCGGGGCCGGCTGTGTTTTGTACCCGTATATCAGGTACTTTTTCCTTTCTTCCTTAAACCGGTTCAACGCCGGGGTATATTTTTCAACTATCTGTTGCGGGGTAAGATTCTGCTCCAGCCACTGGCCGACCTTGTTGGTACCCATTATTTTGTCAAACATCACCATGGTGTCACCGCTTTTGGGCACTTTGAAATTGTTCAGAGAACGGGCATAGGCTAAAGCGTAAAAACCGGTCTTAGCGGGGTTGAACTTGTGATAATCCGTAATATTTAACCTGACCCCGCCGGCGTCACCCTTATACTCGGGCACGAAGGTTACACCGGGCAAACCAGACCCGTTAAGCAACCGGGCAAACTGGTGGGCATCTATTCCTTTCCCGCCGATCCACTTGAACTTATCGGACTGGAATATGCCTGTTCCCTCTCCCAGGCCTGTGGCCATATAACCGAACACCGACTCGATATCCGGTATGTTGGGCGAAGTGGCAATCCAGGGCAACCCGGTATCCTGGTAAATCATTTCCCTGGTCCACCCTTCCATGGGGATCACTGTCAAGTCAGCGCCGATTTTCCTGTTGAAAAACCTGGCCAGCTCACCCGCTGTCATACCGTGGGCCATGGGCAGGTTGTCCACGCCCACAAATGTTTCATAACCCTCTTCCAGCACGGGGCCTTCCACTATAACACCGCCGACCGGGTTGGGCCGGTCCAGCACAATGATTGGCTTGCCGTATTTCTGAGCTGCCTGCATGCAATAATTCAGCGTGGACATGTAGGTATAAGTCCTGGAACCTATATCCTGAATGTCAAAAAGCAGCACGTCTATGTTTTTTAACATTTCAGCGGTGGGCATCCTGGTTTGCCCGTACAGGCTATAAACAGGAATACCCAGTTCCGGGTGTGTGTAGGAAGGAACGTAAGCCCCGGCCTTGGCTTTCCCGTCTATGCCATGCTCGGGCCCGTACAGCGCCACCAGTTGCACCGTGGGGTCACTGGCCAGGACATCAATGGTGCTCACACCCTTGCTGTTAACCCCGCTCTGGTTGGTTACCAAGCCCACCCTTTTACCCTCGATAAGGTGGTGGTACTTGCTCATTAGCACTTCGTTACCTAATTTTATTCTGGGCGTGTCCGCTAGCGCGGAACCCGGCAGCAAGACTAACAAAGCCAAGCTTACAATAAAGGTCAAGTATTTTTTCATTGCAAAGCCTCCCCGCCATAAATAATTGTTTAACTAACGAGTATAACCTTACTTTATGACGTTACGGGCGGGGGAAAAGTTCCTTCAGTTTGTGCCGCAACGCGGCAGCATGGGCGTCCTATTAAAAATACTGCCAGATATACTGAATGGCCAGAACGGTAATCAGCGTGCCCAGCACGCCCCGCACAATGCGCTCGGGCAGGTATTTCTGTATGTAAGCGCCGCAATAAGTGCCCAGCAGGCCACCCACGCCGAAAAGCACGCCCAGCAGCCAGTCCGGTGCTACGTTCACCGAAGCCCCAACGGTGCTGAAAGAGTTCAATATGGCGTAAAATATAACACCGGCAATGGAAGTCAAAAAGGTACCGGCAAGTGCCGCCCCGGCCACGGTATAAACAGGTAAGCCCAAAACCGAAACAACAAAAGGCGCGATGATTGCCCCCCCTCCTATGCCGTAAATACCGCCCACCAGGCCTACAGCCAGGGATAATATAAATATGATCCCGGTACTGAAAGAAAAGGTTTCACCCCAGAAGTCGTATTCTATTTTATTCCAGCTAACAGACCTGGTTTTGACCACGGCATCTTCGGGCAGCCCTGCAGCAATACGGGCCTTGCTCTCCGACTTTATTTTCGCCACCCGCTCCTTGAACTTTTTCTCCAGCGCCTTGTTTTGTTCTTTGCTTTTCAGGTAACGGCCGGAAAGCTCGTAAAGCAACCTGACACCAAGATACAAAAGTACCAACCCGGCAAACAACTTAAAAGCGCGGGGATCGGGCAGGTACTTGATCCTGACCCACGCTCCCACAAAAACCCCCGGCAAAGTGCCGAGACATACCACCCAGGTTAGCGGCCAGGCCATCCTTCCCTCGCGGATATACCTGGCAAGGCCGCCGGGGATGGCCACAATGTTATATATCAGGTTGGTTGGGCTGACTGCCGGGCTGGTGAAACCCAGCACGCTCATTTGAAAAGGAAGTAATAAGAAAGCTCCGGACACTCCTGCGGAAGCAGTCATGGAAGAAACCAGAAAAGCAACCAGCGGCGGGATTAAGGGGAATACCTCCACACCGGATACGGGAAAGTACATAAAACCAGCCTCCTTTTTATAAAAATTTGTAAACCTTGCGGGCTAGCAAGGTATTAAACCATTATCTTCCAAAACTTTTTCTCCCCTGGGACCCGTGAGAATATCAATAAACTCCTGGGCCAGTTTTTTTTGGTTCGAATTTTTGGGTATGGCCACCGCAAATTCAATGGGAGCGCCTGTTATAACCGTTTCCAGTTGCGGGTAACTTCCCTCGATTCTCACTTTCGCGGTGGCGTAATAATCCGCATAGCGAGGGTCGCTTAAATTAATTTCGGGGGGAAACTGGATATATTGCAAGTTCATTTGCCTGGTCACCGAAAGATACTCAAACCCGTAATCCACCTTTCCTTCCATTAAAGCCACCGCAAGGTCCAGGGATTTGGGATATAAATTACTCCAGCCGCTTTCCAGCCGCTGGTACAGGCCCGGCCTTTGGTAATAGATTTCAGCCAGTTGCCATAACATCAGCGTGCGGTAACCGCAAGGATCCAGGCGGTGATCCGAACGCGCGTACCGGATGTCGGGGTTTCCCAACAATACATCCATCCAATTGCCGGAATTGATATCCTTGCTGCCAGGCGAAAATTCATCAAAAGCAAGCACCATCTGGTCGGTGGCAAACACGAAAGAAGTATCCACAAACTTGGGAATTAATAATTCTTGGAACACCTTGTAATCAGCCAGGGCGATTACATCAACCACTTTTCCCTCCACCACAGCCCTGGCACACGCTCTGGAACCGGCGTATTCAAGTTCCACCGGCAGGCCGGGATACTTTTCCCAGAGGATATGGATACACTCCTTGATCGGTTTTCGCAAGGCGCCGGCATGCAGTATCTTTAACGCTTCCGGCTGTTTTTTCACTGGTCGTCCTCTCCCTTCTCCAGTTCCCGGTAAATCTGAAGAAACTCATCAATCTGTTTTTTTTGGTGCTCCAGCCTGCTCACTGTTTCTTTTAAAACTTCGATCCCGCGCTTCGTTATCTTGTACTGGCGCCTGGCCGGACCCGATTCCGAAGTTTCCCAGCTGGAAATAACGAAGCCCTCGCTTTCCATGCGTCTCAAGTTCCTGTATATGGTTCCGGGTTCCACTATTTCAGCCGGGTCCAGGGCTTTGAAATTCTGGATCAGCTCGTAACCGTGAGAAGGCTTTTTGTAAATAAGCAGTAACAATGTGGGCTGGATCATTTTATCCAGGGAAACATTGTGCAAGTACTGTGTTCTACCGGTGTCATTGACCGTCTTCATGTTCTTAGCCACCTTGCAAAAAATATTCGGTAACACAACCATGTTCAAGAACGGCACCGGTAACCGTGCCTACTATTAGCTGTGCGTTACTAAGTGCATTATGCACTTAGGTACCTTACAAATAATTTTAACAGAGTCAATTTCTTCACGCAATATTTTTGTGAACTACTTAACGAATTTCAGCGTAATCTTTATACTCAGGAAAAGAGACTAGACAGGCCGAAAAAATACTTGAACGACCTTAAAAAGGAAGTAAAAGCCGTGAAGAATTAATAAAAGAAGCAAAGGGAGAGGCTTAAAAAGCTCTCCCTTTTCAACCGGTCAATAACTAATTTAATTATTTTTTCCTAGAAAATACTCTTGAGTGTGGGTGTACCTGTTCCGGTCGATTGATTTGCGGGAGCGCCGGTAACGGCACCCGGCGCAGCGAGGTTACGAAACCGGACGAGCAGTCGTGATGTTCGCGAAAGCCTTATAACCTTTGCTAGTTTTATGGATTACTTGCCCTTGAAAACAGGTTTCCTTTTGGCCAGAAAAGAAGATATTCCTTCATCCTTGTCCTCGGATGCAAACACTATGGCAAACAAGTCGGCTTCGTGAACCATGGCCTTTTCCAAATCCATTTCCAGGCCGTCGTTGACCGCCTCCTTGCATAATTGCACCGCCACCGGCCCGCGAGAAGCGATGCGGGCGGCCATGTTCTTGCAAAATCCCAGCAGTTCCCCGGCGGGGACGACGTGATTAACCAGGCCGATGCGCTGGGCAGTCGTGGCGTCATACATATCGGCGGTGAAAAGAATTTCCTTGGCCCAACCCGGATTAACCAGCCTGGTTAGTCTTTGGGTGCCGCCAAAACCGGGTATCAATCCAAGGTTCACTTCGGGCTGACCCAGCTTGGCAGTTTCGGAAGCCACCCGGATATCGCAGGCCATAGCTAGTTCACAACCCCCGCCCAGGGCAAACCCGTTGATCGCGGCGATAACGGGTTTAGGCAGGTTTTCAATCCTGCTGAATACCCTCTGCCCCAAACGGGCAAAATTTTTGGCTTCCAGCGGGGTAAGTGTTTGCATGAACGATATATCGGCGCCGGCCACAAAGGCCTTATCACCCGCACCGGTGATGATCAATACCCTGGTTTCATCATCTTTTTCGAGCTGGTCCAGGGCAGCGTCTATTTCCTGCAACGTAACGGCGTTCAAGGCGTTCAATACTTGTGGCCTGTTGATAACCAAAACGGAAACCGGCCCGTCCTTCTCAAGCAATATATTTTCAAATGCCATAATATTCCTCCCATGCGTGTGATTGCACGGTCATCCCGTAACCCGCAGGTGTTCGTAAAATAGATCATTTATCATTATTGATCATACACGTAAAAACCGCGCCCGGTCTTTCTGCCCAGCCACCCGGCGGCAACGTACTTGCGCAATAGCGGACAGGGACGGTATTTACTATCACCAAAACCTTGGTGCAAAACTTCCATTATATACAGGCATGTGTCCAGCCCGATTAAATCAGCCAGCGCCAGCGGGCCCATGGGGTGATTCATGCCCAGCTTCATCACCTGGTCCACCGCCTCGGGAGTGGCGATACCTTCATATACACAGTAGATGGCTTCATTGATCATGGGCATCAGCACGCGGTTGCTGACAAAGCCCGGAGCATCGTTCACTTCCACGGGCACTTTGTTCATGCGCTCGCTGAGTTCCTTGACCACATTAAATGTCTCGTCGCTGGTGGCCAGACCCCTGATAATTTCAACCAGTTTCATTACCGGTACGGGGTTCATGAAATGCATTCCAATAACTTTTTCCGGGCGACCGGTAACAGCGGCGTTTTCCGTGATGGGCAAGGAAGAAGTGTTGGTAGCCAGGATAGCGTGCGCCGGGGTAATACTGTCAAGCTCCCTGAAAATTTTACTTTTGATCTCCATATTTTCCACCGCAGCTTCAATCACGATGTCGACATCCCCGGCGTCCTGAAGGCTGGTGGAGGGTTTGATCCTTTTTAAAATCGCCTCTTTCCCCGCTTCGTCCAGCCTCCCCTTGCTAACGTCTCGACCCAGATTTTTTTCAATATTCCCCAGGCCTCGCTGCACAAACTCATCTTTAATATCATTCAGCACCACTTCAAGCCCGGCAACTGCCGACACCTGGGCAATGCCAGAACCCATCTGCCCCGCTCCTACAACCATGACTTTCTTTACCTGCATCCCTTTGCCTCCTCCTTAACATAAATAGTATCTGTTACAACGCAACACCGTTGTTTTATTTTGCGGCCCGGTGGTTACCTTGTCAGTAACCGCATCCAGCGATGCACTCACCGGGTAATCCCCCGGGCCGCCGTGCAGAAATCAATCCTTCAGCAAGTGCTTAGCAATCACCAGGCGCTGGATCTGGTTGGTGCCCTCGTAAATCTGGGTGATCTTTGCGTCGCGCATGTAGCGCTCCACCGGGTAGTCACGGCAATAGCCATAACCGCCCAGGATCTGCACCGCGTTGGTGGTCACCTCCATGGCGGTGTCGGTGGCGTACATCTTGGCCATGGAGGCCTCCTTGCTATATGGCAGGCCCATATCGCGCAGGCGGGCAGCCCGGTAGACCAGCATGCGGGCGCAGTCGATGCGGGTGGCCATGTCCGCCAGCATGAACTGGATGGCCTGGAATTCGGCTATAGGCTTGCCGAACTGTACCCGCTGCTTGGCGTACTCCCTGGCCACGTCGAAGGCGGCCTGGGCGATGCCCAGCCCCTGGGCGCCGATACCAATGCGGCCGCCGTCCAAAAGGGCCATGGCCACCTTGAAGCCCTCGTTTTCCTTGCCCAGCAGGTTCCCTTTGGGCACCCGGGCGTTGTCGAAGATCAGTTCCGTGGTGACGTCGCCGTGCAGCCCCATTTTTTCTTCGGTTTTGCCAATGGAAAACCCGGGGGTGTCCCTGTCCACCAGCAGGCAGGTAATCCCCTTGTGGCCCTTTTCCTGGCCGGTGCGCACGAAGGTGACGTACACGTCGGCTTCACCACCGCTGGTGATGAAAATTTTATTGCCGTTCACGATATAGTGGTCGCCGTCCAGGCGGGCGGTGGTGGATAGGTTGGAGGGGTCGGAACCGGCGTTGGGCTCGGTAAGGGCGAATGCACCCAGGTATTCTCCCGATGCCAGCTTGGGAATGTATTTTCGCTTTTGTTCTTCGGTGCCGAAGTAAAGGATGGATAGCGTGCCCAGCGACGAGTGCACCGCCAGGATCACACCGGTGGAAGCGCAGGCCCGGGATATTTCTTCGATGGTGATGATGTAGGATAAAAAGTCGCAACCGGCGCCGCCGTATTCCTCGGGGATGGGCACGCCCATCAGCCCCAGCTCGGCCATTCTTTGAATATTTTCCCTGGGGAAGCGGCGCTCGCGGTCAATTTCCGCGGCCCGGGGGGCAAACTCGTTTTGGGCCAGCTTGCGAACTGTATCGCGCATCATTTGCTGTTCTTCGGTAAGCATGTATGGCATTTCTATGCTACTCCTTTCTTTGCCAGGTGTTGAAAGGTTGAAAGTTACTCCACTTTGATCATTACGGCGTCACCCTGGGCGGCTCCGCTGCAAATGGCTGCCACGCCAATCCCGCCGCCGCGGCGGCGTAGTTCGTAGACCAGGGTCATCAGAATCCGGGCGCCGCTGGCGCCAATGGGGTGTCCAAAAGCGATGGCGCCTCCGTTGACGTTGACTTTGTCCGGGTTCCAGCCCACGATTTTGCCGCTCACCAGCGTTACGGCGGCAAAGGCTTCGTTGACTTCCAGCAGGTCCACCTGGCCGATGGTCATGCCTTTTTGCTTCAACAGCTTGTTGATGGACAGGCCCGGCACGGTGGCGATGTACTTGGCATCCTGGGAGACGGAAGCGTGCCCCAGGATGGTGGCCATGGGCTTGATGCCCAGTTCTCTGGCTTTTTCCTCTGACATGAGCACCAGGGCGCCGGCACCGTCATTGACCCCGGGGGCGTTTCCGGCGGTAACGGTGTTGTTGGGGTCAAACACGGGCGGCAGCTTGCGTAGTTTTTCCAGGCTGGTGTCGCGCCTGGGGCCTTCGTCGGTGTCAACTATCACGGGTTCGCCTTTTTTCTGCGGCACGGCAACCGGTACAATTTCTTCTTTCAGCCTGCCGCTGTCGATGGCGTCAATGGCCAGCCGGTGGCTGCGCAGGGCCCACTGGTCCTGTTCCTCCCGGCTGATGCCGTATTCTATGGCCACTTCGCCGCCGTGAATGGCCATGTGGCGGTCGTAAAACGAACACCACAGCCCGTCGTGCACCATCAGGTCAATAAATTTCGTATCGAACATGCGCAGGCCCCAGCGGGCGCCCGGCACGAAGTAAGGCGCGTTGCTCATGCTTTCCATGCCGCCGGCCACGATGATGTCGGCGTCTCCCGCCCGGATGATCTGGTCGGCCATGGTGACAGCCCGCAGGCCGGAAGCGCAAACCTTGTTGATCGTTTCCGATGGAACTTCCCATGGTAGCCCTGCTTCACGGGTGGCTTGGCGGGAGGGTATCTGCCCGCAACCCCCCTGCAGCACTTGTCCAAAGATGACGTTGTCCACCATGGATCCTTCTATGCCGGCCCGCTTGACTGCTTCGGCAATGGTTATGCCGCCCAGCTGAGTAGCTTTCAGCGCTTTAAGCGCGCCACCGAGCCTGCCGAATGGGGTTCTGGCGGCGCTGACGATTACTGTTTGTCGCATTTTCTTCCTCCTTGCCCGTAGTTTATGATATAAAGCCATAACCAGCCGGTAAATGCTTTTACTACCACTATGCTAAAAACAATCCCTCGGGATCGATGACGTTATAAAGCAGGTACAGCTGGTGATAAGTAGGCGGCTCGGTTTCACCGACACAGCGGGACACGTCTAGTTCAAAGTCCACATTTTCCTGCACATCTTTTATGCTGTACCCGGGGTGATAGGTGTGCAGGTACATTTCCCCGGTCTCCTCATCGAAACGGAACACGGCCATGTTAGTGATAACAGCGGACGGCCCGCCCCGAAACACCGAACCAAAGGCCTCCCTGCGGTGAACCATTTCCCCGCCAGGCCATTTTTTCACCCGCCAGCCGGGCGAAGTGATATAATCAACTGATTCTTTAAATCTTCTTTTTTCTTGAACCATGATAAAAACAGTCCTTCGAGCCAGGGAATTTATGTCCGGATTGCCCCCGCTACCGGTCAGGCGCACCTGGGGCTTTAAATAATCCCCGATGACCGTTGTATTGACGTTGCCGTACTTGTCTATTTCGGCGCCTCCTAAAAAGGCCAGGTCTATCGAACCCTTTTGAAGCTGGTTGAACACGTCGAATAATCCCGAAACTACCGAAGCCTGGTATTCACACCTGGCGTCCCCCACCGAAGCCGGCAAGTGTAACGGTCTGCCGTCAATGGACCCGGCCTCGTAAATGATGGAGGCACCCGGCGCGTTCGTCTTCTGGGCCAGGGTTACGGCCAGCATGGGCAGCCCCGTGCCCGCGAATACCGTTTCCCCGTCACGCACCTCTCTGGCACCGGCCACGGCCAGCAAATCCATAACCTTGTATTCTCCCGGCTTGGCGTAATTGTGGTTATTTTGCATCATCTTTAGCGCACTCCCCTTTTGACCCTGGTGCTGTATTTGGTGGCCGAGTTGGCCCGCAGAGTGTCAAGCCTTCTGAAGCCCAGCTTGTAAAGGTATTCGTTGAAATCCTTGACGCTGAAGATCCACTCGTCCACCCACTGGTCAAAACCTTCCTGGGTCTTGGTCCTGCAGTAGAAATCCCTGATAAATGCCCCGTCAACCTCGTAATAACCGAAACAACCCGTCGGGTGGGCGCCCCACGGCACTTCCACCACAGCGTCCACCAGGTAATGCGGTATGAGATTAGCAGTGGGATCGCGCCTTAGAACATGCTCGGGCACAATTTCTTCGGCCACAACGATCAATTTCTTGGCCGCCTTCATGGCCTCGGCATCGGAATATCTCTGGCCATAAACCCGTACCGTGCCTTCCTCACCCACCTGCTGCACATGGGCTATACAAACGTCGGGACGGGCGGCAGGAATGTGTATGACCGCGCCTTCACCGTAAAACGGGTCCTCGGCGAAGTCAAATTTTTTCATAGGAATTGCCGGGTTGTCCCCGTTCCTCATACCGTTTTGGGCCAGCATATCATATTCAGGATTCAGTAAATCCGTCCCCAAGGACGCCCGGCAGGGCAGGTAAGGCACCCCCATTGCTCCCGCCGTCAGCCGCAAGAGCATGTGGTAATGGCTGTAGTCTTCAATGATAACCTCTCCGCTTTTAGCCTTGCGGGCCATATTGGCGCCCAGCTTCCCGTACAGCTCGTGCCCGATCCAGCAGGACTCCCAGATTTTAACGCAACCGGCACCTGCCAGTATTTCCCCGTGGGTACCGGAATTAACTTCGATCAGGTGCAGGTTTTTCTTCTGCTGTCTGACAATCTCATAAATAATGGCCATCGGCCTTCTCCAGATTGTAAAACCGCTGAAAGTCAGGGTGTCCCCGTCTTTGATCAGGCTCACCACTTCTTTAACTGATGCCCTTTTGCTGCTAATTCTAGCCATATAACACTCCTCCCACTTGGATTTTGACAAGTACTTTTGCAAGATCAATGCCCACGGCAAAACAACAAAGGATAGAATTAGGCAAATATTGAATATTGCTTAAACCGAGGAAATATTCTTAAAGTTATAAATACATAGAATACACATGAAATTGGTCTAAAATTTATACCCCAAATTTCCCCAAAACTTAAAAGACAGGGTATTGTTAAAAGCCCTGTCTTTAATAGTCCATAATTTAGACCGGTCTAACTTTTGGACAACTTACCCGGAACTAAATATAATAACCGGTCATAGCTTTATTTCATAAAGTTTAATTTTGTTGAACAGGCTGGCCCTGGATATGTTTAACATGGAAGCGGCCTTGTTGCGATTGCCTTTGGTTAGCTTTAAAGCCTCGATGATGGCCTCCTTTTCCAGCTGGGCAATGGCGTAAGGCAATCCCCTGGACACCGCTGTATGCAACCTGGCAGTGTTACCTTTTTCCTGCAGGTACAAAGGCAAATGCTTCGATGTAATGGTATCACCGTCGATAACATTAAAAGCACGCTCAATCACATTCTGTAGTTCTCTGACATTACCCGGCCATTGATGGCGGTAAAACAAATCCATAACCTCCGGCGCAACTTTCTTTACCTTCTGGCCAAACTGGCGGTTAAATCTATCAATAAAGCAATCCACCAGCAGCGGAATATCTTCTCTCCTGTCCCTTAGCGGGGGAATATTCAGGGTAACAACATTCAACCTGTAATACAAATCATCCCGGAATTCATTGTTTTTGATCAGGCTCTCCAGATCCCGGTTGGTGGCGGCCACAACCCGCACATCGACCTGCCTTGACACCCCTTCACCCAGCCTTTCAATGGTTTTTTCCTGAAGAACCCTGAGCAATTTGGCTTGCATCTGGGGTGACATGTCACCGATTTCATCTAAAAAAATAGTGCCCTTGTGAGCAAGTTCAAACTTACCGGCCTGGCCTCCTTTCTTGGCCCCGGTGAACGCTCCTTCACTGTAGCCAAACAGTTCCGATTCCAGCAAGCTTTCGGGTATAGCGGCACAGTTTACTTTGATGAAAGGCCCACTGGAATGACTGCTTTCAGCGTGCAAGGCATGAGCGAACAGCTCTTTTCCCGTCCCGCTCTCACCCCTGATCAGTACGGTGGAGTTGGTTTTGGCCACCCGCTGCGCAGTTTCCTTCAAAGACTTGATGCTAGGGGACTCACCGATGATCTTGTTGAAACCGAACTTTTCCTTGTATACACGGTCAAGCTCACCTTTATAGTAATCCAGCTCGTCCCGGAGCCTGTCCACCTTTTGCGCCAGGGCATACAGGTCATTAACGTTCTTAAAGGCCACAACGCCAAGGGCACCTATAACTTCGCCATTTTTTTTGATTGGCACCCGGTTGGCCACAATATCGTGCCCGTTGAGGTGCATAACGTAACCGTATTCAGGTACACCTGTTTCCATGGCTTTGGGAAACTGGGGATTTGGATAGCAATCGTAAACATTTCTGCCGATCAGGTCGGATACTTTTTTGCCCAGCAAACTCGCAAAGGGCTGGTTGGCCATGGTAATGATGTATTTTTTATTGATGGCAATGACCCCGTCGGTGGAGAGTTCCAAAATGGTTCGTAAGGTTTCCTGGAGCTCCCGCACCCTTTCGTTTTCGCTGTGCAGCTCGTTGATTAGTACCTGCAAGTTGGTAATGTCGTGAAATACTGCCACCGCCCCAACGATTTCCCCGTTGACTATAACCGGGTTGCGGTTGGTGATATAGGTGCCGTCTTTCAATTTCAGCCTGCGCCCCAATTGCGGAATCCCGTCCTGCAAAACCTCCAGGATGCCGGTGGTGGGAAAGAACTCCAGAACATGCCTGCCGGTAATCTTCTCCACGGGAAGCTCCAGAAAATCCGCCACCGTTCTGTTACAGTAAAGAATCACCCCGTTTTTGTCTATCGCAACAATGGAATTACTGGTGCTATTTAAAATGTCATATATGTTTATGGCACTTTTTTTCCCATGCACTCCATAATCACCCCGAAGCAACGCATTATCCTATTTATTAAATTAATCTATTATTTATTGATCTATTACAACTCCTCTCTTTAACTGCCTGTCATTTCAGCACATACAAAAAAAGCCGGGTTTCATCACGATAATCCCGCCGGTGGCACCGTGCCGGCCGTGTCATTTTCAGGCGAGTTACTACAGTTACTCCAGGAGAAGCCGCGGCCCAGAGGGCCATGACATCGATGGAATCCCCACCGCGACAGGTACTCGATCTGGCTCTGGTTTCAAGTGGATCAAATAACCCCCGACAAGTTCGATTTAATTGGCGGTTTTATAGCCCTTACCGGAGTCATGGTAATCATGTACTGGCCAAGGTGAAAATTTAATACAGTTCCGGGTGTATTGCCCGGGCCACCTGTTCCAGTCCTTCAACTATCCTCGGTCCGGGTAGAGTCACCAGGTCGTCCTCTATACTGTAAACGCGATTGTTTTGTACGGCCTTCAAACCCGAGTAACCGGGCCGTTTTTTTACTTCTTCCGGAGTATGCGCGTGTGAATTAATAATATAAATGTCGGGGTCCCTTACCATTAAGACCTCCCGGCTGAACTCGGCATACCTTTCCGTTAAGTCACCGGCTATATTTTCCCCGCCGGCCGTGGTAATCATATCGTCGATAAAAGTACCGGGACCGGCGGTCATCAGTGGATTATCCCATACTTCAAAAAAGACCGCAGGCCTGCATTTAGCGCTGCTAACCTTGTCCTTTACCGCGGCAATACGATTTTCCATGTCGTTTACCACTTCCCGGGCTTGCTCCAGGCAGCCGGTTACCTTACCGGCAAGTTCAATATTGCCGGTCACCTGGTCGAGCCTTTCGGCATCCAGCACAATAACTTTATAGCCAAGCTCGTCGAATTGTTTTACAAACTCCACCTGGATGCCCGCCGCCACAAAAATTAAATCCGGGTCGGTTTCAATAATCAATTCCAGATTGGGGCTTTCAAAACTACCCATCTTGGTTTTCTCCAGCGCTTCAGGTGGGTAATCGCAGTATTCGGTAACTCCCGCAACTTTGTCCTCTGCCCCTATGGCAAACAAAATCTCGGTGATAGCCGGGGAAAGGGAAATCACTTTTTGAGGTTCAGCTTCGACGGTTACCTCCCTGCCCAGGCTGTCCACTATTGTAACCGGAAAACCGCCTTTATCCACGCCGTCATTTTCTTCTTGCCCGGTTCCTTCCTTCGCCGGAGTGCCGCCACCGCAACCGGTGGCAACCACCGCTACCAGTAGAGGTATGATCAAAGCTTTGGCAATGCTCTTTATCCTACCCAATTATTACCACTCCCGCTCGTTGTAATTACCTTGTTGCAAAGTAAAACCACTGTTTAAATTACAAGCCGCGTAATTTACAGTATCAACCAGCAAGTCAATGATTGCTGCCCCGGGTTGTTGCCCCGCCGGGTATTCCGCCACAACACTCCCAGTTATACCGCCGGTAACGGCCCGCGCTACTGCCGCCGCCTGCGCCCCCGGCAACAATCCCCATTCTATTTCATCCACCATGTGAATAAGTGCTGCAGCCAGGGCCACAAGTTCCGGGTGTCGTGACGCCCGGGCCAGCCTTCCCTCGAATTCTTCACGATTAAAAGGTGGCCAGGATTTCATGGCCCTGCGCCGGCAGTATTCCACGTCAATGCCAAACCTCTTCAACCTTGCCAGCACGTCCATTTGCCTCTCCGGCGTCAGCCCGGTTTCCAGGGCCAAGGCCTTTTTTACGCCTTCCTTTACCGCTTTGCCGATCAATTCCCCAAGCTTGGAGTGTAACCCGGCATCAGTCAGCTTCAAGCGGGAACACGGGTCTGCCACAACAATAATGCCATCCGTGCCGGTACCCGTGGCCAGGCCGGTGGAATATAAGCTTGGCGCCATCAATTCCTGCAAAGCGGCGGTTTTGGCTTCCGTGGCGGTAATAATACACTTCACCAGCGCGTAAACCGGCAGGCCGGCGCTTATTGTGAGCAGTATGTTGACAGTACCCGGAGTATCGAAAAACCTGCCCCCTTTTTCGTAATATGATGCCGGGTCACCGGCTCTGCCGCCGTTGACTTCGACACCCGCGGTAACAATGGCCATTACCTCAAGATCCTTATACTGCAAAATTTCCATGGCGGCGTTTTTCATTTTGGCCGCGGTCACCAGCCCGGAGCAGCTGCCCGGCTGCAGCCCCAGCCTTTCCGCCGTGAGTTCCAGGTATTTTTCCAGGCCACCCCCCGGTAATTGCCGGTCCGACTTCACCCAGGGCAAGGTGTGGTTGAACACGGCCTTCATTCCCGTGCGAATACCGCCATTTAAAACAGAATTTCCAGCAATTACCACGGAATGGTTGTATTCGATTACCAGTATGTCGGAATCGCGCCGGACTGTGTACGTTTCTGAACTGCGCAACAGCTCCACGGTAACAAAACTCCTTTATGACCACACTCTTGAGTGTAGGTATACCTACGCGTATGTTCATCCCTCTGCCGGTGCTGCAACGCGGCGGCATGGGGGCCTACCCGCAAATACCTCCTTGCCCGTGCCCGAATCGAGACCCGGCTCCAACCGTTCACCCCGCCCCATACCAGCCAGCAATGAAAATAGCCCACGTGAATCGCTCACTGTCAAGGCATTATTATCAAGCATATCCTTGTATAACCGGGTTGCCTTTCCACCGGTAAAATCCCGGGCCTCGATATCTCCACCCACCAGGATTACTATCTTTCCCGCCGCCAGCGCTTCCCCGGCCTGCCGCAGGTTACCCAGGTTACCATTGCCGAATGGTATGGGCATTACAACTATAACATCAGCCTGTTCTATAAATCGCCAGTTCTTTTGGTAGGTTTCTTCCCTTATGCCCGCAAACGGTGCTTCCTCCACCAGTGCCAGGCCAAGGTTCCTGGCGTTGCTCCAGTCACTATCACCTATATTGAGCACACCACAGCTGACCCGAAAACCCTTCTCCACCAGCCTTTCCATTATATAAGTACCGGTACCCCCGCCGCAAATGAGGTGAACATGGCAACCGTCACCCCGGCACAGTTCCGGGACGCTACGGGCCACGGGTATGATATTGAAGCGGCCGGTCAGGTTGTTGGGAGCCACCACCGCCTCGATGTTAAAAACTTCCCTAATGTTGGCGGCTGTCAGCACCTCTTCCGGTCTTCCGGCAGCGAAAATCTTTGTTTTGTAAAGCATAATCACGTACTCGCTGAACTGGGCGGCCAAGTTCAAATCGTGCAATACCGCCACCACCGCCAGCTTGCCGGTCCGAGTCAAGCCCTGCAACAACTCCAGCAATTCAAGCTGGTGCTGCAGGTCAAGATGAGCGGTGGGCTCGTCCAGCAACAGGACCTGCGGTTCCTGGGTCAGCGCCCTGGCCACAATAACCCGTTGCCGTTCTCCCCCGCTAATTTCTGTAATGGGCCGGTCTTTTAAATGCCAGGTACCGGTTATTTCCATAGCCCACTTGGCTATGGCCATGTCCTGTGGGGTTTCCCCGCCGAAACGCTTTTGGTGCGGCATCCTGCCCATCATAACTGTTTCCAGTACTGTAAACGGAAAGCTGACCACCGTGTCCTGGGGCACAACGGCCATATTGCGCGCCAGGTCCCTGGTTTTCATCGAAAAAATATCCTGGTTACACAGCAAGACACGTCCTTTTTGCGGGGACAGTAAAGCAGAAATATTCTTCAGCAGGGTTGATTTTCCCGAGCCATTGGGGCCTATAACAGCGACGAACCCGCCCTTTTCAACACAAAAGGATATATCATTTAAAATTTTAACTTCGTAATAACTGAAATCCAGTTCCGAAACCTCAAGCCGCAAGTAAATGTCACCTCCCAGCAGGCAACAGTTCAAAGACAAACAGGTTCGCAAACACCGTAATATTAGTTACTTTATCAAAACACGCCCGTCTTTTTCCTTCTAAGCAGGTATATAAAAAACGGTCCCCCGAAAAAAGCCGTTATAATGCCCACCGGTATTTCAGCGGGCGCCAGGGCCACCCGGGCCACGGTATCCGTGGCTACCATGAAAGCCGCCCCCACAAGGGCCGCCACCGGAAATAATATACGGTGGTCGGGACCCACCAGCAGCCTGACCACATGCGGTATAATAAGACCGACAAAACCTATGGTGCCGCTGACCGCTACCGCAGCCCCCACGGTGAGTGCCGCTGTAACCAGAAGTATTTTTTTTAGTTTTTCAATATCAATACCCAGGTGATGTGCAGTATCCTCACCGAACAGCATAGCATTTAAATCCCTGGCAAAAAACCACAGAGCCGCAACACCCATGCTAATAACAGGAAATGCCACCTGAACGTGCGCCCATTCCCGGCCAGCAAAACTGCCCAGCATCCAGAAGATAATTTGATGCAGCTCCCTGGCGTTGAGGATCATTATAAATGAAGTGAGGGCGCCTGTAAAAGCGCTTAAAGCCACGCCCGCCAGCAACAAAGTATAGACCGGTACCTTATTGCCCACTCTGGCTATGTTGTAAACCACCCATGTAGAAAGCAAAGCCCCGCAGAAAGCTGCGGCGGGAAGAGCCCAGTAGCCCATTATAACGCTCAGCCCGGTTACGATGGCCGTGCTAGCGCCAAGGGCGGCACCGGATGAAACCCCTATCACGTATGGATCGGCCATGGGATTTTTGAATAGCCCCTGAAGGGCCGTGCCCACCGCCGCCAGGGCCGCACCCACCAGTGACGCCAAAATAACCCTGGGCATGCGCACATCGTAAATTATTACGCGATAAGTGTCGGGGTAACGGCCGGTGTCAATCCAATCTTTAATAAACGGAACTTCGGAAACGATTAACAGTATGGAATCCCATACGGATATCCCGGCAGGCCCCAGGGTAACAGCAAAAAACATAACTAAAAGAAGGCATGCTACACAAAAGAAAACAATCAATAACCTGAAGTGCTTTGCTGGCAACATATTTTTCTCCCGGCAGTCCTTTAATTAGGCAATTACGGTAATATGATTTCGACAGGGTACTCGAACAAACCTTCAACCATACTTTTTACCCCCAAAATGCCTTCGGGCATGGGTATACCTGTTCCGCCTTGCTTTTTCTAAACAGGTGACGCGCCACAAAAGGGCACCATTGGTGAGGATGAGAACCCCGAATTTTCATTCCTTGCTAGTGCCACAGCGCGTCATAGGGGACTACACGGTTTCTTTCAAAGTAAAAAAGGGCCGGATACATCACCTGGTGTACCCAACCCTTTTTCGGTTACTGTTAATGTGTTAATGTAATTCAATTAAATGCTGATCCCAAATGCCGACAGCACATAACGCAAACCAATGTAGGTAAGCACAACAGCCAGGAAAACTTTCAAATACTGGCCCTTGACGTACTTGGAGAGAACTGGTCCAAGGTAGGAACCGATAATTACGCCCACCACTTCAAAGCCCAGCATGGCGAAATCCAGGCTGCTGCCCATGCGCACGTAGTTGGCGATACTGGTGGCGGAAGAAACCAGGATGGACAGCACCGATGTACCCGCCACGATGAACATGGGGAAGCCGAGGATGCTGCTCAGGTACGGCACCAGCAGGAACCCGCCGCCTACACCCAGGGCGGCGGAAATGATGGCCACGATACCGCCGGCCAAGAAAGGTGACAAAGCGTTATATCTAAAAGTCTCACCGGCAAAGGTGAAAGTGTTGTTCAGGCCCATTTCGCTGAACTTCACACCGATCTCTTTAAGTTCGTTCATTTTGCCCGCGGCTTTCAGTTCTTTAACCTTATCTTCAAACGCCTTGTTAGCCTTTTTAATCGCCTTTTGCTTTTCTTGGGCCGAGGGTAGCATCTCGGTCCAAATTTTTATCGCGATGAACAGTGTTATAATACCGAAAAATGGTCTATATGTGTTCATGTCCGGCAAGTAAGTGGCGGAAAGGTAGGAACCCAGCAAGGCACCCGCAATTCCGCCCAGGCCCAAAGCTACGGCGGCTGGAACCACCAAGCGGCGCTCCCTGAAATACAACGGCGCCGAAATCATCGGGCTGATCAGAGTCAGTACCTGGTTCATGGGCTTGACCATGTTGGCGTTTTTCATGCCGAAAATGGTGATGTGCCCCACACCGGCCAAAATACCCCCGGCGGCACCGACAGTGGAGAAAACATAACCTACGAAAAGAGACCATAAAATAAGTAGGATAGGGTTAACCGTTACACCTGCAACTGGAAATTCCACTTATTTTCCCTCCTAACAGTTTTCAGGCAAACTCAATCTTCTTAGCTTTTTGTTCTTTATCCTTTTGTAAACAACATGCGCTAGGATTGCCACTACGGGATATATAAGTATAATGCCTATCTCGTTGCCAAATAGGGGTAATTCAAACGGCAGATATATAAATCTTACCTGGCTTGTAATAATGGCCAATAAAAACAAGTGCGGCACTAAAAAACGCAACCCGTCAAAAAACGCAAAAGTCAGATATTTCATAAAAAGCTCATTCATTTCAACCTGCAAATTCCTGTAAATCTGCCGGTTACCTATTTCCATGGCTATATTGGACAGCTCTTGCAACTCCTTGAGCCGGTTCCGGATTTCTTCCTGTTTACCCCTGTTGGGATGAAACCACTTGTCAAGTGCTTTTTGAACCCCCGACATAATCGCAATTCACCAGCCTTTACCCCTGATTTTAAAATGCCTGTACACGCCCGGTAATTGTCATTACCTACCCCCTTATTGTCAATTTTTTAAACAAAATATTAAAAGCAAAACGCATTTCACTTGCCCAGGTAGTTACTGGTTCCATCATTATTGTTAATGCTTAGCATAAGTTTAGCAAATAATAACCTTTATACATGTCGCCAGTACGACAGCCCCAAGTCATCTTCATGACAAAAAAAATGTCATCTGCATGACACCCGTTAAACTCCACCCTGCTTTTAAAATACCTTGCAACTAAATAATTGCAAATATTCTTGACAATTACCTGGAGGCAGTATTACATTTGTAATAATTATCACCACCGCTTATAAATTTTTTGTAGCAATGAACCACAGCGGTAACCAGCAAGCCGCATCCCGGGTGGGGAGAAACGGTACTGGCTTTCGTAGTTCCCAAAGCCGGGGCATCCCTGACGGAAAACGAACTGAAATCGTTCCCGGCGGGTAACTGGTCTGGTACAAGGTACCTCGCAAGATAAAGGAGGATTAATATTATGTTCGATTTTTTGTTGACCGATGAGCAATTGAAACTGCGGGAAGAAGTAAGAGACCTGGTCAAATGGGTGCCCAGGCAGATGATACTGGACATGGACCAGGATAAAATCAGGTTTCCCAAAGAGTTCTTACGGGAAGCCGGGCGCCGGAACCTGATGGGCTGCCGCTACCCCGTGGAATGGGGTGGCCGCGGTATGGACTGGGTTTCCACGGCCATGGTCATGGAGGAAGTGGGAACGCTGGGTTATATTTTTGCCTGCACATTCGGCGTAGGCGCGGAACTGGTCTGCGACGCCATAATCCAGCACGGTACCGACGCTCAAAAGGAAAAATACGTCAAACCCTTGCTGGCCGGCGAGATATTCGCAGCCGAGTGTTTAACCGAACCCCGCGGCGGTTCAGACTTTTTCGGCACCACCACCGTGGCCGAGGACAAGGGCGATTATTTCGTGCTGAACGGCCAAAAACGTTTCATTGTGGGTGCCGAAGCGGCAGACTATTTCCTGGTATATGCCCGCACCAATACCGACCCCGGCGTGCACCCGCACAAGGCGCTGACTTGTTTTATTGTGGACAAAGGTCCGGGGGTTAAAGTAGAATACATTTACGGCCTAATGGGTTGCCGTGGCGGCGGAGCCGGCCGGGTGGTGTTCAAAAACGCGGAAGTGCCCCGGGAAAACATCGTGGGGGAATTAAACGGGGCATACGCCGTGTTCAACACCATGATGATACCCGAGCGCTTGGGCACCGCGGCGATGACCATAGGTGCAGCCCGTCCCGCCCTTGACGTGGCTACCCGTTACACAAGCCGGCGCAAGGCGTTTGGCCGGGTAATCAACCAGTTCCAGGGGGTCAGCTTTCAGGTGGCCGAGGCGGTCACCCTGCTGGACGCCGCGCGCTCGCTGGTTTACTCCACCTGCCGGGCCGTGGACGCCGGAGTAGATGGACGCAGGGTGCGCCGCATGGTCAGCGAGACCAAGAAATTCACCACCGAGGCATGCCAGAAAGCAGCCCGCATATCCATGCAAGTAATGGGCGGCATCGGTTACACCAATGTTTTCCCGGTGGAACGCATAGTCCGGGACCTGGGCCTGGCCTCCATCTGGACCGGAACAAACGAGGTCATGTCCATGATCATAGCCCACGAGTGGTACCGCCAGTACCACAAGGAACAGCAGGCCCGCCGGGAACGGGACTACGAGCTAGACGCCGCCGAAGCTGACGCCGTCGATGAAAAAATATACGAGTAATAAATACCAGCCCGGCAAACATGCCGGGCAAACAAAACACCCGCCTGTTTGAGAAAAACAAGGCGGGTGTAATGATCATAGGGGATTACCACCCACGTGAAAAATGGCGCATTAGGGCAGGACCCGCTAGCATTATTTTTAAATTGAATTATGAAAGTAATTTTCAGGATATTTTTCCTACAAAAGATTGCTTTTTTCACCATGGGATAGTAATATATTTCACAAAGGTATTTTTGCCGGTTATTCTTTCCAAAATAACCAGCAGAACCCGGAGGCATGGGGATTAAACTTAGTCATTGCTGGCATTATACCATAGGAATTGACCTAGCCGGTATTCCTGGCCGGCATTTAATAATCAAGCCGGTTTTACCGGATTACGGAGGTAACAGGCTCTATGCCTGCCAATAATTAAAAGAAGGAGTGATTGTTTTGGCTAAAAAAGTTAGAGAATTAATGGTTCCCCTATCTAACTACCCGAAGGTTTACGACACGGATTGTCTAAAGGATGCCACCCGGGCATTAAGAGATTACCTGGCCCAGGGCAAGGAACACCGTTCACTACTGGTATTTAGCAAATCAAAAAAGGTCGGCGGCGAAGAACAATTAGTAGGCATATTAACCATCAGGGACATATTAAAGGCCATCAAAACAAATGCCTTAAGAAACCAGGACAGGGAACCTTTCGTTTTTTCTTGGGAATTCCTCTATGGAAGGGAATCAGGCAAGGAACTGGTTACCCAGGTGCAAAATGCCTTAAGGCCGCTCAAGGAAGCCTTTGTCCAGGCTGATGAGGACATCAACGAGGCGTTGGACATAATGGTGGAAAGAAACTTGAATATGCTGGCGGTTTTTGACGGCAAAAAAGCAGTGGGTATCATTCGCGCCGTTGATTTAATGGGGTATATTGTGAATATGCTCCACTGCGATGAAAGCTGCGCCTCTCAGTAGCACCACGGCGGGTATCTTTTATGGGCCCGGGCTTGGAAACCCCGCGATACCCCCCAACCCGGTTTACCGGACAAGCAGGTACGGTATTCACTACAACCTGCACTCAAATCCCCGTTCACAAAACGGGGATTTAAGCTGGACTAATATTTTTGGGAAAGATTAATGTTTTTTCTCTGCACTCCCATCATAAAAATATTGTCTATTGTCGCCTCCGGCCAAAATACATGCATTGGGTTATGGCAAAGTGCACCCCTACACAATTGCCAGTGCCCATTTTCAGTTCTTCCACAACCTCAATCCTCAATTTGGCATTTCTTTCTACCACCCTTAGGTTTTGCTTCCTGGCCCGCGGGTGACTATGTTACCCTTTCCCTTTATCGAAGGTAGGTTTTAGCCAGTAATTGCGAATTGTTCAATTTAATAATATGATTAAGAGTAGGTCAATTTTTAAATTTTAGAGGTAACAATGATGATCAACTTATGCATAGGCTTGGCCGCGGGATTCTTCGGAGGGCTTGTGGGACTCGGCGGCGGTGTCATCATGATTCCCCTGATGGTGGGCATCTCGAAAATGAAACAGTATAATGCCCACGGCACAAGTCTTGTAGCGCTGGTATTCACAAGAATATGAAGCGCATTCACTTATGCCTTAAATGGCGCGGTGGACTTACTGGCCGCGTTACTTCTGGCCTCTACAGCCATATTTACCGCCAGGGCGGGCGCACGTTTTGCCAATGCTCTTCCGGAATGGAAGCTTAAGAGATCTTTCGG
This sequence comes from uncultured bacterium, assembly GCA_965539975.1. Classification (GTDB taxonomy): domain Bacteria; phylum Bacillota; class Desulfotomaculia; order Desulfotomaculales; family Desulfallaceae; genus CBETWA01. The sequence goes on along the minus strand of CBETWA010000007.1, from coordinate 36,353 downwards.
CGGTTTTTTGATCCTGGTTTCATTTCTCCTGCTGGCACCGCAACGCAGCGGTATGGGGAGCTACCGGATGATGAAAAAGGTTCTGTTTTGCATGGTTATATTTTTTCATTGCTATAATAATTAGTAACCTCAGGCACTAATTAAGAGAGTGTCTTGACGCGTTATCACTTTGAATCTTATTATTAAACTAGGTTTTTATGTACTTTTTGACACCTGGAGTATTACCGTGTGGAAAATTTTTTTATATTTTATAAGATTAATACCTGGCATTCTGGTCATGTTCGCCATTGCCGTTTTAGCCAGGGGTGGAACTGACCTGGGGATACCCTGGTGGCCGGGGCTGGAAGTTTTTTTTGCCTCCAGGCCTGTAACCGAAAAAATACTGATCGATATTTTACACTTGAACTACATATTAATCTCCATTTTAACCGGTATGCTGTTGCGCAATATATTTGGCATGCCCAGAATTATCGCGCCCGGTGTAAAAACCTCCCGGCTGTTCATTAAAACCGGCGTCATTTTGCTGGGTTCTCTGTACAGCATAGTCGAGCTTGCCAATCTAGGCACCACGGCTTTTTTAATGGTTATTTTTTTCATTAGTCTTACACTGGTCCTAACCCTGTACCTGGGCCAAAAACTGGGCATGAGCCCGGCCGCGGCATCGGTACTGGCCGCCGGCACGGCGGTTTGCGGTGTCTCGGCAATTGTGGCCACCGCCCCCGCAGTGCGGGCCAAAACTTCCGACGTGGTTTACTCCATCGCCACCATTCTCACCGTGGGCTTGATTTTTTTATTTACCTTCCCCACCATCGGCACCATTCTCGGGTTAAGTCAGCATCAATTCGGAGTTTGGGCTGGCACCGGAATATTAAATTCAGGCCAGGTGCTGGCAGCCGCCCTGGCTTACGATCACGGCACTTTGGATCACGCCTCCGTCAGCTTGAAAACCGGCGAGGTATTCAACCTGACCAGAGTTTTGTTTCTTCCCTTTGTTGTACTGTTACTGGCGGTTTATAGCAGCAGCAAGGAAAAAGATGATATATATAGTTACTATACCGGCATCTGGAGTAAATTCCCGCTATTCGTCATCGGGTTTTTAGTGGTGGTTTTAATGACTTCATTCGGCATGCTAGGGGAAACCAACCCGCCCTCACCCGAATTGTTATTAATACGCAACCTGTACAGCTGGTCCTTTTCCATCGGGCTGGCGGGGCTGGGTATGCAAATATCATTCAGTGAGCTGCGCAAAGCCGGGGGCACCCCGCTGCTGGTAGGCATCCTGGCCGCCCTAGTCAAAGCCATTGGGGCTTTGATTTTGGTGTTACTATTAATTCCCGAGCACCCGTAAGCATAACGCGCCGGCGGCTTACCCCCGGGCAAACGAAAGGATGATTAAGGTGACCGAAAAAGATGACCGAGACCACTTAAACTTGTTTTTCGCCTCCGAGCGGCTGGAGGATTACGCCGCCCTGGCCATATCAGCCCTTATCCTTATTCTGGTGCTGGTGCTGGTTTAAGCCGTTTTACCTGATAAATACAACGGTACCGGCGTATAACCCGTTATCTTCATAAACAGCCTTCAATTCACACTGGATATTGCCAAAGGACAGCCCAACCCTGGTTAGGGTCGTTGAACCGATGTTGCTTTCAATCAAATTGGCCAGTTCAGCATTAACCTCATGGATATCCATTTCATTGCCCATGTTGCCCAGGTAATAAGTGGCCATCATATTGTAAACCACTATCTTGTTATTTTTATCCACGAATATCACCCCGTCCGGTAATAACTCCACAATGCCATGCAGGGCGTGCCCGAACAGCTTCTCTTTTTCCCGGTCGGGACTGATCACCACCATGGAACCTAGCAATTTCCCGTTGATAATGATAGGAAAGCTGGTAATCTCCAGCAGGTCACCGGTTTTTTTCAGCATTATCATGTCCGGACTGTTAATGGGACCAATAATTTCTTTTAACCTGGTTTCATTAAAAACAATTCTTTTTTCAGCAAATATTTCATGGGTCACACTGTTGGCAAACACCACTTTGCCCACCTGGTTCGCAATAATGACGCCTTCCTTTAGATTATTGAAAATATTAAAATCAAAGTGGTCAAAATACGAATTAATATTGTTTAACCGCAAAAGCTCGACAATGAACTGGTATATTAAAAAATACAGAGTGAATAAAAGAAACATAATGGTGATTATACGGTAAGTATCGAAATTGTAATCCCGGGCGAAAAAAAACACCTCAAAAGGTAAACCGTCCAAACCGGCCCGGCTGATCGTATACACGGTATTTTGCACCTTGATGGAGTCCTGCCGGGGATTAAAGTTTTTTAACATCTCCCCCTCGAAGGGCCAAACCAGGGGATGTCCACCGGGACTCAGCACGCTCACTTTTAACTTATCCGTTGTGTATTTGAGCAAAAACTTGTTTTGAAAATCGCTGGTGCTGTATTCAATGATTAGGTTACCCGGGCTTGTAAAACCGCCCTCCGTCCAGGGATTGCCCGTGACAGCCGCAACCATACCCAGCCCGCTCACCCGGCCGCCGGTAATAATTTCATACCCGGAGTAAAAACCCCGGGCGGTAAAAGTGTCCGGAAGCGGCTTTAGATTACCTGTTTCCTTACCGCTCAATGAACTTAAAACATATCCCCGGTGATCCAGCAGGTAAATTTCCGTAATAGTAGCATTGCGGGCGGCAATATCCCGGAGCAGGGCCTGGTAACCCGGCCCTTCGTTCCGGCCAAGCAATTGGGCGGCATTCTCAGTTTCGTTTTGCAACCCGTGCAGGTATACACTTAGTTCGTTTAACACGATCTGCCTGATGTTATCATCGTTTTGCTCAATTATTTTCTTAATAAAGCGAAATTCCAGGACAAAAAACAGAATAACCAGTGTTAAAGAAAAGATAACCGCGGAATAAAGCAAAATTTTTTTGGGAGTTTCTTTCTTTCCCACCGCGTCAAGCCTCCCGGCCCGTTATTCAATCAAGCCCTTTTTTACAGCCGCAGTCAAAGCTTCCTCTATGGTATCCACACCCAGTTTGGTACAGATCCCCCTCAACCTCCTGCGCAAAGTGGAGACGCTCATATACATTGCAGCGGCCACTGTTTTTTGGGTTTCCCCGCGGGCAAGCAATTGTAATATTTCCCGTTCCACGTCGGTTAAACCCGTCCCCGACAGGTTCATCAGCATTTCCACATTTAAACCGGGGTACAGGTAGCGGCCATCCCTCAGGGTAATAGTAATGGCCGACTTGATTTCATCAAACGAGGCATATTTGGGAACAAAACCGTGTACACCGTTTTCAATGGCCTTTTTAATAAACATGGCGTCATCATAGGTAGTTAAGGCAATAAACCTGACCCCGGGAACTTTTTGTTTAATCTCCCGGCACAGGTCCAAACCGTCCCCGTCGGGTAACTTGATATCCAGCAGGACAATGTCGGTATCCTTCCGTAAATTCTCCAGGGCTTCCCGGCAGGAACCGGCCTCGGCCACCACCGCCATGTTTTTTTCCAATTCAATCAACCTGCGTATACCTTCCCGTACAATATTGTGGTCCTCCACCAGCATAATTTTAATCTTATTTTCACTCATGCTTCGCTTCCTCCACCCCCAGGGGTACGGTCAGCGTTATGGAAAAACCGGGCTTGCCGCTTTCATATACCAGATCACCGCCAATTAAACCGGCCCGTTCCTTCATACCCCATAATCCTGTCCCCGCCACGAAATGTTCCTGCGCGTCACCGTTATCTACAATATTTATTTTCAAAGTGTCGCCTTCTTGCTTAAAGTAAATATCTACTTCGCTGGCGTTGCTGTGTTTGCTCACATTGACCAAAGCCTCTTGGATAATCCGGTAAACAATAATTTCCGCCCGCTTATCCAAATTAATATTTCTGTTTTGATAAAACAGGTAAACGCTGGTGTTATGCATTTGTTCAAACTGGTTCACATAGGACTCCAGAGCAGACACCAAACCGACTTTATCAATCAAATAAGGGTGAATGTCGTTCATAATACTGCGCATGTCCATGGCCGCAGCCTGGCAGTGACCGCGCAGTTTGACCAAATCTTCATAAATTTTGCCAGGCATTTTCCCCTCAGCAGCCCGCATGATGTAATCCAAGGAATGAATAATGGGCGACATGCTTCTACCGATCCAATCGTGGATTTCAATGGAAATCTTTTTGCGTTCCGATTCAATGGCGTCAAACAAATAACGCTTATCCCTGGAAATTTCCGAAGCATACACGAACATAACGGCACCTGTTAATTTACCCAAGTAATACAGGGGATAATAGTCCGCGCTGACCATCGTTTTTTGCCCGCCGCCAAAGTAAACTGTTTGATGGTTGGTTATTTTTTCTTGCTCCAGCAGCACATCCAATAAGTATTTGGTCAGGTTCAACAGGGGCGGGTGCCTGGCGGTTAATTCATCCAGATGCCGGTCAATCATTTCCGCCGCGGGCACCTGCAGCAGTTTCTCAGCAGCCTGATTCACCTTTGTAATTCTGCCCCGTTGATCAACAATCAACACGGCAGGCCTGGCCGAATCAATGACGGCATCCGAACGGCCATACCTGACCAACATGGGGAAAATTATTTTACGGAGACCGGTAATCAACAATACCAAGGCCAGTAAAAACACTACGAGAGAGGCAATAACGACAATGTTTCCGAACGCCGCCATGCTTGCCGTATCCCGCTTCAGGCTTTCATAGCGCGCGGACTGGAACTGGTCCAAAGACTCTTGCAGCCTGGCGGCCAATTCTTCATGCTGTTCCAAGTATATACCAAGATCAAGGGTGGGGTCCAATTTTTTAGCCGGCACCACCTCATCTTGCATAAAGGAAATATATTCCCGGGTTAAACCGGTTAATCCCTGCAGTTTCTCCCTTTCCTCACCGTTATGGGCTTTGTTGTATAAATCCATTTCCTCCCTGATAACTGTTACGCCATATTCATTAAATTTTTCCCAATACCTGTCTTGCGGGTGAATAATATAGGCATGAGCATTTGAAATCAACCGGGCGACATCCAGGGACAAGCTGCCGGCCTCCGCCAAAAACTCGTTACCAGCCGATATTTTTTTTACCCTCTGCGAGGTGGTGATGGAGTTAATCAAATTTAACAGCGAAACCAGCAATAAAACGAATATAAATAACAGGTACCAGTTCTTCAGTTTGTTACTCACTTCCCGCCCCTCCCTTACTCAATAATTCAAACTCAAAGCGGGTTTCCCTTTTGGGATCATCAATTCACTTAAAGAAGAAGAATAAACACCGGGTTCCCAACCTGGTAAGCCCGGTGTTTATTATATTGCTACTATTACATCTTAACCCGCACTTTATTTAAAATTTAAATATAATCACAAACAGAACCAGCAAAGCAATCCCCAAAGCCAGGGAAGTTTTAATCAGTTTCAACTCCACAGGCAGCAAATCAAACCATTCATCTTCCATGGCTTCGGCAGGTGTGGGGGCCGGCTGGGACTGCACGGTTTTTAATTCAGCCATGAATAAACCTCCTTCGGTATTATTTGTTCAGCTGTTTAAACATACCTTCAACCGTAACATTTTACGCCAAGGGCGGCATTATGCCGCTATAGAACAGCCAGGAAATAAACAGACCCACCCAGAGAATAAAACCGAACAGGGCCACGGCATAAACAGTGACAATACGTCCCATACCTTCCTGCCACAGCTTGCGCACGTTGGTGATCAAACCTATGGAGAAGAAACACAGCCCAAAGAAAATATTTCTCAAGGCATTGGCCTGGTTTGAACCCGCTTCCGCTGCTTTGACGGTATCCGGGTTATACAAACCGAGAAGTAAAACAATCACGAAGGTCAATACGAAACCAATGATAAACTTGGGGAACCGGTCCCAAATCTCGCTGGCCTTGACTTCGGCTTTTTGTCCCGCTGCCGCGGCAGCAGCCATTTTCTTCTTGTCGCCGATACCGTAAAAGGACCAAATTACCGCCAGGATAAAAGCCCAAACGCCGATAAAGATGTCAATAAATACCTTGGTGGTGGTGGCCGCCATCAAAATCCAGCCCTCTTGCCAGCTGACCCCCATTTCCTTAAGGGCTCTGGCCCGGATCAAAGAGTCGGTAATAGCACCGCTGGCAATGGCGCCGCCGTCACTTTTAACGGCTAAGCCCATCCAGGCTCCCGCCACCATGGGCTCTTTATAGAGGATAGCCTGGGCCAACCAGGGCAGGAACAATAATTCCATGGCCACAAAGACAATGATTACCGCCGACAAAATAACGGGCACTACGGGACGGGCACGGATGGCGGCACCGGTGGCAATGGCGGCCGAAACGCCGCAGATGGAAATACCCGAAGCCAGCGGAGCTGCCCATTCCGGCGTAAATTTAAAATACCGGCGGGCTATGAAATAAACAACCGCCCAGTAGATCAGGTAAGCTTCCACCACGGCGCACAAGCCCCGGATAATCACGGTGGAAGCCAGCCCCATGGCACCCAGGGTTTTAACGGCAATAGCAGCACCAAGAACAACAATACCGGTTTTAATAAACCACTCGGGCCTGGCCGCTTCCTTTAAAAAGTTAGCAGTACCCACGAAAAAGTTTCCAATAATCAGTCCGATAATCATAGCAATGATATAACCCATATCCCCTAATCCCAGAGCCCAGGGGATATTATAGTTTTCCAGCTTGTCCGGGGTAGCAGCGATATAGGCATACTTGCCCAGGACAATGGATCCATAGGTAATGGCGAAGATAATGGTGAATCCAGCCATATACCTTTTTACGTTGGCGCCCATCACCGCAGCGCCGATGGTAGTGCAAATCAACAGGAATAAGAAGGTTAATATGAGGGACTCTATACCGGACAGCCCGGCATATCCTTTGGTAATTGGGGAGATAGCTTTGGATATGTCAATCCAAGTGCTATCCTTAACCACCCAGCCCAGCAGGTCCTTGCCGAAAACCGGGCCCAGCCCCAGGATAAAGATAAACAACCCCAGCCATGCCGCCCACCAGTCCTCATCTTTATGCATGGGCTTTCTTGCATAGGTGTTGTTTTCACTAACCATTTTGGCCAACCTCCTTTTCAGCTAACTTGTAAATTTACAATTTTGATAAAAAACAAACAGGCATATATACCCGCGTACCGGGCATGGACTTACAATCACCCCCTCCCCAAAAAAAATTGGAACATTATTCACAAACATTGATCCATAGGCTAGAATTATACCTGATATAATTTGAACTAATACCTTTTTAAAAAGTAACTCATTGCCCATCAATAATCAATTATTCAAACCCAAGCTGGACATTTGCAATAGATGTTATGACAGATTGGGGTCATAAAACTGAACATAATTGTTCAATCCTAAGAATTATTTATTCATAAACCTGGACAATGCGTAAACGACACTGCTTCAGCCGTAAATTTAATTACAGGAGTACATTTATTTATGGAAAGACAAATCTTATTTATAGCGGATGGATCGGACGCCGCCTTTAAAGCAGGGATACTGGCCATCGAAATGGCAAGCCTTTGGAAGGCGTCATTGCGGGTAGTTTACATCCTTGACGAAGGCTGGGGAAGCATTCTGGGCGACGAGTGGCTGAGTACCTCGGCTGCCAGAACCGAGTTTTATCGCTGGTTGGAAAGCAGCCTGGCCAGGCATGCCCGCGATGTTTTACAAAAGCTGGCCGACCTGGCCGTAGCCAGCAGGGTTCAGGTAGCAACGGAAATTGTCACAGGTAAAACCGAAAAAAAAATTGCCGAGCTGGCAGGTTCACCGGAAACCCTGTTACTGGTACTGCCCAACCCGAGCGCAACGGCACCCCCAGCCGAAGCTGGTTTAAAACTCAACCTGCATTCCCTGGTAAAAAAAATAAAATGCCCTGTGCTGATTGGTCCCAACAAGCGGGCATAGCCATAGTTTTATTCTTTTCAATAAGTGTATACTGGCGGTTTTAACGGCAAAAAAGCAGCGGGTATCGTTCGCGCCGTTGATTTAATGAGGTATATTATCAGCGACCATTTCAATTTTTTCCATAACCTCAATCCTTAATTTGGCACTTCCTTCTTTCATCCTCAGGCTTGCTTCCTGACCCACCTTATGGCCTGTACCCTTTCCATTTGTATCGAAGGCAAACTTTAGCAAGTGATTGCGAATTGTTCAATTTAATAATATGATTAAGGAAAGGTCAATTTTTAAATTTTAGAGGTAACATTGATGATCAACTTATGCATAGGCCTGGCCGCGGGGTTCTTCGGGGGGCTTGTGGGACTCGGCGGCGGTGTCATCATGATTCCCCTGATGGTGGGCATCCTGAAAATGAAGCAGCATAATGCTCACGGCACCAGTCTTGTGGCGCTTGTATTCACAGGAATATCAGGCGCATGCACTTACGCCTTAAATGGCGCGGTGGATTTACTGGCCGCGTTACTTTTAGCCTCCACCGCTATATTTACCGCCAGGGCGGGCGCACGCTATGCCAATGCTCTTCCGGAATGGAAACTTAAAAAATCTTTCGGCGGTTTTTTGATCCTGGTCTCATTGCTCTTGCTTCTAAAACCATACCTGCACCATGTTTACGCGCCCGCCACGGGGTGGCTGAAAATACCGGTTCTCTTATTAACAGGAATCTTCACCGGCTTCCTCTCCGGCATGATGGGGGTCGGGGGCGGTACCATCATGGTGCCTGCAATGGTACTGCTCACCGGCTTTTCCCAGTACGCCGCCCAGGGTGTCTCTCTCATGGCCATGGTCCCGGTGGGAATGGTGGGTGCATATACTCACTGGCGCCTGGGAAACGTCAACTCAGGTATACTACCGGGGTTAATCCCCGGCATTCTGCTAGGCACGTACCTGGGCGGCTCCCTCGCCTATATCCTGCCTGAAGGAACATTGCGCGTTATTTTCGCGGCAGTGCTGATATGGACCGGGGCAAGGTATTTAAAAACGCCGAAACCCTCGCCCGGTAAGGAAGCAGTTGCCGCGGCAAAAGAGAAAATCTAGAGAAAACCATAAAGGACCGCGCACTTTAGCGCGGCCCTTTATACAAGCCACTTGGCTAGCCTGTCGGGATCTACGATCCTGATTACCCTGCCCTCGTATGTTATGCTTTTCTCCTGTTTGAACGTGTTCAGCAATGAGGTGACGGTCTGCCTGGATGTCCCAACCATACTGGCTATCTCCTCGTGAGTCAGGTGCAGGTTTATCTTAATACCGTTTTTGGTGTGCTCACCCATCTTTTCGCCCATTTTCATCAACATCAGTGCCAGCCTGCCCGGAGCCTGCCAGCACACCATTTCCTGAATTATCGCCTCGGCCTCACGCATCCTGGCCCCCAGCAACTTGGCTACTTTAATGGCTAGGAACGGGTGCTGGGCCAGGAGTTCCTCGAACTTGTTCTTGGTCATTACCACCATGGTAACATTGCTGATGGCTCCGGCAAAGCAGGTTCTTTCCACCCCCAGCAACGTTTCAGCCAGCGCCATCATTTCACCGGGGCTCCGAATGCTGCCCACCGTTACCCTGCGGCCGTCCGCGGAAAGCCTGTAAATTTTCACCCAGCCGCTTTCGATAAGATACACACGGTCGGAAATATCACCGGCAGCAAAAATCACATGCCCCTTGGGATAATGAACTGTTGATCCGGCCTGTCTTATAAGCATCTTTTCCGTGTCGTCAAGCATGGGGTCTGCTCGAAGGATACTGCTCTGGTTACTCGCTATGATATCCTGCATGCCCTCGATCAAGAACAACACCCCTTTTATAAAGAAAAAGTTAACATATTAATGAATATCGCAAAACAATTCAGTCTTATTCCGTAATACCAAGTGTTAATTACATTCTAAATAAACACAAACCTGTCCACCATCATACCCAGGAAAAGCAGGAACAAATACGGGCTGGAAAGTTTATACAAAAACCAGGCGCCTTGATGCCCGGGAACAAAGAAAAGATACAAGTTACCGGCAGTGACGGCAGCACCGCAGATAATTGCCGTACACAAGTAGACCGTGCCAAGGTCTCCCACAAAGTAGATGGCAATAGAAAGAGCAAACATGGCCAATACCGTTAACAGTATATACACCAGGGTTCGTTTAACAGCACATACCACCGGGAGCATGGGTACACCTACTTTACGGTAATCATCCCGGTAAAAAATCGCCAGGTTCCAGATATGATTGGGAATCCAGAACACAACCAGCAAGCTGATTAACAGGGAAAGAACGCCAATTTTCCCGGTAACCGCCGCCCATCCAAATAAAGCGGGCAGCCCGCCGCTGAATCCCCCCAAAATAATGTTCCAGGCACTTTTCCGCTTAAACCACAAGCTGTAAATACCAACATAGCCCAGCATACCCATTAATATGCATATAAATGAGGCTAGATTCAAGCTGTATGCAATTACCAGGGCCACAAAGAACTGGGCCAACCCCCAAACCAGCGCCTTGACAGGCGGCGCAATTCTACCCGATGGTATGGGTCTGTTCTTGGTACGTTCCATTATGGCGTCTATATCCCTGTCAACGTAACAGCTAACCGCGTTAACACCGGAACACGCGAAAGTAATGGCCAACAGGGACTTAAAAAAAACCGGAGCCGGCAACCCGTATTCAGATGCGGCCAGAAACATAGTTCCCAGCGCCGTAAAAACCAACAAAAACACCGACCTCGGTTTGGTTACTTCGATGTAATTTTTCGCTGAAACAAGCCAGGATTTTATGGCGGAATTAGTCCCCGCTCCAGCTGGATTCACATACATCACTGTACCTCCGACATATAAGGTTTTCGAGTTGGCAATTTGTCATTTATCAATTGTATCATTAATTATACTATAAAACAACAATTCTATCGTAGTGTTATCCATATCCACTGGCGTGATAATCATTATACCCTGGCACACACTTCATTCACACTTCTTCTGGGCGTTGGAGCACTAGTTTCCGCCACCGGATAACCAACGGGAATTATTGCTACCGGTCGATGTTCCGGGGGCATTTTCAAAACCCGGCTAACTTCATTTTCATCAAAAGCGCCCACCCAGCATGCACCCAAACCCAGATCCACCGCGGCGAGCAAAATGTTCTGCACAGCGGCCGCTGTATCCTGCAAGCAATATAAATGAGCACCCCGCTCGCCATATACCCTGGCGGATTGTTTGGGAATCGCGCACACAACGATACAAAGCGGCGCCGAAGCTATAAACCCCTGTCCCAACGCAGCGCGCGCCAGTTGCTCGCGCTTTGATTTATCCTCGACAACATAGAAGAACCAAGGCTGCAGGTTCCCGGCCGAAGGCGCCCGGCAGGCCGCCTCAAGCAGTACGCCTATTGCTTCTTCGGGGATTGGTCGGGACATAAACCTGCGTACCGACCGGCGGTTGAAAATGGCTTCGCGCGCGCTCACTGGTCACACCCCTTATTATTGAATTAATAATATATTGATACCGGTATTATCTTCATCAACAAACAACATACAATGTGACCCATCCACAACACCATAATTCGCCTGATAATTCTTTATATTAATTAAACGATATTAATAAAACGCGTGCTGACTCATTTTCCACCGCACGAGCTTCTCCGCTTAAAAATCCGGGTTTTCATCCAACCCCAGGTAGTACATGGCTCGCTGGCTGTACCGCTCGGTCATGGTCTTAAAATATTCTTTTTCCTCCGGCTTCACTTCCCTCACTACCTTGGCCGGCGAACCAACAGCCAGCGAATTTGGTGGAATTTCCCTCCCTCCGGGGACAAGCGCCCCCGCCGCCACAATACTATTGGCACCGATTTTAGCTCCGGAAAGAACAACGGCTCCCATACCGATAACTGCATTGTCACCCACGATACAACCATGCAAAACTGCGTTATGCCCCACAAGAACATTATCGCCCACAATGCAGGGGTACCCCTTATCCTCATGTACAACGGCTCCGTCCTGTATATTGGTTCGGCTGCCTATTTTCACTTCATCAACATCGCCACGGATAACCACATTGTACCAAACGCTGGAATACTTGCCTATTTCCACGCGCCCCACCACTCTGGCGCCGGGCGCCAGAAAAACGGGTTCATGCAATAAAGGTTTTTTGTTTCCATAGGTATAAACTTTATTACCGTTCATGTTTACCTCCCCGGCAATTATTCAAGATACAGACTCCACTTCGGCAATGATGCGCCTGAATATCTCTTTAACCGACAGTATTTCCTTAATCCTGGAAACATTTTGCCCGCAGAATACCAGACCCTCGTCCACCCGGCCGGTACGAGAATTCTCCAGGGCTTCGATAATACAGTATTTTTTACTGCATTTCTTCAGGCATTTCCGGCACCGCTCGGGTTCTTGCTGTTTCCCCTGCATTAGCTTCTCCACAAACTGGTTGCGCAGGGCCCGGCCCGGCATACCCACAGGACTTTCAATTACCAGCACGTCTTCGGGTTTGGCCCGCAAATACATTTGCTTGAATGAATCAGCAACGGCGCATTCCTTGCTCAGCACAAAACGCGTGGCCATCTGCACCCCGTCGGCACCCATCTTGAGCATGCGCGCCACTCCGAAACCGTCAATAATCCCGCCCGCTGCTATGACCGGGATTTTTACCGCCCTTTTAATTTCCGTTAGAATATCACATATCGAACGCTGCGTGCCCAGGTGCCCGCCGGCCTCGGCACCCTCGGCCACAACAGCGGCGGCGCCGCACTTCTCAGCAATGGCGGCCAGCTTGCCGGACGAAACAATTGATACAATTGGCGTACCAAATTCCCTGCCCCAGCTATATATATCCCGGGAAAAACCGGCACCGGTGAATATAACGTCTATTTTTTCTTCCAATGCCGCACGGGCCAGGTTGGCGAAATTCCGCACGGCAAACATTACATTAACCCCGATTATACCCGAGGACAGGCGGCGGGCTTCCCTAATCTCTTCCCTCAATTCTTCGACTTCCATTCCGGTGGCGCCTATTACGCCAATGCCTCCCGCTTCCGCCACTGCCGCAGCCAGCGGTGCGGTGGACACCCTCACGGCCATGCCGCCCTGAACAATGGGATACTTCGGGAAAAGATGGCCGATTCCTAATTGAGGTAACTTCAAGGTAAATTCTCCCTCCTAGGTTATATATTTTATCGTAATTCAATATAAAATAAACTTCAATACAAACATCAAGTCCGGCTAATATATATTCGCTATTTTTCGTACCCGTGAGCGCAAGGCCATTCCACCGGCCGGAAACCGGACCGGGACAAAGTACAGTAAACTTTACCCGAATATTACAAAGCCCGGGGCCGGGACCCCGGAACCGGCATCCCACCCCGGGAAAACTGGCTAAAATGGGGTTACAGTAATATACGGGGGCGGCAAGCCCCATCCATTTATGCTTCTTATGCTTCGCCGGCTATACAACCCGTTCACTGCCTGCCGGTCACGGGAGCCGTTACCACGTGCAAAGGAAACCGGCCAGCGGGCTCGCCGTCCAGTGTTAAGTCGAAATGGTAGACGCCTTCCTCCGGCAAAACAAGTTCGGCCCTGATGATGGTATTGCTATAAGGGCTGGCACTTGTTATGGTAAACGTGAAATCCTTTATTTCAAGCAATACAGCCCGGTCACCGGGCGACATGAATTTCAGGCCCATCCGGTATGCCCCCTCCGCACCGCACCAGCCAACCACCAGGTAACAGGTGTGTTTAACAGGATAAGTGCGCGGGTGAACGCGAAAAAACACTCCTTCCAGGGAAAACTTACCACCGCTGGAAGTAACCTGGTCACAAATGACAAACACACAAAGGACAGGCGGGTTTGGGTAGGAGCTGCTTGAACCGGGCATTTTCGCACCTCCCTTTTTTGTATACGGGAACAGGAGTGTGTAAATGGTTTAATTAACGCCCGCAGTATTGAACGTGGCTATTAAAGCCTGATCAGTAACGGCACCAGGACGGGTACCATTGCCGGCAATGTGGTCCCGCTTACCATGACTATGACCGTCGTATCCGAATCGGTGGTTTGGCAATGAGAGGAAGTATGGTGTACATGATGGCGGCGCCTCCCGGGGAAATGGCCACCGGGTAACCCGCTGTAACACCCGGCCCCGGGCTTAATAATATCAATGACATATCTTTTCTCCCCGCTTGCTCATTTACCTGTTAAAACAAAAGCACGGCGTCATTTCGCCGCAAATAGTATTAACAAATTTATTTAACCGGACCGCCATAAACTCACCATCTGCGGTTCGGAAAGGCTTTCGCGAACATCACGTTCGCTCGTCCGGTTTCGCAGCCTCGCTGCGCCGGGTGCCGTTACCGGCGCTCCCGCAAATCGCTCGACCGGAACAGGTATACCCTACAAGTAGTTTTCATTTTTCTACTGGTGCCACAACGCTGCGGCATGGGGGTCTACCCAGAAAATGCTCTTTTGTTTCTAGTGGGCCGGTGGTCCCACCAGCCCACCACAGTGCTATTTTCATCCCCCTGCTGGTGCCGCAGCGCGGCATGGGCGTCTACCAGATAATTGCTTGTATCAAGACCCAGGCTGCAACAGCTTGGCCGGGCACACCACCGCTCCCAGAACACCGGGGCCTACATGTGTTCCCACAACGGAGCCCATCTGGCTTTCAATAATTTCGGTGCAATTTAGATTGTCCCGAATCAATCCTTTAAGGTATTCCGCTCCCTCGGGATCGTTCCCATGGGTCATAAAGCTAAAGAAGGGCCCGTTATCGTTGCCGCTTGCCAGCAATTGAACAACCCGAGCGATTGCCTTCTTGCGGCCCCTGACTTTTTCGTACGGGTAAATGATTCCTTCCTTCATGGTGCAAACGGGCTTTACGTTCAACACCGTGCCTAAAAAAGCCTGAGCTTTGCCGATGCGGCCACCTCGTTGTAGATATTCCAGGGTGTCCACCATGAAATATACCCTGTGACCGGCCATAATACTGCGCACCAAGGCAACCACTTCAGCCCGGGAATAACCCGCTTCGGCGGCGCGGGCTGCACCAAGCACAACCATCCCGAGAAGAACGCTTACAGCTTTAGAGTCAATTACTTCCAGCTTGTCGTAATTCAACATTGTTTTGGCCAGCTGGGCCGATTGCACAGTTCCACTCATATGTGAGGATATATGTATGGAAACGATATCAGCTCCTTCCTCTACCATGGGCCGGTAGACCTCGGCAAATTCCGCCGGTGTGGGCTGTGATGTGGTGGGTAGTTCCTTACTGGAAGCCAGGCGTTGATAAAACTCCTCCTTGGTCAAATCAATGCCGTCCAAGAAACACTCCGAACCAAAAAAAACTTTCAAGGGGACCACTGTAATGCCATACCTGTCCACCAGTTCACCCGGTAAATCGGCTGTGCTGTCGGTTA
This sequence comes from uncultured bacterium, assembly GCA_965539975.1. GTDB lineage: Bacteria > Bacillota > Desulfotomaculia > Desulfotomaculales > Desulfallaceae > CBETWA01. Next base: position 20,979 of record CBETWA010000007.1, on the reverse strand, counting down.
CTATTCTTACCTTTCCCATTTTTATTCCACCTATCTTATTTAATTATTCTACTGATATAATAAACTGGTATAGCGGCTGGCCGCCGTAATGCACTTCAACATCCAGTTCGGGAAACTCCTCCCTGACCCGGTCGATTATTTCTCTCACTTCGGCACCCGTTAACCCGGCACCGAAATAAAATGTGGCCAGGCCAGACTCTTCTTCTACCATGTTTTTTAACAAGTCCAACACCATTGTTTCCAACCGGTTGCCTGTTGCCACCAGCTTGTCGTCCGCCAAACCGATAAAATCTCCCTTGCAAACGCGTATATCATCTATAACGGTGTCCCGCACCGCCGTGGTTACCTCGCCTGTTTTTACACCGTCCAGCGCATTAATCATCCGCTCTTGGATTTGGTCCACCGGCTCATAGGGGTTAAATGCCAGCATGGCGGCTATACCCTGGGGAATGCTGGCGGAAGGTACCACCCGCACCTCCTTGCCGGCCATGGTCGCCGCTTGCCGGGCAGCCATGATTATATTACTGTTGTTAGGCAAAATTATTATTGCGTCGGCGTTCACCGCATCAACAGCACCAAGCAGGTCCTGGGCGGATGGGTTCATGGTCTGCCCGCCTTCCACAACAACGTCCACACCCATGCTCTCCAGGATGGTCACTATACCTTCTCCGGTACCAACGGCCACCACGCCCAGGGGCTTTCTACTTTCTGCAACAGCGGGCACCCTGGTAAAATCGCGGTGCTGTTCTTCCATATTATTTACTTGTACCTTCTGTAATTCACCATATTTTAAACCACACTCCAAAACCAGCCCGGGGTGGTTGGAGTGAATATGTACTTTAACCGCGCGATCATTACCAACTACAAGCAGGCAGTCACCGTAAGGCGTAAGCTCCTCCCGTAAAGTATCAAGGGGAATATGATTGCCTGTAATAACAAACTCTGTGCAATAGGTGTATTCAATGTGGGTGTAGAAATCCCTGGCCCGGCTGCTGGCAAATTCTTTTTGCTGGCTGGCTGCCAGGTCGAACAGTTCCACGTTACGTTGCGCGGCTGCATCCTTTAGGGCGCGAATAATCCCCTCCAATATAATGACAAAACCCTTACCACCCGCGTCCACCACCCCTGCTTCCCTTAACACCGGTAATTCCGATGGTGTTTCTTCCAGAGCTTTCACCGCCGCACGGTAAGCCAGCAGTATCGCGCGTACCGGGTCCTTGCTACGTGCAGCCGCCCTGTTGCAAGCCTCCGCGGTTTTGCGGCATACCGATAGGATTGTTCCCTCCACCGGATTGCCCACCGCCTTGTAGGCGGCCTCGGAACCGGCGCAGAAAGCCCTGGCGATATCATCCGCGCCGGCACTATACTTGTCCCGTAAAGCTCCGGCAAAACCACTGAATATCTGCGATAATATCACGCCCGAATTACCCCGGGCCCCCAGCAGGCAACCACGGGCCATGGCTTCGGCCACGTCGTAAACTTTCCCGCTGTCAACCTGTTGGGCCTCTTTAACGCCGGATAATACCGTCAAGTACATATTTGTGCCGGTGTCCCCGTCCGGAACCGGGAATACGTTTAAGGCGTCCACTTCCGCCCTGCACTCGGCCAGGTGGTTTGAACTGCCCACCAGCATGTATTTCAGTTGTTCACCGTCAAAGGAAAATATGTGCAACTAATTTTCCCCCTTGCCTGTACACGATGCTAATAGGTAAAATACCTGCAATATTAATTCGCCGCCGGGTATCTTAAACCTTTAAAAAACGACAAACTTTTCACGGGAGGGAAAAGAAGATGGCACGTGTTTCCGACATTATCATAATCGGCGCGGGAGTCGCCGGCTTGAGCATAGCTTACCACCTGGTGCAAAGAAATAAAAAATTGCGTATTACAGTTCTGGAAAAGGAAAAGTTCCACGGTGCCGGTGCCACCGCTCAGTGTACCGGGGGTATAAGACATCAATTTACCAACCCGGTAAATATTCAACTGACCAAAATAAGCTATCCCCACTTTTTGCGCTTTGCTTCCGAAATGCAGTATCCCATCTATTTTCGCAAAAACGGGTACCTTTTTGTTACCACATCCGCTCAAAGAATGCAGTCCTTGCAAGAAATGGAACAGTTGCTCCAAGAATCGGGCGTGGCGGTGGAACTACTGGACCCCGGTGAACTGGCACGGCGCTACCCGTATTTGAAAACCGGGGACTTGCACGGGGGCAGTTTCTGCCCACTAGACGCTTATGCCGACCCGCACGGCGTAACAGAGGGTTACTACAAGCAATGTCGACGCATGGGAGTCGAGGTTCTTTGCAACTCCCCGGTGGAAAAAGTGATGGTTGCCAACGGTGAAGTCAAAGGGGTGCGCGCGGGCGACCAGCTCTTAGAAGCTCCGGTAGTAATCAATGCCGCCGGTCCTTACCTGCACTTGGTGGCCCGGTTGGCCGGAATTGATTTGCCGGCCGAACCGCGCCGCAGGCAGGTATATGTGTGTGCCCCCATGCCGGGTGTACCCCCGGGCATACCATTGACCGTCGACCTGGATACCGGTTTTTATATACACGCCGAAAAAAACGGCATATTGCTGCTGGGTGGCACCGACCGGAATTGCCCGCCGGGCCTGGACGCGGCGGTGGACAGGTCTTTACTACCCGGTTTTATAGAAGCCGCCACCACCAGAATTCCCGCCCTGGAGGAAGCACAAATAACACGTATTTACGCAGGGCTCCGTTCTGTAACCCCTGACGGGCTGGGTATACTTGGCGAAACAGAGGTTCGCGGGTTTTACTGCGTGGGCGGTTTCGGCGGCAGCGGCTTCATGCACGCCCCCGCGGTGGGCATCATTACTGCGTGCCTGGTGCTGGGCGAAAAGCCGCCCCTAGACCTCGCACCCCTTTCCCCGAACCGGTTCAACGACAATAAAACACGCGAGGATAATCTTTTTTAAAAAGTAAGGCTGCTTTTGCGGTGTAAAAAGCAGCCTGTCCCATTTCTATGGTAGGATTTTGGACGCCGGTTTTAGTAAGGCATTTGTTGTTCCACGCCGGTTGCCATCCCGGCTCCCGCGGTTTGCCAGGTGGCGGTGCCGGCGGCACGAACCGGATACCAGTTGCGGTCATGCATAAGGTTGAACATTTGTTTTTGCAGGTTTATTTCATCATTATTAAGCTGGATCAGAGTGTTGCGCACCCTGTCGTTCGCCGACTCCAGCACACCCATGTGGTAGCGGGTGGAAATGGATTTGGTACCCAACAGCAAGTCAAGCATGATATCCCTGTCGGAGAATTGCATTGTCACACCTCCCGTCAAATATCTATAAAATTATACCCCAAGATTATACCCCCTTCCGCTTCGCACGCGCGGCATACCGGCGCCTGAGCGGGAGTCAACGGAAGAGGCCCCGGACAAACTTTTATTACCGGGATTAATGTTGTGCCATGCCCATAGACATGCCCGCATCCTGCATCAGGCTATTCAGGGCGCTAATGTGACGCTGCCCCTTTTCCGCCATTTGCTGCAGAATGGCTTGTACGGCTGGATCGCGGCTGACGCTCATGTACAATTGAACCTTTTTGGCACAAAGATCTTCGGCTCTAAGCTGTTCTTCAATATAAAGCCTTTCCGCTTCCGTCAACCTACCCATATGCATAATCTCTCACCTCCCCCGGTTTTTAAATCTAATGCTATTTTTTTACCCGTTATGCAATTTTATGTGCGGGTGAAAGTGGTAAAATAAAACAGAAAACAGCCCCCAGGGGACTGTTCAATTTTCAATGTTACCGGGTAATGGCGCACCCGTGCCGGCGCTTACCACAACCGCGCACCGGGCAAAACTATATAAACCTTTCACGTCATATCACTCTTCAAGCCTGGCGCTTATACGCCGGGCCCACACGGCCCCGATTTCGGCGGTGATTTCAACGCCCTCCGGACCGTGCTTTTCTTCCACAACCCGGCCGTTTTCATGAATGAGATGCAGCAAGCGGCTTTTTGTGTAAGGCACGAAAAAGGTATCCTTCACCCGCCCGGCGGCCAGCAGCCTTGATATCCCGCGCAGCATTTCTTCAAGCCCCGCTCCGTTCAAAGCCGACACCGCCACACCTTCGGGCAGGCCCGGAAAAACAGCCGCGACATCATCCCGCCCCAGCCGGTCAATTTTATTATAAACAGTGAGTCTTGGCTTGCCGCCCGCCTTCAAAGAAGCCAGCACATCCTCCACCGCCCGCATTTGTTCCTCCACTTGCGGGTGCGATATATCCACCACGTGGATAATCACGTCGGCTTCCTCCACTTCTTCCAGCGTAGCCCTGAAAGCCGCCACCAGGTGATGGGGGAGGTTCCGAATAAAGCCCACCGTATCCGTAAGCAGCACCGCGTCTCCCGTGGGCAGTACAACACGCCGGGTTGTGGGGTCCAGTGTGGCGAATAGTTTATCCTCCGCCAGCACCTCAGAACCGGTCAATGCGTTCAGCAGAGTGGATTTGCCGGCATTGGTATAACCCACAAAGGTGGCCAGCGGCAAAGGCACAACCTGCCTTCCGCGACGGAGCAGGGACCTGTGGCGCCGAACCTCCTCGATTTCCCGCTTCAAGTCGGCAATGCGTTTCCGGATCCGCCGCCGGTCTACCTCCAGCTTCGTTTCACCGGGGCCGCGGGTACCGATACCCCCACCCAGGCGGGAAAGCTGGGTGCCAAGACCGGTAAGCCGGGGCAACAGGTACTGCAGTTGCGCCAGTTCCACCTGCAATTTTCCCTCCCGGGTCCGGGCCCGGCGCGCAAAAATATCCAGGATGAGCTGTGTCCGGTCCACAACCCGGATACCCACGGCTTCTTCAATGTTGCGCTGCTGCGCCGGCTGGAGTTCCCGGTCAACAATTAAAAGGTCCGCTTCCAGCCGGCGTGCCCGTTCCGCCAGTTCCTCAACCTTACCCCGGCCCAGGTATGTTGCGGCATCGGGGCGCTGGCGACGCTGCACATCGCAATCCACCACTTCGGCACCCGCTGTTTCAGCCAGCCCCGACAGCTCGCCCAGCGAATCTTCCACTTCTTTGCTTTCCATGCCCGGCAGTTCCAGGGCTACCAGAATAGCCCTTTCTTTTCTTGCACTCTTGATTTCTTGCAAATAATTATCCTCCAAAAATTTTTGTCTCTAAAACTAAATTACCACATGTCCACGTGTTCATCAAACAAGCCTCCCGCCCGTATTATATAAAAGCATGTTACGGGAGGTTTGTTGGTGAACAAAAAATTCCACCTTGGAGTAATAATTCTGGTTTTAATTTTGTTTTATTTTTGCCCCGGGGCACAAGCACTTGCAAGCCCACAAATTATCATCGACAAGAAAACCAACCAGTTGCATTACTTTAAGGACGGTAAGCTTTTAAGAACTTTTCCAGTGGCCACGGGCAGGCACCCCTCCTTCACGCCCGAGGGTAACTTTACCGTGGTGGTTAAACTGGTCAATCCTTATTATTCCAAGCTGGGCATACCCGGCGGCAGCCCGGAAAACCCGCTGGGAGTTCGCTGGCTGGGATTGAGCATTGGCGGGGGCGGTGTATACGGCATACACGGTACCAACAACCCCGCGTCCATAGGCACTTACGCTTCTGCGGGATGCATCCGGATGCACAACCGGGACGTTATTTGGTTGTATGACAATACACCCCTTGGCACACCGGTAAAAATAACCAGTTCCGGGGCTATAACGGTACCCGCCGTGCCCAAAACGGTAATGAAAGAGATATACATTGTGGCTAATGGTCGCGGCTTAACCGTGAAATCGCCGGGAACCGGCCGGGACGGTGCGCCGCTGCTGCCGGTGCGCCCCGTGTTTGAAATGCTGGGATACACCATCTGGTGGGAACCCGCCACTTCCACCATTCACCTGTACAATGACGACCATGTTGTTACCGTTTCCTGCACCACCGGAGAAGTAACCACGGGAGAAGAAACTTTCCCGGTACCCGGCATTAACATACTGAACGGCACCGCTTACGGCCCTCTTGAGCTGTGGCGAAAGGTTCTTCCCGCCATGGAAGTCAACTGGGAACAGGACGTGCAAACGGTTTCATTTAATCGTCAAACCGGTGTAAGCCAGCATCCCGGGCCAATTGCAGCGCCTCCAGGTACTCGCGAACCGTAACCCGCCGGCTTAACTCGGGATATTGATACGCCCGGTGAGCAGGGTGATACTGGGACATAACGTTTACAAAAGTGTCCACCGATATTTCCCCGGCCAGAAAGCGCATTACCGTCTCGGTCCCCGCCAGGCCGCCCGGCATCACCAGATGCCGCACCAGCAAGCCCCTCACCGCCAGCCCGCGGTTGTCAAGCACAAGGTCACCCACCTGCCGGTGCATCTCTTGCACCGCCCGGCGCACCATCGTGAAATAACGGGGCGCGCCGGTATATTTTTCGGCGGTTTTATCATCGCCAAATTTAATATCGGGCATATAAATATCCACCAATCCCTCAAACAACCGTAATACAGGAACGGAGTCATACCCGCCGGTATTGTAAACCACGGGCACATTTAGCCCTTCATTAACGGCCAAAGCCAGTGCTTCCAGGATTTGCGGAGCGAAGTGGCTGGGGGAAACCAGGTTTACATTGTGACAACCCATGCGCTGCAGTTCCAGCATTATACCGGCCAATTCCTTTACCGAAACCTCGTTCCCCTCTCCATGATGACTTATTTCGTAATTCTGGCAAAAAACACAAGCCAGGTTACAATGGCTGAAAAATATAGTTCCGGAACCGCGACTGCCAACAAGTACGCTTTCTTCCCCCATATGCCGGCCATAGCTACTAATCATTACCCGTTCACCGGCGCGGCACAGACCCGTTTTGCCGGCCTTCCGGTCCACACCGCAACAGTGAGCGCACACGGCGCACTTTTCCAGTAAGGCGCGGGCCGTTCTAACTCGCTTTTCCATCTCCTCAGCCGTTACATTAACCCGGGGCATTAATCAACACCACCCGTTAAAGGACTTGAAAACTTTCCAGAAGGAAACTTTTCAGACAATTTTTGCAGGGAAAAACGCGTTTTCGAGCGAAATATCAAAAATCCGGCCGGTGGCAGGTGAGCAACAATGCTTGACACATCAATTTTAGACAAAATCATCAATGAAACCATAGAGCACATCGAAAAATCCCAGGAACAGGTATATGCCATCGCGGAAACCACGCGCAGGGAATATAAAAAAATCCGGGAAGAACTGGCGGAAATAAAAATTTCCGTCGCCAAAACCATTGACCGGGTGGATAGGCTGAGCGCAAGAGAAAGAAAGGCTCGCCTCCACCTGGCTGAAGTAAGCAGGTGCTTTGACCGCTATACAGAAAATGACATCAAGCAGGCATACGAAAACGCGCAAAGGTTGCAATTGGAATTAAGCAACCTCAGGCACCAAGAACAATTACTGAGGTACAAGCGCGACAACCTGGAGCAAAGCCTGCGTCGCATGCAGGATATGCTGGAAAAAGCGGAAAGCATGATGTCCCACCTGGGCGTGGTGCTAAATTACCTGAGCCACAACATGGGAAACCTGTCTTCAAAACTAAAGGAAATAAAACAAATTCAACAGCTGGGTATCAGTATTATAAAAGCTCAGGAAGAAGAGCGCAAGCGAGTGGCCCGTGAAATACACGACGGCCCTGCACAACTGCTGGCCAACATCGTGATGCGGGCCGAGTACATTCTTAAACTGGTGGATGTAGAACCACACAACGTAAAATTGGAATTATTGGGGTTACAGGAGCTGGCCAGGCAAAGCCTCCAGGACGTGCGCAAAATAATTTTCGACCTCAGGCCCATGGTGTTGGATGACCTGGGGCTGGTACCCGCGCTGCACCGCTATGTGGCAGACTACAAAAACCAGTACAAGATCAACGCCGAATTTGTTTTTTTCGGCAAACAGGAGCGTATTTCCGCCCCCGTGGAAGTAACGTTATTCCGGGTAGTCCAGGAAGCACTGAACAACGTGCAAAAGCACGCCGGCGCCAAACAAGTACTGGTTAAAATGGAACAGCTAAGCGATAAGTTAACCGTTCTAATCAAGGATGACGGGAAAGGTTTCGACCCGGAAACCATTGAAAAGGGCAAAGACAGGGAAAGTTACGGGCTTATCAACATGCGCGAGCGAACCCAGCTCCTGAACGGGGAATTCAAAATAAAAAGCGCGCCGGGAAAAGGAACAGTGATTACTATAGTAATACCCTTAAATACCGCCGGTAAAAGGAGGGATACCGGTTGAGCAACCATATATCCGTGCTTATCGTAGACGATCACGCCCTCATCAGGGAGGGCATCAGAAAAATTCTTTCACTGGAATCAAGATTTCAAATTTTACCCGAAGCGGCCAGCGGGCGCGAGGCCGTGGAACTATGCCGCCGGTTCAAGCCCGACATTGTTTTACTGGATATCAATTTGCCCGATTTAACAGGTATCGAGGTATGTAAAATAATCAAAAGGGAACAACCGAAAACGGGCGTAATTGCCCTTACCATTCATGACCAGGAAGAATATATAGTTGAAATGATAAAAAATGGCGTCGCCGCATACCTGCTGAAAGACATCAGCCCGGACCAGCTAATAAACACCATACTCCAGGTTGCCGAAGGCAAGTTACTTATTTCGCCGTCCCTGATGGACAAGATTTTCAAACAAATTAACAAGCTTTCCACAAAGCCACCGGAAAGCAAGCCCATGGGTCTTACCGAAAGGGAACTGGAAGTGTTGCGCCTGGTGGCCAACGGCGACTCCAACCGGACCATAGCCGAAAAACTGTTTATCAGCGAAAAAACAGTTAAAAATCATCTTACCAGCATATTTCAGAAGCTGAACGTCACCGACCGGACTCAGGCGGCACTTTTCGCCATCAAGGAAAAAATAGTGGAAATTAATTAACCCCGCTGTTGCGGGGTTTTTCGCCAAATAAATATTTTCACCATTCTGCTGGTGCAGCAACGCGGTATGGGGGTCTACACGTTAAACCTGATGTTCAGGATGTCCCCGTCTTTCACTATGTAATCCTTTCCTTCCAGCCGGACCAAACCCTTTTCCCTGGCCCGGTTCATGTTGCCCGCTTCGGCCAGGTCATGGTATGCCACCACTTCGGCCCGGATAAAGCCGCGTTCCATGTCGGAGTGAATCTTGCCGGCGGCGCTTTTGGCATCCAGCCCGGCGGGAATGGTCCAGGCCTTCACCTCGTCTTCTCCTACTGTGAAAAACGATACCAGGCCCAGGGTATCGTATGCAGCCCGGGCTAGCCGGTCAATGCCGGACTCGGCCAATCCCAGGTCTTCCATGAAAATCTTGCGGTCCTCCGCCGGCAGGCAGCTTATTTCCGCTTCAATCTGCCCGCTTACCTCCAGTAATTTAATTCCACCGGATCCAGCAAATTCTCTGATTTGGTCCCGGCCGGGGTATTCACCGGCCCGCAGCTGGTCCTCGTCTACATTAATAACCAGTATAACTGGCTTATCCGTCAAGAAGCTGTAATTTACCAGGAGTTCGCGCTCGGCATCTGAAAGTTCCATGCTGTGCACCGTAACTTCGTTTTCCAGCGCTTCCAGGCACTTGCGCAATACAGCCAGCTCCTCCGCCTGCCCCTTTTTAATTTTCTTCCCTTCCTCGATGCGCCGGATCCTCTTTTCCACCAGGTCCATGTCGGCCAGCAGCAATTCCAGGTTGATAGTCTCAAGGTCTCGCGCCGGGTCCACGCTACCATCCACATGGGGCACATCCGGGTTGTTAAACGCCCGAACAACGTGTACTAGAAGGTCCGCGTTGCGGATTCCGTCCAGGAAGCGGTTGCCCACGCCCTTACCCTCGCTGGCACCGCGCACCAGGCCGGGCACATCGCTGAACTGGATTTGCGCGTAAGTGGTTTTCCGAGGGTTGTACAACCGGGATAAAAAATCAACCCTGGGATCGGGTACCCTGGCCATACCCATGTTGATGTCTGTTTTACCGGTCAGGTAATTGGAAGTCTCCAGCTCCGAGCCCGTAACCAGGTTGAAAAAGGTTGTTTTACCCACCATGGGCAAGCCCACTATTCCACTGGTCAGCAATTGTAGTTACCCTCCATGCCAGAACATTGCTATAGCTATTTATACACTTGTTTCGGTAGTACCGTCAAGAAAAGGCTCGCAATACCGGCCCGCCTGGCTCTCACCTTCCCCATCACCGGTATCATCCCCGTTTTTTCCGGTTCAACTGGTAAAGGCCGGTGCGTTTTTGGGGCAGCAGCAGCTCCTGCGCGCCTCTCAGGGCCATTAACGGTTTTAGCCGGCCCCGAAACACCAAAACCCCCGCCGGGGCAGGGGTTTCCAGGCTACTCCTGTATAACTTCCTTTACTTCGGGCACGGCTTGCTTAAGCGACCGCTCAATCCCCTGTTTCAGGGTGTATGTGGACATCGGGCACCCGCCGCAAGCTCCGGTCAGTTTTACTTTAACCACTCCGTCGGGCGTAACATCCACAAGTTGAACATCCCCGCCATCACGTTGCAGCATGGGACGCACTTTATCCAAAGCGGCCTGCACTTTTTCGCGCATTTTCCGACCTCCCTTCTACGTCTTAGTATGGCGATAATACAATGGTGCTATGTGCTGGTTCAAAAAATACTATTCCTATTGTACCTTTGTTTTCCCCGTAGTGCAATAGTAAACAAAAAAACGTGAAATTTCCATATTACCAGTCAATACACCTGGTTTATTCCAATTTTTTGATTTCCACCCTGATTTCCGATTTGCCGGTTTTTTTGTAAAGGGAGTCCAGCCTTTTCTTAAAAACGGAAATTTGCGCGCGCACGCTTTCCAGTTCTTTTTCCAGGGTTTCACCAGTCTTTTTTTCAAGCAAGGCGGAAAGTTCCTCTTCCCTGGAAAGTAACTTACCCAATTCATTTTCCAGTTGTGCAATTTCCGGTGCCAGGTCATTTTGTTTAACCTGCCGGTTCCCCACCTTGCCCATTTTTTCAATTTCATTCAAAAACTGTTCTGTGGATGAAACTGGAAGTTGAATGGAAATGCCGGGCTCAACATCTTTATCTTCAACCAACCCGCCATACTTTACGGCTTTTTCCTTTAACCGCCGCTTAGCACCTTCCGTGTCTTCCACGCTGAGCGTAACGCTGTATTCCGTGAACCGGCCGGGATCCTGGATTTGCACCGCACCCGGAACGGGTCCTTCGCCAAGCCCCGGGGGGGCGACCCTGGCCGCGGCCTCTTCTTCAGGCGCGGAAGTAATTGAAAAATCCTCATCCGTTGTTTCCGGCTGCTGCATCATTACCACATTATCCCGGGGCTCACTTGCGGCAGGTTCTTCCAGCTGCGGCGCCAAGTCAATGCCGGCGAACCCTTCCGTATCCCCGGGTGTACCGGCCGGTCCGTTCCCGCCGCCGCCAAGCTGTTCCCGCATGGGACCTTCATCTCCGGTAACAAGCGGCACTGCTTCTCCTGATACGGCCCCTGCAGAGCCGGCGTAACCTTCACCAGGATCTTGCCTGGCGGCAAATGGAGATACTTCGTTATTTACGGCAATTTTCATGAAATCGCCATCCTGCTTTATATCCCCCATTTGCCTTGCTCCCGAATCCCGGGCCACTTCTTGCCTAAAACCGGGCACGGGCAACATCCCGCCGTTGACACCTTGCCACAAAGTGGTTACGCCGGCAACAACAAGTATAACCGCGGCGGCAGCCAAAGCGGCGAGCCGTTGCCCGCTGAACAACCGGCGATTTCCGCGCCCGGCCACGCCGTCTTTTTCTAGTACGCTTGACGGCCCGCCTTGGGCGCGCACGCGCTGTACCAAGCTTTCGCGAAATCCCGGCGGTGGAGCCACTTCGGGCAACTCCCTGATCATTTCAACCGCCGCCCGGAGGTCGTCGTATTCCATCCTGCACTCAGCACAAGATGCAATATGTTGTTTAACACGGGAAGCTTCGGAAGGATCCAGCATGCCATCAATATAAACTGAAAGTTTTTCCTGAATGTCATGGCATCGCATTCTGCTTCCCTCCTTACCCGTTCAGACGACCGCTTTGACTTAAAAGTTCCCCTTTCTCCCTTATCTTTTCCTTTAACGCGTTCCTGGCCCGGCTAATACGGGATTTCACGGTACCCAGCGAGCAATTTAAAACCTCCGCAATTTCCTCGTAACTCAACCCTTGAATTTCACGCATTACCAGTACCAGCCTGTGATCATCCGATAATCGGTTCAAACACTCCTGCACATGGCGCTGCGTTTCGTTTCGCTGCAGTACTTCCTCGGGGGAGTCATTCCCGGCAGCCACGGGTACACTGGCGGGTGAATTTTCGATGAGCTCATCCATGGAAATACTACGCCGCCTCTGTCTCTTCCTTAACTCGTCACGGCAAGCATTGGCGGCAATCCTGTACAACCAGGTGGAAAAAGAAGATTCGCCCCGGAAACCCGGCAAAGCCTGGTACATGCGGATAAAAGTCTCCTGGGCCAAGTCGCCCGCATCGGCGTGATTGCCCATAAACCGGTATGCCACGCTGTATATTTTTGTCTCGTAACGGCGGACAAGTTCATTAAAAGATTCCATATCACCTTTTTTTATTTTTCGTATCAGATCCTCATCGGGAATACTCAAAATTAATCCTCCCTTAAAGGGTACAACAATACATTTCCCAGTCTTTGTAGTTTATCAAACAATCAGATAAACTGTATATTTGTAAAAAGTTCGGGACATTAAAAGTTAGCCAGGTTAACTATTTCGACACGCTTTGATACACTCCTGCAGCTTTATTTCAAGGCATTTTGTTGACATTGACAACGACAATACCGCTGTGATACAATTTGGTGTGCAAGGCGAGTCTATCCGGCATCGCATACCAAGCAAAAAAGGCCGAAGTGGCGGAACTGGCAGACGCACACGACTCAAAATCGTGCGGGTTTATCCCGTGTGGGTTCGACTCCCACCTTCGGCACCAAAACCTAGTATTTACAAGGCTTTGCGGAAAAACACCGCAAAGCCTTGTTCGTTATAGTCGTGTGCAGGAGTCGTGCGATCCCCCTAAAATTCAAGCAATGGGGGTATATCTGTGGGCAAGAAAAGAAGAACAAAAATTGATCCTTCAATACTTATTTTGGCCAAGAAAAAAGATGCAAAGAATGACGAATTTAGTAAATGTGTAGATTTATTCCTCAGTGGATTGTCGATTAGCTATTTTCGAACGCGAAGAATTGCGTTATCAAAATCTATGTCACACCACGTAATACCTAAGGATTCACCGCGTCGAAGCCCGGTGGTCAACATCACCATGCACGGACCGTATAAAACGCTGCCCTGTAAAGTGTTTAGCAAAAACTTAACCTCACCTAAGTTCTGCAAAACACGGATATCTACATCACCCTTCTTAGGCCTCTCGACACTTAAAGCAGGGTTACGATGAAGTTCCTAGCGCCTAACCGCATCATTTAGGGCCTTGTTCAGAGTTCTAAAAACATACAACTGGGTAGTACCCGACAAGCCTTTATCCACAAGAATATCGGAAAAAAGATCATCTATATCCGCTGCCCTTAGCTTGTCCAGTGTTATATTCCCAATATATGGTATTATATGCTTCTCGACGTTAACTTGGTAACCACAAAAAGTATGGGGCGCTAGTCTCTTTTTTCGTCTCTCCAGCCACCTCCTGAGGTATTCGGCTAAAGTAATCTTTTTAGGTTCTACATAGGTGTTAGTGTCTATCGCATTGAAGGACAGGTCAACAAGCATGATGTAAACATTATTTATCAATAATTCAATTAGCGCTTGCGATAAACTTCCCAAACTTGTAGGGGATACACTAGGGAATAGTGAGGGGTTATAAAAAATATGATTGGTATGCAGGGTTTTGCTTAGCTTCTTCTGTAAGAATGGCGTTAAAGATGAAGTCAATATAGCGGGCAGCAATGTCTTCAATAGACAATTCGCCCTCTGGATTATACCAGGTATAAGTCCAGTTAACCATGCCGAAAATCATGAAAGCCACAATTGACAAAGGCTGCAACGGCCGAAATTCTTTCTTTTCAACCCCCTCTTCCAATACACCCATAACAATCCTGGAATACTGATCCCGTTTTTGGCGCATTTTTTTGTAATATTCAGGAGCCAAGTAGTGGTTTTCCTGGTACATAACTACAACTTCCTGGTTATAGACGTAAAATGTCTTTATGAAAGTGGAAAGGATGCCATGGAGCTTTTCCACCGGTGTTTGTCTATTAATTAGCACTTGTTGAGCGTTTTCAATGACATAATCCATAATAAAATCATTGATGGCAAACAAAAGCTCATCTTTGGAGGCAAAATAGTGATAGAAGCACCCATTGGAAACAGAGGCCTTTTTGATAATGTTTCTGACGGAAACCTGGTGAAAACCCCGCTCTTTAAATAGTTTTACAGCGGCTTGTATAATTTTGGTTTTCTTGTCCTCCATTTCCCTTCCCCCTTGCCTACTGTTACGGCACCTTATCTTGTTGAAAAGATAAGAGCCTCACTAGAGCTATTATAATACTCTATTGAGACTCCTTCATGAAAATTTGTAAAATTATTAATAGTCTATATCTACTTAACCTTTACCATATCCCTGACTTGGTCACGAAGGGCACGCTTGAGCATTTTACCAACCGAGGTCTTAGGAATCTCTTCCATGAAGACAATGGCATCAGGAAGCCACCACTTGGCAAACTTGGGCGCCAGGAAATCAATCAGTTCTTTTTCCGAAACCTTCCCTTTATAGTTTTCTTTTAAAACTACACAGGCCACGGGTCTTTCATCCCATTTCTCACTGGGCACGGCCACTACGGCTGCCTCATAAACAGCTTCATGGGCCATCAAAGCGTTCTCCAAGTCCACCGAGGAAATCCATTCCCCACCGCTCTTGATTAAATCTTTGGTCCTGTCTACCAGCTTCACAAAACCTTCTTCATCAACAGTGGCAATATCACCGGTATGGAGCCAGCCATCCTTAAAAGATTCACTGGTGCGCTCATCTTTATAGTAACCATCGGCAATCCAGGGGCCTTTAAGGAGGAGTTCTCCCATTTCCTTGCCATCCCAGGCTACGTCCCCGTTAGCACCCACTACCCTCATTTCCAGTCCGGGAACCAGCAAGCCTTGCTTAGCCTTGAACATCATCTTATCTTCCAGGGGCAAATCATGCTGGTAACTCTTTAGACGAGAAACTGTCACCACCGGGGTGGTTTCGGTCATGCCGTAAGCGTGAATAAAGGGTATCTTATGCTTTTCCTCATAAGCTTTAATCATGGACACAGGAGCAGCAGACCCGCCGCAGACCACAGCACGCAAACTGCTCATATCCCTGCCGCCCTTTTCTATTTCCTGTAGCAAGCCAAGCCAGATAGTGGGAACACCGGCCGTAACGGTAACTTTCTCCTGCTCGATTAAGTCAGCCAGAATCTTTGGCGTAAACTGGGGACCGGGCAAAACTTGCTTAGTTCCAAACCACGTGGCAGCGTAGGGCAAACCCCAGGCATTTACGTGAAACATAGGAACTACCGGCATGCTCACGTCTCTTTCCGATAAGGCCAGTGTATCAGTTAATCCTAAGCACATGCTATGTAGGAAAAGAGCCCGGTGAGTATAAACGACCCCTTTTGGATTACCGGTAGTTGCCGAAGTGAAACACATGCCGGCGGGTGTATATTCATCGATATCTTTTTTGAATTCAAAATTGGGGTCCCCGGAGGCTAGCAGCTTTTCATAAGAGTACAGGGGCTGGACTGAGGTTTCCGGCAAATCGTCTTGGTCGGTCATAAGGATGAAGTGTTTAACTGTAGTAAACCGGTCTTTTACTTTTTCAATAATGGGTAACAAGTCCTCGTCAATTAATATCGCTTTGTTTTCTGCGTGGTTAACAATATAAACAATGTGGTCCGCCGATAAGCGGATATTAACCATGTGCAAAACTGCACCGATGCCCGGCACGGCAAAATAAGCTTCCAGGTGCCGGTGTTGGTTCCAGGCAAAAGATGCTACTTTGTCACCGGGTTGAATACCAAGCTCCACCAGGGCACTGGCCAGCCTCCTGGTTCTCTCGCCAATTTCCTTGTAAGTAAGGCGATGAATTTTGCTTAATGTGCGAGAGACCACTTCTTTTTTGGGAAAGAGTATTTCTGCTCTTTCCAACATGGTGCTGGTGGTTAGTGGGACCTTCATCATTTTGAATCTCTCCTCCTCTTTCGTAGACCGACCAATCGGTCTATAATCTAATGACACAATATTACAACAATTCTGACTTGTAGTCAATAGTCAATAAAATAAGAAAATTGGCACACCTTTAAGAAGGCGGTCATATATAACAAAATCAACCCGACTGCCGGGTTTATTTTGTCTACTTAAACAGTTTACCTAACAGCCTGCCGGTGGCCTTTCCCGCTGCCCTTCTGGCAATACGCTTGCCTATAGTACCCTTTTTGACAGCGTTCACGTCCCCCAATAGCTTAGCCACACCGTACAATATCCCCCGTGTTTGGCTAATGGGATCTTTCTTCCGTGCCATTGTATCCCTCCCTGTACTATTGCAGATAATTATAGCACCAGAACAAGTGCTTGTGAATGCACTTGTTTCCCTGACGGGTGACATCTCTTTTATTCCACGGGATAAGCCCGCGGGTTTCCGGGCAGATTCAATAGACAGATTCAATATAACAGCAGGTAATCGCTTGCGGGTTGGCGAAACCATTGCAGGGGAAAAAGTTTAGCCGGGAGAAATATAAGGAGAAATAAATGGTTAGGCATGTAATCTTCGATTTTGATGGAACCATTGTTGATTCCAGGTACATGGTAGTTGATTTGATCAACCTGCTTGCACCGAAGTACAATTTGCGCCAAATAAAAGAGCAGCACTATGAACACCTGCGCAGCCTTACCGTTGCGGAAAGATGCAGGTTTGTAGGACTGCCGCTGTATAAACTACCGCTTTTCAAGCTTGATATAAACAAGGCATACAAAAAAGCCTCGGAAAATCTCGCACCCGTCCCCGGTTTAAAGGACGTTCTGGCAAGGATTAAAGAAAAAGGGGTTAATCTGAGCATCATTTCTTCCAACTCGGCAAGCAATATAAAACACTTCCTGGGCCGCAACAACATCGATTGCTTCGACAGCATTTACTCTTCCAGCGGGTTATTTGGCAAAGACAAGACTATCGCCGGTTTTTTGCGTAAACACAAGCTGAAAAACCAGGAAGTTATTTACGTTGGCGATGAACACAGGGATATCGAGGCCTGCCGTAAAAACCACGTAAAAGTAATAGCCGTTACCTGGGGTTACGACGACAGGGAATTGCTGGCTGCCGGCAACCCCGATTTTATCGTCGACGAGCCCGCCGAACTGTTTGAGATAGTTGCTCAAAATATATCAACAAATTAAATCTCTGTAATCCAGCCCTTGCCGGAAAGCCTGGCATTGGCGGTTAGCGCCCTCAAAAAAGCGGACCTGAACACGCCGCTCACAAGCCCCTTTTTCACCGGCGGGAGCCTTAAAAAACCGCCCAGTATTCCCCTCATGATCCTGTGGGTAATAGCCTGCGGGTTGTCAAAAATGTAATTTTGCAAGGTACCCCTTTCCAAGCAGGCCAGTATGTTGCGCTCGAAAGTGCTTTCGGGGTGCAATACTTTTTGTTTTCTTTTTTTCAGCTCAATCGCGCCGTTACGGCATTGCAATGCACACACACCGCAACCAAGGCAGAAGTTTTTGTCCACCCTAGCGAGCATTCTTTTTGCGTTTTCACCGTCACCCGAGGAAACCATCTTTATGTTTTTAACGGGGCAGACCGCCGCGCATTTCCCGCAACCGGTGCACTTTTCACGATCAACCCCGGCAATGAAGCTGGATGTCATAACGAAATTCGTGTAGCCGAACTTGTTAATCCCCAAAAGCATGTTGCAGCAGCAAGAACAACAGCAGCATATAAATTTCACGTTTCTCTTCACGTTGTCGGCGGAAATTACCAGGCCCATTTGCCTGGATTTTTCCAGTATTTCCATCACCTCATGGCGTGAAATTTCCCTGGCAAAGCCGTGCCTGGTCAAGTAGCCGGCCGCCGCCCCGAAGGACAGGCAAGTCTCCAGGGGTGTATCGCAATCTTTCAGGTTGTTATGCATTTTTTCGTGCCTGCACGAGCAGGTGCCAACGGCAAAAAGACTGTGGCTTTCCACTATGGCCCCGGCTTTTTCGTAGGGAAGGATTTCCACCACATCCTCCTCTACCACGGTACCATCGTGGGGTATAGCCCTGGTGATAGCCACCTGCTGGCCTTCACCACAGTTGGCCCTGTAAAAAGTGCCGTCTCCTGCCAGGTAAGCATGTATCATTTCGGCGTGTTTTTTAATATCCACCCCGGGACCGGCTTTCATCATGACCAGCTCGAAAATACCAACCATGAAAGGAGAAGGCATGTAGTAATATTCCCCGGCATGGAAAAGGTCCACCACCAGGCCTTTTTCCGCAAGCCCGTGCAACATGCTTTCCAGCCTTGCGCCCTCGTAGCCCGTCACCTTGGAAATTCTTTCAAGACCGGACAGGTTATACGGCATTTTGACTACTAGCTCCGCTTCCTCAACGGTGTACAGGTTTTTCAATATTCCGTGCAATGCCTCGTTCCACGGGGCTTTAATGGTCAAATTGTCTATCTTTTCCCCCAGCCTGCGGTAGATGTCTTTCCCTGTGATGTGGCCCACAGCGGCGGCACCTCCTGTGCAACATAATTCGGCTTTCACCGTTACCAGCTTTCTTTGCCCGAAAGGTTAAATCCTGCCACGCGCGCTTGTGTACGGTTTTGCCGGTAGGATAGTGAATCAAATTAATTGCAAATTGCGCCAAAATTTTCTGTATTTTAAGTTCATCCCTTGAAGGATTGCGCTGGTTATTGTCCAATGGTAGCTTATAAATTAAAGTGCCACTTCAAATAATGAAACAAAGGAGGCCGCTTGCACAATGAACAAGAAAAAACCCACTGTACAGAGCCTTAAACAAATGAAACGCGAAGGCAAAAAAATCACCATGGTCACGGCATACGACTACGGCATGATGTCCCAGGTGGACAAAAGCGATATCGACATTGTACTGGTGGGGGATTCCGCCGCCATGACCATGCTTGGCTATGAAAGCACGGTCACCATGGACATGGACACCATGCTTGTGTTCTGCAAGGGTGTCGCCAACGCGGGCAAGCACACCTTTTTAGTGGGGGATATGCCATTCATGTCCTACGAGGTAAGCATAGAAAAAGCGGTGGAAAACGCCGGCAGGATCATAAGAGAAGGATTGATGGACAGCGTTAAACTGGAAGGCGGAGAATGTATAGCAGACACGGTGGCTGCCATCGTCAGGGCCGGTATTCCTGTAATGGGGCACATTGGCCTGACCCCACAAAGCACTTCCCAGCTGGGCGGCTTTACCGTCCAGGGCAAAGACCTGCAAAGCGCCAAGCAAATTGTAAAAGATGCCCTGGCCCTTGAAAAAGCGGGCGCGTTCTCCATTGTACTGGAAGCCGTTCCGGCACCGCTGGCCAAGCTTATCACCGAGCTACTGGAAATACCCACCATCGGCATCGGCGGGGGCATCCACTGTGACGGGCAGGTGCTGGTGCTGCACGACATGCTGGGCCTTTTTGACAAGTTCACGCCCAAATTTGTGAAGCGCTATGCCAATATAGGCCAAGAAATACAAAAAGCCTTGAACGAATATGCCAGAGAAGTTCGCAACGGCCGGTTCCCGGGCCCGGAAAACTCTTTTTCCATGCAGGAAGAAGTTATGGACAAGCTTACCGCCGAGTTAAAGCAGGAAGGTGTACTATAAATGAAAATTACAATTATTGGAGCGGGGGCCATGGGTTCCCTCTTCGGGGCATACCTTTCCCGGGGCGACAATGAAGTTACCCTGGTGGACGTGTGGCGCGAGCATGTAAAAGCAATAAATAAAAATGGCCTTCGACTGGTAGAGGACGGCGGGGAAAAGGTGTACAAACTCCGGGCCGTGGAAAATACAAACAGCCTGGAAGTGCAAGACCTTGTAATCATATTTGTCAAGTCATACCATACCGCGGCGGCTTTGCAGGACTCCCGGAATATCCTGGGTAAAGACACCGCAGTGCTTACTTTGCAAAACGGCCTGGGTAACGCCGAGATAATCAAAGAAGTGGCCGGTGACGTTGCCGTTTACGCGGGAACAACGTCCCATGGCGCCCACGTCCTGGGACCCGCCCTGGTCAGGCACGCGGGAGTGGGGGAAACAATCATCGGAAAATACGGGGGTGGGAATGACAGGCGCGTGGAGGAAATAGCATCTGCATTTACACGCTGCGATTTGGAAACAAGAGCCAGTGACAACATAGACGGTATAATCTGGGGCAAGTTGCTCATCAATGTGGGCATCAACCCCGTAACAGCCATTTGCGGCATCCCCAACGGGGCCATTAACGAGTTAAAAAGCGCCCGCCAGTTGATGGAAATGCTGGTTACCGAAGCTGAAAAGGTGGCCCGCGCCAGGGGAATAAAAATTCCTTACAGCGACGCGCCGGCCAAAGTGGAGGAAGTGGCGCGGGCAACCGGCAAAAACCGCTCTTCCATGCTGCAGGATATGGATAAAGGCCGCGGCACGGAAATCGATTTTATCAACGGTGCCATAGTTAAAGAAGGAAAAAAAGCCGGTGTGCCCACACCCTACAACGAACTGGTTACTCTACTGGTAAAAACCCTGGAGGAAAAGAGGCTAAAGGGCATTGCTTAAAGTGGCCAACAACACCCTGGAACTCCCGGAATACACGTGCACCTACCCAGAAAATACTCTTTTGTTTTTAGTGAGCTGGTGGTCCCCGCAGCGCTTTAGACTTCCGCGTCGACAGCACCAGCGGCTTGCTTCGGGCGAAACCGGACCGCCATAAACTCACCGTCTGCGGTTCTGGAAAGGCTTTCGCGAACGTCCTGTTCGCTCGTCCGGTTTCGCAACCTCGCTGCG
>CBETWA010000006.1:0-90579 GCA_965539975.1 uncultured bacterium | reverse complement strand
CCCATGGCAAAACACCTCGTTTTTCGTGGTCCTACCTCTTTCCTCATACCTTAGATGTATTATATAACAAACCAATCTATTGTGCAATAAAAAAGCTCAAGATGAACAAAATAAACTTTACATTGACCGCCTACTTTAATGCCGGAGCCGGGCCAACCAAATAAAAAAGCCCCCTTCTACCGGGAGCTTCTCCATACCCTGAGTTTATAACCATAAATGTATTTGATTTAATGAATATTTACCTCATTTACTGCTCTAATATTCCGTGCGGGCTTACAATGTTATATTTGAATGCTTTGCTTTCGGCGGGCAAATCAAAAGCCGCAGCCATCAACTGGGTGAAATAAAGAACCGGCATATTGAAGCTAGTGCCGTATTTTTTGTTAACCAGTTTTTGATATGCGTCCAGGTTCACCTGGCACATGGGGCAGGGGGTGATGATCAGCTGCGCTCCTCCAGCTGCGGCGGATTCAAAAATCTTGTATCCCAGGTCGAGCACTATGTCCCTTTGGGGAATGGTATGCGAGCTACCGCAGCAGCGTGCCCGCAAGGGAAAATCAGCAGCTTTCGCGCCCAGCGCTTCAATAATTAAGTCCAGGGATCGCGGGTATTCAGGATCATCAAACTCGTACGGCAGCGCCCGTACCGTCTGGCAACCCACGTAACCCGCCACTGTAAGCCCTTTAAGCGGCTTTTTAACCCGCTGGGCCACTTTATCTAACCCCACGTCGGTGATGATAACTTCCAAAAACTGGCGCACGCGTAGGGTTCCGTTGTACTTCATACCTGCGGCGGCCAGCGCCTCATTGGCTCTGGCGCGAAAATGGTCGTCTTCCTTGAATCTCTTGTTGGTTACGGCCAGTGTCAAGTAGCACGAACTGCAACCCACAACAACATCAAGGCCCTTGGGCTCGGCAATGGCCAGGTTACGGGCGGTAATTACTT
Organism: uncultured bacterium; assembly: GCA_965539975.1. Classification (GTDB taxonomy): domain Bacteria; phylum Bacillota; class Desulfotomaculia; order Desulfotomaculales; family Desulfallaceae; genus CBETWA01. Next base: position 89,634 of record CBETWA010000006.1, on the reverse strand, counting down.
GCTGGGTGAAGTCTCCCACCACCCCGGAAGCCACGGTGGCGCCGCAGCAGTTCCAGTCAGGAATCTCTTCCAGGACCACGCCCAGCGCCTTGGCTACACCCTCGGTGGAATGCAGGTAGCCCTTTGCCGTTGCTTCCATTGAACAACCCGGGTAAAAACTGTATCTCATCACCTGGCCTCCCTCCGTTCAATCTCCTGGGCCTTGCTAATTATTTTCTTCAAACCGCCAAAACCCTTAATTTTTTTCGGCGGCAGCAATGGCAGGCGACCGTGTCTCAGCATATCCAAACCCACGTCCCGCATGCTCATTGCCTTGGCTATTTCGTCAAGCCCCCGAATCAAGAAGTAGCGGGCTGTAACCCCACCCTCAAACATCCTGCCCCGGCTGGAAAGTTCCTTCCAGAACGCCTTGTAGAAAGCTGATTGCGGGTAATCGGTATATCCCTGCTCAATAGCGTATTTTTTCAGGTCATGCATTACATCGATAATTGGAATTCCCCTGGGGCAGCGAGCTTTGCACGTGCAGCACGAAGTGCAATACCACATTGTATTGGCCGTCAAAACTTCTTCCTTCCGGCCAAGCTTAATCAGGTTAAAAAGCTGCCTGGGCGAGTAGTCCATTATATCCTTGGTGGCGCAAGAAATGGCGCACATACCGCAGTTCATGCACTGTTTTATATATGAACCATTTTCCAGGCGATAAATTTCCCGGGCAAATGTCAAATCATATTTAACCGGTTCCGAGAAAACCTTTTTCTGCTCCATAAAGTAATTTTCTCCTTTTCTTTTTTTTAAAGGAGTACAGGACGGCCCCGTACAGCCGTCCTTCTTTATCTGGCAGTAACCCCTGGTACGGTTTCCGCCGGGCGGAACCATACCAGGGTGTATACGTTTACTGGAAGTCTTTCATCGGGTTGGGTCCCAGTTCTTCCAGTTCCTCTGCAAATTTATCCAGTATTTCCGGTATCTTGTCGTAATCCATGATGCTCACTGTAGTAGCGCGTACCCGCTCGGACTCCAGGCCCAGGCGATCCAGGGTCTCGGAAATCTTGCTCAGCCGGATTTCCGCCAGCTCGCTGCCCTTCATGAAGTGACACTGGTAGTCGTCTCCGTGTTTACAACCCATAAGCATCACGCCGTCAAAGCCCCGGCCCATGGCGTCGTTAATCCACACTAGGTTCAGTGAACCCAGGCAGCGCAGCGGGATAACCCGCACCCAGGAATTGTACTGCAGGCGGTTGATGCCGGCCATATCCAAAGCCGGAATGGCATCGTTCTCGCAGGCAAAAACAAGGATCCTGGGTTTTTCCTCCATTTCCTCCGGTACCTCGATGGCCTTCACCATGTTGCCGATCATGGGCACCGAGTAGTTTTTGAAGGAAATAATCCGCTCGGGGCATGCGCCCATACAGGTTCCGCACCTTCTGCAACGGGACGGGTTGGGAAGCGGGTTGGCCTTTTCGTCCTCGTTGATTGCGCCGAACGGGCACTCCTCGGTGCAGCGTTTGCACTGCGTGCAGCGGGTCATATTGAATTCCGGGAAGGATAAGTCGCCGGAACGCGGGTGCAGTGCCCGTCCCTTCTCAGTGGCCTCGATACACTGGATGGCTTTCATGGCCGCCCCGGTGGCGTCTTCTATAGTGGAAAGCATATCCATCGGCGCCCGCACGGTACCGGCGGCGTATATACCGGTACGCCTGGTTTCGTACGGGAAGCAGATGTAATGGGAATCCGGGAAACCGTGTTTTAAAGCCGGCAGTTCCGGGCCTTGCCTGTATTCCAGGTTCAACAGGTTGGACTTGATGATGGGCGGTGCCGTCACCTTGGGTTCGTCCGAAGCGGCGGCCGCCTCATCTTCGGCGGGCTCCATCTCCACCAGTTCTCCAAGGGCCGCGGTGGGAACCATGCCGTTGGCCAGCACCACGTAATCGAACTCATCGGCCATGGATGTGGTACCCATGGTCTTGTCGTCGGCCTCTATGACCAGCTTGCCGTCCTCTTCGGAAATCCCGGTCACATCGCCCTTGACAAATACAACGCCTTCCTGCTGGGCTTTCTTGTAGAAGTGTTCGTACTGCCCGTTGGAACGAATGTCTTTGTAATAAATGTAAACATTAGCCTCGGGGTTCTTTTCCTTCACATACAGGGCCTGCTTCATGGACTCGATGCAGCACGCCGCTGAACAGTAGGGCAAGTGCTCCTGGTCGCGAGAGCCGGCGCACTGGATGAAGGCCACCTTGGAGGCGTCCAGCTTGCCCGTGGCCGCCATTTCTTCAAACATGGACTGGGTAATGACATTGGGGTATTTGCCGAATCCCAGGTGCTCCAGTTTTTCCGGTTCGTAAGGCTTGGAACCGGTGGCCAGCACAATGGCGCCCACCCGTTCTTCGGCGGTGCCGCCTTCTTGCTTGATAGTCACGTCAAACATGCCGGGGGCACCGGCGGTTTTTTCAATGGTGGCGGACTTGTAAACCTTTACGCCTGCATCCTCCACAGCCTTGACCAGGGACGGAATGCAGTTTTCCTCCAAATCGGTAAAGGGAGGCTTTAAAGGTACTTGCTTGTACATTTTGCCCACATATCCGCCCAGTTCGGCTTCTTTTTCCACCAGCACGGTACGGTAGCCGGCTTTTGCCGTTTCCAGCGCGGCAGTCAGCCCGGCCAGCCCGCCGCCCACCACCAAGATATCCCGGGAGAAATTCTCCACCTGGTAGGGTTCCGGGATGTTCATGTTCTTCTGCTTGGCCAAGCCCATGCGCATGTAATCCTCGGCCATCATTTGAGTATCCTCGTCATTTGCGGGTTGACACCAGATCACTTGCTCGCGAAGATTGACCCGTTCAACAATCTTATCCGGGCCGAAATTGAATACATCGGTATTAACCCTGGAAGAACACCCGGCGATAACTATGGTGTCCACGCCTTCACCATCGATGTCCTGTTTAATCAGGTTTACGCCGTCCGGGCCACAAAGATGCCCGTCGGTTTTGCAGATCGGTACCTTGTATTCACCCGTTGCTACCTTGGACAGTGCATCTATGTCCAGGGCATCCCCAATTCCACAGCCTGTGCAAATATATACGGCTATCTTTTTCTCCATAGCTACTGCCCCCTCACTGTAGATTGGATCGCCTTAAGTGCTGCAGCGGTAGCATCCCTTACAGCCGAGGCTACATCCAACGGGTTTTTGGTGCACCCGGCGGCATGGATACCGGGAGTACCCGCCCCGGGAACCACGAAACCATCTTCATCATAAACCATTTCCGCAGGAATCGCGGCTTTCGCAGTGGTGGGCTCCATACCAGTTGCCAGCACCACCATGTCGAATCCCTTCCTGGTAATCTTTTGAGCTTCCTGGTCTTCGGCTATTACCACCAGTTGACCGGTGGATGGATCTTCCTCGATTTCACCGGCTTTACCCTTAATCAATGTTATATTTGCTTCTTCTTGTACTTTAGTGAAGAAATCTTCGTATTTGCCCCGGGCACGAATGTCAATGTAATAGATACAGATTTCCGCGTCGGGGTACTGTTCCCGCACATACGTGGCATGTTTTAAGGAAGCAAGGCAGCATACCGAAGAACAGGCCTTCATGTGGTTTTCATCCCTCGAGCCGGCGCACTGTATGAAAGCAATGCTTTTAATCTCTTTTCCGTCTGACGGGCGGACAATTTTACCGCCGGTGGGCCCGTTAACCGAAGCCATACGTTCCATCATCACGTTGGTGATGACGTTCTTATAACGGCCAAACCCGTAGTAACTGAGTTTGCCGGCATCGTACGGATCCCAGCCGGTGGCCCAAACAATAGCGCCCACATTCAGGGTCATGGTTTTGGGCTGCATGTCGAGCTCAATGGCCTTGTATTCGCATACTTCCGCGCACTTGCCGCATTCCGCTCCCTTGCATGCTTCGGCATCAATGACATACTTCATGGGAAATGCGAATTGGTGCGGTAAATGAATGGCCTTTATTTTATCCATCCCGAAGTTGAACGGGTTGTCCGTTTCCACCGGGCACGCCTCCACGCATTTACCGCATCCGGTGCAGTTTTCGTTGACAAAGCGAGGATTCAATTTAACTGTTACGTCGAAGTTACCTTCCTGCCCGGCAATGCTCTCAACTTCCGCCATGGTAAAGAAGTTGATCCGGGGATTGTTCCTGATCCGCTGGAAGTTAATTTCCAGCCCGCAATTGGGCGGGCACAGCTTGGGGAAGTACTGGTTGATCTGCGTAACCCGGCCGCCCAGGTACGGGTTCTTTTCCACAATGTAAACCTCGCAACCCGCTTCAGCCGCTTCCACAGCCGCGGTAAGGCCGCTTATTCCTCCCCCGACAACCAATATGCTTTTATTTGCCATATTTTATCACCACGCCATTCTCCCGTGTAAATTTTTCTGTCTTTTTATTTTACCGGTTAATTAATGCACTTATTAGCAAATACCCGACAAAATACCGCCAGCCCGGTACAAATTTCATTTCAATTGTCGCCACCGGACTAAAAAAAACTCCAGGCAACCCGTAGGACGCCTGGTAAACCGGTCCAAAATCCCTAAAGTTAAAACGCCCAGTCCCCACGAGTGAGCACCTGCCAGGGCTGTATCGCAACTTCTCGCCTGCGCCTTTTTCAATAATCACAGCGCCAGGCCCGTGGCATTGAAGCCACGGGCCCTTGCGCCGTGGACGGCACAATGCGTTAAGTTACCCGATCTCGCCCGGGACATGGGGTGAGATCAATTGTTGTATACCTGATTAGACATTCAGGCGGATAATGGGCTTCTTAAATACATCCCACTCGCCGGTGTTGGGATCCCACTTGCAGTTGACGAAGCACAGCCAGTTCTCTTCGTCCATTTTCGGGAAGTCGGCACGGAAGTAGTAGCCGGGCCAGCGAGTTTCTTCACGGAACATCACACTGCGGATATGGGCTTCGGCTTGCCACATCCGGTGGATGTTCTCCCAGCACCTCATTAGCTCGTGCAGGTCTCTGGCAGCCAGCTTCTCTGAGTCTTCCTTCAGGAAGCCGAGCAGTTCCATGGCCCTGTCCAGGCTGGGCTTGTTGGTGGAGAAGTTCGCGGTCACGCCGCCCACGTACTCGTCCATCATCTTCTGCAAGCGGAACATGAACATCTTGGGCAAAATGTAGTTCGGGTTGACTTCCGGATCGGTGGTGAAGTCCTTGTGGGCTTCGAAAATTTCCAGCGGCTTGTAGGTGCGAGCCTTCAGTTCTTCCACCTTGGCCATGTCAACGTTGGGCTGGGTGTTATTCTCAACAATGAACTTGATGGCGGCCTTGGCGGCAATACGTCCTTCAGCGTGCGAGCCGGAGGAGAACTTGTGGCTGGATGCACCGGAAGCGTCACCGGCTGCAAACAGGCCCTTGACAGTGGTCATATTGGTGTAGCCCCAGAAATACTCGGGAGGAGCGATGTCCTCGGGACCGGATACCCATGCGCCGGATGCGCCGGAGTGGGAGCCGATGAAGTAGGGCTCGGCAGCGGCGATTTCGGAGGGCCGCTCTTCCGGCTCGATGTTGGTGGCAGCCCACAGCAGGGCCTGGGAGATGGTCATGTCGAGGAAGTCTTCCCAAGCTTCGGCTTCCAGTTGCTTCATCTTCTTCTTGAATGCCTTGGGATCGTCTTTGTAAGCTTCGGCCAGCTTGGCAATGGCTTCGTTGGTCATCATGAGCAGGGGGCCTTTGCCTTCGCTGACGTCCAGCATGCCCAGGTAGTTACGCAGGTTGGCCGGAATCGGCTTGACCAGGCCGTAAGGAGCCCAGTTTTGCAGCTCGTCGCGGCGCTCTACCATGTACTCGCCACCGATGGCACTGATGGCCCTGGATTTGAACAGCAGGAACCATGCACCCACCGGGCCGTAAGCATCCTTGAAGCGGACCGGGATGAAGCGGACTTCCTGGCAGGTCATTTCCGCGCCTGCACGGATGGTGAAGTAAGCACTGGAACCGGTGCTGAAGGGAGGATACCAGGAGCGGCCCAGACCTTCACCGGTGGAGCGGGGCTTGAACACGCCTACCGCACCGCCCATGGCGGCCAGAACGGCTTTCGCCTTGAATACATAGAATTTATTTTCCCGCACGCTGAATCCTACAGCACCGGCAATCCGGTCGCCGTCCAGCAGCGGCTCGATAATGAAGATACGCTCGTAAATGTTATCCATGCCCAGGGCGTTCTTGGCAGCCTCGGCGATGATGACCTTGTAGGACTCGCCGTTGATCATGATTTGCCAGCGGCCCTCATTTACGTACTCGCCGTCTTCGGTTTTCCAAATGGGCAGGCCCCACTTTTCAAACAGGTGCACGGAGCTGTCCACGTGACGGGCAATATTGTAAACGAGGTCGTCGCGGGCAACGCCCATCAGGTCCTGGCGCACGTACTCAACGTACTGCTCGGGGGTGTTTTTGCCTTTACCAATGCCCAGGTACTGGTTAATGGCAGACAAACCCATGGCCACAGCACCACTGCGATCCAGGGCGGCCTTGTCGACCAGGGTAACTTTTATACCGTGTTTCTTTGCCCAGTAAGCCGCTTCCACAGCTGCCCCGCAGGCCGCCATGCCGCCGCCTACGATCAAAAGGTCAGTGGTAACTTCAACAGTTTCAAAATTCATCGGCATTTATATTTAACCTCCTCCGTAAAGTTCTTTTATAACCCTTTATAACCCTAAATGATCACGGGTAACCTTACTTCTTCAGAGTGGGCACAGCGTCCAGCAACAGGGATGCCGGCTCGGTGAACAATGTCTGGTCGTTCAGGTCGTCTTGGTCGGCCGGGAATCCACCGTCGGGCACCGCGGTGCCTTCTTCAGTGGTCCTGATGGGGAACTTGAAGCGCTTGACCATACCGTTCCGGAACTTGATGGTCCACATAATGCTGTCGGAACCTCTCAGAGGAGTTGCACTGGCGCCCATGGGTACGAAGTCGGCATAACCGCGCAGGTCCATGGCTTGCTGCGGGCAGGCTTTGGCGCAGCACAGGCATTCCCAGCAGGCCCAGGGGTCGCGGTTGTAGGCCTTCATTTTTTCCTTGTCCAGCACCATCAAGTCATTGGGGCATGCATACATGCAAGCGGTTTTGTCCTGACCCTTGCAGCCGTCACATTTTTCGGCTATTACAAAAGTTGGCATTAATTCAACCTCCCGTTCCCAAATTTTTAATAACTAAATGTCCAGATACTGCACCGGCATAGTCTTGCTCTTACCGGCCGGCGCTCCGGCACATGAGAGACAAAGTAATTACGGGATACAAACTATAACCTTTTCTCTCCCTACAAAACACACACAACGCGGAAACAACTCCTTACGCTAACGGTGCAATGCCATTACACCTCGCGTTTTTTAAATCACCCCCCAATCTATTTTTATGCTTTTTAAACAACCGGTTGCCCGCTGCAACCAGGGATTGTGAAGCTGTGGATCCAGAGCCTGTGACGCCGGCTGTGGAAAAATCACCGGCCTGTTCTTGTGATAATTATCTCTATCCACGTTCCCACAATCCCCTACCGAATTCCCTACCGGATACAGAAAGCTATTTCAGAAAGTATAAAAGATAATTATATGTTCGACAATTATATGTTCGACGTGTTGGGCTCTAACTCCTTCTTTTCAAGGAGATAAATTTTGTTTTTCATCCCCTGTTATACATCAAAATTCTTTAAAATTCTTTTTCGCCCCGGTCCTTTTAAACTGCCGGGGCCGGCCACCGGGTGCCTTGCAAACATCCGGCGGCTTGTTTGTCCCGGCAAAGTAAACCATTCACCGGCTTACACGACACAGTTGACGTTACTTCTGAGGACCGGGAATGTCTTCGTATGCGCCTTTTTTGATCTCGACTCTTTCCGCGGTTTTGTAGTACTCGCGAAGAATCTCCATGACCTCGGGACGACCGAATTCCTTGGGAATCTCCTCGCCGTCCTGCATCATACGACGGAACTTGGTGCCGCTGACCACGCAACGGTCTTCCGGTCCGTGCGGGCAAGTGCGCTGGCTGGCCATGCTCTGGCACTTGTAACAGTAGAAGGTCCAGGCAATCAGCATGGGCTTCAGTTCCAGGGCGCCCGGCCAGAGTTCGTCGAATATCTTCTGGGCGTCAAAGGGACCATAGTAGTCACCCACGCCGGCATGGTCGCGGCCCACGATCAGGTACTTGCAACCCCAGTTTTGACGGAACACGGCGTGCAGCAGGGCTTCGCGAGGTCCACCGTAACGCATTTCCATGGGGTAAACACCCAGCGCGATGTTCTGCTCGGGGAAGTAATTTTTAACTAGAACCTCATAGCACTTCACGCGCACTTCGCCCGGAATGTCGCCGGGTTTCAGGGCACCGACGATGGCGTGGATAAAGCAACCGTCCACCATACCGCTTTCAAGGGCGAACTTGCAAAGGTACTCGTGCGAGCGGTGCATGGGGTTACGGGTCTGGAAAGCCACTACATTTGACCAGCCTTTGGACTCGAAAAGTTTTCGGGCTTGCTCGGGGTAGAGGTAATATTTGGGGTATTTCTGAGGATAAATGCCTTCGTTTACAACCTTGATGGGGCCACCCAGGTTGAACTCGCCCTGCTCCATTACCTTGGCCACGCCGGGGTGACCTTCGGCATCCAGGGTCTTGAACACCTCGCGGCATTCGGCTTCCTTATCGTAAGTAAAGATATCTTCAACTTTCATGGTGGCATACAGCTCGCCGGATGCCTTGTCGATGAGGGCGACTTCCATGCCTTCCTTCAACCCGATGGCGTCTTTTTCCGCGCCGGTAATGGAAAGGGTAACCGGCATGGGCCACATGGTGCCGTCAGTTAATTTCAGATCGTACACGCAACCGTTGTAGTCGTCTTTCCTCATAAAACCATCCAGCGGAGTAAATGCACCGATGCCCAGCATCAGGACGTCGGATGTCTCCCTGGAACTCATGTACACCTTGGGCAAGCTTTCAGCCCGCTTGATTTCTGCTTCCCTTTCTTCGCCGTATAACAGCAACGGCTTCAGTTTTCCTTCCGGACCATGCGGTTTGGGTAATGCCATAAGCTCTTTTCCCTCCTACCTAAATTTTTATTTAATTTTGCAACCAGGGAACTTGAAGTTCCCGACAAACCCAATCTCCTGCAGACCCTTTCCCATTCTCCGGCAGCTTATCTATTCATCAGGCTAATTCACCGAATTGTCAGCTAAGCGACATTTTTATGTCGCGTATACGCTATTCCGAGGATGGGTTTGACATATATAATACAATGTGGGGTGTTATTGCAACCACACTGTATCTGCCTATGTTAATGAAATTAGACACAAACCCCTTGTGTTCCTTCTTTGGAAGAGGGAAAAATTTTATCAGTTTTTATAATAATCAGTTTTTAATAAGCCTGCCAGTCATGTGAATATATGCACATAAAGGGGAGCACCTCACCCTGGTTTTACCACCGTGCCTTAACATAAACTATAGCATGTTTATTTTCAATTGACAAGCACCAATCATCATTGAGAAATATTGCTGTTTTGTCTTGAACGAAACTTGGCCCCGGCACCCCGGGCCCACCTGCCTAAAATGTTGTTTTTCTAAATCTTTCCACATACCCCTCCAACAACTCACTCCGGCCATTTTCCAGGAACTCTTTCATAACCCGGGGACGCCTGTACCTTGCCCCCTCGCTTACCACGCTCATCACCAGGTGGTTCACGTAAGGAACAAATGTGTACTGGCTGTCAACAACCTGCCGGGGCACAAAGAATGTTTCCAGCTGACCGATATCCGCGGTAAGTAACTGAACCAGCTCCCGGGGTTTCTTGTTTACCCCGCTTACAACTTTTACCCGGTTACAACGCGGCAATTCAAACTCCATGATTTCCCTGGGTAATTCTATCCCGTGCTCATTACGGTACTTTTCCGCCAGCTTTTCCAGGTTGCGGCGCATTTCATCGCTGTTAACCGCGTATCCGGCCAGGCCGTACATGCGGCATGCAAAAGGGCGCACTTCGTAAACAAGACACCTGTTATCCTCCCCAAGGAAAGAACAACGTTGATTTACATCAACCAGTTCCAGGAAATAATAGCGCACCGCCTTTTCAATAAGTTCCGGCCACCGGCCGGGCATGTTTTCGTTGACATAGCGGAACATGTTGAGATACTCAACCAAATAGGCCGGTTGGGGAACCGCGCAGCATGTAGCGCATCGCTCGCATTCGGTATCCGGCACCTTGTCATAAATTTCTTTCAACTTGTCGAAAATTTTTTCATTACCAGCCTGGCTGACGGCCTGGTGCAATTTGTTCAAAGGAAGCATTTTGCCATCTCCTTTACGTATATGTTACCGTATCTTTTTTCTTCTTCAAAAGCTTACATTATACATAAAACTATTTTTCCCTTTTTTCGGACCAAAATTTGAAACGCGCGCTCATTTAATCTCTGTATACCAGCGCGCGTTTGCATTATTATTTAATATCCCACGAATAGGTATGACAAAGCATATTACCCGGAAAATACCCTTTAGCATGGGTATACCCACATGTACTTTTATCATTCTGCTGGTGCCACAACGCGGCATGGGCGTCTACCCTCAAAATAAATAAAACCCTCTCAGGGTTTATAAGTTGCCGGTTATGAGTCGTTATTTCAACGAAGTTTACCTTACCTTGTATGTTTTGCTTTTATACTAGTATGTTTTGCTTTTATATTATGTTATACGTTATATAATAATACCGGTAAGACCGGGAAGTATACCGGGAAGTGGTGAACATGGTATTTTTAAGTTTTTTATTCATTTTTACCGGCTTGTGCGTTATTACAGCCGGTGTCCTCATGTCTACTCTGTATGTGGTGGGAACCGGCAAATGGCCGGGATTTCGTCCCGGCCGGTGGGAAGGCCGCTTTAAGAAACTTTTTATTTTAACCGGGGCGGGTTTTTTACTGGCTACCCTGGGTGTACTGGCCGGTTACGGCATTTAACCGTGGTGACAGCCACCTCCGTGACCATGGCTTCCGTGGTGACAGCATGCAACCCTCTTCTGCACCAGTTCTCCGCGTGTAAATTTATTTACCGCTTCATCTATGCCGTCGTCCACACCGGTAAGAACTTTTAACCCGCTGTCCTCCAGGGCTTTTAATGCACGAGCGCCTATTCCGCCCGTAATTACCACTTCCACACCTTCAGCCTTCAAAAGCCCCGCTAGGCCCTCGTGGTTATGCGCCAGCCCGTCAGCGGAGACATTCTTTTTTGATACTATCACTCCATTTTCAACTTCAACGATGGCAAACTCCCTGCTCCTGCCAAAATGCTGGTTTACCCGTCCCTGATCAAACGGCAAAGCCAGTTTCACTTCCGTATTCCCTCCATGCTTATCTCCTGTTTTTACATAAACTTTTAGCTATTTATTGCTGCCCCTTAATTCTTATGAAATCATCATTAGCGGGCCAATTTCCCGCTGGCGGACCACCCATTTCATTACATCCTCCACCACACCCGCCGCCAGACGCCGGTGCAGTCACGGGTTCACCAAAACCACTGCTTGCCGTTCTTAAAAAAGATACCGACATTATCCTTTCGGTCTTTTTTCCTCCGCAGTTTCGGCATATACAGGTTTTACCTTCACCCGCGGATAAGACCAATCTTTCCGTAATCGCACCGCAGTCCCGGCACTTAAACTCATATATCGGCATCAAATGGCCCTCCCCGTTATGAACATTGGTTCATTTTTATTTTATGATCACCCGTTCTTTCTGTCAATACTTTTTGGACATTTGTTTTAAAATATTATTTGCGAACTGCAAAGGGAACAGGCCGCTTGTTTCAAAAGCATCCTGTCCCCTTTTGAACAAAAAAAATCCCGCCTGTCCGGCGGGGTTTCTTGGCATCTTTTATTAAACGCAACCGGTGGGCTTGGGCAGGCCTGCCAGTTTGCAAGCGCCTTTTGCCGGACCGGACGGGAACAATTCGTAAATCTGCTTCAGGCTGAAACCCGTTTGCTTGCACATCTTACGTACCATCGGGGCAACCTGGAATTGCTTGTAATAGTCACGCAGGTAGTTAATAACTTTCCAGTGGTCTTCCGTAAGTTCTTTAATCCCTTCGGATTCGGCGAACGTTTTAGCTACTTCCTCGTTCCAGTCGTCCGGATTAACAATGAAACCGTCTTCATCAAGCTCAATCTTTTTTCCGCCAACTTCCAAAAAAGCCATTTAATTCACCTCCGAAATATTTAACAAAGCAATTTCCATTTTCCCCTAAAAACTTTTAATATCTGATTTTTAGGGCAAAAAGGCTTTTCCCTCACATGCACTATATTATCATCCACACAACAACAGCGCAACATTTTCATGCATTAAATAATATTGTATTTTTGCAAATGCAGTTTAAACACTCGTTTTTATTTAAAAATCTAAAAATCTTTTCTAAACATGGAGCGGTCAATCCCAATAGGCTAAACCCGTCCTCCCTCATCTTTAAACACCTGGCCATTGTCTAATATAAACAGGTGCCCGGGCGATGGTCCGGTTCACACATATCTGGTTTACAAACAACCTTCCACTGCCTTCGCCCCGGAATACTTACACCGTGCTCCGGAAAGTACCCGTCAACTTAATGACCAACCCCCTTTGCCCGGAGACAGCAAATCGAGACATGCCAGTGAAATTCAGAAAGAAAATCCCCTACATTCAGATGACCCGGCTACAATCACCTCCCCGTGGTTTTATAGAAGGTGGGTTCCGGAGCAAGCGGACAGGCATATGTCCGGTTACGTGATTGTATACTTGTGTAATACGACACCGCGGTGCCGATTCCTGCAGGAATATTAATGATTTTATTTCATCTCCTCGCCCAGGGCAATCATTTTACTGGCTATCTTGACTTTCTGTCTTTCAATGGCACCCATTTCTCCAAGTACATACTCGGCGATATTCACCGCGTGGTCACCAATACGTTCCATATTGCCCAGTATGTCCAGGAACACCGAGCCCTCGGCCCCGCTGCATAACCCTTCGTTCAATCTCATTATATGGCCTTCGCGAAACTCTTTTTCCAGGTTGTTTACGATCACTTCATTCTTAATTACCTGCCGGGCAATTTCCCTGTCGCCCGTTTCAAGCGCTTTTAAGGCCATGTCAAGGGTTTCCCCGGTCAGCTCCGCCATGGCGCGAATGCTTGCCTTGGCCTCGCCGGAAAATTTAATCCTGTTTTCTACGCTGTATATGGTAAGTTCCACAATATTATCCGAGTGGTCCCCGATTCTTTCAATGTCACTTACCGCTTGCAGCAATGTGGTGGTGTAATTGGACTGGTCAACGGTTAGCTTGTTATCCGCCGACAGTTTGACCAGGTAATCGGTAATCTCGGCGTCCAGCCTGTTGATAAGTTCCTCCTCTTGCTCCAGGTACATGGGGTTGATTTCCCTGTTTTGCGGGTTAAAGAAAAATTCCACCGAGTCACGGAAGTGTTTGCCAGCATGCCTGCCCATGCGCAGAACCTCGCGCGTCGCTTGGCCCAGGGCCACCGCGGGGTTGGTTAGCAAGCGGGGCTCCAGGTAACGCGGTTCCATGTTGAAAAGGGAGTCCGGTCCGGGCACGATTTTTGTAACGGCCCAGGCCAGGTAGGAAACAAAAGGTAATTGAATCATTGTGTTTGTAATATTGAACATGCCGTGCGTTTGAGCTATTTGCATGCGTATATTCAGGGTTTCCCATGTACCTTCGAAACCGGGCAGCAATACAAAAACGTAATTCGTAACCAACCTTATATACTCGGGGAAAATACCCAGCAAAAAAAGCGTCAGAAAAATGGCGGTACCGCTCAGGTTGAAAAGGGTATGGGTAAGTGCTGCGCGGCGCGCCGCCACCGTGGTCCCGATGGAGGCCAGTAAAGCGGTTACCGTAGTGCCGATATTGTCTCCGAACAGGATGGGTACGGCCTGCTGGTAGGTTACGGCACCCTGCTCTGCCAACCCCTGCAACACACCGATGGCGGCGCTACTGCTTTGAATAATACACGTAAACACCGTACCAATTAGCACGCCCAGCAAGGGGTTATGCTGTACACCGACCATCAGATCGATGAAAACTTCCCAGTCCTTGAGGGGCTTGAGTCCTTCGCCCATGATGCCCATCCCGAAAAAAAGCATTCCAAAACCGAACACAACCTGGCCCACATTGGCTATTTTTTTGTTTTTAATAAAAAGTAACATTATTGCCCCGGCAGCGATGATCGGCAGAGAAAATTTTTCGAGTTTAAAGCCAATCAGGTATGCCGTCATGGTGGTACCTATGTTTGCCCCCATGATTACACCGATGGCCTGGCGCAAGTTCAATAAACCCGCGTTCACAAGCCCCACGGTAAGCACCGTGGTGCCACTACTGCTTTGAATCAAAGCTGTGACAAGCGCACCTGTAATGACACCCCGCACGGGGGTTTTGGTACCCTTTTCAAGGAACTCCCGCATGCGTTTGCCCGCCACCGTCCGCAATCCATCGGACATGTACTTGATTCCAAAAAGAAATATGCCCAGCCCACCCAGCGCGGTAAATATCAGTTCCTGGATTGATACAGGCATGGCTTGTCCTCCCGCTGAATATTAACATTACCCGGAAAATGATCTCTTGTTTCTAGTGGGCCGGTGGTCCCCGCTGCGTTCAGAACTTCCGCGTCGACAGTACCAACGGCTTATACGCTGGGGACATACTTCCGGCCCAAAAGTTTCGACCCCAAAGGGGAAGTGTATCCCCTGACCGCTTTCCTAAACCGGACCGCCATAAACTCACCGTCTGCGGTTCGTGAAAGGCTTTCGCGGACATCACCTTCGCTCGTCCGGTTTCGCAACCTCGCTGCGCCGGGTGCTGTTACCGACGCTCCAGGACATCACTTGCGGGGAGCCACCAGCCCACTCCAGTGCTATTTTCATCTTACTGCTGGTGCCGCAACGCTGCGGCATGGGGGTCTACATAAAAATTCTAACAGGTACCTGACTTTTGATTAATACCTGCCAATTCAAACTTAACAATAAATTAACATTCATAATTTGATTATTTTGAGTTATGCCCTTCTATTATTGTTCAGGCATTTCATTTATAGTATAATCTGCAGCAAGGGAGTGATTACCGGTATTTGTACTTGCAAGCAGCGCATATCTTCAAATCACCCGGTGGTACCGCCGTGCAGCACAATCATGGCGTTTTTAGTGCCAAATTTTTCAGCAATACCACCAGTTCTTGCCAGGAACTCACCAGGTAATCCGGCCCGGCGGACAACAATTCCTCCGGGGAGGCCATTCCCCAGCACACCCCGATGGTTTTTACACCGGCGTTTTTGCCCGATTCAACGTCAAAGTAACTATCCCCGATAAAAACAGCCTGCCCGGGGTCTGCACCGAATTTTGCCAGGCCACGCATCACAGGCTCGGCGTGGGGCTTAGGTTTTTTTACGTCTTCCAGGGCTACCAGGTGATCTATAAATTTTTCCAGCCCGGTTACGGCAAGGCCGCGCATAGCTACAGGCCGTCGCTTGGAAGTAACAACACCCATACCCCGCACAAGCGGTTTTATCTCAGCCAGCGCCTCAAATGTACCGGGAAAAACCCGTATATATGAATCGTGAATAGACAGCTGGTGTTGCACGTAACAATCAAACATTTCCCGCCACTTCTCACCGCCAAACCTGCGGCAAGCTTCCCGCAGCGGTAACCCAACTGTTTTCATTACCGCTCCTTCGTTCCATGGAATGTTCATTTGACGAAAAACGTGCCGAAACGTGGTTTCTATGAGCGGCAGCGAATCCAGCAACGTCCCGTCAAGATCAAAAAGCACGTATTTTCTTGGCATAAAAATACCCGACTCTCCTCACGGCTTGTTAATTAAAAAACGTTGTTTTTAATTATAACATCACCGGTTATTTTATGGGTTCTACTGATTTCCAGGGCTCGCCTTTTGTTAAAAACAACAGGATAAAATATAGTTACCAAACTTTTGGTTTACCGTTCCCCATGTTATAATACACATGTATGTTAATATGCGGGCTCAACGGTATGGTACACGACGTAAATACCGGCATGCCCCTTAATTTCAGGAGGGAAAAATGAACAAAGATGTGTTTGAAAAGGCCAAAGCGCTGGGACAAAGCATTGTGGAATCGGAAGAATTCAAAGAAGTACAACGACGGGAAGATGAAATAATCAAAGATGCCGGTACCCAGGCGTTGCTAAAAAGGTTTCACGAGCTGCAAAACCTGCACAAGGAAAAAACAAAAAACGGCGGCTCCTTAAGCAACGAAGAAAAAGCCGAGTGGCAACAGGTGCAAATGAAAGTAATGGAAAACAAGACCATCAAATCTTTTTCGGAAGCCCAGGAGAAGTTCCAGCACATGATGAACCAGGTAATGAAAATCATCCGCGACGCGGGAGCCGAAAAAATAAAGGAATAGAGTAATTCTACCGGGGTTATGCCTGTACTGCTGAGGGCGGAACATAGTATGGTTTACATAGAACCTGTTTTGCTACAGTAATAACCGGGTTGCCGGCTGAACCGGAAGTCTTTAATCCACGGACCACTCCAACACCGGCGCAAGATTCGGTTCCGGCTAATATAAATTTTATGAAGCGGGCATGGTGATGCCCGCTTCACAACCCGGGGTCGCAGAAAATTAGTAATAATTATGAGATAACCGGCTATTTTACCAGCGCCGGTACTCCCAGCAGTGGCCACACCACCAGCGCGAACAGCGCCACCATGGCCAGTACAATTAGGGTAAACGGTATGCCCACCATGAAAAACTGCCCGGTGGTGAATTGCTTGGACTGGTAAGCAATGGCGTTGGGTGCCGCGCCCACCAGCAACATGAACGGCAGGCCGGCCATTGCCAGCGCCGAATACAAAATCAGATACGGGTTCACACCCATGTACTCCGCAATCACCAGCGCCACCGGCAGGGTGATGGCTATTGCCGCCACGTTCATGATGAAGTTGGTCATCACAACCACCAGAAATGAAATGGCCAGAACGAACACCAGCCAGTGGGCGTTTTCAAACATGCTCAACCAGTTGACGGCCAGCCACTGGGCGGCACCTGTCTCCCACAAAGCATACCCGATACTCATGGCGCCCCCGAACAGCAGTACTATATTCCAGGGGACCCCTTTTTCCAAGTCTTCCAGTGTGAACAGTTTGGTCATGAATAATAGAATACCAGCCACAAGCATGGGAACCGCCTTGTTCATGCTTTGCAGCGCCGGAATGAAGTTCTGCAGTGCCAGTATGGTCACCACCGACAACGCCAGGATGATAACAAAATACTCCTGAATCTTCACGGGTCCCAGCTGGGACTTAACTTCATTGACCTTTTCCCGCAAACCCTCAATCTTTAACTGTTCCGGTTTGAAGAAAACGTAGCACAACAGGAACCAGACCAGAAAAACAGTAACCCAGCCAAATGGCATCATTACCTTGGACAGCTCAAGAAATGTCACGGTATTCCCGGTGAATTCCTGGAAAAACCCCAGCGCCACAGGGCCCCGGGCCGCCCCCAGCAGTGTGCACAAGCTGCCGGCCCCCGCTGAGTAAGCCATCCCGATAAACATCGCCTTGCCAAAGTTGGTTGACACGTTCGCTTTTCCATACATATTCATAATGACCAGCAGCAGGGGAAACATGGTGGCGGCCACCGCGGTATGGGCCATTAAGTGAGTGAGCCCGGCGGTGATAAGAAATACACCAAGCAGGATTTTTCTGGAATCCTCGCCTACAATGGTAAGCATTTTGAATGCCAGCCGAGTGGTGACACCTGCCTTGGTAAACGCCAGGCCCAGCAACAACGAACCCAGAATGAATAGCACCGAAGGATCCATGAAATTGGCAAATGCCTCGGTTGCCGGCCGAATCATAAAGGCCGCCTGAAAAACACCAATGGCAATACTGGTGACACCAATGGGTACGACTTCAAAAACCCACCAGATACCGGCCAGGAGAAACAGGCCAATGGCCAGCTGCGCCTCCCGTGAGAGTTCAAAAACCTTGCCGGTCGGGTCCACGGCCGGCGGCAACGCGGGCATGAAGTAAAATAGCGCAAATAATGCCAGCCCCAGCAGAGCAAATGCTATTCTCCGAGTTTCTTCGGTAAAGCTGCTTGTTTTTTCAGAAACAACCAGGGGACCAGCGGGAGCTTTTGCGGTGTTATTCATAACTAACCCCCCCGTAAAACAAAAAGTATTTAATCAATCAACAAGTCTTTTAAACAACTATTCATTTGTTATATGCTTAATTTGTTTTTTGGTAGTGAAATATATCACTTGTGTGGGCACTAAAAGCCCCTAAATCAGTTCTCAACCCTCCCTTCTTTGAAACACTCTTTTTTTACCCGTTTTCCCGGGGCAGGGCAAATCCATCCCTGCCGATCATGGAGTTTGTGCAATATGTAACTTATAGCAATTATATTCTCAAATTTGCAATTTTGCAACTACTTTTTGTCACCACGAGTAAAAGTTTTATAAAAGTTTTTGCTTGTATTGGGGCAAGCGTCCGGTACCGGTGCTTCGGCAGTAACGCAAAAACACCGCCTGTCTGCCGCAATGCTTGCTCAAGCCAAAAATTAAAACCACTTGTTGCTGTCCTTTAATTCTCTTTTATAAGAAATAATTTCTTGTCACTCATTTTGTAAAACATGGGGGCAATAATAATTTTGGGGTACTTGTCGCGAAGTCTTTTTGCCTCACTCAAAACGAAATCAAATTCGTTGACAATTTCAAACATAGGCACAAAATGCATAAAATGTTCTTCAGCCATTTGCTCGTCCCATCCCGCATTCTCAACCATACCTTTAATAAATCTTTCCTTTTTGGACATCAGGTTAACCATACCGCAATTGTCATGTCCCACCAGCGCTATGGCAGATATACCACCAATGGCAATGGCGTATGATACTTTAAATTCACTGTAACGAAGATTCCCGCCACCGGTACGCAGGATATAAGCAAAATTACTGGGTATGTGCAGGTACTTGCGGTAATCCATGCACATGCCGATTAGAAGCTCGGCATGTTTATAGGTATCGTGAGGGTAACCCAGGTTATGATATTTCAACAAGCGCTCAATGGGAGTGCCGCGATATTCGGGCAGTATATCCCCCTCGGTATTGACCGGAACGAGATATTGATCCATGCATCAAACCTCCGTGCTTTTTATTTCTCAAGATTGTACAATAATTCACTTCCTTTGCGCCCGCAACACTATGCTCGCATATACATTTTTGTACCCAAAACCCCTTTCCACTGCATTTTTTAAATTTCACGGCCGGTTGGCCAAAAAACAGTTTAATTTACTGGTCACCAAAAACTTTTATTTTTTACCCGGAGCTTGTGATATAAATTACATTCATTTTACAATAAAAAATGTTCTACGAAAAGCATTTTTTGTCATTACATAAAAACAAAAAACTCCAGGGATTTTCATTGTTCCCTGGAAGCATTTTTGTGCCAAAGACCGGACTGAACCGATACGCCCGTTGCCGGGCCCTGGATTTATACAACAGGATGTTTGGAGAAACTGCAAAATTTATTTGGGCACCAACCGGGCACTAAAAAATCTTAGCGGGCACCACTTTTCAGGTGCCCGCTATATTGCAACAAGCTTTATTTATCTGGTGCCGGAGACCGGACTTGAACCGGTACGTCCTTTGCAGGACCCGGGATTTTAAGTCCCGTGCGTCTGCCAGTTCCGCCACTCCGGCGTATATAAAGCAATATTTATTATATGTCATATATAACTCCGTGTCAATTTAAATATCGCCTAGCAAGTTACGCATCTTTAAAGTTGTGCGCCGGCACCGCGCCTTACCACAGGTGGTATTTTCTTGCCGGGAACGACACCCGTTCAGGTAAATTCAAAAGGAAATTCAACAGAAAGGCAAAATATATATAATTTAAAGGAGGTATGTGCACATGCAAAAACTCCTGGCCGTCCTGGCTACCCTGGTAATAATAATTACCGCAATGCTGGGGATAGCTTCTTATCTTGGCTTGGAAAGCGCCAACCGTTATCACCTTGTTTTTGGCTTGGTGTCACTGGTTCTGGTTTTAATGGCGGGTCACCTGTTATACCACGGCAGCGGAAAAAGGTGAGTATCACTGCGTATAATTGGCAACCGGTCTTTTGAAATTAACTCCAAAGACATAACTGATTTGAGGTGAATGCAAGTGCCCGGCCCGAATCCCATCGGGATTTTTGATTCGGGTGTGGGAGGTATATCGGTTATGAAAGAGATCCGGCGGCTTTTGCCGTCAGAAGATCTCATCTATTACGCCGATTCCGCCCATTGTCCATACGGAACAAAAGACCCCGGTTTCATTAGACGGCGTATTACCGGGATTGCCCGCTTCCTGACAAATTTTAAAGTCAAACTGATTGTGGCGGCATGCAACACCGCTTCCATAGCAGGCCTGGATCTTCTACGGCAGGAGTTCTCCCTGCCCATAGTAGGCATGGAACCCGCCGTAAAACCGGCCGTCAAACAGACACGAAACGGAAAAGTTGGTGTAATGGCTACGGGTGTGACCCTGGCTGGTGAAAGGTTTCATTCCCTTGTCAGGCGATTCGCCGAAAACACCGAAATAATAACCGTGCCATGCCCCGGCCTCGTGGAACGGGTGGAACTGGGACTTGTGGATGACCCGGAAACGGAAAACATGCTATACCGGTTTCTGGACCCGCTGATCTCGTCCGGGGTGGATACCGTTGTACTGGGCTGCACACATTACCCGTTCCTGCGCCCACAGGTGGAATCAATCATGGGGCCGGGGGTAACCGTCATTGACACCGGAAACGCTGTCGCCAGGCGTGTGGTCCAGGTACTAGAGGAAAACGACCTAAAAAACAGGGACATGGCTCCGGGCAAGGAACTGTTTTTTACCAGCGGCAATCCCGAAATTGTGGGTAAAACTATTCAATTTTTGTGGGGAAAGGCGATTAAATTAAGGCGGGAAGAATTATAACCCCCGGAATATACCCTGGGGTTGCAATCCTTACTGAATCATGCCAATCTGAATTCCCGTGTTTACTCCAGTATTTTCCCTTCAATATCGATGGTTTTACCCTCCCACCCGCCATAATTGTTTTTTTCATAGTAACTCGCCGCTATTTGTCCCACGCGCCGGCAAATGGCGTAGTTAACCGTACCCGAGATAACGGCGCCCAGAAACGGAATAATTCGAAACACCGTGCGCTGTGTTGTACGAATGCCCATGGCTATTAAGATTTCCTGTACAAGTTTGACAAAAACCTGATTGCTCATACCCTGCACGGCCGCCTTGTTCGCCGCCTTGTTGGCCATATCGGCGCCAACTGCCGAACCCATGACCCAGATAGCCTCCCTTGAAACACCCGGCAGGTTCAGGTTGCGGCCGTAAACCGCCGACATCTCCAAGACCATTTCCGCCATCAGGTAACCCACCCATAACATATCCAGCGCCGCACCGCCGATTAAAGTAACGGCGGTACCAACCAGCGGGAAAACCGCGGGTAAAGCCGTTACGGCTCCGCTAATGCCGCACAGCAGGGCCTTGCGGGCGATAATCAATTCGCACAGTTCTCTTTCGGACAAGCCCGGGCGCGCTGCTCGAAGTTTTTGTACCCGTTTTATAACTTCTGCCTTGTTAACCAGAAAAAAAGGGTTGAACATTTTTCCTCCACGCCTTTATGCAGCGTATACACGCGTGCTTTATTGTAAACATTTTACCGTATAAAGGCTTGCATTTTAACCCCCACACAAAAAGCATAATACCACATAACTGCTAATTTTTGGTAGACATTAACCGCACTTTGTGGTAAATTTTACCTGGTAAAAACTTGCCGGGGGAAGTAAACGTGTTTAAAAAAATCATGCTGGTACTATTGTTACTCGTGGTTATTTTCGCGGCACACCGGCCCGGTGACAGGCACGCCAGGAAACCGGTTCCGGAACCGCCGAATTACGGCCCGCTGCTAAACCAAATACAAGACTACCTGGCCGGGCAACCAGGCACTTACGGGTTGTACTTTTCGGACCTGGTTTCCGGGCGGGAATTCGGGTATAACGCGTTAACACCGTTTCACGCCGCCAGCACGTTCAAATTACCCATGAACCTTTACCTTTACCGGCAGGCGGACCGTGGCGTAATTGATTTAAAAGAACAATTGACGCTGGAAGAAAGGCACCTGGAAGGCGGCACGGGAATCCTGAAAAATGAAAAAACCGGCACCATCCACAGCATTGCGCAGCTGGCGGAATATTCCATCATACACAGCGACAACATAGCAACCAACATGTTACTGGAAAAACTGGAGCGCAAAAGGGTAAAAAATTTTATGCGTACCCTGGGCGCAAAAGTGGTGTCGGATGAGGCAAATACAACCTGCCCATACGACCTGTTTCTTTACATGCGCGAAACCATCGAGTTTTCCCGTTCCAATTCCCTAAACAGCACCCTTTTGCTGAACCACCTTTTCAACTCCCGCCACAAGGAACGTATACCAGCCCCGTTGCCGGAAGGTACAAGGGTTGCCAACAAGGTTGGCACCTGGCCCCCCGAACACACGTACAACGACGTTGCTTATGTTGTCCATCCCCAGCGGCCATATATCCTTGCCATAACCAGCAAAGACACCCCTGGCTACGGAGAAGCACTGGTGGTTATACGACACCTTTCCAAGATGGTTTACGACTACCAATCGTCAATCTCCCCCCGGGGAAAAAACCCGGCTTGATCCTATTACCGGGATATGTTACTATTAGTAGTGGTCACTTTTCGGGGGCGTGTAGCTCAGCGGGAGAGCACCGCGTTCGCAACGCGGGGGTCGGGGGTTCGAATCCCCTCTCGTCCACCAGGAAAGGCGCGCCCAGCGAGGCGCGTTTTTTTGTGCCCGAAAATTCAACTATACCCCTTTTCTTGCTTTATAGCCAGCTCTTGTTTAAAATAAACATAAGATGGCAAGGAGGTGGAATATTGCACTGGGATAAAAAGGGACCCGAAAACACCGAAAACACCATTAAAGCAGCTCTTGAAAGGGCAAGTGAACTCGACATCAACCACCTTGTAGTTGCTTCCAGTACCGGCTCAACCGCAATGAAACTGGCTGACTGCGGGCACAACGTGGTTTGCGTAAGCTATCACGTTGGTTTTGACGGGCCCGGTGCCAGGCGTATGCCGGAGGATACTTTGCGAGCATTGAATGAAAAGGGAATTAAAGTTTTGTTCACCACCCATCTTTTAGCCGGCGTTGACCGCGCCATCCGTAACAAGTTCGGCGGAGTGTACCCATCGGAGATAATGGCCCAGACATTGCGCATGCTGGGCCAAGGAGTCAAGGTTTGTGTTGAAATAGCGGGAATGGCCCTTGATGCCGGCCTAATCCCATACGGCCAGGAAATCATAGCCATTGGCGGCTCCTCCAGGGGCGCTGACACGGCTGCGGTTATACTACCGGCTCACTCTAACAAATTTTTCGACACCAAAGTTAAAGAAATTATTTGCAAGCCCCGGGAATTTTAGGGCGTTCTGCAAGCCCGAGTGGAGAAAGTGAAATTTAAAATTAAATTTTCAGCATCACCGCATACACCCCGTAATAGAATGTTGGTTAAAAGCAAAGAATAACAGTGGGTAGTTATATAAATAATTATTCGAGGTGGAAAATATGGGCAAAAATATTACTGTTACCGTCATCAAAGCGGATATTGGCGGTTTCGTAGGACATTCCAGCGTACACCCGGCTCTCCTGGAGAAAGCCCGGGGCATGTTGAGCGGTCACCGGCTGTTGATCGATTCGCACGTCACTCATGTTGGTGATGACCTGAACTTGATTATGACCCACGAAGGCGGGCGTAACAATGGCGAAGTACACCAGCTGGCCTGGGAAGTTTTTCAAGCATGCACCGAGCTCGCCAAGAAAATGAAACTTTACGGGGCCGGGCAAGACATGCTTAGCGATGCTTTTTCAGGCAATGTTAAAGGGCTGGGCCCCGGCGTGGCGGAGATGCAGTTTGATGAAAGAACCAGCGAGCCCATAATAATTTTCATGGCCGACAAAACGGAGCCAGGCGCGTGGAACCTGCCCCTTTATAAAATATTTGCTGATCCGTTCAATACGCCGGGACTGGTGATTGACCCCAAGATGCACAAGGGGTTTGATTTCGAAGTAAGGGATTTGATTAAAAACCGGAAGGTTATTTTCTCTTGCCCGGAAGATATTTACGACATGCTGGTTTTCATCGGCGCACCCGGCAGGTACTGCATTAAGCGGGTTTTTCACCGCGAAACGGGGGACATATGCGCTTCCAGTAGTACCCAGCGGTTAAACCTGATGGCCGGCAGGTACATAGGTAAAGACGACCCGGTACTGATAGTGCGCTGCCAAAGCGGTTTTCCCGCGGTGGGCGAGGTACTGGAGCCTTTCGCCCGGCCGCACCTGGTTTCGGGCTGGATGAGAGGTTCCCACTCCGGTCCCCTGATGCCGGTGGGCCTTGACCAGTGCAACCCGACCCGTTTTGACGGGCCACCAAGGGTAATTGCGCTGGGATTCCAGCTGGCCGACGGCAAGTTGCACGGTCCCCAGGACTTCTTTGGCGATCCCTCCTTCGACAGGGCCAGGGAGATAGCCAACTTTATGGCGGACTACATGCGCAGCATGGGTCCCTTCGAACCGCACCGGCTGAGCCTAGACGAAATGGAATACACCACAATGCCACAGGTATTGGAAAAACTGAAGGAAAGGTTTATAGACCTTCGCAAATAGCCACCCGGGTGGCCGGAAAAGAACGCCAGTCACCTTCACTAACCATAACCCCGCACCGGCAACTCCTTGGCCGGGCCCGGGAAAAATCAGGCCGCCTCAACAACAGGCGGCCTTTTTGCGTGCTCATGCACAAGCCAGTTCTTGTGCACACGCGGCAAATACCATAAATTCCCACTAAATCGCAACAATTTCAGATTTCAACACCCGGCACTATTTTAGTAGTTTGTCTTCTTCCATGTCTGCCACACCCGCTTCCTGGAAGGTGACCATTTCGTCCAGCACGCGGCAGGCGGCGTCAATTACGTGCATAGCCAGTGCCGCACCGGTGCCCTCCCCCAGGCGCATACCCGCCACAAGCACCGGTGTCAAGCCCAGCATTTCCAGCATCAGCCGGTGGCCCGGCTCAGCGGACAGGTGAGAAGCAAACATGAAGTTTTTGCAGGACGGGGCAATGGCGGAGGCAACAAGCGCGGCAGCTCCCGTGATAAAACCGTCCACCAGTACCGGCACCCGTCTGGAAGCACAACCCAGGACCACCCCGGCCAGCCCGGCAATTTCCAGGCCACCCACTTTGGCCAGTACATCAATGCCATCCTTGCGGTCTGGCTTATTGATTTCCAGCGCCCTGGCCACCGACGCCCGCTTGTTTTCCAGGACCCGGTCATTAATTAACGTGCCGCGCCCGGTTACCTCCGCGGCGTCAAACCCGCCCATGGCCGCCAAGATGGCGCTACTGGGCGTGGTATTGCCGATGCCCATGTCGCCCAGGGCAACCAGCGTGCTTCCTTTGTTGATTTCGTCCAGCGCAACCTCTATGCCCACTTCCAGTGCGGCCACCGCCTCCTCCCTGGTCATGGCGGGTCCCGCTGCAATATTTCCAGTACCCGGTCTTATTTTGCGTTTGAGCACACCGGGCACATTCACTTCACCGGCCACACCTATATCAACTACAGTGAGTGAAGCTCCCGCGTGGCGGGCAAGCACTCCGATACCCGCCACGCCATTGATAAAGGCGGGTAGCATTTGCGCGGTAACACCCTGCGGAGCGGCGCTTACACCTTCCGCTACCACGCCATGATCCCCCGCCATTAACACCACCGAGCGCTTGCCCACTTTTGGGCGCGGGTTACCGGTAATTCCAGCCATCCTTATCGCTATCTGTTCCAGTTGTCCCAAGCTGCCGGGTGGTTTAATTAGGTTATCCATGCGTTCCCTGGCCCTGCTCATAGCTTCGCTGTCCAGCTCTCCTATTTTTTTGATTGTTTCATCCAGCAACATGCAACTCACTCCCTTTTCAAGTTTTAAAATAAAAAAAGTCCACAGTCAGAAAGACCGTGAACTTTACCATCATCCACTGGCAGGCGTCACAAGACGCGTACCGCGCTACAGGCAGGTCTCCTGGCTTCCGGTCATTGCCCGTTTTGCCGCCTTCCCAGCACCAGCCAGTGGCTTTTCCGCAGCGGGCTACCCGGTTACAGTGGCGGGACCGCCCGGGAATTTCACCCGGTTCCCTATTCTCCCCTTTGGGGCACCTGCAACGCATTATTATTCAGTTTTCCGGTGATATTATTAGTTTCCACTCAAAACGATTATTTCCTGCTTTATTGATAAAAAAATTAATGAAACATTTTTTAGCTGAAAAAACTATTTGACGCCCGAACCGGATTTTTATATGCATCCCGTGCATTAAACTCGACCGCGGGTCAAAAACTAAGTTGGAACACATTTACCGGGGGTTTTATAAATGCAACAGGTTGTTGTCGAACAGGTCGTAAACGCCGGGCAAAGGGAAGAAAAGCGGGAATCCGCCGGTACGGTTAAACTGTGGATTAACAACCGGGAGGTAACCGTGCCGGCAGACACGCCAAACCTGCTGGAGGCGGCGCGCCTGGCCGGTGTAGATGTGCCTAGCCTGTGTTACCTGCAGGATATCAACGCCGCCGGTTCCTGCCGCATCTGCCTGGTTGAAGTAGAAAGCAACGGGCGCCGTTCCCTCCAGGCTTCATGCGTTTATCCCGTTCACGAGGGGACGCGCGTATACACAAACACTCCCCGGGTGCGCCGTGCCCGCAAGCGCATGCTGGAACTACTGCTGTCCGAGCATGACCTGGATTGTTTAAACTGCATTAAAAACCGCAACTGCGAGCTACAAAAGCTGGCTGCGGATCTCGGTGTGCGCAAAATCCGCCTGACAGGCGAGCGCTTAAACCAACCGGTGCAGAACAAGAACCCCTTTATCGTGCGCAACTACAACAAGTGCATCAAATGCCGTCGTTGCGAAGCCGTCTGCAAAAAAGTACAGGACGTAAACGTGTATTCGGCCCAGCGACGTGGTTTTAATACTGTCATAGCACCCGCCTTTATGCGGGATATGGCGGAATCGGATTGCATCGCCTGCGGGCAATGCCTGGCCGTATGCCCCACCGCCGCGCTGGCAGAAAAGGAATACATTCGTGAAGTATGGGACGTCATTGAAGATCCGGATAAAATAACCGTTGTGCAAACCGCGCCGGCTGCACAGGTTTCACTGGGTGAGATGTTTGGCCTGCCCGCGGGCACCGTGGTTACCGGCAAAATGGTGGCGGCACTGCGCCAAATTGGTTTTGACCGGGTTTTTTCCACTGTGTTTGCCGCCGACCTAACCATTGTGGAGGAAGCCCATGAATTACTGGAGAGGTTAAACGGCAAGGGCAAACTTCCGTTAATTTCATCCTGCAGCCCGGGCTGGGTGCGTTATTGCGAGCGATTTTTCCCCGAGTTCGTGGAAAATTTGTCCACCTGCAAGTCGCCCCAGGAAATGCTTGGCGCGCTGGTCAAAACCTACTATGCCGAAAAAAACAACCTGGACCCCAAAAAACTGGTGGTAGTTGCCGTTATGCCTTGCACGGCGAAAAAATATGAAGCAGATCGACCGGAAATGATCACCCGCGGGACAAAGGACGTGGACTTCGTGCTTACTGTAAGGGAACTGGGACGAATGATCCGCGAGGCAGGAATCAACTTCAACAGGTTGCCAGATGAGGAGTTCGACGAAACCCTGGGTATAAGTACCGGTGCGGGCAATATTTTCGGCGTCACCGGCGGGGTCATGGAAGCAGCCGTGCGCACAGCCTCCGCCCTTGTGGAAGGGGCGGAAGTCCGCGGGCGGATTGAATTTGAGGTCATTAGAGGTATGGAAGGAGTTAAAGTGGCAACAGTCAAGCTGGGGAATAAGCTCATCCGCCTTGCGGTGGCTCACGGTACCAGAAACGCCCGCCGGCTGCTGGAAAGAATCAAGGCCGGCGAAAAGTTCCACTTTATTGAAATAATGGGCTGCCCGGGTGGTTGCGTGGGAGGCGGTGGTCTCCCCATCTCCTTTGAGCAAAGAGGGCGCAAAGCAATTCAGGATGTGCGCCGCAAAAGAGCCCAAGCCTTATACAGCATTGATTTGAGCAAAAAAATACGGCGGGCTCACGAAAATCCCGCCGTAAAAGAGCTTTATCGTGAATATCTGGGCCATCCCTTGAGCGAAAAAGCCAAGGAGATACTTCACGTGCAATACAACATGCAGCCCGGGGAACGGGCTATTTATCGTAAAACCAAATTTATACATTAAGACCAAAATAATTTTTAAGGAAATGCCCGGGTTTTGCTCGATATTTCACTTTTTAATTTATTACATATTTCACAAACCAGTACGCGCTGAGACAGTTAAACAAAGCGGCCCATATAAACAGCAGCTTGATTGCTTTTTCATCCTGTTTTCCCGGGTGGTCGATACGGGAAACTTCCACCCGGTGCATTTCCGCTTTCCAAAAGGAATTTTCTAAACGCTTTAAAAAATTCTCGTTCCCGTCATCCGGTTTCTTCATCCCGCGCCAATCCCCAATACTTATAACCACGGCCAACCCCCGCACCCCCTTTTTGGAGAGTTTGTGCCATTTGTAACATTATAGATTGGGGATTGGTAAAAAGCAATACGGGCTTGTGAAATATTTTTTAAACTCCAAAACCGTATCATTAAAGCAAAAAAGCGCTATATTACTAGCGCTTTACCCGGCGAACACCGTATTTTATAAACAAAATTTACAAGGCGGGTTTTTTCCGGGCGTGTAAAGCTTATCCCCTTTTAAACGGTAACGGCACTCTCGTAAAAATCATTGCCGGCAACAATATTGTATAGCTCGCTGAATACCTCATTTACCCGAATCACTCCCACCAGGGTATTGTCCTTTTTAACGGGCAGTGTACCCAGCTTGTGTTTCATCATGGCATGTACCGCCTTGATTAAAGTGTCGTTCACATCAAGGGCGATAAAATTAATAGGATACATGACTTCCGTGACACTCTTTTGCGATACCACACGACACCTTTCAGTAAAAAGCCCTTCCCAGAAAAGAGGGACGGAAAAATTTTGAGCTCTTGCAAAAAGCGGTTCCAGCGCCTGCAAAATGGACCGGACAGTTACCATGCCAAGCGGGTTGCCGTAATCATCGCAGACAATCAACGACCTGTGGGCCTGGCCGGCCTTGCGAGCAAAAAAATTTATATAAAGTTTTACAGCATCTTCCACTTTGCAAGTATGAGAAATTGTTTTATAATTGCGCACGGGAATCATTACATCCCTTACTCTTTTTTCCGGATTTTCAGACACTGCATCATCCCTCCCGAAAGTATATTATTCAGAAAATAAAGGCAAATTATATGCCAGCAGACCGGGCCGTTTCTTGTTGAGTTCACTGGAATCAATACCAGGTAAGTGTATGATATCAAACAGTTAACTGTTTGATATCATACATTAAACAACACCCAGCTCGTCAAGGTAAGGCTTTGTGGCTTCCACAAAGTCAGCCAGTTTTTTTGCTGCCAGCCGGATATTCCTTTCCCGAACCAGGTCAAAAGGCAACAGCATTTTTAGGCGGTATTTGCCCGTGGCCTCCACTTTGGGCAATTCTCGCACCAGTTGCGCACCCAACCTGTTCTCTATCTTGTTCTTTTTTTCCAGCAGGGGTACAAAAACCAGCTTTTTGTTGCCGTCCATAACAAGATCGAATACCAGGTATTCCCTGCCCTTGTTGGGGCCTTTACGGGGCTTTGTTTTACCGATACGATAGTAAACGCTGTTACTGCCAAACACTTTTATACATTTCCATGATTCCCTTATTCCTAATTGCTTGCTCAGCGAAGTGTAGGTGATATGGATACCGCGTTCCTTCAAGATTTTCTTGGCCCTAGAAAGAACTTCATCCAGGAAAGAATCAAATAGGAAAGCTTCATTTTCCTTGTTATTTACAGGTTCGACTGTCTTCTGCCGCAACCATTGTTCAAATAGCTCCAGCACCATTTTTTTGCTTTCGCCGGCATCCTTGAAACTTACCTCAATGTTACCGCTTTTCAGTTCCTTAAGAAATTCTTTTTTATAGTTGGAATACTGCCGGACAAAATCACTGCCGCTCACAATAACCACCCCGCCATATTCCATATTCTTCTTTACGGTTCTTCTAGTGTTGATAAGGCCGCTGCACCGGCCTTTATGCGGGCCGCGGCTCCCCGCCCCGGCCCGCATTTTAATCTCTAATTTCAATTACAATTACAATTAGTGAGCTCCCACCGCAAGGATACCGGATGCAGCCAAAACAAGAACCAATATTTCCACAACCACTATACTGGCATAAGCAAAATCCTTTTTGCGCAGGTAAGCCGGGAGTAATAGAAATACATATCCTATAATTGTCAGGAGAGCCAGGAAGGCTATGCCAACCAAGTTAATAAAATCCCCGTGACCAACCATGGAAAGCCACCCCCAGCCGTAAGGAGAACCTGTTTGCACCAGGTAATCATGGGAGTTCAAGCCCCAGTATTGCGGCATTTGCTGTGGGGGTATTAACGGATTCATGATTCCGGAAACATAAATCAAGAACGTAATCACCAGCATACCAATACCGGCCCAGGAGCAATACAACAGCATATTCGCGTATTTTAGCTGCTCCTCCGGCACTTCTACCTTTATTGTTTCCGTTTTTTGTTTGACCTGTGCGGCTTTTTTCGGCACAGACACGTTAGCTTGGGTACTCATCATTTTCCACCCCACTTCGGTCCCGGATTAAATACCCAATCCTTTTAATAAGGATCTGATTCCAGCAAAGAACAGCATGGCGATAACAAGATAACGAACCAATTTGGGCTTTGCCCCGGCCAGCAGCCTAACGCCCACCAGTGACCCCACCATGATGCCCAAAACCGATGGCACAGCTATAACAGGCAAAACCGCACCCTGGTTTAGGTAAACCCATGCCGCCGATGTATCGGTAATGGATAATAGAAACTTGCTGGAACCCACGGCGATTTTCAAAGGCGCCCCCATCAACAGGTTCAGCACCGGTACGTTTGCCCAGCCGGCGCCCAGGCCGAACATGCCCGCCACCAGGCCTATGGCTACAAAGATTAAAAACCCTTGCGGAGCGCGCCAAACTGTCCAGCTCACCGGCTTCCCCACGGAAGGCTCGTAATAAGCACCGCTTATTTTCAGTGAACGGGTTACAACATCCGGGTCACCAACTTTGGGAAATTCACTGTTTTTGGAGAATATGAATAATATTGCTATTAGCGAAATTGTGATACCGAGTGCGATTTGTAACAGGTTTGTGGGCAAGGCCAGCCCGATAAATGCCCCAACGATACTGAAAGTTGAAGCAATCAAAGCCACCGGAAGGGCCAGGCGCAAGTTTGCCAGGTTGGCTTTTAACAAGCCCGGACCCGCTGCCAGGGCACCTGCCAGAGCCACAATCAACCCTGCACCGCGAACAAAATCCAGGTGAAAAGGAAAGAAACTGCTCACTATGGGAACAAACAAAACGCCACCGCCTACTCCGGCCATAACAGCCACAACACCCAGGGCAAAGCAAGTTACCAGTAACATCAGTGGCCACACCCACCATGCCAACCCGCCGCCCGTCGCTTGGGTCACGGCATGTGCAAGCTGCGAGTTATTGGCCATTTCTACCAGCGCTAAAGCTTTTGTCACCAGCGCTTCCAGCATAAGCATCCCCCGTTACCTTAAAGTAAAAACTTTTAAAATAAATATCTCCCCAATCTCCCACGTGACATGTAATACGAGACGCAAGCAATCCCTATACAAAATCACACTTGCAGTTTAACGTCTCTTTTCACATACCAAATTGCACGTATTCAAATTTCTTGCGCGTTCAAACCCACTCCATGCGCGTATTGACTTGACATACCCCCTTTGCGATAACTTCTTTTGCACGGATCAAGAATGTGATATAATGTTTTTAGGTGTATGTTTGTAAGCAACGAATGTGAAAAATTTCTTATGCCCTTTGCGGTAACAATTATCGTGCCAGTATCAAAAGGGGGTTAAATTGCGGGTTTACAAACACAAGCAGAGCATGGAGTGTTTATTATCAGACAATCTTTGCCTGCTAGGGGGTTTTTCTTGAGCAGCTGGCGTTTTATTTAGCAATTATTTAGATTAATTTAGCAGTTTATTGTACAATAACAAACAGTGGATTGTATGATATTGTACAGCCCGCTTTACATGATACCACACAATCCACCTATAAAGCAAAACTATGCGGTTTATATTGTCTTCAACTGGTTAAATAAAAACGATTTGGAATGACGTCTTATGACCGCCGATAAAAAACCGGGTTTTGGCCTGTTTAACGGAAAAAGTTTACGTTCACAGTTTCTTATCGTTTTTACCACTCTTTTACTGATTCCGGTTCTTGTTATTCTTTACGATATATTTTTTGCCAGCAAAAGCGACGAGGCCATGCTCAGGGAAAGGGAGGAAAAGCTGGGAGGAGCCATTGAGAAAATAGTGATCCCGAACATACAAGATCAAATCAATTACTACTTAGAAAGAGATGCTCTTTCAACTTTCATCACTTTGTCCACAATTCAGAAAACATTCTATTTAAAAAAAGCATTTTATGAAACCACCAAGCCGCTGGCTTACTCCAATCCCGGGGTCAGGTTCGGTTTATACATACCCGAAACAGGTCAAATTTTCGTAGAAGGGTTCCTGCATGAATACCGCACCCTAGACGAAACCGAGCAACAAGCAAGGGAGGAAAGGATAAAAAAAGAAGCCAAAAGCGGTTTGATTGCCGTGGCCGCCAGCGGCCAATCCCTTTCCAGGCTAACCACCAGTTTAAATGACGAGACATATGAGTACCTGGCGCCTCTGTATATTGAAAGCAAACTTGCCGCCGTTGTCTGGGCGGATGAGCGACTACACCCCATTTTCGCCCAGAGCCGCTATTTCAGATTATTTACTCGCTATTTCACTCTGTTTGCCGTGATTCTAGGCGCCACAGGAGCGCTGCTGGTAATCCACAATCTAACCAGCGGAGTGGCAGCAATTAAAGAAGGGCTTGCTATGATTGAAAAGGACATTCACGCCCAAATACCGCCCCTGCACGGCGAACCAGGTGAAATTGCCAGAGCCGTCAACAGGATGGCCGTATCACTAGCTGAAAAAGAGAAGCTTGAGGAAGAACTGCGGCGAACTGAACGTCTTGCCGCCCTGGGTCGCCTGGTCACCGGCGTGGCGCATGAACTTCGAAACCCGATTGGAATAATTAAAACTACGGTTCAGCTACTGGAAAAAGAACTTAAAAACCTGAATGGTGCAGAAGAATACATTAAAATAATCTACGAGCAAATTCACAGGCAAAACAGGGTCATCCAGGAATTACTGGATTTTGGGCGCCCCAGCAAATACATGGTCCAAAGGGCATCCATAAATTCGCTGCTGGAAAGCATCCTCGTTTTCACCTCGCCCATACTAAAACAGCACAACATCAACCTGGAAAAAAAGTTTGACCCGCATATGCCGGTGGCAGAATTGGATGCGGAAAGAATTAAACAGGTTTTTGTAAACATTATCCTCAATGCCGTGCAAGCAATGCCCGGCGGAGGTAAGTTAACCATCACGACAAGCCATGACGAACACTGGGCAAACATTGAATTCAGCGATACGGGAACAGGAATACCACCTACAGAATTGAAAAGTATATTTGATCCATTTTACACAACCAAGGAGCACGGCACCGGTCTGGGGTTGTCCATCAGCCATCAGATAGTCAGCATGCACGATGGCCACATCAATGTTAACAGCGTACCGGGGGAAGGCACGACTTTTCAAGTGCAACTACCATTAAAGAGCGCAAGAGGTGAGTCAGATGGTCCCCAAGATATTGATTGTCGATGACGAAGAACACATGTGTTGGGCACTGGACCGGGCCATGCGCCAGGAAGGGTACCAAACGATAGTGGCATACCGGGGCCAAGACGGCATCAACATGGCTCGCGAAGATTCGCCATCACTTATGATACTTGACCTCCGCCTTCCCGATATAGACGGGCTGGAAGTATTAAAAGAAGTCAAAGCGATCAACCCCAAACTACCGGTTATTATGCTGACCGCCCACGGCACTATTGAAACAGCTATTGAAGCAATGAAAATGGGCGCTGCCGATTATATAACCAAACCATTCGACCTTGATGAACTGAAACTGGTAATAAAGCAAAACCTTCATGTGATTCAGCTTGAAACCGAAGTCAATTTTCTTCGCTCGGAATTAACGGGAAAATACGGCAATATTATAGCGCAAAGCAAAATAATGCAAGATATTATTTCCCTCATCGAAAAGGTGGCGCTCAGCAATGCCAGTGTACTGATTACCGGAGAAAGCGGCACCGGCAAGGAAGTGGCGGCGATATCAATACACCAGAACAGCCCCAGAAGCAATAAGCCCTTTGTCCCGGTTAACTGTGCCGCTCTGCCGGAACAATTGCTGGAGAGCGAGCTGTTCGGCCACGAAAAGGGCGCGTTCACAGGAGCGACCGCGAGAAAACTCGGCCGCTTTGAACTGGCAGATAAGGGAACTATTTTTTTAGACGAAATAGCAGAGATGTCGTTAAATATGCAAGCCAAATTACTCAGGGTGCTGCAAGAGAAATCTTTTGAACGGGTTGGCGGAACGGAAACCATCTCCGTTGACGTGCGGGTAATTGCAGCAACAAACCGCCAGCTGGATCAGGCAATTAAACAGGGCCTTTTCAGGGAAGATCTTTATTACAGGTTAAACGTTATTCACATTCACCTCCCCCCGCTCAGAGAGCGCAAGGAGGACATACCTCTGTTGGCAAAACACTTTTTACAAAAATTCGGGCCCACATACCATGTGGATAAGATATCGCCCGAAGCCATGGAGCTCTTGTGTGAATATAACTGGCCCGGAAATATTCGCGAATTACAAAACGTTATAGAGCGATCGGCCATTATATGCCAGGGAACAATAATTAAACCCGAACACTTGCCCAGAGAATTAAACACACCTCGCAAGTTTCCCGCCGGAGCTGTAATTAATTTTCCCGATAGCGGTATTTCACTAGAAGAGGTGGAAAAAGAACTGATATTAAAGGCACTTGAAAAGAGCGGCGGAAACCAGACAAAGGCGGCACAATTACTCGGTATAACCCGCTCGGCACTGTTGTACCGGGCTCAAAAATACAATATTTATTAACAAAATGAATATTCATTCAGCTGTTATGTTATAATGAAGTTGTGCATCCTTTTTCGCGCGCGTTTTAATACTATAAAACCGGTATATCAATATGCTTTGCTATACCGGAAAAATAAAAAAATTTCCGGCATGCAGGATTAATGAAGTTTATTCAGAATATTTTATAAAAGATTTAATAAAAAAACATCCAGTGAACACTGCATTATTAAATATCATTGAAATTGGTGGTGGCTATGGCTGAGAAATTGACAACCGATAAAGGTACAGTTTTTTTCGAAGGGCCGGTTTCCCAATCAGACCTCGAATCACTGGAAATAGATCACAAACTGGACAACTTTAGAAACCCGGCTCGCCAAAAAGAAGCTCTCATTCATGTGGCCGGATTGCCGGAAGGAATGGTTTATATAGCCCGGCACGAGAATACAATAGTGGGCTACTTGCTGTTTCATTTTCCAAACGAGTACAGCCGGTGGATCAGGCACCCTCGTATACTGGAGTTGGGCGCCGTTGAAATCAGTCGCAACTGGCAAAAGAGAGGCCTGGCCAAGGCGCTTTTAGCCAAAGCGTTCAATAATCCCATCATGGAGGAATTTATTGTAATAACCACCGAGTTTCACTGGCACTGGGATTTGAAAAACAGCGGCTTGGATATCTGGGGATACAGAGACATGTTGAAAAAAATGTTCGGCTCGGTAGGTTTTAAGCGCCGGCATACCGACGACCCCGAAATACTCGAGCACAAGGCAAATATGCTCATGGTCAGGATTGGCAAAAATGTCAGCAGGAACCACCAAGACATGTTTGACGACCTGACTTACCAGCACTCCATATTCATGTAGCACAACATGCCTATTGGAAACAAAATAGCACGCTTCCCTTACTTAAGGCGCTCTAAAGTGAAGAACATGCCCTTCCAATTGGGCAAGCTCGCGTTTTTACGGCGTGGTGCCAGGTGTTAAAAGTTGAAATGCTATTTATTTCACATAGCGCCTGGATCCCATATCTTTTCAACTTTCAACACCTGGCAACCCGGACACTCCCGGAATAAACCAACGGGGTGCGTTATACAAGGCACCCCGTTGGTTATTTATTTAAAGCACGGACCCGACCTGGTAACCCTGGTGAACCGCGTCCAGGGCTTTGCGCGGCGCAACCGCATCGCCTACTACGTAAACCTCGGGTAGCTCCTCCTTTATTCTATCGCACAGTTCCGCCACTGAACGCGACCCCGCGGCCAGTACCACGGTATCCGCTTCCAGGAACTTTTCTTTCCCTTCTTTTTCCGCCCAAATACCATTTTCCATAATTTTCAACACCTTGGTTCCCGTATGCACGCGCACGCCGTAACGGCGCAGTTCTTGCAGTATAATCCAGCGTGACGATACACCTATATCCGCCCCCACCGACTTCATCATTTCCACCAGGGTTACTTCCTTCACTCCCCGGGTGGCAAGTTCCTTTAAGCGCTCTACATCTTCAGCGCCGTTAAGCGCCAGAAAACGGAAAGTTTCCGCGTCTATGGTCCCCTTTTGAGCCAGCAGTAGCGCGGTTTCACATCCTACAGCCCCACCGCCCACGATAACCACTTTCCTGCCGGTGGATGCCTTGCCGGCAAGAACTTCCCAGGCCTGCACAACGCTGGGACCCTGCGCCCCGTCCACCGGCGGCGTTAAAGGTGCCGCACCCGTTGCCATGACAACCGCATCCGCACCAAAAGATTTGATATTTTCAACGCTTGCTTCTTTTCCCAATTCCACCTTAACGCCCAGCCGCCTGATTTCCCCGGCCAGGTACTCTGTAAAAGTCGCAAACTCTTCCCTCCCCGGGGGGACTGCCGCCAGTTTCAGCTGCCCTCCCAGTTCACCGCTTTTTTCCCAGAGGGTGACCTTGTGGCCGCGCTCAGCCGCCACCCTGGCCGCCTCCATGCCCGCCGGGCCCCCGCCAATAACCAATACGTTCTTTGACTTGGCGGCGGGCTGCAAATCCCCTTCATGCTCTTTCCCAGCCCGGGCGTTAACCAGGCATCCCACGGGTTTCATTGTAAATACTGCGTCCAGGCAGCCCTGGTTACAACCAATACACTTTCTAATTTCGTCAAACCGCCCGGCAGCGGTTTTCTGAACCAAATCCGGATCGGCAATCATGGCACGCGCCATGCTCACCAGGTCAGCGCAACCGTCTTTCAATATCTCTTCCGCCAGGAGCGGGTCGTTAATTCTATTACTGGCGATTACCGGAACACTGACACGCTGGCGCACACCACGGGCAAGGTATGTATACGCGCCCCTGGGCACCGCCATGGTAATTTGCGGCACCTTGGTTTCGTGCCAGCCTCCCGTCACATTAAAAGCATCCACCCCGGTTTCTTCCAGCCGGGCACAAAACTCAGCAATTTCTTTGTTGGTATTTCCCCCGGGCATGAAATCGCTTCCCCCCACCCGGAACATGACCGGGTAATCCGGCCCCACCGTTTCCCGGATACGGGCAGCCACTTCCAGGCCAAATCTCATTCGGCGTTCAAAATCTCCACCATATTCATCGTCCCTCAGGTTCGTCACCGGGGAAAGGAACTGGGAAACCAGGTACCCCGCGCTCCCAATCACCTCCACGGCGTCAAAACCCGCTTTTTGTGCCCTGGCCGCCGCCGCGGCAAATTTTTCAACCATATCTTTTATTTCCGCTACCGTCAACTCCCTGGGCTTTTGCCCGGTAAGTCTTGAAGGCACCGGCGAAGGCGCCACCGGCTCAATCCCGGCCAGGAACGCGTACGAGTAGCGGCCGGGCTGGAACAACTGGGCTGCTATTTTACCCCCCTCCTGGTGCACCGCACCAACCAAGTCCGCAAGGCCGGCAATATAACGGTCGTCACTAATTTTGATCATGGTGCCAAAGCCGTGTTCATCAATGGCACAACCACCCACCACGATAAGACCCACCCCGCCCTTTGCCCGGGCCCTGTAGAATTCAATCAGCTTTGGAGTAACAAAGCCGTCGTTGCAATACCCCAAGTGCATGGCCGACATGACCACCCGGTTTTTTAATTCCACTTGTCCTATTTTTACCGGGGAAAGCAATATCATTTTTCATCCCTCCATTAATCACTAAAACAAACTATTTGTAAACAGAAAACACAGGCCTTGAATTAACCATGCAGTTGCAAGAAAATTTCTACTTCGAAGTACCTTTTTCCTGCATTTGGCTTACGCTGGTTTGTTAAATAAAATGTGCAGGGACCGGTTATCCCAACCGGTCCCTGCACATTTTATGACTTATGTATTTATATTACCAGTATCATTACCAGCATCCAAGTACATAAATATTCTTTTAAGTAGTGTTATTAATATTAATGCTAAAGCGTAAGATTGTTTATGCCACTATGCATGCTACGCCACGAGCGTCTCCGTGGCGTAGCCAACCCCTAAATTGCGCCGTGGTATTAGTTTGCCCCGTCTTTTGCCTTTACAACATCTTTATCTGTAACAATGCGGCATTCCCTGGGCTCGAACCCAATGTAATGCTTGACCTTCTCCACCCTTTCCTGCAAACTGCCGGTGATCACTTTGTAGGGAACGTTCATTATATCCAGGAAGTTTTTAATCTTTTGGTCCACCACCAAGGCGAACTCCTCATCCTGGTAACGTATACCATCCTTTTCACACGTAAATTCCCTGGGGAGGTAAAAC
Source organism: uncultured bacterium (assembly GCA_965539975.1). Taxonomy (GTDB): domain Bacteria; phylum Bacillota; class Desulfotomaculia; order Desulfotomaculales; family Desulfallaceae; genus CBETWA01. The sequence continues at coordinate 50,675 of CBETWA010000006.1, read as the reverse complement.
ACCTCGTAACCAGGCAAATCTTTCATAGCCCACTCGTATAGTTTCATTAGCGCGTATACTTCCTTGGGATTCTTAAAATCGCAGCTCAACAGCCCGTATACGTAATTTAAAATGGTGGCGTTATCACAGAAAATAATGTCGCAATAAGACAGCTCTGCTTCACGGCGCTTTTGGCCCTCGTATAGCAAAAACTGCTCGAAAATATTAGTGGGCACGCCATACCGGGCGATATAAGAGCGCGCAAATTCCTGGCAAACATTGCAAACGTAACCGGCCAGGCTGTAGTCCACGTCCAACTGCTTGCAGAGAGTGGTTTTACCCGTGCCTGGGCCGCCCAAAATGGCTACCTTTTTGGTTGTTCTCTTGGTGGGCATGAATGATTCTCCCCTTGTAATGTGACTTTTTAATTAAATATTTTAATAAATATTTCTATGCAACGGAAGTAATTCCTTTCGACATTTTTTAAAAAGAACACGGCCACAAAGGCTTTTTAAACTGCGGGTGAACAACCCGGAAAACCTGTGCTATAATTTCACCGGAGAAGTAATTTGTAGACACGCAAATTTAATCACCTGGTGATAGATATGATCCATAAACCGCAACTTAAACTGGCCGCTTTCGATATGGACGGGACCGTTACAGTAGCAAGGAGCTCGTGGGAATACCTGCACCGCAGGCTGGGAATTTGGGAAGGACAGGCTGAGAAATACCAGGAACTGTTTTTAGCCGGAAAAATCAGCTACGAGGAATTTTGCCGGCTGGATGCCGCAATGTGGAAGGGCATGAGTGTTAATGATACAATTAAAATTTTAAATGAAATACCCCTGCAAAGCGGTGTTAAAGAATTAATGAAATTGATAAAACGCACCGGAGCCGTACCTGTGTTGCTTTCCACCGGGCTCAAGCTGCTGGCGGATCAAGTCGCCCGTCACCTGGGGTTTCGTGTGCACCTGGCAAACGAGCTAATCCACAGAGATGGAAGGTTAACCGGTGATATAGCCGTACGTGTTTCCACCCACAGCCCGGGCGAAACCAAAGCATGCCACATGCGCAAGCTGATGCTCCGGTTCGGCGTATCACCCCCGGAAACCGTGGCGGTGGGAGATAGTGCGGGCGACCTGGAGATGTTTCGGGAAGCGGGACTTGCCATTGCAGTCAACCCGCGGGAAAAGGATCTCGGGATTTTACGTGCCGCGGTACCCGGCCTGGTGGTTGTTAAAAACCTGGATGAAGTAGCGGGCATTATCAAAAACAACTTTAGTAATTTTGAAAATTGAGCAACTTTTTTAACTGTAAGAAGCAGGATTTTATTTTAATGTCGACGAATGTTAACTATATCTGGCTACAACATTTCGGCCATATATACACGCCAGGTGAGGGAAGGGGAGAATAAACATGTCGGAACCGGTAGCCTACTTTGATGAAGTTAGAGAAGTAGTCCGGGAAATGGGCGGCGAGGATATCACTTTGTGCATGCAGTGCGGATTGTGCAGCGGATCCTGTCCCTGGGGAAGAATGGAAAAGGAAAGCCCTTTTAGCATTCGGCAAATGATTTACATGGGCCGGCTGGGCCTTGAAGGCTTTGAGAGCGATGATGTACTTTACGCTTGCACCACGTGTGGCCAGTGCGTGGTGCGTTGCCCGCGGGAAGTAAAAATCGTTGACATTGTGCGGTCCATGCGCTCGGTAGTCGCCGAAACCGGAGGAATTCCCAAGAATCTGAAAGCGGTGCTGGGCAGCATTAACAGCCAGGGCAATCCCTGGTCGCAGGACAGCGACAAGCGCATCTCCTGGGCCAATGGATTGGATGTTCCCACCTTCACGGACCAGGAGTACCTGCTTTACGTTTGCTGCACCTCGGCTTTTGACGGCCGTAGCCAGAAAATAGCCCGGGCCATTGCCACCACGCTGTTAAAAGCGGGTGTGAGCTTCGGAATCATCGGGAACGAGGAAAAATGCTGCGGTGAAGCAGTGCGCAAGATCGGCGCCGAGGAGGAGTTCAGCAGTCTGGCCGAACATAACATTGGGCTATTCAAGGATAAGGGCGTGAAAAAGATTATCACAACTTCGCCCCACTGCTATTACACATTTAAAAACGAGTACCCTGAACTAGGCGGTGAATTCGAAGTAATTCACTACACCCAGCTGTTTGCCGAACTGCTAAAGGAAGGGAAAATCAAGCCCGCCAAGGGTATCGGCAAGAAAGTCGTCTATCACGAGCCCTGCTACCTGGGCAGGCACAGCAATATTTTTGAAGCCCCGAGGGATATACTATCCGCCATCCCCGATGTGCAATGCATGGAATATGACAAAAACAAGGAAAACAGTATGTGCTGCAGCGGAGGCGGCGCGCGCATTTGGATGGAAACCGAAGCGGGGTTGCGTTTTTCAGACGTCAAGGCGAAGGAAGCCATGGCCAAGGAAGCGGACTATATAGTAACCGCCTGTCCCTACTGTATTGTTATGCTGGAGGACAGTCTGAAAAACATTGACAAGGATGAAAAAATGGCCGTCAAGGACATCAGCGAACTGGTTAGCGAGTCCCTCGAATAAATAAAAAAACATTAATTTAACCATGTTTTTTACAAAAAACCCGGTGAAAATCATGGTTTTACCGGGTTTTTACTTATTAATCAAGCAAAAAATGCGCATACTATTTAGCAAAATATATTGAAATGGGGGTAATGTAAAAAACATGGTTTCCACAACCAGCTTGTCTGAATTTCTGCTAAAGGCCAGTGAAAGATTGCCTGAAGAGGCGGAAAGGGTTTTGCAGGCCCTGCTTGAACAGGGCAGCATGAACAAAGAAGAATTATCCCTTACCGCCCGGGTCAAACGAGCTGTATTGGACCACATAATCATGCAGCTATATGCTCTTGGCCTGGTGGAAATATCAACTGAGGGGAAAAGTAAAATTTGCAGCGCAACCAAGCTTGGCGACGAGTTTTACAGTTTGGTTAAAGCCGGATAAGCAACCGGCTTTTTACTTTTTTAATTCCTGTCTACCCGGCACCTTCCCCAAATTGTTCCAACCCGTCGCGATTCGCTATAACACGCTCTTTTTCCTTATCACGTCAATATATATGTGTTATAATTTAATTTAAACCGCATTACTCGTTTTTTTTGACGGAAAAACCTGTCGAAAAGGAGTCGTCCCATGGGAAGTAACCTGCAGTTCTTAAAAAAGATTCCCCTTTTTGCTTATCTTACCGGTGACCAGCTTGAGAAAATAGAAAAAGTTATTATTGAAAGAAGATACCGGAAAGGTCGAATAATTTTCATGGAGGGGGAACCGGGCGAAGCAGTTTTTTTTGTAAAAGCAGGGCGGGTAAAAATTAGCAAACAAACAAGCGACGGGCGTGAGCACATCCTGCATTTTATCAACCCCGGCGACGTATTTGCCGAGGTTGTCATGTTTGGCGACGGTACTTACCCGGCCACCGCCGAAGTGGTAGAAGACAGTACCATAGGCTTAATCCGCAATGTGGACATGGAAAGGATTATCCAAGAAAATCCCGGAATAGCCCTGGGATTTCTGAAAATAATGGCACGCCGCTTGCGCATATCGCAGCAACAGCTGATAGAACTGGCTTTGCTGGACACCACCCGCCGCGCCGCCAGTATGTTGTTGTTTCTGGCAAGCGAGCAGGGCACCAAAACCGATCAGGGAATTGAAATAGACATCTCCCTTACAAACCAAGATCTGGCCAACCTGATCGGCACTTCCCGGGAAACAGTCAACCGAATTTTAAGCGACTTCCGCCGCCAAAAAGCCATTTCGGTAAACAGGGGACGGGTAACAATACTAGACAAGTACAAGCTGAAATCCTGGCTGTAAATTTACAAAAAATACCTGCATTAAAAAACTGTTTGAGTATCTTTTATTTTTGTTTTTGATAGATATTGATGCACTTTTATCTGATGGCGTCAAGAAAGTGGTGCAAAATTATTGCAGTAAGACCCCAGATAAAATAGTTCTCATACTCGTAAATGAACGTGGGAAAGGACCAGCGCTTTTTCCACCCAACGGTGCGGTAAACTTCGGGAACCCTGTGGAAGGGGAAATCTTCGGGATAACGGGTAGCCACGTCCACTATACCGGATACGGGTTTGTAATCCAATAGGTAATCCAGAGGTACGGTAAAAACACTTTCCACTTCCTCCCGGTTGGGTTTTATCCCGCCGGGGCAATGCACGCTACCCACATACGGGTAAACCACCGCTCCCATGGGAGTAACCAGGAAATCAAGTGGTGCAATCAGCCGAATATTATCCCGCTCCAGTCCCAGTTCCTCGGCTGCTTCTCGTACGGCGGTACGCGCCGGAGCTTCCATTTCGTTAGCTTCAACCCGGCCGCCGGGGAAACATATTTCACCGGGCTGTCTTTCCAAGTGTCTTGAGCGTACCTCGAACAGCAACGATGTGCCATTTTTCTCTTCCACCAGTGGGAGCAATACCGCGGAAACCAGGTAGTTTTCCCTGTCCATCAGGAATGGTTTGCGGCCCGATAGTTTATTAACAATTTTATCAATCATAAACCACCGTCTCCATAAGCACCGTGCATTTATAGAAACCAGCCCAAATAAATAAGGAGGAAGCACCTCCTTATTCATCTTCCACTTCCTCAAGTTCTATTTCCTCAAGCCGGCTCCTAATGGATTCAAGTTCTTCCTGCAACTTGAAGTACGAGCGTAAAAGCTTCAAAATCAGCTCGGGACATTCCTGGAGTTCCTTGAAATCTAACGGAAAATCGGCACACTTGGGATTGGGGTTGTTAATGTCGATCTCACAACCGGTAATCAGTATTCCGGTCGGGTTCTCCTTTAAATAATATCCCAGCGACATTAAGTTTTGCCCCAGTGCAATAAGCTGAACATTGACATGACTCAGTTCCTCTCGCAGGTGCTCTTCCTTTTCCTGCAACTTTTCCCTTACATCCAGCATGAGGCGCCCCCCTTCGCTTTATGGTTTTACCCTGTAGGCCAGCAACCGCATAGCGTTTAGGATTACAGCCAAAACACTTGCCTGGTGAACCAGCATGCCGGATGCCAGAAAAACAACTTTGCCCAGAACTCCGGCCAACAAGGCAAAAACCACCAGCACGGCCAGGGATATGTTCTGCCTGATATTACTAATGGCGGCCCTGCTTAGCCCCACGGCATAGGCCACCATGGGCAGCCTGTCAGACATCAGCACCAGGTCGGCCGTTTCCACCGCCACATCGGTGCCAGCAGCCCCCATGGCTATTCCCACATCGGCCACGGCCAGGGCCGGGGCGTCGTTAATGCCGTCACCCACCATGGCCACCACCAGGCCTTCCCGCTGCAATTCCCTTATGGCTTCAACTTTTTCTTCGGGCAGCAGTTCGGCCCGGTACTCGTCCACTCCGGTTTCTCCGGCCAGGGCCGCCACCGCGCGGCGGTTGTCCCCGGAAAGAACAACCACTTTTTTTACCCCGAGCTTTTTCAGTTGACCGGTAATAGATGCCGCTCCGGGACGGGTAACATCGGCCACGGCAATAGCGCCAATTAATTGCCTTTCCTTTGCCACCAGTATAACCGTCCGGCCGAGCTTTTCCTGTTCCGTCACGTAACCCAAAACGCTTTCATTAATACTTACGCCATTATTCTTCATTATCCTCCCGCTGCCCACTATTACTTCAAAACCATCCACCAGGGCACGAATACCCTGTCCCGGGTACACTTCGAATTCATCCGGCTCCGGCCCGGCCCATGTGACGTATTCCACAACAGCCCTGGCCAAGTGGTGTTCGGACGGTTTTTCGGCCCGCGCCGCCAAATCCAGCATTTCCTTTGGTTCGCCTGCAAATGCCCTGTAATCCACCACCCCCGGCTTACCCATGGTGAGTGTTCCCGTTTTGTCAAAAGCCACGGCGGTTATCTTGCCGGCCTTTTCCAGGTGCTCGCCTCCTTTTATAAGCACCCCGTTGCGGGCCGCGTTTCCGATGGCGCTTACAATGGACACCGGCGTGGCAATAACCAGCGCGCCGGGACAGGCGATCACCAGCAGGGTCAGGGCCATAACGGCTTCCCGGGTATACGCGAACACCGCCACCGCCATGACAATTATCGCCGGCGTGTAGTACTTGGCAAAACGGTTCAGGAACTGCTCAGTGGGCGCCTTTGTTTCTTGCGCCTCCATAACCATTTCCAGGATACGCGCAAAGGTGGTATCCTCACCGGATTTTTCGGTCACAATTTCCAGGTAACCCGATTCGTTCACCGTACCGCTGAAAACAATGTCGCCCTTTGCCTTTTCCACCGGCATTGATTCGCCGGTAATAGCCGACTGGTTTACGAAACCACTGCCGCGCACAACCTTTCCGTCCACAGGAATCCTGCCGCCGGGCCGGACAATGACGATTTCACCGGGGCTGACATCTTCCACGGGCACTTCCACCTCGCCGCCGTCCCGCCTGACCACGGCCACTTCGGGAGCCATGTCCATGAGGTGTCTGAGAGCGGATCTGGTTTTGTCCAGGGTCCTGGCCTCCAAGTAGGAGCCAAAGGCAAAAAGAAAAGTAACCACGGCTGCCTCCCAGTATTCGCCTATGGCGATGGCACCCGCGGCGGCTATTGTTACCAGGGCTTCGATGCCCAGCACCTTCAATCGCAGCGCGGTAATGGCGCTGCGGGCAATGGGGTAGCCCGCCACCGCGGTGGCTGCCGTCATCAGCACCGCGTTCATCATGGCATACCCGGCCAGGCCGGCCGCCCAGCCCGTGATAATAAGGAAGCCGCTTGTCGCGGCCGTTAGTAGCTTTTTATTGCGCATTTTTTTAAGTCACCCCCGGCTATTCGGAAAAATTTTTCAGTATGGGTCTACCTGTTGGTGCCGAAACGCGGCATGGGGGGCTATCCCGGAAATGGCACAAGGGCATACAACTTTAACTACTTGATGCTTTTTACCCCGTAGCCCAGTTTTTCCACGGTGTTTTTAATCTGGTCCTGGGACAGGCGGTCGGGGTCGAACTTGACCTTGGCCCGGCCGGTGTTAAAGGATACATCCACGCTTTCCATGCCCGGCATTTTTTTCAGCGCGTCGGTTACCTTTTGCGCGCATACGGGGCAGGACAGGTCTTCCAGCTGCATAGTAATTTCTTTCATAAACAGGCACCTCGCTTTGATATTTTTTTAATTATTGTCCGGTTACCGTTCAAATATCCTGAACAGTTTCTCCGGCAAACCATTTGCTTCCAGCTTTTACTTCAACCCGTATTTTTCCCTCAATTTACTCGCCACTCTTTTTACGGTGTTGAATGCGCGTTCCACGGTGGCAGTACCGTCGGCATTTACAAGGCAGCAGCGGGCCGGCGCTATCCAGGCCCGGTCCAGAATCATTTCCAGTGGAACCCCGCGGGCGTCAAGGTACTTCCAGTACTCCTCCAGCCTGGCGACAAGGCCGCCGGTGTCCCCGGCGCCAAGTTCTTCCGTGAGGGTGGGGACAATACCCCAGGAAATAATGGCGCCCCGTTTCAGGAAGGAATGTATTTCATCCACGTAGCGGGTGAATATGTGCCCGTTACCGTAAATATCCACCGACAGGATGTCGAGGTCCAGCCCGCTCAGCAGGAACGACCAGTCGGGGTTACCGCACAGGTGCACTCCCCGGGGGCCTTCCAGCATATCCAGGAACACTTTGAAGTCTTTTTTGGCCAGGTCACTGGCATAGCCCGTAAAGGACCCGAATAATATCTCCAACCCGGGCTCGTCAACCCATACAAAGGGGTTAGGGTGCACGTTTAACAACTGGCGGTACTGGGTGTTTACTTTTCTGGCAATGAAATCGAACATGAACGAGCGTATTTCGTCGTTATAAATAATGGGCTTGAGGTTTTCGTCGGTTATTTTCAACCCGAAGCTCAACGGCCCTATGTTTTGCCCCCGTATAATCCCGAACCTGCTCAGGTCCCGGCTTAAAAAGGCATCAAAGGCCGCCGAGTACTGCCCGGAAAGTTTAAATGCTTCCTCGTCCTCGCTGCGTACCGCGTAATCCGGCAGCTCTTCGTAAAACGCAGCGGTGTCAAGCCAGAGTCTTTTCTTTTCCTCGTCCAGCTTGATACCGGGGAAATTTTCGCTTACCTGCACGTACATGTCCTCGTAAAAACTATACCGGGGTAACTGGGGCCAAAAAGGAATATCCACCGACAGGGATATTTCCAGCGCATCTTCAATACTGGTGTGCGGCAGTATACCCATTGCGGTTGTCAGGCAGTTGCCGGGCAGTTTTTGCACTCGGGTCCACCTCCGGAAAAAAACTATCTGGTTATAAATATTATCTATCAAATGCTGTTACTGTGCTGTGATAATTTCTTTTCAACCGGTGTGATATTAATCACACCGGCTTGTGGTCAAAAAAAACCGGTCTTTGTAAACTCACCAACTGCGGTTCGGGAAAGGCTTTCGCGAACATCACGTTCGCTCGTCCGGTTTCGCAGCCTCGCTGCGCCGGGTGCCGTTACCGGCGCTCCCGCAAATCGCTCCACCGGAACAGGTATACCCATACCCAAGAGCACTTTCCGCTCACCCGGGTTATAACAGAACACGCCAGGGTTCTCCTTCCACCCGGGACACTTCTACCTCTATATCCAAGCCGGCTTCGGCCAGCTCCCGGGACAGGCGGTCCCGCAACACCGGATGTACCACCCGCTCGGTGGCAAAATGCCCGGCGTCAATAAAGCTCATACCCGCCGCCAGCATGTCCCGGGCGGCGTGGTAACGCACATCCCCGGTGACCAGTACATCCGCTCCCTTCCTTCTGGCCAGGGGCCAAAGGTCCGCTCCCGAACCGCCACATACCGCCACCCTGTGCACCGTCGCTTTTGGGTCGCCCCCGTAGCGCAACCCGGTGGCACCCAGGGCGGCTTGAACCTGCTTGGCCAGTTGCGCCAGTGTCACCTCTTCCGCCAGCAAGCCTATCCGGCCCAGCCCCAGTTCCACACCCCTGTTTTCCAGCGGGTACAGGTCGTAGGCCACTTCTTCGTAGGGGTGCGCGTCCAACATTGCTTTTAGCACCTTGGATACTTCTTCTTTTTTAACTATAGTTTCAATTCGCACCTCTTCCACCTGTTCCAGGTGCCCGGTGGTACCGGTGAAGGGGTTTGTTCCCTCCAGAGGGCGGAAAGTGCCGGTACCGCGCAGGTTGAAGGTGCAGTCGCTGTAATTGCCAATCCATCCTGCACCGGACCGGGCCAGAGCCTCCCGCACCGCGCCGGCGTAATCCTCGGGTACGAAAACCACCAGCTTCAGCAACCGCCCGTACCTGACAGGATGCAGCACACCCGTTTCGCGCAGGTCCAGTACGCCGGCCAGCGCGTCGTTTACGCCGCCCGCAGCGCTGTCCAGGCTGGTGTGAACGCTGTAAACACCTATCCCGGCCCGGACCAGGCGGAACACCAGGCGCCCGGCCGGGTGGTCACCACGGATCGACTTGACCCCTTTTAAAAACAGCGGGTGGTGGCTGACTATCAACTGCGCCCCCGTGCTTTGAGCTTCCTCCACCACCTCGCAAGTCACGTCAAGGGCCAGCAGTACCTTTTTAACTTCCGCACCGGGTTCACCCACCTGCCAGCCGCTGTTGTCCCAATCCTCGGCCAGCCCCGGCGGAGCTATTTTTTCAAGTACCTTCACCACGTCTTTTGCCCTTGTGGCCAATTTTTCTCAAGCACCTCCTCTATCTTACTCAATTTTCTCTTCAACCAGACAGCTTTACCGGCGGTTTCGCTTGTCCTGGCATTATGCATTTCTACAAGTACGGCATTTATTTCTTCCCGGGCCTTTTCCAAATACTGCTTAAAAACTATCCCATTTTTTTCCAATAAGCGAGGACCCAGTTCCAACACAATATCATCCTCGACCTTTTCCCGGCCCGGACAGGCTACCAGGATGATGTAATAATGCTTGTCCTCCTCAACCATCTCCTCGTCCACAAGCCGCCAGCCGTTTTCCAGCAACCAGCGGCGCACCAGCGGCACGTCCTGCATGGGTTGCAGGATTAAGCGTTCTAACTTCTCCAGGACCGCTCCACCCGATTCAAGGATACGGCATATGGTCTTACCGCCCATACCGGCAATAACCGCCGTGCCCACTTCGCCGGGTGCCAGTACGCTGAACCCGTCGCCCAGTCGAACGTCTATATTTTTCTCCAGCCCGGCGGAGCGCACCGTCTCCATGGCGGAGTTATATGGCCCCCGGCCCACGTCGCAGGCCACCACTTTGGGGGTTAATCCTTTACTGACCAGGAAAACAGGCAGGTAAGCATGGTCTGTACCAATATCGACCACCGTCGCACCGGGTGGCACATAACCGGCGACAGCCGCCAGTCTTGGCGACAGTTTTATATGCATGCCGTCACCTCCCGTTACCTTCACTCACTCCAACTCCGCACCGGGCAACTCCATGGAACATTACAGCAAAACCGGGCCGCCCAAACTCCACCGTCACCCACACCCGCCCCGTACGCGTTTTCCCGGTTGGAGCTGGGTAATATGGGTAATATATATACACTACCACATTAAAAATGCTGTGTTCAACATGCCAAACAGTCAAAACCGATACATTTTAGACGATTTGGGGAAAACAATATAACAATAAGCACACACGCGAGGAGAAACATATGCCGCGCAAAAAGAAAACAATTACATGGCCATACCTAGCGCTTGGCATGGGAGCCACTGTGGCCGGCATAACCATGCTCAGGCGCTCGCTGGCCGGCCGGGCTTTCAGGCGGGTTGCCACCCTGTTTATGACCGAACCATACGAAAGCAACCTGTGGGAGGTCATATCCGCCGGTGCGCGCACTTCACCACAGGTTATCGTAGAGACCAACATCCGGGCAGAAAAAGGCAATAAAATTATGCGCCCCTTTGGCGGTCCCAAAGAATTCCCTCATTTCAACGGTATCATGTTCGATGTGGCCCAGCTTGATACTTTCCCCACCCCGGAAGATACTGATATTTCCACCTCCGTGATACTGGGCCCGCGGGCCAGGCGCCCTTTAAAACTGGAAATTCCAATTATCATATCGGGTATGGCATACGGATTCGGCCTCAGTGAAAAATCCAAGCTGGCACTGGCCAGGGGCGCCTCCCTGGCAGGCACGGCCATAAACACCGGTTTTGGGCCATTATTACCGGAGGAGCGAAAAGCGGCCAGGTATTTGATTTTGCAGTACAGCCGCGGCAAATGGGCCAAGGACCCGGAAACACTGAAGCAAGCCGATATGATAGAAATACAACTTGGACAGGGCGCACTGGCGGGTACCGGCGAGGTATTCAAAAGGGAAAAAATGGACCGCAAGTTGATTCGGTTGCTGGATCTGAAACCGGGGGAAGACGCCGTGCTTCACGCCCGTTTGCCGGAAATTACCTCCCCGCGGCAACTTGAAATGGTGGTACGTAATTTAAAGGAAGTATCCGGGGGCGTGCCGGTGGGGGTGAAAATAGCAGCGGGAAACAAACTGGAAAGAGATCTCGCATATATACTGGAAGCAGGTGCGGACTTCATTACCGTTGATGGCGCCCAGGGTGGCACCGCCGGGGCGCCGCCCGTATTGCAGGACGACTTCGGCCTGCCCACACTGATTGCTCTATGCCGGGCGGTTAAGTTCCTGGAAAGGCAGAAAGCAAAAAAAGAAGTCAGCTTGATTATTAGCGGAGGGCTTAAAACACCCGGTGAATACCTGAAAGCCCTGGCCCTGGGCGCAGACGCCGTGGCCATCGGCACCATCGCCCTCTGGGCCATGACACACACCCAGGTATTCCATTCCTTGCCCTACGAGCCACCCGTACAGGTGGTGTATTACCAGGGAAAAGACAAAGATAAGCTGAACGTGGAAAAAGGTGCCCTGAACCTGGCCAATTATCTCAAGTCCGCGGTGGAAGAAATGAAGATTGCCACCGCTGCCCTAGGGAAAAAATCCCTGGCGGAAGTAAATAAAAACGACCTTTTTGCCATTGACGAGCGCACAGCGGCCATCGCGGGCATACCCCTCGCCTGGGACGGAGTAGACTTTGAATAACTGGCAACCTTGTCTTGGAATATACCTTTCCGGACTTCCGGATGAATTATGTGTGGTTTGAGTGCTAAAATGTGCCGCCGGGAGCAAAAGTTCACCCGTCCAGTTTTTCCAGCTCTTTCAGCTTGTTGGCGAACCAGGCGGTGTGAATGTCCTCGTCAATCAGGTTGTCCCAAAGCAGGTCGAACAGGTGCTTGTCCTCCCCAACCCGGACTATGAGGTCCTTGTAGTCCTTCATGGCTTTTTCTTCTAGAACAATATCCAGTTTAAGCATCGCTTTTGGGCCCGCCAGCCCGCTTAAAAAACCCGCCGTTTTCCCCAGCAGCGGCGAAATGACATCACCCAGCATGGTGGGCTCGGCACCTCTTTTTTTGATTTCTTCGGCCAGGTTATCCACGTGCTGCTGCTCGATGGCGGCAATACGGGCAAAGGTTTTGGCCAGGTAAATGTCATCCATGGCGTGAGCCTGGGCGGTGTAAAGATCCACCTGGTTCAGTTCCAGGCTATAAAACCAGTTTAGCTTGGCAACCAGTTCCCTTTCGTTCATTTCGCACACTCCAATGGTGGTCCGAATAAATAAACGTCCTGTACTATTATTCCTCGTCCCGCGCTCCAATCTGCGCCGGTTACAAAATTACATAGAGGTACATTTTACGGGGCAAGTTATTTTAAAGCATCAAAGGAGGATATACCCCTGCTTGGTTTATTCTCTTTCCTGAAAAAAATTTACCGTACCAGAAATTTGGGGCGGCAAATCGCCAGTGAGCAGCCCGCCAGTGAGCAAAACGCGCAATACGGTCCCGTGTTCAGCGACGACGAGCTGAAAAACACGCGCCTGTCCGGGGACATTGCGGAAAACCTCAAGCATGTGCGCAAGGTTGTGGGACAAAACGTGGACATTGTTATCCGCGAGTTCCTCATACCCCTGGACCGGGATTACCGCGCGGCCATGGTATTTCTGGACGACCAAGTGGACGATCAGTCCATTAACAGGGACATACTTCGTCCACTTATGCTGGACCTGCCGTCACTTTTACGCAACCGCCAAGAACACCCGCGCGATTTACTTGAATTCCTGGTCAACAGGGTCCTTGCCATCACGGAGGTAAAAATATATGACGATTTCGACCGGTTGATCATGTGTGCGCTTTCCGGCTGTGTGGTACTACTGGTGGATGGCGAAAACCGTTTTATCACGGTAAACTTGCAAAAGTTTCCTCACCGGAACGTACCCGAAACGGAAACCGAAAATTCCGTCCGGGGACCCAAGGAAGCCTTCACCGAAGTAATTGCGATAAACATCGCCATGCTGCGCCATAAAATGCGGGAACCCAACCTGGTCATCGAATCCATGACCGTCGGCACCAGAACCCGTACCGCGCTGGTAGTGGCATACGTGCGGGGTCTTGCGAACCCGGAACTGGTGACCGAGGTTAAAAAACGGCTGAACAGGATTAAAATAGACAGTGTGCTGGAAAGCGGTTACCTGGAGGAGTTTCTGCAAGACAATCCCTACACGCCTTTTCCACTGATCGGCAATACCGAGCGGCCGGACCGGGTGGCTTCCTTACTGCTGGAAGGACGGGTGGCCGTATTCACCGACGGCACCCCCTTTGTCATCTGGATGCCGGCCCGCATGGCAGACCTGCTCCAGACGCCCGAGGATTTCTACCAGAACTATTACTTCGGCACCGCCTTGCGCTGGCTCCGTTTTACCGGCCTGGTAATATCATTGATGCTGCCCTCTTTTTACGTGGCGGTCACCACCTTTCACCAGGAAATGATCCCGTCCGGGCTGCTGCTCAGAATTTCCGCGGGCCGGGAGGGCGTGCCGTTCCCGGTGGTGGTGGAAGCGCTGGTCATGGAAGCCACCTTTGAAGCCCTGCGGGAGGCGGGGATCAGGCTGCCCCGGGCGATAGGGCAAGCGGTCAGCATCGTCGGCGCTCTGGTCATCGGCCAGGCGGCGGTTGCCGCCGGCATCGTTTCGCCCATTATGGTAATCGTGGTAGCGGTGACGGGTATCGCTTCTTTCATGGGCGCATCCTATTCCCTGGGCATTGCCGTCAGGATGCTGCGGTTCCCGCTGATGCTGTTTTCGGCCGCCCTCGGCTTTTTCGGTTTAATGACCGGCCTGTTGCTCATCCTGATCCACCTGCTAACCCTGCGATCCTTCGGGGTGCCTTACATGGGCCCGCTGGCGCCGGCCAATTCTTCCGAATTGAAAGATGTGCTTGTCCGGGCACCCTGGTGGACAATGAACAAGCGGCCCGGTGAATATGTCAAGGACAACAGGGTGCGCCAGTCCCCCGGGTTAAAACCCCGCCCGCCCCGCCGTTGACCGCGGCGGTAAGAGGGAATGGGCCAGGAACATTTGCAAGGCGAGAAAAACCGCGCCAAGTTGCAACCCGATACGGAGGTCACAGAAAATGTTTCGGGCAACATGCGTAATATTATGCGTGTTTCTGTTGTTAGCCACACCCGGTTGCTGGGATTTGCGGGAAGTCGAGAAACTTTTCATAGTCCAGGGTATCGCTGTAGACCGGGGGGAAGACGGTAGTATAAGGCTCCTGGTGCAGGTGGTAAACCCGGCCTCAATAGCCGCAGGCGGAGGAGGGGGCACTATGGGCGACGGTGGCGGTCATGCCCGCGGCCAGGTTACTTCCTTTCGCAATTTTGCCGCTGAAGGAAAGTCCGTGCTTCACGCTTTCAGAGAGTTATCCCACATAGCTTCGCGTGAATTGTTTTACGCCCATACCGAAGTTGTCGTGGTATCAGAGAACCTGGCCCGGGACGAGCGGTTCATGGATGTAATCGATTTCCTGGACCGTAGCGAGCAAATCCGCCGGCAGGTGTGGCTGCTGGTGGCCCGTTCCAATCTAAATGAATTATTTGGCCTGGTCGCCCCGCTGGAGATTTCCCCAGCGGAACGGATGGCCGGAACCATTAAAGAACAGCTCCGGACCGAGCATTTCGCCGCCAGCCGGCTAGGAGATTTTCTCAAATATCTCCATGCCGAGGGCATGGAAGCATATACCGCGGGGATTGTTCTTCAACCAAACTTATCATACATTCGCAGCGTACCCCCCTCTGACGAGCCGGAAAAGGAAGTCGCCATTACCGATACCGCTGTTTTTAAAGGCGGCCGGCTGGCCGGCTGGCTGACCAAAACCGAAAGCCGCGGGCTGCTGTGGGTGCGCGATGAAGTGAAAGGTAGCGTTGTGGTGGTACCCTGCCCGGGCCGGGAAGCGGGCAGCAGCGGAAGCATAACATTGAATATCATTCGCTCCGATACCAAAATCGAACCGGAAATAGGCGCGGACGGTTCAATAAGAATGCTGGTGAAAGTGAAAGTACAATCCAACATCGATGAAGTGGGCTGCGCCATAGAAATAAACAAGCCCGAAACATTGCTGGCCATCGAGAAAGCACAAAACATGGCTGTGGCCGGCGAAATCAGGGCCGCCCTGAACAAGGCCCAGAACGAAATTGGCGCTGACGTGTTCGGCTTCGGCAATGCGATATTCCGTTCCGACCCTTCATTCTGGCGGCAAGTGGCGCCAAACTGGGATGAAATATTTGCCGGGCTGGAAGTGGATATCAAGGTTGAATCACGAGTGCGCCGCACAGGCCTGGTGATTAACCCGGTCCAGCCCAGGTAAACACGCCCGGGTAAACATATCAGGGTCTGGAGGTATTAAAAGCGTGGTAAAAGCTACCCAAATAAAATCAGAAGGGGGCCGGATATCATTTAACCAGGCACTGGCCATGGTGATCATTATGAGCCTGGCCACCACCAATATACTGGTGCCTACCGTTATCGCCTCTTTGTCCGGCCGGGACTCCTGGATAACAGTCCTTTTTTCCACCATGTTGGCAATATTGATTGTAACTTTCAGCTTTTACCTGGCCACTCGCATGGGCGGGCGGAACATCATCCAGTATTCGATAACCGAGCTGGGCAGGTGGGCCGGGGGTCTGGTGGCATTTTTTTATACCAGTTTTTTTATTCTCCAGTCCGCCATGACCGTGCGCAATTTTCGCACCATCATGCTGACTGCTTTCTACAAGGAAACCCCCGACATAATATTTAAGTTTTTTACTATGGTGGTCATCATGTACGCCGTGGCCAACGGTTTGGAACTGGTGGGCAGGCTGAACGAAATCCTGCTGCCATTGAGAGTGGCCATACTGGCACTGGTTGGAGCCATGGCGGCCGGAGATGTGGACCTGTCCGAGTTCACACCGGTGCTGGCGGACGGCCCGGAGCCGGTACTGTCGGGTTCATTGAGACTGGTGGTATACGCCGCCCAGGGCGCCCTGGTTTTCCTGATGTTGTACCCACTGATAAATAAAAAAGGGAGCAATTATTTAAAACTATCGCTGGCCGTGGCCTCACTGGGCCCCATGTTGATGGTGGGGGCAATGTTTATCGGGATTTTCGGCGTGTGGGAGTCGTCAAACAACAGGTTCGTGGCTCTGGAACTGGTGCGCAATATTAATATTGCTGACTTTGCACAAAACCTGGACGCATTGATCATGGCCATCTGGTACAGCAGTGTAGTGGCCAAGCTGGCCATACTGGTTTACCTTTCCTGCCTGTCACTGTCCCAGTGGTTCAACCTGGAAACATACAGGCCGCTATTGCCGCCACTGCTGGTTTTGTTAATCGCACTTTCTAAAATTGTATATATAGGCCCTGAAGATATGATTTACAATATTACGCAGGTGGAACCGGGTTGGAATTTGACGGCCCTGCTGTTTATCCCGTTATTCTTACTTTTATTTATTTTTATAAGAAGGCGGGGTGCTCCTGATGCTTGAAGGGGGCAAAATTAGCAGCCGGCAGTTTATTTATATTCTTTTGTTTACCGTTCTGGGCACAACATACTTTTTTTTACCCGGCATTACAGCGGCATACGCCGGGCGGGACTTCTGGATGACCCCGGTAATAGCCACTGTTCCGGGTATTGCGGTAATACTGGTCATTACCGCGCTTCACTCAATGTACCCCGGCCTTTCCATTATCCAGTACAGCGAGCAAATACTGGGTAAAGTAGCGGGTAAAATCACAGGCGGGGTATTCGTATTCTGGCTTATTCACGTTAATTCCATTATTATACAAGAATTCGGTGAGTTCATGAATGTGGCCTTCATGCCGGAGACACCCACCGTGGTTTTTAGCGGCCTCATTACCCTTCTTTGCGGCGTGGCGTTGTTTTACGG
Organism: uncultured bacterium; assembly: GCA_965539975.1. Classification (GTDB taxonomy): domain Bacteria; phylum Bacillota; class Desulfotomaculia; order Desulfotomaculales; family Desulfallaceae; genus CBETWA01. Next base: position 33,416 of record CBETWA010000006.1, on the reverse strand, counting down.
GCTCGAGCTTGTCGCCAGGCTGGCTGAATTCCTTTTCCCGGTGTTGCTGGCCCTGGCCATGGTCATACTGGCCCTGGCTGCTTCCAACTTCAGTCTGGCCGAAATCACCCCAGTCCTGAGCAACGGTGTACTGCCGGTTTTGGCCGGGAGCATGCCCCCGGCGGCCTGGCGGGGGGAAGTGGTGTTGGCCGCCATGCTGCTGCCATTCCTGAATAAACCGGAACAGGGCTGCAGGGCCGGCATATACGCGGTAATACTAATTGGTTTCTTGCTGTTTTTGAACGCCATCGAGGTGGCCGGGGTTTATGGGGAGGAAACGGGACGGCTGGTGTTCCCGGTACTGAAGATGGTAAGAGATATAGATATACTGGATTTTTTTCAGCGGATTGAAGTGCTGTTGATGGCGGCGTGGATTTCCGGCCTTTTCGTCAAAGTGGCTGTTTTTTACTACTGCGCGGCGCTGGCGCTGGCCCAGCTGGCCGGGCTGTCTTCGTACAGGCCGCTGATTACGCCCATGGGTGTTTTGCTGGTGTCCATGGCGGCGTATAATTTCAGGAATATTTACGAATTGGCAGGCTTCATTTCTACGTTATGGCCATTTTACGGCTTATCAGTGGAGCTTCTTTTGCCGTTATTTTTATTAATCGTGGCTTTACTTACAGGTAAGAAACGGCGGTCAGGTCAACAGCTTCTCCAAAAAGACGCTTAACGGCTTGAATACCGCCTCCACACCCGACATGGGATTTGGTACGGGGACGTCAAGAACCTGTGCAAAACTGTAAACCATGCCTAAAAACAGTAGCACCCCGAAAACAGCCAGCTCGCGCCACATCTTATTTTTAACCAGCCCCGGCACCTGGGCAACAATTATAATTAGGAACAACAATACCAGGAGAAATACCATTACACATTTTCCTCCTTTTCGTTCACTGGCTTTATTTTTTACCGGTCAACGAGTGTTTAAACTTGCCGGTATAAAATATTGAAAAAGCGTGTCCCTCACTTCCCGGACACGCGTCGGGGCCGGGTCCTCACGGGCCCGGCCCCCTTTACTTATTGCTGCGGCTGTTGTTGTTGCCGGTACATGGGGTTATTTTTTTCAATATAACTTAACCGGGCGTTTAAGGAATCAACGTGCCTCTGCATGTCCTGTTCCATTTCCCGGAACATTTTCTTGGCTGCCTGGTCCTGGGTGCTGGTGGCGAAAATGGCGTATGAACCTTTTAACGACTCGGCTGTGGCCACCGCTTTTTGCAGGTCGCTTTGGGTAGTCACTGGCAGGCACCCCCTTTCGTTCTCTTTGGTGCCGGGTGTTGAAATTTGAAGTTGTTGAAATATACAAGTCATCCGGGTGCCAAGTGTTGAAAGTTTACATAATAAGGTTTGGACAAGCATGCCATGAATTTCAACACCCGGCACCTTTCAATAATTTTTAACCTTTCGGGTTGAATACCACCGCGGTCAGAAAACCGAATATAATGGCGGCGGTTATACCGGTACTGGTGAGCTCAAACATGCCCGTTAAAACCCCGATTACCCCGTTATTCTGGGCTTCGGTTATCGCCCCCTTAACCAGGGCGTTGCCGAAACTGGATATGGGCATGGTGGCCCCCGCCCCGGCAAATTCTATCAGCTTGTCGTAAAGGCCAAGGCCGCCGAGTATTCCACCCGCCACTGTTAACCCGGATAGGACATGGCCGGGAGAAAAATTGGTAAAGTCAAGAAACAGTTGCCCGATAACGCATATTAAACCGCCAACCAGGAAAGCCCAGAAGTATGTTTGCCATTCCATTTTAATCTTCACCCCGATTAAAGCATCTCGATGCTCACCGCATGGGCAATGGCCGGAATATTTGACCCCTGCTGGAAAGAAGTCACGCTGTGCAGTGCCCCGGTGGCCACCAGGAGAAGTTTTTTCAACTCCCCGCTCACAAGCTTTTTATACAAGTAACCGTAAGTTACAAGTGCTGACGAGGCGCACCCGCTGGCACCGGCGTGTACATCCTGTTTGCTGGTGTCATAAAGGATAAGGCCGCAGTCCTCGTAGTTTTTCTCCAGGTTGAAGCCACCCTTGCTGGCGCACGTTTTTATGGCCAGTTCCTTGCCAAACTTGCCCAGGTCGCCCGTAACGATCAGGTCGTAGTATTCAGGGCCGCGGCCGGTGTCGGCAAAGTGCTGCACCATGGTGGACGCTGCAGCGGGCGCCATGGCGGCACCCAGGTTCAGCGGATCTTTTATCCCCATGTCCTCCACCTTGCCGATGGTCAGGGCAGTTACCCGGGGGCCGGTCCCTTCCCGCGCAACCAGCGCGGCACCCGCCCCGGTTACCGTCCACTGGGCGGTGGGCTTGCGGATGGCCCCGTACTCGGTGGGATAACGGTACTGCCTTTCGGAACTGGCGTTGTGGCTGGATGTGGCCGCCAGTACCAGGCCGGCGTAATTGCCGTCCACCAGCATGGTGGCCAGTGCCAGTCCCTCGGCTGAAGTGGAACAAGCTCCGTATATGCCCAGGTAGGGTATTCCCAGTTCCAAGGCCGTAAAACCGGAAGTGATAATCTGGTTCAAAAGATCGCCGGCCAGGAAAAAATCCACATCCTGTGGCGTTTTATTGGCCTTGTTCAGGCATGTAAGGCAAGCATTGGTCATCATTTCCTTTTCAGCGTTCTCGAAGCTAGTCTCCCCCGCCTTATTGTCCGTATATACGTGATCGAAGTACTTTCCAAGGGGCCCCTGGCCTTCGAAAGGCCCGGCAACAGCCGCGGTACTGATTATATATGGCGGGTTGTCCGGTCGATACGTTTGCTTGCCCAGTTTGGTGGCCAAAGAAACACCCCATTTCCGCTCGTTTATAACTCGTTTATAAAATGAATACAGCGTAAATCAAACCTATAACGAACGCTGTGACAACACCGAATGTTATCACTGATCCGGCCAGCATGAACATTTTGCTCCCCACTCCGTAAACAAGCCCCTCCCGCTTAAATTCCAGCGCCGAGGACACCACCGAATTTGCAAAACCCGTCACCGGAACAGCCAGGCCGGCGCCGGCATAACGGGCCAGCTTGTCAAAAACACCGAAGCCGGTAAGCAATGCACCAATGAAAATCATGGTGGCCACCGCCGGGTTACCCGCCTCGGCGGGAGACATGCCCAGTATTTGCCTGTATATGTCAGTGATAAACTGGCCCACCACACATACAAGCCCTCCGGTCAAAAACGCCCGTACGACATTGGCCAGGTAAGCCGGCCTGGCTATTGTTTCGTTGACAAGTTCCGTGTATCTTTTTTGTTCAGCCGTCAGCAGTTTCTTTTTTGGGTCCCGGGACATCCCGCACCTCCGTAAAAATGTTCAAGATATATTCTTACAAGTGTGCCGGAAAATATTTTGCTAAATTATTCCGCTTAAAATAATACCGGCATGTTGGAAACAAAAAAATACCGCAGAATATAAGGAAAAGGGTATAAAAATTGCATGTTGATTTACTAATGAAAGTTTTGTGTTATCATGTTTACAAGTTTAAACGTAATTACAAAGGTTCGCTTAACAAGGAGGTTTGGAAATGAAAATTATCGGGATTAACGGGAGTCACCGAAAGGGTAGGAGTACGGCGGCACTGTTGAACACGGTTCTGGAGGAAGCAGCTTCCCTAGGGGCTTCAACCGAACTTCTGGAACTGGCCGATTATAACATCAAGATGTGCCTGTCCTGTAATAAGTGCCTGGGCAAGACTCAGTGTTCAATCACGGACGACGATATGGCGATGATCGGCGAAAAATTGCTGGCGGCAGACGGGATAGTTTTAGGTTCACCTGTTTACTGGGCCAATGTCAGCACGCTGATGAAGAATTTCATGGATCGTACACGCTACATGCACATGGTCAGGAACATGCTGGCAGGCAAGGTCGGCGGGGCAGTCACCAATGCGGGGTTGCGCAATGGAGGGCAGGAGTTCGCCTTGCGGGTCATGACCCATTTCCTCCATGCCCACGGGCTTTTCGTTGTGGACTGCCGGGATCAGAACGGAATGATCCTGTCTCATGAAGCTGCGGCCACCTTGATGGCCGATTACCGGGACGGCAAGGTAATCTGGCGCAAAAGTGCCCAGGAGGACGAATTGATTATTGCGTCATGCAAGCAGCTGGCCAGGAATATGGTTAATTTAATTCAGGCTCTTAATAAATAGTTGAGTATAGAAACAAAACCTGGCAGCGGTTAATGCTAATAGGTGTTTACTTGCGTGTGTAAATTATCGGGACAGGTACCGTCCCGGCAGGACGGCACCTGTCCCTTTTTGCCCTAACAAGCGGCATAGGGGTAACTCAATATAAAATAGAGCCATATAGTTTAACCCAAAAACTTGTAACCCATTCCCCAAACTGTTTTTATAAAAACCGGTTCAGAGGGGTCATCCTCAATCTTCTCCCGCAGGCGCCGTATATGCACATTTACAGTGTTTTCATCGCCTTCGTAAGTGCTTTCCCAGATTCGTTCCAAAAGGTGCGGCTTTGTGAAAACCTGCCCGGGATAAGACGCCATCAACCAAAGTAACTCAAATTCCTTGGGGGTAAGATTAATCACCCTGTCCCTGTTTTGAACAATTCGTTTATCATAATCAATTACCAGGTGGCCATACTTAAGCACTTTTTTTGCGGGCTGTCTTGCCGAAGCGGTACTGCGTCTCAACACGGCTTTGACGCGCAATGCCAGTTCCACCGGGCTGAAAGGCTTAGTCTGGTAGTCATCCACACCCAGGCGAAATCCCACAACCCTGTCCACTTCTTCCCCCCTGGCGGAGAGTATAATTACGGGCACATCCAGAAATTCCTTTAACTTACCCAGGGTTTCAAACCCATCCATACCCGGCATCATTACATCCAGCAAAACCAGGTGAGGCTTTTTTTTCTTGGCTATTTCCAGTGCTTCATAACCGCTGGTGGCGCAGATAACTTCAAATCCCTCCCGGCTCAACGAGTGCTGGAGTATTTTCAATACCTTCGGGTCGTCGTCAACGGCCAGTATTTTTTGTGCCATTTACGGCACCTCCACTCTATCTAAGTTAATGAAGGTTGATATTGATAAATTTTACTTTAAAGAACTCGTATTTTGTATATTTCTCATAATTGTATAAAAATCCTCTTGAAAAAAGAGATGAGAGGCCGGTATGGTATTGAAAAATCGTCGAAAAAATAAAATTATTGTCGTTCACTTGACAGTAAATATTAATAATTTGCGTTAAACTTTTATTAAAAGTAGTAAAAAGATCAACCTCCTCTTTCTCCTTTATTCCCAATTAACGCTCCGGAACGGGGCTTTGTTTTTTTTTGTGTCCAAAATAAAAAGAGGACTTGGCACTATTCCCGTACCAAATCCTCTTGCTGTTTGGTGGGAGCAAACGGGCTCGAACCGCTGACCCCCTGCTTGTAAGGCAGGTGCTCTCCCAGCTGAGCTATGCTCCCACATGGTGACCCCACCGGGATTCGAACCCGGGTTACCGCCGTGAAAGGGCGGTGTCTTAGGCCGCTTGACCATGGGGCCCCTTCTCTGTCGAAACTCTAACCTTGAACTACACCAAACCAAGTGGTGGGCCCACTAGGATTCGAACCTAGAACCAGCCGGTTATGAGCCGGATGCTCTACCGTTGAGCTATGGGCCCAGGGGGGATTGGCTCCCCGAGCTGGATTCGAACCAGCAACCCTCCGGTTAACAGCCGGATGCTCTACCGTTGAGCTATCGAGGAACGCTGCAAAAGTAATTATACACTACATTTGCCCCCATGGTCAAGACGGTACATCACTTAAATTTTGTTAATCAAGGTAGTCTTTTAGCTTTTTACTGCGACTTGGGTGACGTAGCTTGCGTAATGTTTTGGCTTCTATTTGTCTGATACGTTCCCGGGTGACGCCAAACTTCTGCCCGACTTCCTCCAGGGTGCGGGCCCGGCCGTCGTCCAAGCCGAAACGCAGGCGCAGCACTTTTTGTTCCCGGTCGGTCAGGGTCTCCAAAACCTCGTCCAGTTGCTCCCGCAGCAGTGTAAAGGATGCTTCCTCCGCAGGCGCCTTGGCATCGTGGTCTTCTATAAAGTCACCCAGGTGGGAATCCTCTTCCTCGCCTATGGGAGTTTCCAGCGATACGGGTTCCTGGGCTATTTTGAGGATCTCGCGCACCTTTTCCTCGGAGATACCCATTTCCTTGGCAATTTCCTCGGGAACGGGATCCCGGCCCAGTTCCTGGAGTAGCTGCCTGCTCACCCTGATTAGCTTGTTGATGGTTTCCACCATGTGCACGGGTATGCGGATGGTCCTGGCCTGGTCGGCAATAGCCCTGGTGATTGCCTGCCGGATCCACCAGGTGGCATAAGTACTGAACTTGTAACCCTTGCGGTAATCGAATTTCTCCACTGCCTTGATCAAGCCCAGGTTCCCTTCCTGGATAAGGTCCAGGAAAAGCATCCCCCGGCCCACGTAACGCTTGGCAATACTCACAACCAGGCGCAGGTTGGCCTCGGCAAGACGCCGCTTGGCTTCCTCGTCGCCCTGCTCCATGCGCTTGGCCAGTTCCACTTCCTCTTCCGGCGTAAGGAGGGGCACCCGCCCTATCTCCTTCAGGTACATGCGTACCGGGTCATCTATGCCAACGCCCTCGGGGACGGTTAAGTCAACATCAACATCCCCGGTGCCTCCTTCTTCCAGGGAAGCGCCGTTGATATCTTCCAAGTCCTGGGCTTCAGGGACAACTTCAATACCTAAACCGGCCAGTTTTTCGTATACCTCGTCAATTTGCTCCGGAGTTAGTTCAACCCCTTGCAGGCTGTCCATAACTTCGTTGTAAGTTAAAACTCCCTGCTTTCTGCCTTTTTCTATCAACTCTTTTACATCTTTCATGAGTTCATCTTTATTTTGGCCTTCCCCCATAACCTAATTTCCCTCCTTTCAACAACCTGTCGATATGGCATATTTCCTTTGCCAGTTGCATTACCTCGTCCCATGTGCCAAGTTTCTCCGCTGTATCCAATTCAGCCTGAAGCTGTTCCCTGCGTTCAAGTAACTGCCTCTTTTTTATAGCATTAATATAACCATTAAAAACCAGTTCTTCGTTATCCCCGGGAACAGGTTCCATCACCAGTGCTGACAATTGCTTCTGGTCCTCTTCCTCTAAATAGTCAAACAGAACAGGTAAAAGCATAGCGGATTGCCCGCTTAACTTCAATATTTCTTCGTAAACCCTGCGGCAAAAGGGATTTTTAAAAAAATTGCCGGGAAGCTCGCCGGCAACAATAGCTATTCTGCCGCTGTCCTCCAAAATCAACCTTAGCAATCCCAGTTCGGCTCTTTCACCAAAATTGAGCCTATCCTTAGTTATAATATTATGCTTATTATTAGTAATATTATCCGATTTTGTCCATTTTTTTCGCTGTTGGTTGGAAAATCTCCGCAACTCTTCGGTTATCACGTGGTAACCGGTATATAACTTGGTGGCAACCATTTTTACAGCTTCGTTTCTTTCCAGTTCACTCTTCAAGGCCGCCAAGACGGGTAACATTTCTTCCAGCACGGCCGCCTTGTCGCGGGAATTGCCACCGTGTTTTTCCAGCGCTTTTTGTAACCTAAATTCCACCAGCGGCACTGCCTGTTCAATTTGCCGCCGGAACTCCCCGGCACCTCTTGTCCTTAGAAATTCATCGGGGTCCTTACCCTCGGGCAGGGTCAGCACCCGCACCCGGCAGCCCAGTTCCTGCAGCATTTCCAATCCCCGAATAGTGGCAGCGACGCCGGCGGCGTCGGCATCAAAGGCGATAATAATTTCTTCCGCGTAATTCACAAGCAGCCTGCCATGCTCGCGGGTAAGGCTGGTACCAAGTGATGCCACGGCGTTGCTAAACCCGTACTGGTGGGCGGCAATGGTATCCATATAACCTTCGGTGATAATAACATAACCTGTGTCACGGATATGACGACGGGCCCTATCCAACCCGTATAAAACCCTGCTTTTACTGAAAAACTCCGTTTCCGGCGTGTTCAGGTATTTGGGCAACCCGTCCCCGAGCACGCGCCCGCCGAACCCAACCACCCTTCCCAGTGCATCGGTTATGGGAAACATTAGCCGGGAGCGAAAACGGTCATATATTTTCCTGTCCCCGCCCACCGCCAAACCCACTTCCAGCAAGTTACTTATGCCAACACCCTTGCCCCGCATGTACTTTATCAATTCATCCCACCCGGGCGGAGCGAAACCAAGCTTGAAATCGCTTATCACTTCCTGTGAAATGCCCCGCTCCTCCAGGTACTCCCTGGCGGGAGCGCCTTCCGGGCGTTTTAAAAGCACATGATGATAATAATCCCGGGCCAGGGCATTAATTTTCCAGGCTTTTTCTTCTTTGCGCAGCTTTTCCCGGACTTTCGGGCTGTACCCGCTGGGCACCCTGACTCCAAACCGGTCACCCAGCATTTTTACCGCCTCGGGAAAAGTTACGTTGTGTTGCATCATTATAAATTTAAAAACATTACCCCCGGCATGACAGCCGAAACAATAAAAAATCTGCTTGCCGGGTGTGACGGTAAATGAAGGACTGGTTTCCTGGTGAAATGGACAGTTCCCCACATAATTTTTGCCTTTCTTTTGCAGGCGCACGTATTCCGATATTACTTGCACGATGTCTGCTTTCAACCTTATATCTTCCAGTATTTCTTCAGGAATGAATCCCCCCATTACATCACCACCCGGCTTCCGGGACATTGCATTGAGAATTCTCCAGCCGGCTGGAATTCCCTTCCGGATATTTATGTTTGGCAGAAATAATTATCTGTATAATTTTTATTCGCTATGACTATTTGTTATCCTGCTGCATTCGACACTTTTTTACTTTAGCCGGTTTCTACCGGAATGGCAAAAGAACTGGGTATAAACAGTGATTTAAACCGGGCAATGGCATAACGGTCGGTCATCCCGGCTATGTAATCGCATACCGCTCTTTCCACGCCCACAACCCCGGCTTTCTCCCGGTGCTCAGCAGGCAATTTTTCGGGATGCTCGGACCAGTACATGAAAAGGTACTGCACCACGTGCCTGGCCTTGCCCTCCTCGCGCTTGGCCTCGGAATCGATGTATACGTGTTCGTATAGGTATGCCCGCAATTTGTCCGTGGCCTCCCGTACCGCCGGGCTCATACTTATAACCGGTTTCCCATAACTGTTCTCTATCAGGTCCATAACCATGTTATGTATGCGGGTGCGGTGCTCCCGGCCAAGCACCTCCAGGCAATAGGACGGCAAGTCGTCAACCTTGAGGATACCGCCTCTAATAGCGTCGTCTATATCGTGGTTTATGTAAGCCACCCGGTCGGCTATTCTTACTACCTGTCCTTCCAGGGTGTAAGGTGTACCCGGGCCCGTGTGATTCAATATTCCATCCCGCACCTCCGCGGTCAGGTTAAGCCCCCGGCCTCCCTCTAGTTCTTCCACAACCCGCAGGCTTTGCCGGTTGTGCTTGAAACCTCCCGGCATCACCTCGTTCAAAGCGCTTTCACCCGCGTGTCCAAAGGGAGTATGGCCAAGGTCGTGACCAAGAGCGATGGCCTCGGTTAGATCTTCATTCAGGCGCAACGCCCTGGCGATGGTTCTGCTTATTTGGGCCACTTCCAGGGTATGTGTAAGCCTGGTCCGGTAGTGGTCTCCCTCGGGGATAATGAAAACCTGTGTTTTGTGTTTTAAGCGGCGGAAAGCCTTGGAGTGAATTATCCGGTCCCGGTCGCGCTGGAAGTCGGTCCGCACCCGGCAGGGAACCTCTGGGTACTTGCGCCCCCTGGAGCGGCTGCTGCGCGCTGCATAAGGAGAGAGGTATTCCTCCTCCATCAGCTCGGCCTGCCGGCGAAAATCCACGGCATTCCACCTCCCGTTCCGTCAACGCGGAAAATAAATGAACCCCTCCAGTCAGCAACCGGCGGGGCGTCCTCGGTCCAGGATCTACTTCCTGTGAGCGCGCAGTTCCATGGTGGCTCTTGCCACTTCCAGAACCCGCCGGGCCAGTACCCGGGTACGTTTTATTCCATCTTGATCTTCGCTGGAGGGACGCTGGGCACAGGCACCCTGGTGACCGGCGTCGTCATCAATAAAGCCGTCCCCCACCACGGTCATACCCTGGCAAAGCATCATGTCCTGCATGGCGCGCAGGGTTGTTTCCTGCCCGCCGAAACGGGCGGCTCCCACCGCAAGGGCCGCGCCCACCACGTTTAACAACGCCTTGTCCTTACGCAGGGATCTGGTTTTATCCCAGAACGATTTTAACTGGGCGGAAACGGTGCAAAAGTATACCGGGCTGCCCATGATAATCCCATCGCAACGGCGAAGCAGGCCGAATGCCTCTTCCAGTGCCGTGCCGCGGAAACAATGACCTTTACACGGGTTTGAACAGGCCACGCAATAAGGCACTTTAGCGCTGCCAATCAATTCGGAAACCTGCATGAAATGACATTCACCCCCCGCACCGGCAACTTCATCCAGGGCTACCCTCAGCATATGCGCGGTATTACCCTTGGGGTTCGGGCTACCGTTTATAGCTACAATTAACACTTTAATCATCTCTCTTTCAAAGAGAAATTAACGGTTTAATTTAATCTATGCCCCTATACTCAGTTTATAACCACCCGGCGGTTGTACCCTGGCACAGGCATGTCATTGCACTCGATTTCGCGGGCGGGTCCAATTTTAACCGGTTCTTTACCGGGATTGCAAATCCAGGCTGGTTACCACCGAGTAAACCGGCCCCTTTCGGGTCAACCTGCTCTGTATTAGTTCCAGTGTTGTAACATCCACTTTACCCAGGTCGCGGGTTTTTTCATCCAGCTTGTTTATGGCTTCCACCAGTTGCGCAACGCCTTTAGGTGTCCGGATTCGACCCAGGGTAAGATGCGGAGTAAACCGTCTTTCTTCCGGCGCAAATCCAATAGTGGACAGGCTTGCCTCCACCATATCGTGCAAGTGAACAAGCTTGTCCACTTCGCCGTTAACGCCGACCCACAGGACACGCGGCCTTTTAGTCCCCGGGAAAAAACCTGTACCTCCCAGGCGCAGTGTAAATACCCCCGTACCCTGGACTGCATTCTGTACGGCTTTAATTATGGTGAACACATCTTCCACATTGACATTGCCCATAAATTTTACTGTCAAGTGCAAGTTTTGCTGTTCAACCCACTTGACGTCCGCCGGCACAACCCGTAAAAGAGATTGTATACCGGCCAGTTTCCTTTTTATTTCTACGGGCAATGAAACGGCCCAAAAAAGCCTGACCTGCTCCACCCTTGCACCACACCTGCATGCCCGCCCGGGCGCGTTTAGAAATTATATTGTTTTTTGCTAGAAGTTTAATCTTCTATATTTTTTTCCTAATTTCCTTTCTGTTAACAAAGATTTAATGAAATCTTAAAATAAAAGTAAAGTTAAACAAAAACTCATTCCCGGCATAAAAACCGCCGGGAATGAGAAAATCAGGCTGCGTAAATTAACGATTCCAACAACTTCTCAACCATTTTTCACCTTAGCCTGGGCGGCGGCCAGCCGCGCTATGGGTACCCGGAAGGGTGAACAGCTTACGTAATCCAGCCCGATAAGATGACAGAATTCTATGGAAGAGGGTTCGCCACCGTGTTCACCGCAAATACCGATCAACAGCTCGGGCTTTACGGCGCGTCCCTGTTCCACCGCCATTTTCATAAGTTTTCCCACTCCCTTGCGGTCCAGCACCGCGAAGGGGTTATCGGCAAGTATTTTCTTTTCAATGTAGTTCTGCAGGAACTTGCCCTCGGCATCGTCCCTGCTGAACCCCAGGGTGGTCTGGGTAAGGTCGTTGGTGCCAAAGGAGAAGAAGTCGGCCTGCGCGGCAATTTCACCCGCAAGAAGCGCCGCCCTGGGTACTTCAATCATGGTACCCACAGTATACTCGAATTGGACACCCGTTTCCTGCATCACGTCTGCGGCCACCTGTTCCACCATTTCCCTCAGGTAAGCCAGTTCCTTGACCTCAATTACCAGGGGGATTTCCACTTCGGGAATCACCTTGCAACCTTCCTTTACCAGCCGGGCCACGGCCTGGAATATTGCCCTGGCCTGCATGGCGTACACCGCCGGGAATGTAATGCCGAGCCTACAACCCCGGTGGCCAAGCATGGGGTTAAATTCGGAAAGCGCCCGGACTTTTCTTAGCATTTCTTCCTTTTTCTGCAGTTCTCGGGCATCGCCGCCGGTGAGCTTCAAACGTGTAATTTCAACCATCAACTCTTCCGCGTTAGGCAAAAACTCATGTAACGGCGGGTCCAGCAATCGAATGGTAACCGGCAAGCCTTCCATGGCCTTGAAAATGGCATAAAAGTCTTCTTCCTGCAAGGGTAACAATTTAGCCAGGGCCGCATCCCTTTCCTCGCCGGTGGTGGCCAGAATCATTTCTTGCACTATAGGCAGGCGTTCCTGGGCCATGAACATGTGCTCGGTACGGGTCAAACCAATGCCTTCTGCCCCGAATTCACGGGCCTTGGCCGCGTCCTCGGGCGTATCAGCGTTGGTGCGCACACTCATGGTGCGGATTTCGTCCGCCCATTCCAGCAGCTGTTTGAACTCCCGGCCCAGTTCCGGGTCGATCATGGGAACTTCGCCCTTAATTACCTGCCCGCTGGAACCGTCTATGGAAATAATATCACCCTTGTTAACGGTTAACCCGTTAACTGTAAAACATTCATTGTCATAATCAATGCGTATCATCTCGCAACCGCATACACAGGGTTTGCCCATTCCCCGGGCCACAACCGCCGCGTGGCTTGTCATTCCACCCCGGGAGGTGAGGATACCCTGGGCCTGTACGATGCCATGAATGTCGTCCGGCGTGGTTTCAGTACGTACAAGGATGACCTTTTGTCCCTCCAGCCCCATTCTTTCGGCCTCGTCGGCGTCAAACACCACTTTTCCCCCGGCCGCTCCGGGAGAGGCCGGTAATCCCTTGGCGATAACATCAAGCTTGGCGTTGGGGTCAATACGCCGGTGCAGTAAGTGATCCAGGTGGGCCGGTTCCACCCTCATAACCGCTTCTTCCTTGGAAATCAACCCCTCGTTCACCATGTCCACCGCAATCTTTATGGCCGCCTGGGCGGTGCGTTTTCCGTTACGGGTCTGTAATATATAAAGCTTGCCCCGCTCAATGGTAAATTCAATATCCTGCATGTTACGGTAATGCTGTTCGAGCAGGCCGCAAATCCTCTCGAATTCATTGTAAACCGCCGGCATTTCATTTTTAAGAGTATCAATGGGCTGCGGGGTCCGGATGCCCGCAACCACGTCCTCGCCCTGGGCGTTAATCAGGTACTCACCGTACAATACCTTGTTACCGGTTGCCGGGTCGCGGGTAAAGGCAACACCGGTACCGCAGTCATTACCAAGGTTGCCGAATACCATCACCTGGATGTTCACGGCGGTACCAAGGTCGTCAGGTATCTTATTCACCCTGCGGTAAACTATGGCCCGGTCACTGTTCCAGGAATTGAAAACCGCATAAATGGCTTTAAACAGCTGCTCCATGGGATCTTGCGGGAAAGGTTGCCCGGTTTCCTTTAGAATTAATCTTTTATATTCCTCCACCACTCCCCGCCACTGTTCGGCGGTCAACTGGTTATCATAATGAACACCGGCTTTTTCCTTATGTAATGCAAGGATACGCTCGAACTTGTCGTGCTCAATGCCAAGAACCACATCCCCGAACATGTTCAGGAAACGGCGGTAGCAGTCCATGGCAAAGCGGGGATCGCCCGACGCTTCGGCCAGGCCCTGCACGGTCTGGTCGTTAAGACCCAGGTTCAGCACGGTGTCCATCATGCCGGGCATGGAAATAGCCGCCCCGGATCGCACGCTGACAAGCAGGGGGTTGGCGGGGTCACCAAATCGCTTGCCGGTTTTTTCCTCTAGTATTTTCATTTTTTCCCGCACCTGGTCTTCCATGCCGGGCGGAAACTGCTTGCCTTCATTATAGAATTTAATGCAAGCCTCAGTGGTGACAATAATACCCGGTGGCACCGGTAACCCTATGCTGGTCATTTCCGCCAGGTTGGCACCCTTGCCCCCCAGCAGTTCCTTCATGTTTGCGCGTCCCTCTTCAAAGGTGTACACCCATTTATTACTTACCATACCTCTGCCCCCTGTAATAAATTTCCAGCACTCTGCTGGCAGTTTCCTCCACAGCTTTGTTCGAGACATCGATGATTGAGCAACCCGCTTTTTTCATGATCCCTTCGGCATATTCCAGCTCTTTGAGAATGCGTTCCATGCTGGCGTAATCAGCGCTGGAAGTGAGTCCCAGAGATTTCAGCCTTTCGCGGCGTATCTCGTTTAACAGACTGGGCCGGATGGTTAACCCGATCAGCCGGTGAGGCGGCAGCTGAAATATTTCCTCTGGAGGTGCTACCTCCGGCACCAGCGGCACGTTGGCCGCCTTGATGCGCCTGTGCGCCAGGTACATGCACAGCGGCGTCTTGGATGTACGACTTACCCCTATTACCACAAGGTCGGCTCGGGTAATCCCCCTGGGATCCTTGCCGTCGTCGTATTTCACGGCAAATTCGATGGCTTCCACCTTGCTAAAGTACTCCTGGTCAGTTTTACGCATCAACCCCGGCTCGAGCTTGGGCGGGCGCCCTTCCAGTTTGGTCAGCGCTTCTAACATGGGGCCCATGATGTCCACGGTAATAATGTTGTGTTTTGCAGCTTCCCTGCTTAAAGCTTGCCTTAATTCGGGAAGTACCAGGGTATAAGCAATTATGCTGTTGTACCTAGCTGCTTCTTCCACAATTTCCGGTATCTCCGAGGCGTCGTTTACGAAGGGCACCTGCTGTATTTCTATACCATCGCTGTTAAACTGGCTGGCCGCAGCCCGCACCACCAACTCAGCTGTTTCGCCTATAGAGTCGGAAATGATATAAACTATACGGTTCATTTTCTTGTCACCCGTGGTAATATAAACCGCCCCCTTAAAAATTACCCTCGCCCAATTCGACAAACAGCCTGGTGATGTTGGTTTTGCTTATTCTTCCTATAACCTCGAACATTTGAGTACCATCTTCGTTATTAACAGGTTTCACTACCGGAAGCGCATCCACTTCGTGGCTAATCATTTTCCGGGCGGCCTCCCATACGGACTCTTCGGGTTCAACGTAGATCACGTTGGGCATTCTGGTCATGATAACGCCCACAGGCAATCTCTGAATGTCCCGCCCGCCCATGGTAATCTTAAGCAAATCCTTCCGAGAAACAACTCCTTCCAGGTAACCGCCCTCCCTTACGATGAAAAGCGTACCCACATCCTCTATGAACATAGTTACCACGGCGTCGTATACGGTGCACTGGTCGGGCACCACAACCGGTACCGATTTAACTTCACCCACTGTAACCCGGTGCAGTTTATCGGCCAGCATCCGCCCGGGCTTTTTGCCGCTGTAAAAATAACCCACCCGGGGACGCGCTTCAATGATGCCCGACATGGTTAAAATAGCCATGTCGGGGCGCAAGGTGGCCCTAGTCAAGTTCAGTCTCTCCGCAATTTGTTCGCCGGTAATGGGGCCTTCGTTTTTTACAATTTCCAGAATTCGCTCCTGCCGCTTGGTAAGCTGCATACCATCGCCCCTTAAAAGAGCAATTATGCCATACTATTAAAGTTTACCCGCATAAATAATATATTACATACCGGCTTTAATTTTCCTTCAGGGTGAAAAAATTTTTAATTTATTTACCCGGCTGTACGATTTTACTCAGGTCGGCGATACGCCCGGCCAAGCCGGCGATTTGCTTCAATAACGCCAGGCGGTTGTCCCGCACGGGCTCGTTTTCCACCATTACCATCACGTCATCGAAGAAGCGGTCGACCGGTCCACGCAATTCCGCCATGCCAGACAAAGCCCGGGCATAGTCGCGTCCTTCAAGGGCATGGCCGACAACAGAAGCCGCTGTTTGATAAGCACCGTACAGTTCTGTTTCAGCGGGATTTTCAAACAGCGCCGGGTCGACCAGGTCATGCCCGGCCTTTTTAGCCAGGTTGTATGCCCTGGTAAATGCGGTTAACAGCTCGTCGAAGGCGGAGTGGGAGCGAAAATCCTGCAAGGCACCTCCCCGGAGCCAAGCTCCCGATATATCGTCAATACCGGCGGAAAGCACCGCATCCACCGTGTCGTATGGCAATCCCTTTTCAATAAACAGGCCGCGCAATCGCTGCCGGAAGAATTCTTCCAGCTCGGACTTGACTTCGCTTAACGGCAATTTCATTTCCACCCGGCCAGCATAACCGTTATAAGCCTTTTCAACCAGTTCAGCCAGGGACAGCACAAGGTCGCCGTCGATAATAATATGACAGATACCCAGAGCCTGGCGTCTCAAAGCATACGGATCCTGTGAACCAGTGGGCTGGATACCCACCCCGAAACATCCCGCCAGGGTATCCATCTTGTCAGCCAGGCTCAAAATCTTGCCGGGCAAGCTCTCCGGTAGCTCGTCACCTGCAAAGCGGGGCAAGTAATGCTCGTATATGGCCAAGGCTACTTCAGCGGGCTCCCCGGAGCGAATTGCGTATTCACGGCCCATAATTCCCTGTAATTCCGGGAACTCGTAAACCATGTTGGTCAGCAGGTCCGCCTTGGAAAGGAGCGCTCCCCGCAACGCGTGCTTTCTTTGTTCCTCCGTGGCATTCAGGCGGCCGGCCAGAAAGTCGGCCAGCGCAGTAATACGCTGCACTTTTTCATACATCGTGCCCAGGCTTTCCTGGAAAACCACCTTTTTAAGTCCTTCCACTTTCGTATCCAGCGGTTTCTTCAAATCTTCCTGCCAGAAGAACGAAGCATCGGAAAGACGCGCCCGTAACACCTTTTCGTTGCCCGCCCGCACAATGTCGATATTATCCGGGCCGCCGTTACTTACGGCAACAAACCTCGCCATTAGTTTTCCGTCCCGCCCGCGCACCGGGAAATAACGCTGGTGTTCACGCATGGGTGTAATAAGAACCTCTTCGGGCATCTGTAAAAAAGCGTCGTCAAACTTTCCACACAAGGCAGTGGGGTATTCCACCAGGTTGGTAACCTCATCAATGAGTTCTTCATCTATTTCAGCGCGGCCGCCCTCCATTTCCGCCGTTTCGTTTACCTGCCGGCGTATTTCTTCCCGGCGCTGGTCAACATCTACCAAAACATAAGCGTTACGCATAACCTCAAAGTATTTTCCTGCTTCGCTCACTTCCAGCCGGCCGGTACTGAGAAAGCGGTGGCCGTAGGTGTAGCGGTCCGAGCGTAGTCCGGCCAGCTCTAAATCCACCACATCTTGGCCGTGCAGGCACAACAGCCAGCGAATGGGCCGGGCAAAGCGCACATCCAGGTTCCCCCAGCGCATGGGCTTGGGGAAATGCAAGCCAGTGATTAGCGCCGGCGCTATTTCGGGTAGCACCCTGGCAGTGGGTTTGCCCTCTTCCTTTTTCACCGCAAACACGTACTCCACCGGTCCCACGGGCTTGCGCACCAGGTCTTCCACGCGCACCCCGTTGCTTTTGGCAAATCCGATAGCCGCCCGGGTGGGCTCGCCTTCGGCGTTGAAGGCAACCTTAACCGCCGGTCCCTTGATTTCCTGCACCAGGGGTTCTTGTTTCTCGGCAAGATCGCGCACGTAAACCGCAATCCTGCGGGGCGTTCCACAGGTAACAATTTCCCCGTGGGCCAGCCTTTTCTCTTCCAAGGCCTCCTTAACCAGCCCGCGCAGCTGTTCCAGCGCCGGTGATAGAAAACGGGCCGGCAGTTCCTCCACACCTATCTCTAGTAAAAAATCCCTGGCCATATTAAAAAGCCTCCTTTTTCAGCAGTGGGTAGCCCATTTCTTCCCGCTGGGCCACATATTTTTCAGCACAAATCCGGGCCAGGTTGCGCACCCGGTGAATAAACCCGGTCCGCTCGGTGACACTAATAGCGCCCCTGGCATCCAGCAGGTTGAAGGTATGGGAGCATTTCAGCACGTAATCGTAAGCCGGCAAGACAAAACCCTTTTCCATAATGCGCGAAGCTTCTTTCTCGTACATATCGAAAAGCTTGAATAGCATGTCGGTATCGGCTTCGTTGAAATTGTAGTGGGAATGTTCCACCTCTCCCCGGTGGTGCACATCGCCGTAAGTAACATCGCCTACCCACAGGATATCGAAAACATTGTCCTTTCCCTGTATATACATGGCCAGTCGCTCCAGGCCGTAGGTTATTTCCGCGCACACCGGGCGGCAGTCAATGCCACCGCATTGTTGAAAATAAGTGAACTGGGTAATTTCCATACCGTCAAGCCACACTTCCCAACCCAAACCCCACGCGCCCAGGGTGGGAGATTCCCAGTTATCTTCCACAAACCGGATATCATGATTCCGCGGGTCAATACCTATAGCCCTCAGGCTGTCCAGGTACACTTCCAGCACATCGTCCGGCGAGGGTTTCAAAATTACCTGGTACTGGTAGTAATGCTGCAGCCGGTTGGGGTTCTCACCGTACCGCCCGTCAGTTGGACGCCTGGACGGTTCCACGTATGCCACTCGCCAGGGTTCCGGCCCCAGCGCCCTTAAAAAAGTGGCGGGGTTCATTGTCCCGGCTCCCTTTTCCACATCGTAGGGCTGCTGGATAATACAGTTTTGTTCAGCCCAGAATTGGTTAAGGGTTTGTATCAGTTCCTGAAAGTTCACCATCATTACCTCCTTTTTTATATCCCAAAATTAATCCCCCGGCCCGGCTTAAAGCCAGGGACGGGGGACATTTCCCGCGGTTCCACCCTGATTGGCCGCCGGAAGACAGGCAGCCCGCTCTTGTAATGCAGGTTTTACTAACCGGAAGCAATCTGTCCCGGCGTTCCTCCTGCGGCTCGGAAACCCCTTTCACCGGCGTATTCCACCGGCTCGCACCACACGCCGGCTCTCTGGCGGAACCGCACCGGTTACTCTTTTTCCTCATAGCCTCAACCTATTATCTTGCCAAGTTCAAATTTATCAAATTTAAGCCTGCATGTCAATTAATACCTCATTATTGCAGTTGATCGCTCTTATAGGTAAATGTGTCTCTGTTTTCCTCGTTTAACATGCTGCCCTCTTTCTTGTCTTCTTTTTTGGGCGGGCGGTCAAATTCCAGCGTGTATTTCTTGGACATGGCGGCAATGGAACCCAGCACTCCCAGAAGGGCAATCTCGCTGCTGATCAGGGCCCCAAGAAGGCCCACAGCGCCAACAGAGGCGGGCACTTCCAGAACTGTCCGATCACCCTGTTTGATACGAATTTTTGTGGCCTGCCCGCGCTGCAGTATATCCTTGATGTTTTCCATCAGCTCGTGGCCAAATACTTGTTTTTTCCCGGTAAAAACGTTTTCTTCTTCCTCAAAACTCTTTCCGCCTTCTTCCAGGTTAATCAGTGCTTGCACCACGTCTCCCCCGGCTTCATCCAGGGCTTTTTTGGCTTCCCGGTAGGACACGCCGGTCCTTTCGCGCAGCAAATCGATCTTCTCCAGCTCGTTATTCATATACATTATCCCTCCTTGAATTATTATTCTCGGGGATAATGTAACCCTTTCGGCCGGCAATATGCACTTAATTGTCCCGCGTGGCATACAAGCCTTTGGGGCTGTTTCACTTTGATACCCGGTAGTCACATATGCTATCCAGGAATTGCAGCGAGCGGAGGCGTTTTTCCACCAGCCACTGGCAGTATTCCCGCATAATCTTCTTCATTTCCCCGCGGGCGCGGGGTGAAACCCGCAGTCGTCCCAGCATGGCCGAATCCCATTCCATCAGGCGCTTCATAACCGCCACCGTTTCACCACAGCAAGGTACTTCCGCCTCGCCAGAAGAACAATCCCCGCAAACCAGTCCCCCGCTGGCGGCGCTGAAACCGCTTACCGGGGCAGCCATTTTAACTCCGCAGTTTACGCATGATTCCAGGTGCGGGCGGTAGCCCAGCAGCGACACCAGGCGCAATTCAAAACCCCGCGCGGCCAATTCGGGTTCGGGCGTTTTTTCCAGGAAGCGAAAGGTGCCAAGCAATAGTTCAAAAACAGCCCGGTTTGCTTCCCCGTCCGCCGTCAGGCCGTCCACAAGTTCTGAAACATGGGCGGCGTAACCCATTCTTTCCAGGTCTGACCACAAGCCCGGAAAAACTTCCAGGCATTCGCACTGGCTTATGCTGTCCAGTTCCCGCCCCCGGCGAAGTAAAAAATCGCTGTATGAAAAGGGCTGCACCGCTCCCCGCTTTCGGCTGGTGGGCTTGTCAACCCCGTGGGCCACAGCCCTGATTTTTCCTTTTTCCAGTGAAAACAAGGTTAACACGCGGTGAGCGTCCCGCATTTCCCGCGAGTTCAACACCACGGCACGTGCTCTGTACAGTTTCATTTCACACCGCCCCGCGTTTTTGTAAACCCGTCTTGTCGTCTCCAATTCGCCAAAAGAAAGGACCCTCAAGCCGGCAAAAACACGGCCGTCACCGGCCGCCGCAGGATGTCTCATTAATAAAATAATATAAAATAATAATCACACCGGTTTGTTGCAATTATAACATGTAGTGCAAAACCCGGCCACAAACCCCTACCGGTCACTCAAAAACCAAAGGGTGGATTCTTCAAAGATTAAAAGCTTAAAGGATTCAGTCAACCGGTGTGGAAAAATAAACTACGCGGTTCCAACGATTTACGAAAACGATTTACAGAAAGGAAGCACTGGCATATGCGTATTGTTATAGGTATAACAGGCGCCTCGGGAGCGGTTTACGGTATAACTCTGGTCAGGGAATTAACCCGGGCCGGGGTGGAAACTCACCTGGTGGTAAGCAGGTGGGCCAGGCGTACCATAGAACTTGAAACTGATTACAAGATAGAGGATGTCAACAAATTTGCCGCCAGGGTGCATGACGCCGGAGATTTGGCCGCCCCCATCGCAAGCGGTTCTTTCCGGCACAATGGGATGGTCATCGCGCCCTGCAGCATGAAAACCATGGCCGCCCTGGCATCCGGTTATTCGGACAATCTCATAACCAGGGCCGCCGACGTCACCATCAAGGAAAAGCGCCCGCTGGTGCTGTTGCCCAGGGAAACCCCGCTCCACGTCGTTCACCTGGAAAACATGCTCAAACTGGCGCGGGCGGGTGCCATTATAATGCCCCCGTTACCGGCATTCTACCAGCGCCCGACCACCATAACGGACCTGGTCATGCAAACCACCGGGCGCGTCATGGACCTGCTGGGCATTGATAACAGTCTTGCCCCTCGCTGGGGGGAAACCTAAATCCATTTTTTCATCTTGAACACCTTGAACATCCAAAGGGCTATACCTGTAAGCCCGGCTGTTATTAACACCGTGGACCACGGGCTTTGCTGCTCGGGAAGAGGCACGTTCATGCCGAAAAAACCGGTTATGAAGGTCAGGGGCATGAATATAAATGAAATCACGGCCAGTACCCGGATACTTTCGTTTGTACGGGCGCTGATAATGGTGTAGTAAGTTTCCAGCACGCCGTCCAGCAAATCCCGGAAACTGTCGATGGAATCCACAATACGCTCGATGTGATCCAGCAAGTCCAGATAATAAGGTTCGCTTTCCTTGGAAACCTGGAAAACGTACTTGCCGTTCGTGCCGGAAAACATCTTTTTCTGCGGCAGAATAGCCCGCCGCATGGACAAGATAGTCCTTTTCAAGGCCATGAACTCTTCGGTGATTTCCTTGCTGGGCGATTCGTAAAGCTGGTCCTCCAGTTCATCAACCCGCTGGTCAATCCGGTCCAGGATGGGAAAATACTCGTCGGTAAAGCCATCCAGAATGTGGTAAAGAAACATATCCGGGCCGAGCTGCATGTACCGCACTTTTTTGCTCAGGCATTCCCTGGCTATGCGGCCTAGGGTGGGCAAAGTGCGCCTGTGCACGGTAACCACATAATTTGAACTCAAGAAAACATTCAACTGTTCCAGGCTAATTTCTTCGTCGCTGTCTTCCTTGTACCGGAGTGCGTGCAAAACAAAAAAATAATAGTTTTCATAAGTGTCAATCTTGGCACGCGGGCTGTGCTGCAAGCAGTCCTCAATGGCCAGGTAGTGAAAATCGAAAATTTTGGCCACGTAATTGAGTTCCTGTTCGTTGAAATCAAAAATATCCACCCAAAGCAAATCATCTTCATGCTGGATCAGGTCTCGCAACGACAGGTCAACGTCGTGCAGCAACTGCCCCCTTGTAGCGTCGTAAAAATATGTTTTTATCACCGGGGCCACCTCCATGAATTGTTTTCCATTTCCCTCTATTGCTGCCGGTTGTCTTTCGTCGGTATTTTGATTTATCCATGCAGGTTACCCCCCTTTCAAAATTAAAAGGCCTTCACGCAATTATGAAGGCCAATAACAAGCAATTATCCGCCTTCTTCACTCGTACAAGCTTTGGCTCAACACAGCTAGAGAAACAAGTTCTCAGCCACATTAGATAAAACCTTAATTCGGTAATATCAGTTGACCCGTTACTGTCTCTCGACATTTCCGGGCAGTGGCTTGTGTCTGTGCAGTAGCCTCACCTAACGAAGAATATTTTGTTTTGACGCTTGAACCGCCCCACGGCTCCGCTACTTTTAATTTGCCATAGCGTTAATTCACTAATATAATATTACCGTTGCCCCGGGAGTGTCAATGCATTTTAGTATTTGCAAGCCTTGCGGCTGCTCAATTATCCACCAGCCCGAAATTTTTCATGAAACTTTCCCGGTTACGCCAGTCTTTTTTGACCTTTACCCACAGTTCCAGGTAAACCCTGGACCCCAGCAAAGTCTCAATCTCCTCCCTGGCCAGCTGGCCTACCTGCTTCAGCATTCGGCCCCCTTTACCGATCAGTATTCCCTTTTGGCTTTCCCTCTCGGTGTAAATAACCGCCCGCACCGCCAGCAGGCCATTCGGCCTTTCTTCTATTTCTTCTATCACCACGGCCACTGAATGAGGTACTTCCTGGCTGGTCAAATGAAGCACTTTCTCCCGGATTATTTCCGCCATGATGAAACGCTCCGGGCGATCCACAATCATGTCATCGGGGTAATACTTCGGCCCCTCCGGCAGGTAGTTTTTAATAACTTCCGGCACCTTTGACACGTTTTCTCCCGTCAAAGCCGAAACCGGGATAATCTCCGCAAATCCGTGCATTTTACTGAAAGTGTCGATAATTACAAGCAGTTCCCGGCGGTCAACCAGGTCTATTTTGTTGATTACCAGCACCACCGGGCCCGGTACTTGTTTGACCTGTTCCACCATATAATGGTCGCCGGGACCTGGCATGGCGGCTTCCACCATCAGCAATACCACATCTACTTCTTTAAGGGTGTTCAGCGCCACTTTTACCATATGTTCACCCAGCTTGTGCTTGGGTTTGTGTATCCCCGGAGTGTCGATAAAAACAATCTGGTAATCCGGGCCGGTAAGCACGGCCTGGATTTTATGCCTGGTAGTTTGCGGCTTGTCCGACATTATGGCCACTTTATGCCCGATCATTTTATTCATCAGGGTTGATTTACCCACATTGGTACGCCCGGCTATGGTTACGAAACCCGATTTAAAACCCGTTCCCTGCATAGACACCCTCCCGGTTACATTTAGACTTCCAGGTTAAAAGCCGACGGCAGCAGTTCAGCCACAGTTGTTTCCACGAATTTGCCGTAGCGGTTGGCCATGTATACCCTGGTGTCGCCGCCGAATTCGGCCAAAACCTGCCTACAGGCGCCACAGGGGCTGCAATATTTTTCCGTTCCCGCCGCTATGGCTATGGCGGAAAAAGACCGCTTACCCCGGGATACGGCATTAAAAAGAGCCACCCTTTCCGCGCACATGGTTAGACCGTAAGATGCATTTTCGACATTACAGCCGGTAAACACCTCTCCACCGGTGGCCAGCAATGCGGCTCCAACAGCAAAATTAGAGTAGGGAGCGTAAGCATTTTCCATGGCTTTCAACGCCGCGTTCACCAATTTATCCGGATTAATGGTCCATCACCTCACAATTAATTCCCAGAGCCGGGGCCAGATAATAATAACCGCCACCACCACAGCGGCGGATGCGGTAAGTAATACAGCTCCGGCCGCCACGTCCTTGGCCGTTTTGGCCACAGGGTCCCTTCCCGGGGAACAAATATCCACCACTTTTTCAATGGCGGTATTAAACATCTCGGCCGCCAGAACCAGAAATACCAGTAAAACAACCAGAGCCAGCTCAACAGGCGGCAGGTTCAATATAATACAAACAACGATGACCGCAATGGCCGCCACCAGGTGGATTTTCATATTGAATTGGGTAGCCAGCGCGAAACGTATGCCCGACAACGCCCAGCCGAAGCTTTTCAATAACCGCACTACGCCACCACCTTTCCAGCCGCAAAACAGGTGTTATAAATTTTTAAATACCGAAAAGCGTTCAACAGAGCTTTTTACACCTCTCCACCGCGCATAACCCGTGCCAGTATCTCCTCTTCACGTTGCCGCATTTCTTTTTTTTCCGCTTCCGTGCCGTGATCGTACCCCAGCAGGTGCAGCACACCGTGTATGGTAAGATAAGCCACTTCACGCTCAAACCCGTGCCCGTACTCATCCCCCTGGCGTAGCGCCGTTTCCAGGGAAATCACCACATCGCCCAGTAAGAGGTCCTCAGCTTCTCCTCCGGGTACGGGATCACCCTCCTGCATGGCAAAGCTCAGCACGTCGGTAGGTCCTTCCACCCCGCGGTACTGCCGGTTCAACCCGGCAATATAATCGTCATCCACAAACACAATGCCCACCTCCGGTTCTCCACCGGGTCCAAAACTGCGCAGCGCCTCGGCAACCACCCGGGTAACCAGCTTTTCCAGTTTTTCACTCACGGGCACCTTTTCCTGTAAGTTGTTCAAGTATACCGGCAATGCAACACCCCCTCCTTCCCGGAAAAAAATTGGTTTCAACAATTAAATTCAGGATTATGCAAGCAATTTCAAACCAGGTACGTAATAAACAAAGTAGCCACGCCAAAATAAACCGTCAGGGAGAAAACGTCATTTAAAGTTGTAATTAGCGGGCCCGAAGCCACTGCGGGGTCAATGTTCATCCTGTACACAATTAAAGGTATGACAGTTCCCGCTAGGGTGCCAATTACCAGCGTCAGCAAAAGCGAGATTCCCACCACCAGCCCCAGCACGTAATTTTCCAACCAGATATAAGCGATGATGGAAACCAGTAAACCGCAAATAGTACCGATAATCAGGCCCACGCCCAGTTCCCGGTACAACAATCGTATGGCCGTTTTTTTATCAATATCGCGAGATACCAGCCCCCTTACCACTACAGCCAGTGATTGTGTTCCGGTGTTTCCGGTCATTCCGGCAATCATGGGCATAAAGAAAGCCAGTGACACTACTTTTTGCAATGTTTCCTCAAATAAACTGATGATACTGCCTGAAATAAGCCCTATAAACAACAGCAGCACCAGCCAGGGCAGGCGTTGCAAAGCCGCTTCCCGGGCTTTGGTATCAAAGTCTATAGCTTTACCCGCAGCTGATAGCTTGCCTATATCTTCGTTTGCCTCTTTGATAATGACATCCAAAACATCATCCACAGTGACAATTCCCAGTAGCTCGTTGTCGCTTTTCACCACCGGCACGGCTAAAAAGTCGTAGCGCTCGATAATTCGAGCCACTTCTTCCTGGTCCATATCCACGGGCACCGAGATAACCCTGCTATTCATGATATCGCTGATTTTTTCATCAGGTTCGGCCAAAATTAAATCCCTGTAGGACAACACCCCGACAAGTTTCCTGTTGCCGTCTATAACATACAGGTAGTTTATGCTTTCTGCAATCTCTGCGAAAGATTTAAGTTTGTCCACCGCCTGCCTTGCTGTATAGTGTTGCGGTATCCAAACATAACGGTCGGTCATTAACCTACCCGCAGATTCCGGGGGGTGTTCCAGGATATCCTTGATTATTTGGGATTGTTCTTTTTTCATCACCGAAAGAAAAATTTCCGTTTCCCGCTTGGAAAGCCCGCCAAGCAAGCTCGCCAGGTCGTCCTTGTTCATAAGCCCCATAACCCGGCTTGCTTTTTCAAGGCCCAGTTTATTCAGTACTTCCAGTTGCTCATCTTTATCCAGTTCCTGAATCAGAAGCGCCAGTTGCTCGGCCTGCAGCAACAGTATAAAACGGGTCCTGTATTTTTCAGGCATGTCCATGAAAAATCGTGCAATATCATATGGCTGCAATTCATCGAGCAAAACCTGCAGCCCTTTAACATTCAGCTCCTTAATATTTTTTATGATATCCAAAAAAATTTGATCTTCCCCGTATTCGCGAGCCATATCAAGCCCTCCCGCTTGTGCAATGTATCCGGCTTCAGTTTAATAAATCAACCGGGCTTGAAGTTTAACTTGTAAATTGTATACATAACATGAGGTCTTTGCCAAAATAAAAAAATCTGAATTAGAAAAAAATATTTTCGTAATAAATTTTAATCGAAGGAGGCGAACCCTAAAATGAACCAGCACATTCATTGCCTGGTCAACAACTGCCATTACTGGGCCCAGGG
The DNA here is from genome assembly GCA_965539975.1 of uncultured bacterium. Lineage (GTDB taxonomy): Bacteria > Bacillota > Desulfotomaculia > Desulfotomaculales > Desulfallaceae > CBETWA01. The sequence continues at coordinate 6,841 of CBETWA010000006.1, read as the reverse complement.
AAACCAGTGCGTCGCAAACGAGATAATAGTCACATCGGACGAATTCGGCGACAGCCAACCGGACAGGATCGACGCCCAAATGGCCAAGCAACTGTCACCCACCCCTGCTGACACCTGCATGGCCACCTGCTGTAAAACATTTGTACCGAAAGACTCGGGTAAAACCACAATCGATGGTGTGCAAAAAATGTCATAAGGCCTGCAAAGACCCGAACTGTAAAAGTCGGGTCTTTGTTTTGCTCTAGCCCAGCTTCGCCAAGCTCTTGCGCCTTTTGGCCTTTTTTCCCTGTTCCCGTTGCTGCAGTATTTGGGGGTCGGGGTATTCTATCCGGCTGTGGAATATACCCGACAAAACCCGTATGAAAGCTCCCGCGATGATATCCAGGTCTTTGAGGGTTAGATCGCATTCGTCCAGCTGGCCGTCCATCAGCTTGTCACGGATAATTTTGCGCACTAAGCCCTCAACCCGCCCCGGCGTGCGGTTCTGCAACGAGCGTACCGCGGCTTCCACCGAATCGGCCAGCATCACAATGGCTGCTTCCTTGGTCTGGGGTTTTGGTCCCTCGTACCGAAATTCTTCCTCGGTTACGTTTCCGTTTTTACCGCTTTCAACTGCCTTGTGGTAAAAGAAACTGCACAAGCTGTTACCGTGGTGCTGTTCTATTATATCCGTAATCCCCTGGGGCAACTTGTGCTCCCTGGCCAGTTCCACCCCGTCCTTGACGTGTGAAGTCAGGATTAGCGTGCTCAATGACGGGGCAATTTTGTCGTGGGGGTTGTCACCCATCTGGTTTTCAATAAAAAAATACGGCCTTTTGATCTTACCTATATCGTGATAATAAGCGGCCACCCTGACCAGTAACGAATCGCCCCCCACAGCGTTTGCAGCGGCTTCGGCCAGATTGCCCACCAGCAGGCTGTGGTGGTACGTGCCCGGCGCTTCGATTTGCAGTTGTCTCAATAGCGGGTTGCTGGGGTTAGAAAGCTCCAGCAACCTGACCGAAGATGTAATTTCGAAAGCGCTTTCCAGGTACGGAATGGCTCCGTTTGTTAAAATTGAAGAAAGAATACCGTTTACCGAGCCCAGGATAAGGCTGGAGGTAATTACCAGCCCGATGGGGGTGTCACTGAGCAGGCCCATGGCGAATATTGCCGCCATGTTGGCGGCTCCGGTGTAAAAGCCCGCCCTGGCAAGGTCACTGCGCTGGCTTAACTTGCTTACGCCGTAAACACCGGTGATACCCCCGATTAAACCCACAATGGCAAATTTTATTTGCCCTCCGGTCATCAGGCCCAGCATAAAGCTCATTACGGCCACTACCAGTACGGCCAGTCTTGAATCAAGTAGAATTGCTATCAGCATGCCGGCGGCGGCAATTGGCGCCAGGTAACCTAGCTGGGCTCCAAATTCAGGCCACTGGCTTACGTTAATGGCTATGATAGCCTTGGCCACCCCCAAAATGCCAATAACCACAATGCCTAGCAGGTAAAGGTGCCCCGCGCTCCTGTATATCTCTCTATTTTGCTGGTAGAGGTAAAACAACACCACCACCATCAGCAGGGCCGTCAAAAGTGCCGACCCCAATAGCGAGGACACGGGCAAGGTAGGGCGTGACAGGTTCAAGGCCTCCAGTTTGGCCATGTGTTCTTCGGTTACTATTTCACCCTCGCCAATTATTTTTTCGTTTTCTTTTACGGTAACCATCACCGGCGGCACCAGTTGCCGTGCCGTTTCCTTCAACTGCTCTGTTTTTTCCGCATCGTAAAACCGGTTTGGACGCATAAAGTTGCGCACCATACCGGCGGCCAGCTCATTATAAGGACCGGACAATTGTAAGGATTGTGTTTCTTGAACCAGTTCCTTTTCCACTTCCGCCAGGTTTTCCTGGGATACACCCTCCTCGGTTCCCATCGCCCGGGCCACCATGGCGGTAAGACCGGTTTCCAGCCGTTCCAGGCTTTCGGGATCGGGACGAGCCAGCGCTTTAATCACGTTTTCCGAAAGGCTGAAAGGAATGATTTGTTTTAGCCGGGCCACCTTTTCATTATCGTCCAACTCCTGGTTCCCTTGCACTTCACCTATCGATGCAACCAGTTCGGACATATTTTGCTGTACGTCCACGCTTACGCGCGGGTCCACGATGTACTGCCTTTCCACCCCGGCCGCCGCCGCTTCCCGTGCTTCCTCGGTTTTAACTTCATCCACAAAAGTTATGCTCCTGGGGGCGGTGATATCCCTGGGGGATACCTGGCCCACAGCCAGGTTTACCCTTTGGGGCATAAAATCAACGGAAATTAAAAGACTCAAGACAATAAAAAAAACAATTGCGGCCAGGCCGCGCCGTACTTTTCTTTTTCCGGCCAGCTGGTTGAAACCTTCTGTAATTCTGCCTCTTAATTTTACCGGAGGACTCATGTTATCCACTTCTCCTTGTTTTCAACCGTCAGTCGACCGGGACATCTTTATCACCATATGCTTTTATAATTTTACGCACCAGCGGGTGTCTGACAATATCCCGCCCGGTCAGTTCCTGGAAGGTTATTTCTTCTATTCCGGCCAAAACCTCCCGGGCATGGATTAACCCGGACCGCTGGCCCCGGGGCAGGTCCACCTGGGTGACATCCCCTGTTATCACCGCCCGGGAACCATATCCCAAACGTGTCAGGAACATTTTCATCTGCTCGGGAGTAGTATTCTGAGCCTCGTCCAAGATCACAAAAGAATCGTCCAGTGTTCTTCCCCGCATGTAGGCAAGGGGGGCTATCTCTATGATTTGCCTTTCCAGGTACTTTTGCGTGCTCTCAAAACCCAGCACGTCATAAAGGCTGTCGTACAAAGGGCGCAGGTAAGGATCGACTTTCTCCTGCAAGTCTCCCGGTAAAAAACCCAGCTTTTCCCCGGCTTCAACCGCCGGCCTAGTCAGAATAAGCCTGTTGACGTTGCGGTTGCGCAGAGCCCTGATTGCCATTACCACCGCCAGGTAAGTCTTACCTGTGCCGGCGGGTCCAATGGCGAATACAATGTCATGTTTCTGAAGGGCCTCAATGTATTTTTGCTGCCCCAGCGTTTTTGGCTTAATTTTTTTGCCTCTTGGCGTCACCAGGACAACATCCCTGGCCAGCTCGCGAAGCGCGTCGGGTTTCCCGGCTTTCACAGCGTCAATGGTATAATTAATCTCGTGCGTTGTCAACCTGTTCCCGGCCCGGTAAAACTCCTGCAACTGGGTAATTACATTCCGGGCTGCTTCCACTTGTTCACGCCGCCCCATGATTAACAATTCCTCGCCCCGTGTAACCATTTTTACCTCCAGGGCTTTCTCCAACAGGGTCAGGTTTTGATCATGCCGCCCGAATATTTCGGCGGCAGCGCCTATATCATCTATGATTAACCTTTCTTCCACGTTCTCCGTCGTCAACTACGCCGGTACCTCCTCCGCGGTACTGGTGGGGTTTTTCCACGCCGATATCTTCCAGCACTTCTACAATCACTCTTACCTTGATCAGGTTGGGATCTCCGAGGAGCTCCAGTTCCTCCACATTACGCCCCAGTATTCTTGCGCCGGCCGGAAGCTGCCTGCGAATTTCGTCCATCGCGTGCCTGCCGGCAATGCTTATGGCCTCATCCCTTGAATATCTATTAATGTATGGTTTTTCCTCGCAATACCTTACCGTAATTAATTCGACGGGTATATTTATATTCCTCCAATTACTAACCCGCTTGCGATCCACTTCCATTGCATAATGCTCAAAGGGAATTTCGCGCGGACCCATTAAAATTATTTCCTTGGTTCCGATTTTAATGCCGAATCTGGTAATTTCATCCCCCGTGCGGGCATTACCTCTTTCAACAAGCGCTTGTTCTGCGTCATTCTCATACCAAACACGTGCCCTGACGATACCCCTGGCGTGCACCAGGCGTACCGTGTCCTCCCGCCGCATTTCCGGCACATCCCCAAAATTTTCGTCTTCCTCTTCCTCCCCACTTGTTTCCGGAAGCGGGATGGCCGCGGAAATAAGCACCTGGCCCTCGGAAACCGTATCCCCCTCTTTAACCAGCGGGTGCCCGCTTAGCACAAGAATTTCCTCTACAAGCCCGTCTTTGGCCGCTACTACGTCTGCGGGCACACCGCTCTCGTCCGGTGGAGGCATCTTTCGTTCCACCACCTTGATGCGAACCCTTGTCCCATCAACATACACACCAACCCACGCCAGACCAGGCACCTGCTCCAGTATGGCCTTTTCCAACGCCGCCTCATCCACCGACCACCGGAGAGCACCCGGCTTCACGCCCGATTGCCGCGCCACGCGCTCCACTTCCCCGGCGGGCACTTGCTTGTTTCCGGTTACATCAATGAACCAGATAAACGACGAAAGCATGTACAATGCAATGACAAAAAGCACGGCTCCCGCCGTCATGACCCGCCGTTGCCGCATACGGGCGATAAAAAAGGGTAACCCGTGTCGTTCCAGTATTCTAAACCGGCAACCTGTCATGCGGGCCACATGGCGTAAGGGTTGTACACCGCCAAGACGGGCTTTCATTATTACCCGGCCGGCACCCTTTCCGGTAACATCCCACAGGAATATACCCCGGGCTACGGCAAGGTTCACAAACTTCTCCAGGCAATGCTCAGGAACCGAAAGCACAACATAACCGCCCAAATAGGAAAGAATTCTAAACAACAGCATCCGGATGGCCTCCCTTAACCATGGAATGTCAGGGTGACAATCCGGCCTTCCACGCATATTTCATCGGGCAAAATGTTACGCAGGGTCAGATTTTCACCGGTAACTTCCACAACCTTGTCATTAACCACAACCCGGACATGCCGGGGGTTGTACTCCTGAATACCGCGATGATTCTCTATAAAAACCTGCAGGTTTCCCACCAGCACAATTTTCGGCAGGTCTAGTATAATATCGCCCGGCAACTCAAGGTAATCCGAAATTTTACTTTTAAACCTGTTCTTAATATCTTTCCAGGCCACAAAAATCCCCTCCTTGCCACTAAATCTATGCGACTTGGAGGGGAAAAATAACGTTTTTCAGGTTAAGTTTTCCAGCACAACATGGCTACTGGTCCTTTTGCTGCATTTCCCTTAGCGCGCTGGATATTACCTCCACCGAAATACCGCCGTGAAAACGGGGCTCGTTGTTAATTACGGTTAAAGGCAAACGTACCCGGGGCAATATTGAGGCAATATTGGGGTACTGGTGCAACTCCTCCGTGGAAACATCCACAAATTTAACCGTTACATCATCGCCAAAGTCGTTCTTCAAGGCGATGCCCAGTTCTTCTGCTTCCTGTTTCATGGTTTTCGTAGATCCGCAACCTGCGGAATGTCTCGGACCTCAGCCAAAGCTGGCGGCCGGAGCGTTAAGCCCAAAAACAATAACTTCAAAAGGTTGCTCCATGTCAACTTCCTCCTCATATAACCAACATGTTGTAATCATTCAGATTTTAACATATTTATGCCGGGCCTGTACACCTTTATGTGTTTCAAACTACAAGTAACATGATTCAAACCTCAAATAACATAAGAATATCTTCTGGTGGAAGCTTTTATTATAAAATTTTTTTATTATTAAGATAAAGGAAAAAAGGACGTAAAAAAAGAATACCTGGCGCATGCTATGATTAATAAGGAGACTACTGTATGCCGGCAACCAATAACGGGATTAAATTGACCAGCATGACAAAAGTACCGGGGTGAGCTTCCAAAGTAGGGGTCCACACCCTGTCGCAGGTACTGCGGCACTTACCCAAAATAGACGACCCGCGCCTTTTAGTAGGGCCGGACACCTCTGACGACGCTGCGGTTTACCGTATTAATGACAACCAGGTTATAATTCAAACAGTGGACTTTTTCACCCCCACGGTCGACGAACCGTACCTCTTCGGCCAAATAGCCGCCGCCAACGCGCTGAGCGACGTTTACGCCATGGGCGGTCAACCGCTATTGGCGTTGAATATCGTGTGTTTCCCCGATTGCCTCCCGCTAAATGTGCTGGAAGAAATCCTGCGCGGAGGCGCGGACAAGGTGGCGGAAGCCGGGTGCATAATCGCCGGCGGGCACACCATCCGTGATGACGAACCCAAGTACGGGCTTGCCGTTACCGGCATTGCGCGGCCGGAAGAAATAATCAGCAATACCGGGGCCCGGCCCGGCGACTGTCTTGTCCTGACCAAGCCACTGGGAACGGGTATCGTGATCACCGGCATGAAAGCCGGCCTGCTGTCCGAACAAGCGGCGCGGGCTGCCATAAATAACATGGCCGCATTGAACAGGGAATCTTCCCTTGTCATGCAGAAACACGGCGCCACCGCCTGCACCGACATCACCGGATTCGGGTTGCTTGGGCACGCTTCCGAAATGGCAGAAGCAAGCGGGATCAGCCTGGAGATTGAATATCAAGCACTGCCGCTTTTACCTGAAACCATGGACATGGCCCGCATGGGCTTAATACCGGGCGGGGCTTACGACAACAGGGAACACCTGCGGGACAAAGTAAAACTGCTCGGCAGCCTGAAGCCTGAAGAAGAAATGGTACTGTACGACCCTCAAACATCGGGCGGGCTCCTGGTGGCCATACCTCCTCCGGGCGCTGAAAAAATGCTGGACGAGCTGGCGGGCCTGGGTGTACAAGCTGCCGTTATCGGTAAAGTGACTACCCGCGGGGAAAGCCTGATCAGTGTACTAAAATAAAAGCGCGGGAGCATATGAGCAAGACGGAACAGGTATACCCATAACCAAGAGTATTTTCCGGGTAGACCCCCATGCCGCAGCGTTGCGGCACCAGCAGTAAGATGAAAATAGCACTGGGGTGGGCTGGTGGCTCC
>CBETWA010000005.1:0-92403 GCA_965539975.1 uncultured bacterium | reverse complement strand
GGACACACTTCCCCTTTGGGGTCGAAACTTTTGGGTCGGAAGTATGTCCCCAACGCATAAGCCGCTGGTGTTGTCGACGCGGGAGTTTTTAAACACAGTGATAGTTGCTGCCCGTAAATATGCTCTTATCCCCACTAATGGTGCTGATTGTGTAGCGCGTCACCCGTTTAGAAAAAGCGAGACGGAACAGGTATACCCATAACCAAGAGTATTTTCCGGGTAGACCCCCATGCCGCGTTGCGGCACCAATAGGAGGATGAAAATACTGGAGTGAGGGTTTCGTGTTAATTGGAGGGTTGCATAGGAGTATGGCAACGGCATTGAAGCAACTTTGCCAACAGTACCCTTTGTGTAGCCGTTGCGGTGCCATTCTTTAACAATGCCCAGCCCTTATTACGAGCGAACCCGAGGATAAGCGCCGGTGCATGTTTGAGCCCGGCGGAGCCGGGCGAGTTCTCCGGCGCCCGAGGGAAAGTATGAGTCTGCCCGCAATGGCTCCGGAACAAGTTTATGTTGCGGTAGGCTGGGCGAGCCATTGCCACCGCGAGTCGCAACCCGGAAATTAACACGAAACCTAAAGAAGGTGTATTTTCCGGGTAGTGATTTAATGCAAGCCAAAACCAAGGTAGATGATTATAAATGTTTAAAGAAATACTGATTAACGTTGGCGAGGAAGAGACCCGGGTGGCGGTTTTGGAAAACCGCGTACCCGTAGAAATATATATCGAGCGCTCGCCAAACCAGCGCTTGGTGGGTAACATATACAAGGGGCGGGTGGAAAATGTTTTACCGGGAATGCAAGCCGCATTTGTAGACATAGGCCTGGAAAAAAACTCGTTTTTGTATATTGAAGACGCCCTGCCCGTTCGCAACGCCAACGGGCATGGCCATGGTGCCACTTTGGGAACAAACATTTGCGACATTTTAAAGCAGGGTCAGGAACTTATTGTCCAGATTGTCAAGGAACCAATCGGTACAAAGGGCGCACGGGTTACCACTCATATTACGCTTCCCGGGCGGTACCTCGTGCTCATGCCCACGGTGGATTACATTGGCATATCCAGGCGTATAGCTGACGAGCGGGAAAGAGAGCGCCTGAAAGAGATGGCGGCGCGGGTGAAGCCCAGTGGTATGGGTGTTATCGTGCGTACCGTGGCCGAAGGGGTTGACGAAGAGGAACTGAGCATAGACGTTGACATGTTGACCAGCTTATGGCGCAAGATACTCAATCGTTCAACCCACGGGCCGATACCGAACCTGCTACACCGGGATTTGGAACTAGTGCAGCGCATACTGCGGGACGCATTTACACCCGATGTAGACCGGTTGACCATAGATTCCCGTTATGAATACGAAAAAATACTGGATCTTCTTGATATAGTGAGCCCGCAGTTAAAAACAAAAGTTTTCTTAGAAGAAAGGGACAATATTTTTGAGGAACACAACATAGACGCCGAACTGGAAAAAGCGCTTAAACGAAAGGTATGGCTCAGGTGCGGCGGTTATATCGTTATCGACCAGGCTGAAGCGTTGACGGCGGTGGACGTAAACACCGGCAAATATGTGGGCAGCACAAACCTGGAAGATACCGTGCTTAAAACCAACTTGGAAGCCGCGGTGGAAATAGCTCGCCAGTTACGCTTGCGTAACATAGGCGGGATTATAATTGTCGATTTTATAGATATGACCATGGAGGAGCACCGCCGCCAGGTCCTGGAGGTACTGGAAGAGGAAATCCGGAAGGACAAGACTAAGACCAATATCCTGGGCATTACGCAGCTTGGACTTGTTGAGATGACCAGGAAAAAAGTGCGCCCAAGCCTGGCCGAGGTCCTTCAAAAGCCCTGCCCTTATTGTGAAGGACGGGGAAAAGTGCTGTCCGAGGAGACCGTGGGTATTAATATCAAGCAGCAAATATACCAGATGGCCAGGCAAACCGGGGCGGAAACCATCCTGGTGGAGGCAAACCCGCTGGTAGCTGCCCGGCTAATCGGTAGCGGCGGGGCCAACCTGCGCGAGCTTGAAGCCAGGACGGGAAAAAACCTTTATATAAGGGGTTCAGCCGAACACCACATAGAGGCCGTGACCATGCGGCCACTGTATGACCAGGCCGACATTAAAGCCCGCGTGTTGCCCGTGAAACCTGGACAGGTGCTTGAAGTAAGAATTGAGGAACCCCATGTAAACAATATTAATGACGGTATCGCCAGGGTGAACGGTTTTGTACTGGATATCGAAGGTGCCGGTTCGCTGGTGGGGGAAACCGTGACCATAGAGGTAAACAGGGTATTTCGCACCTATGCCAAGGCAAAGCTACTCAAAGCATGAGAGATGTTCTTGACAAGGATGCAGGTTGTGATAAAATACCTAGTTGTAGGTATTAGTACCGCGCGGAACGGGTTGCGAAAACGGGCTTTAAGCCCTACCTTTTCCGGCGAGTCCTTAAATTAAGGGGGAAAGACATGTACGCCATAATTGAAACAGGCGGTAAGCAGTACCGCGTTAGCGAGGGAGACACCCTTTTTGTGGAAAAACTACCTGCGGAAACCGGCGAAACATACATTATGGACAGGGTACTGGCGGTGGAAAAAGACGGTCAACTAAAGGTGGGCACCCCGGTTGTTGAGGGCGCCAGGGTTATCTGCAAGGTTGAAAAGCACGGCAAGGGTAAAAAGATCATCGTGTTCAAGTACAAACCCAAGAAGAATTACCGGCGTAAAAAAGGTCACCGCCAGCCTTTCACCAAGGTTGTGGTGGAAAAAATAGAGGCCTGATACGGAGGTGAGTAAATATGGCACACAAGAAAGGTGTAGGTAGTTCCCGGAACGGGCGTGATTCAAACCCCAAGATGCTTGGTGTCAAGCGCGGGGATGGTCAATTTGTGACCGCCGGTAGCATACTGGTCCGCCAGCGGGGAACCCGCATTCACCCGGGCCGTAACGTGGGTCGTGGTGGAGACGACACTTTGTTTGCCAAGATTGACGGTATTGTTGCTTTTCAAAGCAGGGGCAAGAATAAAAAGATTGTTAACGTCCTGCCGGCGGAAGGCGCGGCAGTATAGAGTTTGCACTATGCTTTAATATATGTGAATATACGTGCCACATGCAAGCTTAACAGGATCCGTATTTTATATTTATCAATGAAGAAACGACTGTTGTGGTTCGGCCCGGCAGTCGTTTTTTGTTTGTATAAAGTATTTTAAAGGCAATTATGTTGCCAAAGTAAGGAGAGAAGAATTGTATGGATATGACTAGGATGATGGAGCTTGTTTCTCTGCAGCGGCACGATTTTCTCAACCATCTTCAGGTTGTGTCCGGGTTGCTGCAGTTGAAAAGGGATGAACAGGCCCGTGATTATATCAATAAGGTTGCCGTTGAAATAAGACGCCTGAGCAGGGTGGTGCATTTGAAAGTGCCGGAAGCGGCGGCGGCCATATTGCTTGCACACCATTTGGCAGCTGATTACCAGGTGGAAATGAAGTACACCGTTGAAGCAAACCTGGGGGGGTGCAGTATCCCCGGCCCGGAACTGGGGCGGGCTTTGGAAATGGTTCTGGGTTACGCCGTAAAGTGCCTGGCACCGCTTGAAAACGAAGACAGGGAGCTTTTTTTGGAGATCAGATCTTCAGGAGAAGATGGTTACCTGTTACTGGTCCGGTTCAAACGACCTCCGGCCGAAAGCGGGCATTGCGACAAAAGTATCATTCTAAATGCGTCCGGGATGTTGTCAAAACTGGGCGGCGGGCTGGATTGGTCCGACAATGAAGGACAACGGGAAATATCTATAAAATTACCCGCCGGCAAGGCCTGAACCGGCGGTTTTATGTTTATAATAATAAAATAAGTTGCGTGTTGGCTTTGGGTGCAATTAAAGGTATAATTTACTACTGTAGGTGAATTTGCTTATGTTTTACGACAGGGCGAAAATATACGTGCGCGGGGGGGACGGCGGCAACGGTTGCGTGGCCTTCCGGCGGGAAAAGTACGTGCCCGAGGGCGGGCCCTGGGGCGGTGACGGCGGCCGCGGCGGCAGCGTTATTTTCCGCGGTGACGGTGGCCTGCGCACGCTGGTGGATTTTCGATACAGGCGCCATTACAAGGCGGAGCGGGGACAGCACGGCCGGGGCAAAAACATGCACGGCAGATCGGCCGAAAACCTGGTTGTCAGGGTGCCCCTGGGGACGATAATTCGCGACGCCGGCAGCGGCGAGCTGCTGGGTGATATTACGAAGGAAGGCCAGGAAGTGGTGGTGGCCCGTGGCGGGCGTGGCGGTCGAGGTAACGCGCGGTTTGCCGGCCCCCACAACAAGGCGCCCGGTATGGCGGAAAAGGGTGAGCCGGGTGAAGAGCGCTGGGTGGTACTGGAACTTAAACTGCTGGCCGATGTGGGCCTTGTGGGGTACCCCAATGCCGGCAAATCCACTTTGATAGCACGGGTATCCGCAGCCCGGCCCAAAATTGCCGATTACCCGTTTACCACTTTAGTGCCGAACCTTGGTGTGGTTACCCTGGGCGAGGGCAATAGTTTTGTTATGGCCGATATACCGGGCTTGATTGAAGGCGCCCATTCGGGGGCCGGCCTGGGTCATGATTTTTTACGCCATGTAGAGCGCACAAGGGTTCTGGTGCACGTGGTGGACATGGCAGGTACCGAGGGGCGTGACCCGCTGGAGGATTTCCGGGTCATCAACAGGGAGTTGCGTTTGTACAATGAAAAACTGGCCGCCCGGCCGCAGGTTATTGCCGCCAACAAAATGGACCTGCCCGGGAGCGAGGAAAACCTGGCCCGCTTACGAGAGGAATTGGGTAATAACTACGAGATATTCCCTATTTCTGCCGTTACGGGCCAGGGTGTAAGAGATCTGGTTACAAGGGTGTACAATATATTGCAGGAACTGCCTGAAGAGGAAGAGGCCTCGAAAGAAATTTCCGAAGTTATTATACACCGGCCGGGTCCCAGGTTCGCGATTAACCGGCAAAAGGGTGAGCTGGTAGTGACCGGCCGGGAAATAGAGAAGCACGTGGCCATGACTAACCTGGACAACGAAGAGGCCGTGGAGCGCCTGCAGCGCATTATGCGGGTTATGGGATTAGAACAGGCGTTGCGGGACTACGGGGCTAAAGACGGAGACCTGGTTCGGATTGGTGATTTTACTTTTGAATTTGTGGATCAGCGGTGAAAAGCGATGGAAAAAAGAAAACTTGACAAGGTTAAGCGGCTTGTGGTTAAAATAGGCTCTAGTTCACTTACCTATCCTACGGGCAAGCTAAATATTGAGCAAATCGAAAAACTGGTACGCCAAATGGTGGACTTGCACAACAGGGGTATGGACGTGTTGCTGGTAACTTCCGGGGCCGTGGTAGCCGGGGTGGGGAAACTGGGCTTGACCAAAAAGCCGCGCAACATGCCCGAAAAACAGGCCGCCGCAGCAGTGGGGCAGGGCGTGCTGTTGCACATGTACGAGAAAATTTTCGCCGAGTACGGAGCAGTGGTGGGACAGGTTCTTCTAACCCGGGAGGATTTTGCCGACCGGAGGCGGTTTTTAAACGCCCGGAATACTTTGCAGGCTCTGCTTGGTTTTCGCATTATCCCGGTGATCAATGAAAATGATACCGTGGCGGTGGACGAGATCAAACTGGGGGATAACGATAACCTGGCCGCCATGGTGGCAGGCCTGGTAGATGCCGAGTTACTGGTTTTGCTGTCCGATGTGGACGGGCTTTTCGACGGCGACCCGCGCAAGCCGGGATCCCGCTTGCTGGGCGAAATATACGAAATCAGTGAAGAAATAGAATCCCTCGCCGGTGGTGCCACCGGGATGGGTACCGGCGGCATGGTCACCAAGATCCAGGCCGCCCGCATTGCCATGCATTCGGGGCTGGTGACGGTAATTGCAAAGGCTTCTGAACATGATGTCATCCGCCGCGTGGTGGCGGGTGAACCACTAGGAACTGCATTTTGGCCGTCGGCCAAACTGGTACAAAAAAAGAAATGGATTGCCTTCGGTGCCACTGTTTGCGGGCGGGTTTACGTGGACAGCGGTGCGGCACGGGCGTTGCAGAAGGAAGGCAAAAGTCTTTTACCATCCGGGGTGACGGGTGTGGATGGCGATTTCGAAGTTGGGAACACCGTAAGCGTTATTGATCCCAGCGGCAGGGAGATTGCCCGCGGCATCGTCAATTACAGCGCCGCCGAAGTGGAAAAGATCAAGGGTTGTAAAACAAGTGAGATTGCCGGTATCCTGGGACACAAGGATTATGACGAAATCATCCACCGCGACAATCTTGCACTTGAATAACAGGTGCCCTTTAACCGGTGCCGGGGATGGGCTCCGGCACCAAAAGCGGCACCAAAAATACACCTGACACACCAAATAAGGAGGGATACGAGTGACCGACAGGGATATTGCGCAACAGGTGGCCGGCGTGGCCCGAAAAGCCAAGGAAGCCGCCAGGAGCATGGCTTACCTGTCCACAGGAGTCAAGGACGGCGCCCTGCTGGCCATGGCGGAAATGCTGGAAAAAAGGGCGGACGAGATACTGGCCGCTAATGAGTTGGATGTGCGGGCGGGTAAGGAAAAAGGTTTGTCCAGTGCATTGATCGACAGGCTCATGTTGAACCACCAACGGGTAAAAGATATGGCTGAAGGATTGCGTGTGGTGGCGTCACTGCCGGACCCGGTGGGGGAAGTGGAAAGCATGTGGACCAGGCCCAACGGCTTGCAGGTTGGCCGCACCAGGGTGCCCCTGGGTGTGGTGGGCATTATTTACGAGGCGCGGCCTAATGTTACGGTGGACGCAGCCGGCCTGTGCCTAAAGGCGGGTAACGCCGTAGTGCTGCGGGGAGGGTCGGAGGCGATAAACTCCAACCGGGCTATAACAAAAGTTATATCTGAAGCCGCCACGGGAGCCGGAGTACCTGATGGCGCGATTAACCTGGTGGAAATTACGGACCGGGCGGCGGTCAATGCCATGTTACGCATGAATGAGTATATTGACGTTATTATTCCCAGGGGCGGCGCCGGCCTGATCCAGACAGTGGTGCAAAACGCTACTATACCCGTTATTGAGACGGGAGTGGGTAACTGCCACGTTTACGTGGACAAGTACGCCGATCTAGAAAAAGCAAAAAACATAGTAATAAACGCCAAGTGCCAGCGTCCGGGGGTTTGCAACGCTATAGAATCGCTTTTGGTACACAAGGACGTGGCGGCTGAATTCTTGCCCGGTGTACTTCAGGCTTTAAAGGAAGCCGGGGTGGAAGTGCGAGGGTGCCCGCGCACCAGGGAAGTGGCCGGGTGGGTCAAACCGGCCACGGAAGAGGACTACGCTACTGAGTTTTTGGATCTAATTGTAGCCGTTAAAGTTGTTGAGAGCATGGACGAGGCGCTGGACCATATATACAGGTACGGTACCCTCCATTCAGAAGCCATAGTGACGGAAAATTACACCCGTGGATTACGTTTTTTACGCGAGGTGGATGCAGCGGCAGTGTATATCAACGCGTCTACCAGGTTTACTGACGGGTTCCAGTACGGTTTTGGAGCCGAGATAGGCATCAGCACCCAGAAACTGCACGCCCGCGGGCCAATGGGACTGAAGGAACTTACCACGGTCAAGTATATCGTGTTTGGTAACGGCCAGGTCCGGAGTTAAACACGTGGTGCCGGTATTGAATTGCCGCCGAAAATTTGACAAAGCAGTACCCGGCACCGGAGGTATTGCCTTTTGGCGATAAAAGAAGTAAAATAGCAAATGGGGTTGCCGGATGGATAAAAGTGCCAGCCAGACACAAAAAAACAGAATCGGCTTGATGGGCGGAACTTTTGATCCCATTCACCATGGTCACCTGGTAGCTGCCGAAGAGGCGCGGTTCCAGTTCGGCATGGAGAAAGTCATCTTTATTCCGGCCGGCCAGCCGCCGCACAAAAACAGGAAGAATATCACGCACCCGTACCACAGGCTGGAAATGACCAGGCGGGCTATCGGTTCCAACCCGCATTTTACCGTATCGGACATAGAAATAAAAAAAGAGGGACTTTCCTATACGATTGATACGGTACGGGATATGCGCAAGCAGTATAAAGGATGGGAAATTTTTTTTATTACCGGGGCAGATGCTGTGCTGGAAATTTTAACCTGGAAAAATGTCGAAGAACTTTTGCAAAAGTGTTATTTCGTGGCGGCTACGCGCCCGGGATTCAGGCTGGAAGCCCTGGGGGAAAAATTGGCTCGCCTGGGACCGGAATACGCATCCAGGATTAAAACCCTGGAAGTGCCGGCCTTGGCCATATCTTCCACCGACATAAGGCGCAGGGTGAATGAAGGAAGGCCCATCAAGTACCTGCTACCGGAAGCAGCGGAAAATTATATTTACCAGCACGGGCTATATAAAGATTTAACAGGCTGGTAATTATTCAAAAGGTATTGTTTGCATAGCTGTTTCTCTTTTGCAAATAATACTCTCAAAATTAATGAACAGCATCATGGAAAAGAGGTGATCTGGTGGCACGTACTCTTTATGTGGGCAACCTGCCATGGGCGACCAAAGCCGAAGAACTGGCCGAGGCTTTTTCCAGATACGGTGAAGTATTGGAAAGCCGCATTATTACGGACAGGCAGACCGGGCGTTCCCGTGGTTTTGGTTTTGTGGAGGTTAAAGACGAAGACGCCGATGGAATGATTGAGGCGATGAACGGAGCGGAGTTCGGCGGTAGGGTGATTACCGTCAATGAGGCCCGGCCCAGGGAGTAAATGTTGCGTGTAAAACCTCCTTCCAAGGAGGTTTCCTTATTGTACTACCGTTGTCGCAATGCGGCGGCATGGGGATCTACCTAGAAAATACTCTTGGGCATGGGTATACCTGTTCCGGTCGAGCGATTTGCGGGAGCGCCGGTAACGGCACCCGGCGCAGCGAGGTTACGAAACCGGACGAGCGAACAGGACGTTCGCGAAAGCCTTTCCCGAACCAGGATGGTGAGTTTATGGCGGTCCGGTTTCGGAAAGCGGTCAGGGGACACACCTCCCCTTTGGGGTCAAAACTTTTGGGTCGGAGGTATGTCCCCAACGTATAAGCCGTTGGTGCCGTCGGCGCGGGAGTTTTTAAACACAGTGTCGGTCGTTGCCTGTAATTATATTTTTATCCTCCCAATGGTGCCAATGTTATGGCGCATCACCTGATTAGAAAAAGCGAGACGGAACAGGTATACCCACGAAGCAGGTGTACTCACAAGTATTTTACCCCTACTGCCGGTACCGCAATGCGGCGGCATGGGGGTCTGTAATGAAAACGTGCGGCCGTGTATGAGGCCGGAATAAAGTACCGAAAGCGCGCATTGCGGGAATCCCGCTGCGCGTGTTTTCCCGGGGAGAGAAAATTGAACGAAAAGTTGTACCTGGAAAGGTTAAGCCGCATGCTGGAACCCGAAAGGGTTCAGCACTCGCTGGGTGTTAGAGACACAGCGGCTGAAATGGCCCGGATACACGGCGCCGGTGTGGAGCAGGCCGCTGTTGCGGGGTTGCTGCATGATTGCGCCAGATCCCTGCCTGCTGAAAAATTGCTAGAACTGGCACTACGTTTTAATATTCATGTTTCCCGGGTGGACATGGCGTTACCGGTAATATTGCACGCGCCGGTGGGGGCGGAACTGGCCAGGCGGGAATTTGGCGTAAACGATGAGGCAATATTAAGGGCAATTTCCTTGCACACCCTTGGCGATGCTCATATGAGTATCCTGGACAAGGTATTGTTCGTAGCCGACAAGGTTGAGCCGGGGCGTTGTTTTTCGGGCGTGGAAAGAATACGCGCCCTTGCCCGGAGCGATCTTGATCAGGCACTGCTTGCCTGTTATGATCTTTCCATAACCTATGCTATACGCTGCGGTGATCCCGTTCACCCGGTAATGATAGATGCCCGCAACGCCCTGGTTTTATCCCGGAGGAAGATGAATTTTTAAATTACCGGCAGGAACTTCTGCCGGGCGGTAGAATATGATTTTATAAAAATAAAACGGGGGGTAATACTTTTTGACCATTGATCCGCAGGTCCTGGTGCAAATTACCGTTGAGGCGGCGGAAGCGAAAAAAGCTACCGACATCACCGTGCTCAGTATAGGCGGGGTTTCCATCGTGGCGGACTATTTTGTTATTTGTTCCAGCAGATCTCCGGTACACGCCCGGGCCATTGCCGACGAGGTAGAGGAACGTATGGTTCAACAAGGTGCCGGAAGACCGCGCAAAGAAGGGTTCCGGTCGGGACGATGGATACTGCTTGACTACGGGCCGGTGGTTATGCACATTTTCCAAGAGGAAGAACGCCGTTTTTACAACTTGGAACACCTGTGGGGTGACGCGGAAGTGGTGGATTACCCACTTAGCATGTAAATAGAAAATCCATTTTTTAAAATGTTGACTTTGAATATGCCCTGTTATATAATGTAGAACAGTCCACGAGAAAAGACTGTGAAGGGGAGTAGTAGCCCGCAGGTGCCAGTGCAGAGAGCCGCTGGTTGGTGCGAGGCGGCGACCGATTGGGTGAACTCGCCCCGGAGTTGCCCGGAACAAGCACCGGGACGGTAGAAACCGTTATCTCAAAAGAGTGGTTAAGGTCACGGGGCTGTGGCGCAGAGGGAGCGCGCTTCCTTGGCATGGAAGAGGTCGCGGGTTCAAGTCCCGCCAGCTCCACCAACTTTATCAACTAGGGTGGTACCGCGGGAAAACCTCCCGTCCCTAATGGGGCGGGGGGCTTTTGTATTATACTGGAACGGGGAGATGTCAGCGTTGAATAACTATGGTCATATAAACGTAGGGGACCTGCTGGACCAGTCGGCAAACAGGTATCCTCAAAATGAAGCCATGGTTTTCCCCGAAACGGGCGACAGGTTCACTTACAGGCAAATGCAGCATGAGTGCAACCGGGTGGCCAAGGGGCTGATGGCCATGGGCATTAAAAAAGGCGAACATATCGCCATAATGGCGCCTAACGTGCCCGAGTGGGTGTTGACCCAGTTTGCCAGCGCCAAGGTGGGCGCGGTTCTGGTTATGGTCAACACAAATTACAAAATATTCGAATTGGAGTACTTGTTGCGCCATTCTGATGTTACCACTCTTATTTTTGCCGGACGGTTTCGTGATACGGATTACCTGGAAATGATATACCAGTTTTGCCCGGAACTGAACCACCACATGCCCGGCCGGTTGAACTGTAAAAAACTGCCCATGCTGAAGAACCTCGTTTTAATAGGCAACAACCAGGCTCCGGGTATTTATTCCTGGAACGACCTGCTGGCCATGGGCGAGTGTATATCTGACCAGGAACTGGAAGCCCGCCAGGATTTTTTGCGAGAGCAAGATGTCATTAACATCCAGTATACCACCGGAATTACCGGTTTCCCCAAGGGGGTCATGCTCACCCATGCCAACCTGGTAAAGAACGCCTGCGACATGGCCGGTCGTATGAAACTGGGCCCGGACGATCGCCTTTGTATACCGGTACCACTTTTTCACACATTTGGCTGCGTTTTGGGCACGCTGACCGGCGTTGCCGCTTCCGCCACCATGGTTATTCCCGAATATTTTAACCCGGTTAAAGTTTTGGAAGCGGTGGAAAAAGAGCGCTGCACAGCCTTACACGGCGTGCCCACCATGTTCATAACGGAACTGGAAGTACTTGAAAAACAACGGTTCGATACTTCCTCGCTGCGAACCGGTATCATGTCCGGCGCGCCATGCCCGCCGGAACTGGTCCGTGCGGTGGCGGAGAAGATGGGCATGCGTGAAATTGTGATTACATATGGACAAGCCGAGGCGTCACCCGGGATTACCATGAGCGACGCCAGCGAGCCTTTGCAATTGAGAATGCATACCGTGGGTAAGCCGCTGGATGGAGTGGAAGTTAAAATTGTGGATCCCGTCACCGGCAGGGATGCACCGGTGGGGCAACAGGGCGAGATATGCGCCCGGGGGTATAATATAATGAAAGGCTATTACAAAATGCCCGAAGCCACCACAGCCGCCGTGGATGAGGACGGCTGGTTGCATACCGGCGACCTGGGCTTTATGGACAAGGAAGGTTACCTGCACGTTACGGGTAGAATACGGGACGTGATTATCAGGGGCGGTGAGAATATTTACCCGCGTGAAATCGAGGAATTCCTTCTTGCTCATCCCGCCATTAAGGATGTTCAGGTGGTTGGTGTACCCAGTGAAAAGTACGGGGAAGAAGTGGCGGCATTTATACGGTTAAATAAGGGTGCGGAATTGACCGCCGATGAGATAAGGAAATACTGCTCCGGAAAAATTGCCCGGTACAAGATACCCGCGCATATACACTTCGTGGATGCATACCCGGTGGCGGCCAGCGGAAAGGTACAGAAATCAAAGTTGCGCGAACTGGGCATCAAAAAGCTCAACCAACGTGCCAGTGAAACCGTTTTATAATATAAACTGTCAACGCACGCATAGGAGGATACCCATGAAGGAACGTTACGATTTCAGAGAAATTGAACCCAAGTGGCAAAAGAAATGGGAAGAACAGGATATTTATTCGGTACCCGATGCTGGCGACAAGCCCAAGTTTTACTGCCTGGAAATGTTTCCTTACCCTTCCGGAAAATTGCACATGGGACACGTGCGAAACTATTCCATTGGCGATGTGGTGGCCCGTTATAAAACAATGCAGGGTTACAATGTGCTACACCCCATGGGATGGGACGCCTTCGGCCTTCCGGCGGAAAACGCCGCCATCAAGCACGGTGCATTACACCCGGCCCAGTGGACTTACGAGAATATAGACACCATGCGCTCTCAACTGAAACAGCTGGGTATCAGTTACGACTGGAACCGCGAAGTGGCCACCTGTCACCCCGGTTATTATAAATGGACTCAGTGGCTGTTCCTGCAGTTGTATAACCGGGGCTTGGCGTACAAGAAAAAAGCCGCAGTGAACTGGTGTCCCTCCTGTGCCACTGTGCTGGCGAACGAGCAGGTCAAGGAAGGCGGTTGCGAGCGCTGCAAGACCGCGGTGGAAAAGCGGGAACTGGAGCAGTGGTTCTTCAAAATTACCGAGTACGCCGACCGGTTGCTGGCCGACCTGGACAAGCTTGACGGCTGGCCGGAAAAGGTTAAAATCATGCAGAAAAACTGGATCGGGCGCAGCGAAGGTGCGGAGATAACCTTTGCCATCGACGGAATGGATGAAACCATGACCGTTTTTACAACCCGGCCCGATACCGTATACGGTGTGACTTACATGGTGCTGGCGCCGGAACACCCGCTGGTGGAGAAACTGATCGCCGGTAAACCGCAGGCCGGTGAAATCCGGGCCTTTGTCGCCCGGGTACGAAGCCAGAGCGAGCTGGTTCGTACTTCCGCTGAAACCGAAAAAATAGGCCTGTTTACCGGGGCTTACTGCATTAACCCGGTGAATGGAGAAAAAGTGCCCGTGCTGGTAGCCAATTACGTATTGATGGAATACGGCACCGGCGCCGTGATGGGCGTTCCGGCTCACGACCAGCGTGACTTCGAGTTTGCCCGCAAGTACAACCTGCCCATTAGGGTGGTCATTCAGCCCGAAGGAATGGAACTTGACCCGGACACCATGACCGAAGCTTACGACGGGGAAGGCTTCATGGTAAACTCGGGCCCGTTCAACGGCACCCCCAACCGGGAGGGTATCGTTAAGGTAACGCGGTACCTGGAAGAAAAAGGTATTGGCCGGGGTTCGGTAAATTACCGGCTCCGTGACTGGCTGATATCCAGGCAACGTTACTGGGGCGCGCCAATTCCCATTGTTTATTGTGATAAATGCGGTACCGTTCCCGTGCCGGAAAAAGACCTGCCGGTATTACTACCCATGGATGTGGCTTTCCAGCCCACGGGACGGTCGCCGCTGGAGGATCTACCGGATTTTGTGAACACCACTTGCCCGGCCTGTGGCGGCAAAGGCCGGCGGGAAACCGACACTATGGACACATTCATGTGCTCCTCCTGGTACTATTACAGGTACACCAGCCCCCGGGACGAAAACAACTCCTGGGATCCCGAAAATGTGCGGTACTGGCTGCCGGTGGACCAGTACATTGGCGGGGTGGAACACGCCATTTTGCACTTGCTGTACAGCCGGTTTTTCACCAAGGTTCTGTACGACATGGGGTTGGTCGACAATGAAGAGCCTTTCACCAATCTTTTAACCCAGGGCATGGTACTGAAAGACGGGGCCAAGATGAGCAAGTCCAAGGGCAACGTGGTAAGCCCGGAAGACATCGTGGCCAAATACGGCGCCGATACAGCCAGGTTGTTCATACTGTTCGCATCTCCTCCGGAGCGCGACCTGGAGTGGAGCGACCAGGGCGTTGAAGGCTGTTACCGGTTCCTGAACCGTGTCTGGCGGTTGGTTGAACCCCTTGGCAATGCACTGGTTTCCGCTCCCCTGCCAGGTCCGGGTAAAATGAAGGGCATTGACGGGGAGATGCGCCGGGTCACTCACGTTACCATCAAGCGGGTAACCGAAGACCTGGGCAACAGGTTTAATTTCAACACGGCGGTAAGCGCCATCATGGAACTGGTTAACGCCCTGTACCAGTACAAGGAAGTACCCGAGATTGACCGCGACCCCGGGGTGATGCGGGAGGCGGTGGAAACCCTGCTGGTGCTGCTGGCGCCTTTTGCCCCGCACATCACGGAGGAACTGTGGGCTGTTACCGGCCACACGGGCAGCATCCACAAGATGCCCTGGCCGGCTTACGACCCGGAGGCCATAAAAGAAGACGAAATAACCATTGTGGTACAGATAAACGGCAAGGTGAGGGACCGCCTGGCGGTGCCCGCCGGCATCAAACCGGAAGAAATGAAAGAGCTGGTTATGCAGCAAGAACGGGTGCGGGAACTGATTGCCGGCAAGCAAGTGATAAAAATAATTCCGGTACCCGGAAAGCTGGTGAACATTGTTGTAAAGTAAAAATGCAAGAAAACGGGCAGGCGTTTTAGCAGGCGCCTGTCCTTTCTTATTGGGATGCTAAGCCAAGTACGGGTGTGATGGGAGTGGAAATTATATAGCGGCCGGTACTGGTTTCAAATCAAGGATTGACACAAATAGTTAATAGGTTTATTATTAATATATTAACAATATTGATTTGCCTCTAAAAAAACAGTGAATTTGAAAGGGGATTAACCGTGTACCAGCTAACCAGTCCACTGGAAATATATAAACATCTTCCCAAAACAAATTGCCGGCAGTGTGATGAAAGGACATGCCTGGCATTTGCCGCCGCGGTGATCCAGGGCAGGAAAAAGCTCGAGAAGTGCCCCTACCTGGACAAGGATTTTATAGAAAACGCCGAGGTGGTAACCAACGAGCCGGTATCCCTGGAAAAACACATGCAACATGTTCTTGAACGCTTGCAGAGAGAAATTAAAACGGTTGACTTTAATGCGGCGGCAGGAAGAACCGGGGCTTCCCTGGTGAATGGAAACCTGGTGATAAAAAGCTTGGGCCGGCTGTTTACCGTTGAACCGGATGGAACAATAAGATCGGATTGCCACGTAATCCCCTGGGTGACCTTGCCGTTACTGAGCTACATAATTTCAAGCGCGGGTAAGGAAGTTTCGGGGACCTGGGTACCTTTCAGAGAGCTTGAAAAGGGTGCCACCTGGTTGCCTCTTTTTGAGCAGAGGTGCGAAAAACCACTGAAAAGAATTGCCGACAATTATACGGGTTTATTTGGAGATTTGTTGGAAATATTCGGCGGACAAGAGATAAACCAGGAAACGGACGGCGAAATAATGCTGGTATTGTACCCGTTGCCCAAGGTTCCTTTGCTTATTAAGTATAAGCCCAAAGACGAACTGGATTCTAAGCTTAATATTTTCTTTGACCGGACGGCGGAAGACAACCTGGGTGTCGAATCTTTATACCTTCTTTGCGCCGGGTTGGTCATTATGTTTGAAAAAATAGCGATGAGGCATGGAAAGTAAGTTTAACTGCACAATTTATTTTAACCCGGTGCTAGTAACTTCCTTTAGCACTCCGGACCAGGCAGACGGTTCAACCCGGCGGTACTTACGGTTATTAAATCGAAAATCCATGCCGGGGACGGCTTTTTTTTGCAGGATTTCCGGGCCGCTGTTTTTTAACAGCAGGTAAAAATTTAAAATTTGGGCCGGGCGTACATTTGTTTCCACCTGGGTGGTAAAAATCCAAACGGCCTGGGGGAGCTTGATCAGCATCCCCGGTGTAGTAAGCGATTCGGCTAGCTGTCTTATTTCAACCTGTAAATTTACCGGGCCGCCGGTGTAATGTCCCTCAAACACGCCGGCCAGGTTTGTTTGCACTCCGGCCATGTGGAAATCACCGATAATTTGGCTTGCGTAGACTAGTGTTTTTTGATCAACTGATATATAGGTATCGATGGGGGTGCCAAACAATTCTTCCAGGCGACGTGTAATACCTTCTCTACCGTTTTCCCGGTAGTATTCCCCAAGGGTTACGATATTTTTTACATCACCATTTTCAAGACAAGTATATACCGGTACAGAAACGATTCCCACGGGCTTGGAACATTCCGGAATAAATACTATATTAATTGCTTTCAATTTCTCGCCATCGGTCCAAAAAATAATGGTACTTTGCGGTGTGTCACCGGTACCGCATTCAACGGCATCAGCCTGGGTCGTGAAAAGATTGAACTGCAACACCAGGAAAAATAAGGCTAATACCAGCAATAATCCATTACCCTCCCGTGCATTTTAAATGTATTTATGTGTCATTATCATGCACGGCTTTTATTTTTTCCAACTGTACCGGCGGTTATGAAAGAACGCCTGGCAATTAATACAAGAAGATATTAAAACGCGGGTGGTTGTATAGTGGTTGTCATTTTATCAATGAAGGGAATCACGTAGAGCCGTTAATAATAAAATTCGGTTGGCGGGTTTTGGCTGTAGCTTTTTATGCAGCGGCCTCTTGAACTGCGGAACAGATCGCGGAACAAGCGGTTAAATTCCTCCCGGGGTAGGCAAATATAACCGTCGGTATTGGCCTGGTTGCCGTTTACGAAAAAGTCAAAAAATACATGGTACCGTGTTATCCTGACTATGGATAGAAGGTATTCGTTTTCACTCATGAAGTATCCCCTCCAGATGCCGATTTTTTATGTCAGTGTTTACAATAGGAATAACTTCATTTTATACTAAAACAATTCCGAGATCCATAATATTCATAATATTATTGAAAGACATTATTGACAGCCGGGAATTGTAAGTATATACTTTTATATGTCTTTAATATGCTAAATAGATAACGAGCTAAAGCGAGGAGGATGTCCATTGGATAAAAAATTGCGGTTGGGATTGCCAAAGGGAAGCTTGCAAGAATCAACTTTCCAGCTTTTCAAAAGAGCCGGATTCAATATTTCCGTGCGCAGCAGGTCTTATTTCCCGGCAATAGACGACCCGGAAATTGAAGTGGTGTTGATGCGGGCACAGGAAATACCCCGCTACGTGAACGATGGTGTACTGGATGCGGGTCTTTCCGGGCTGGACTGGATCTTGGAAAACGAGGCCGACGTGGTGGAAGTTGCGGACTTGTCATATTCCAAGCAAACCACCAACCCCATCAGAGTGGTTGTTGCAGTGGCTGAAAACAGCGATATCAAGTCGGTGCAGGACCTGCAGGGCAAGCGCATTGCCACCGAGCTGGTGCGACTTACCAAGAATTACCTGGCTAAAAACGGTGTTACCGCCAACGTCGAGTTCAGTTACGGCGCCACCGAGGTAAAGGTACCCCAGCTAGTGGATGCCATCGTGGATATTACGGAAACGGGAAGCTCGCTACGGGCCAACAAGCTACGGGTTATTGACACCATACTGGTTTCAACCACCAGGTTGCATGCTAACAAGGTAGCCTGGGAGGACCCTTTCAAGAGGGAAAAATTACAAAACCTGGCGGTACTGCTTCAGGGCGCCCTGCTGGCGGACTCCAAAGTGGGATTGAAAATGAATGTTCCGGGTGAAAAACTAAGCGATGTCCTGGCCCTTTTACCGGCCATGAAGCATCCCACTGTTTCGCAGCTGATTAACAGTGACTGGATGGCCATAGAGGTGGTGCTGGACGATAAAAAGTCCAGGGACCTTATACCGGCCCTGCGGCGGGCGGGCGCGCAAGACATAATTGAATATCCCCTGAATAAAGTCATACCTTAAAACATCCGTTTTTACAATTAATAACAATTAATAATATAATCGCTCCTTATAAAGACCTGGCCCTGTCCTGGAATACCGGCGACACCCGGAGGCATGATATTGAAAGCGAAGTTGCGCGATTTGTATTCTAAGATGGCGCAAAATGTAAAGTAACGCCACGGAATATTACGCAATATGTTATAATCAAGTTAAAAAACGGTTATATGCAGGAAGGGGCAATATAATTGATACCGCTGAGGGACAGCGCCAGGTCCAGGACTTTTCCCTTTATCAATATTTTCATTATTGTTTTAAACCTGTTGATTTACATCAAAGAAGTCATGCTGGAACCCTATCAACTTAACCAGCTTTTTTATACATACGGTTTGATACCGGCCGAAGTTCTCAACGCGTTATACACCGGAGCCCCTCTCACACCGCTGCTGGTAAATTTTATCACAGCAACCTTCATTCACGGCGGATGGTTTCACGTGCTGGGCAACATGCTTTTTCTGTGGGTTTTCGGCGACAACGTGGAGGACCGGCTGGGGCACCTCAAGTACCTGCTATTTTACTTGCTTGCGGGTATAGCGGGTGGCGTGGCGCATATAATAACAAATCCCTTGTCCACTGTACCGGTGGTGGGAGCCAGCGGCGCGGTTGCGGGAGTGCTGGGTGCCTATGTAATCGCTTTTCCCCGTTCGCGTATCCTGGCGCTGGTTCCCCTGTTTATTGTGTTTTTCTTTACCGAAATACCCGCCGTTGTTTTTATAGCCATCTGGTTTGTATTGCAGCTCTTCAACGGTGTGGCATCACTTGGCGGCTCAGCCACACCGGTGGCTTGGTGGGCGCACGTGGGCGGGTTTATCGTTGGAGCGCTGCTTATTAAAATGATGTCACCGCGACGGCTGTATGGTTATTACAGGCGTTGAAGAGCTTGTGGAACAACTTGTTGTGGTTGTACTCGTTTTGGGTAATAAGTCCCTTCTTACACCAGGAAGGGGCTGTAACTAAATGTTAATTCAGTTGCAAAAGGAGAATATATATTGGCAAGACAAATCAAGAGGCTTTACCGCTCCAGCCGCAACCGCATGATTGCGGGGGTATGCGGTGGTATAGCGGAATACTTCGGCATAGACCCCACGGTGGTTCGTTTCGGCTACGTCATATTATCCGTGTTTTCAGCTGCTTTCCCGGGCATACTGGTGTACTTGATTGCCTGGCTTTTAATACCGCGTGATTTTGAATAGGTGCCTGGCACCGCAAAAATTCGACAAAAATCGCTAGGGCTACGGTGACAGGTACCCGGCACCAAAGCTAAAATCGCAACAACTCCAAATCGCAACACCCGGCACCAGAGAGGGCCGGTCACCGAAAACAATTGGTGACCGGCCCTTTGTGTACTTTATATCCCCACGGCTAAAGCCAGGGACTTTACGGCGCTTTTCGGTAAGCCGGCACAGATGATTGGACGCAAAAAGACAAAAGGTTCTTTTACCGATTGTATGTCATGAATGAATTGTATATTACGATCAAGATTTTAGCAAGTTACAAAGAGACTAAAATAATAATAATAAAATAAATTAGAAATAATTTTAATATATCTACTTTCCGCTATCCTGTTTACACCATTCTGTTTAACATGTATAATCGTCGTAAAATCCACCAGTATTTGTGTTTCGTTAAGATTTATTTTTATTTGAAACAACGAGGTGTGAAAAATTGGCAGAACTTACTGGTATGGTGCGACCTAAGTCTGTGGCAGTGGTTGGAGCTTCCGCAAAGCAGGGGAAAATAGGAAATACAATCATGCGGAACCTGATTAACTCCGGGTACGGGGGCGAGATTTACCCCATCAACCCGAGGGAAAAAGAGGTGGAAGGGTTTGCCGCCTACAAAGCCGTAAGTGAAATTGGAAAACCCGTGGACATGGCCGTAATTGCCGTGCCGGCCGCGCGGGTTCCAGGTGTTGCCGAGGATTGCGGCCGGGCGGGAGTGAAAAACCTGGTGGTGATTACAGCCGGGTTCAAGGAAATTGGACCGGAAGGCTTGGAGCTGGAAAAGAAATTGACCGGCATTTGCAAGCAATACGGCATGCGCATGTTGGGGCCGAACGTAGTGGGGCTGATTGATACACACACGCCGATCAACGCTTCGTTTTCCGCAACCTTCCCCCCGAAAGGGGATATTGCCTTCCTTTCGCAAAGCGGCGCCATGCTGGTGGCCATACTGGACTGGAGCCTTTCCAGCGGCCTCGGATTTAGCCGGGTGGTCAGCTTGGGTAACAAGGCGGACCTTTCGGAAATAGAATTTATTGAAGACGCGGCGGAAGATCCCAATACAAAGGTTATACTCTGCTATATAGAGGACGTAGTGGACGGAAAGCGCTTTCTTGAAGTTGTTTCGAAGGCGACCCGTAAAAAGCCGGTTATCATTTTCAAGTCGGGTACAAGCCAGGCCGGCGCCCAGGCGGCATCATCGCACACAGGTGCACTGGCCGGTAGCGACCTGGCATATGAGGTTGCTTTTCGCCAAAGCGGTGTTATCAGGGCACGCAGCATGACGGAATTGTTTGATTTGGCAGTGGCTTTTACCAGGGCACCGGTGCCCAGGGGCAAGCGGGTTGCCATTGTAACCAACGCGGGGGGACCCGGCATTATAGCCACCGACAACGTGGAAAACTTGAATTTGCAAATGGCACGTTTCAACAAGGAAACAATAGAGGAACTGAGGGAGAAGTTGCCTCCCGAGGCCGGTATATACAACCCGGTGGACGTGCTGGGGGATGCCAAAGCGGACCGCTACCGGCTGGCGCTTAACAAGGTGATGGCCGATCCCAACGTGGATAGCGTGGTTGTGCTGGTTTGCCCGGTTGGCGTGACCCAGCCCGTTGAAACTGCGGAGGCTATTTTGGAAGCCAGAGATTTGTTTCCTGACAAGCCTATTTTTGCCGCTTACATGGGGGGGGAAACCCTGGCTGAGGGTGCCGGCAAGCTGGTGCGGGCGGGTGTGCCCTGCTACACATTCCCGGAACCGGCAATTACCGCAATACGCGGCATGGTGAGTTATAATGAGATTACAACAGAGGACAACGGGGAGGAAGACGTTGAAGGCTTAACGGGTATAGATCGAAATGGTGTCAAAGCTGTTTTTTACGATGTAATTCGCGACCAGCGGTTGGTGCTTCTGGGCAGTGAAGCAGCGGAAGTGGCGCGTTGTTACGGTATACCGGCGGCACCCATTAAGCTGGCCACCAATCCGGACGAAGCGGTGGCAATGGCGGATAAAATGGGCTACCCCGTGGTAATGAAGGTTGCTTCACCCAAAATCCTGCACAAAACCGACGTTGGCGGCGTGAAAGTGGGACTGAAAAATGCCGGCGAGGTGCGGAAGGCTTTTACGGATATCTTGAACAACGTATACGGGTACATGCCACATGCCGTCATTCACGGAGTGGAAGTACAAAAAATGATGCCCAAGGGAACCGAGTTTATCATCGGAATGACCAGGGACGTCCAGTTCGGGCCGATGATTGCTTTCGGCCTTGGCGGAATATACGTAAACCTGCTTAAAGATGTTAGTTTTCGCCTGGCTCGCGGGCTCACGGTACGTGAAATTGAAAACATGCTCAGGGAAACAAAGGCATATACCCTGCTGCGGGGTTACCGGGGTGAAAAACCGCGTGATGTTAAAGTTCTGGTTGACGTGATCAGGCGAGTGGCGGCACTAGTGAACGATTTTCCGGAGATAACCGAAATGGATATTAATCCTGTGTTTGCGTATGAGGAAGGACAGGGGTTATCCGCCCTGGATATAAAAATCACCATATCGTGAGGTGTTTAAAAGATGAAAAACCTGTTCATTGCAGGTAATCCCGGCAGTGGTAAGACGGCGGTGGCCCTGGGGCTGGCGCTGAAGTTCAGGGACCTGGGTCACCGGGTGGGTTATTTCAAACCGGTGGACTGCGGTAGAAAATCGGCTTCAGGCAAAATCCCGGGCGGTGACGTGGTATTGATGAAAGAGGTGCTGGGCATGGAAGCCCCGGCGGGAATAATCAGCCCGGTAATGGCCGGTCCTTCTTACTTGAACAAGTACGGCCGCAACACCATCTCTATGGAAGAGATAAAATCAGCATTCCGGGACGTGTCATCGGAATGTGACATTGTTCTGGTGGAAGGCGCGATATATCCCTATTCAATGGCCTCCCTGGGATTGGATGCGGCTACCCTGGCACGGGAACTGGATTGTAAAATTATGACAGTGCTGGAGGTAGAGGACGACTACAGCCTTGACCAGGCCATTTTTTACAACAATTACCTGGCCGCGAAACATGAAACACCCGTGGGAACAATATTCAGCAACGTTGCCCGTCCAATACTTTTCAAGGTGGAAGATGTTTTTCGGCCCTTGTTGGAGGAAGCGGGATACAAGGCGCTGGGGGTAATTCCCAGCAGGCCGGAAATCGCCGCCCCCACCGTTGGCGAGTACCAGGAACGCCTGGGTGGAGAAGTGCTGGCGGGACATGAAAACATGGATCGCCTGGTTGAAGATGTAATTGTTGGTGCCATGACCATGGACAGCGCCCTTACATACCTGCGCCGCGCGGCGAACAAGGCCGTGATTCTGGGCGGGGACCGGGCCGACCTGGCGCTTGCCGCCCTGGAAACTCACACTTCGGTTCTAATTCTAACCGGTGGCCTGTACCCGGACGTTAAAGTAATTTCACGGGCAGGCGAGAAGGGCGTGCCGGTAATCCTAACTCACCAAGACACATACACCGTCATTGAAATGCTGGGGCAGGTATCCCGCCACATAAAACCAGCTGACAAGGTGGGTATATCCATAGCGAAGGACAACATTAACCAGTACTGTGACTGGCAGTACCTGCTGAGCGCGCTGGAATAAAACAGCAATTGTTTTACGCTTCAAAGGGGATAGGCAGATTTTTCCTTGGTTGAAAAAATGCCTATCCCCTTTTTTGCGGTTTTTAGCTTTTTCATTTCATTGCCTTTGAAAATCATGCTTGTGGTAAAATAATAACGGGAATTAAAATAAAACAAGGGAAGGTTATAAATATGCGTTTTCTAATGATCCACGTCAACAGCTTCAAGTGCCGGGTAACCGAAAAGGGCCGTTCAAAGTTTGCCGAGCAGCCCGAACCCCGGGAAACCGCGGTGGGCGAGGCGCTGGTAGTACTGACCAGCGTGGAAAAAGGAGATGAGACTGATCCAGAAACTGTGGCCCGCAAAGCCGCGGACGAAATAGCGGCCAATGCGGATAATTTAAAGGTTCGTACAGTGGTAATACATCCCTTTGCTCATTTGTTTGCCGAGCTGGGCAAGCCGTCGGTGGCGGTAAAAGTGATGCAGGATGTACGAGACATCCTTGCGAGCAGAGGATACGATGCGATAAGAACTCCTTTCGGGTGGTTTAATACACTGGAAATTAACGCCAAGGGCCATCCCTATTCCAGGGTGGCAAGAATCATCACCGCCGTTGACTGATATAACCGGTAACCGTTTTGACCACCTGATTCCTGACCTCCCGTATGGCATCCGCCGGGAGGTTTTCGTTTTTCGGTACTTTTGCCCCGGCGTGGTTGCCTGCATGAATTACCATCCAGCGTTAGTGGTAATGGCTTGACAGGAAATATGGTTTATATTATTAAGAGATAAATGAATTGTAAGAAGACTAGCTGTCTAATTGGCAAAGGAGGATGCGTTTTGCCTTTGATCAGGGCCGGCGAAAAAAAATTCGACTGTAACGCCGTATTATTCGATAAAGACGGAACACTCATTGATTTTAAGGTTATGTGGCTGGAATGGTCTAAGTTTATGTTGGAAGAGGTGTCCGCCGCCGCGGGACTGAAACCGCACGAAAAAAGAGCCCTGGAAAAAGCCATGGGCGTTGACCTGAAATCCTGGTATGTGGATCCCTGCGGGCCGCTGGCCGGGGGCACTATGTCCGGCTTGCGGGATTCTATGACGAAGGTATTGAAAGGCGCAGGTTTGAGGGAAGAAGAGGCGCACCGGCTGGTACTTGACACGGCCAACAGGTCCGAATATGCCATGGACTGGGAGGCGCTGGTGTCACCGGTTCCCGGCTTGCATGAGGTGCTGGAGCGCCTGAAAGGAAAGGGGTTCAAGCTGGCCGTGGTTACCGCCGATTTCGCGGGGCGGGCCCGGCTTTCAATGTCAACGCTGGGTTTGCTGGAATTTTTTGATACCGTGGTGGGCGCGGATTGCGTAAAAAATAGCAAACCCGCCCCGGATATGGCTTTACTGGCCTGCCGGGAACTTGGTGTTGAGCCGGGCCGGGCGGTGGTGGTGGGAGACACACCCCGGGACATCGCCATGGCAAGGGATGCCGGTGCGGCGGGAGTGGGAGTTTTATCGGGTGTGTCAACCATTGAGCAGCTAAAGGATGCTGATGCGGTAATACCATCGGTTGTTGATTTAAAGGTTTGAAATTTTCATGGCCAGTTCGCCTTCCAGCTGGTCTATGAACTGGCGGGCTGCTCTCGGGGAACGACCGTTGTGCCAGTTTGACCATAACAGGGCACGCTTGCGCAGTTCGCCGGGCGAAACGGGTAAATGTCGCTTTTTGGCCAGGCCGGCCACGATTTTAATAAAAAGTTCCTGGTCCGGTGTGGGGAATATGATGGTTATACCGAAACGGTCGGCCAGGGAGAGCTTTTCCTGCAGTGAATCCATGGTCCGCACCTCTTCACCGGCGCTTTTCGCCCGGTCGGAAAGCGTTTCTTTCACAATATGGCGGCGGTTGGATGTGGCGTATACCAGCACGTTTTCCGGGCGTAATTCTATTCCCCCTTCCAAAAGAGCCTTGAAGTCCTTGTACTGCGTTTCATGCTCCTCGAAAGACAGGTCGTCAATAAAAATGATATACCTGTGCTTTAAATCACGCAGGCAGGTCATTATAGACTGGAATTCTGAAAGAGCGTGTTTGGGTACTTCCACCAGGCGTAAACCCTTTGGCCAGTATTCGTTAAGCAGCGCCTTTACTGTTGATGATTTTCCGGTACCGCGGTCGCCATACAACAAAATGTTGTTTGCGGGATATCCATGTAAAAACTGCAGTGTGTTTCGGATAACTTCCTTTCTCACGTCTTCGTAACCAACCAGGTCGCTAAGTTTTACCGGATCCGGGTGCTCGATTCCCTGCAGTGTACCCTTCAGCCACTTGTATGCTATAAAACGCCCGTATACCCCGAACCCGAAAGACGCGTGGTATTCGGCCAGTGCACCGGCCAGGCCGGCCCACTTTACGGTAGCTGCCAGTTTTTGTTTCAGTTCCAGCCGGCGGGCTGTAAACGGAAGCTGTTTTTCATTCCCCGGGGCCGGTGCCGCCCATAGCGGCAAGCTTTCCAGGTTTGCGGGGAGAGGTGGGTGATTGGGAAGCATATTCATAGTGGCTTCCCGGATTACGACGGCGCCGTTTTCAAACGCAAGGCGAAGAATATTCAGGTCCCGCTTCACTCCGTCCAGCAGCGCCTCGTATCCCGGTTTCGCGGTTGAAAAGGCGGCTCTGGTAAACGGGTTTATATCATCCAGCATCAAGTCAAGAATATGGTTTTGCCAGGCGTCGACGGTCCGCATAGGGTTTGAGGTTTGGGCAAGCAGGTTGTAAACACGCCCGTAAGTAGCTGCGGGATGTGTCTTCCCGGGAGGATCGGCCAATACCGTCAGGTGTTCCATGTAAGCCTGAACAACAGGGTCTTTTAAAATGTTGCGGTAAACGGTAAGACTTTGCATTGCATAATGTAATGATCTGAAATCGTTCACGGCTACCTCTCCTTGGTAATTCGAAGGATATATTGTTCGTCAAGAATATTTCTTTACTCCGCGCCGCGGATCAAGTAACTGTTTCAGAGTGTGCCTTTTTTATTCTTCCAGTATCGCACGTAATCTTCATATAGTTTTCCACCTGGCTGCCATTCCATGGCGGTTTGCTCTTCTGTTTTATACGTTTCGGTCCACATGTTAAGTTTTTCCTTGATCAGTTGCCTGATTTTATCATCGCGGGGCACCTGGGTATAGACACATAAAACCGAATTTTTGTAATATGGACAGGGATCCCACTGAGGATTCTTATTGGCAAACTTGGCCATGTTGATTAACCCCGAATTGGCCAATTCATCTAACGCCGGAGCAATTTTCCTGAAATTTTCGGCTTTGTCCTCGTAGATCCATTTCCCGGCGAACTTATTTTTAACGTCCGGTGCAAATATATAAGTCCAAATAGTACCTACCTGAATCATATACTCTTCCTTTCTACCCAGAAAATACTCTTGAGTATGGGTATACCTGTTCCGGGCTCGCTTTTTCTAAACAGGTGATGCGTCATAACATTGGCACCATTGGGAGGATAAAAATATAATTACAGGCAACGACCGACACTGTGTTTAAAAACTCCCGCGCCGACGGCACCAATAGCTTGCTTCGGACGAAACCGGACCGCCATAAACTCAACATCCTTGGTTCGTGAAAGGCTTTCGCGAAATCATGTTCGCTCGTCCGGTTTCGTAACCTCGCTGCGCTAGGTGCCGTTACCGGCGCTCCCGCAAATCGCTCGACCGGAACAGGTATACCCTATAAGTAATTTTCATCTTTCTGCTGGTGCCGCAACGCGGCATGAGCGTCTACCTGGCAAACCTTGTTTTACCGGCCTTGGTGCCGGATATAATTATATCGGTTTTATTGAGATTATACTAAAAATGGGGGTCCCCGGTGAATAGCAATTGCCTAATTTTTAATATCGGCATTGAGGAAGAAGGTTTTATGGTGGGAAACCTACTGCGGAGAAAATGGGGTTTTTCCCGCGGTTTAATTAGGAAATTAAAAAGGGAAGGTGAGGTGCGGGTTAACGGCATACCCGTTTTTATGCGGGACCGGGTTTGTGCGGGTGATGTGCTGGAGGTGGACATGCCCCGCGACCGCATGACCGATCTTGAACCGGATGATATTCCGCTGGATGTGCTATATGAGGATGACCACTTGCTGGCGGTTAATAAACCGGCGGGCATGCTGGTACACCCCGCCGGGTGTGAACAAAGGGGAACTTTGGCCAATGCTGTTATTTACCGCTGGATGGTACAGGGCAAAACCGGGCGGTTTCGCTCTGTATACCGCTTGGATAGGGATACCACCGGTATAGTTCTGGTGGCGGGCGGGCTGTATGCGGCGCAACAACTTGCCCGCCAAATTGAAACCGGTCAAATGCGGCGTCGTTACATTGCCGTGACGGAAGGTTCTCTGGCGGACAGCCAGGGGGTAATTGATTTACCCCTTGCCCCTCATTCCGGGTGTAAGTCGACGTGGGTGGTAAACCCGGAAGGGAAGAGGGCGGTGACCCGTTACAAGGTTCTGCGGGTGCTGAATGGCGCGTCTGTACTTTCCCTGGAGCTGGAAACCGGGCGGACGCACCAGATAAGGGTGCACATGAGTCATATTGGTCACCCGCTGGTTGGAGACACTCGCTATGGCGGGAAGGGCGACTTGCTGGACAGGCAAGCCCTGCACGCCGTTGCCATTGATTTTTTACACCCGTATACCGGTAAGCGGGTTAAGCTGCGCAGCCCGTTGCCGCCGGATATTACGCGTCTTGTCCGTCGCCTGTCGGAAAAATCAATGCCGGCTAAATAATAGGACCAGGACGGCGATAATTCCCATCAGGGAGGCCAGGGAAAGGTATGTAACAACCCGAAAAACCCTGGTTAGATAATCAAGCCGCGTGTTTAAGGCGCTGTTATTTTGTTCCACTTGTACCCCCAGGGCAGCGATTTCGGTTTCAAGCATGTTAAATCTTCGCTCTACCGGTAAAATAAGACTTTCTTTAAAAGAACGGGCCAGCGATCCGGTCAGCTCGGGTTGGGCTTCTTTTTTTTGAATTTCATAAAGCTTGGCCAAGTGTCACGCCTCCCCCGCGGCCTGGTTGATGGCGTCCCTGATGGAAGTGAGTACCAGCAACGGTATTTCATCCACTTTTTGTTCCAGCCGCGTCACCCGCTCTTTTAAATCCTCAATTCCGGCACGGTCTACTTTTTTCATTTCTTCCAGCGTTTCAAACAGGCGCCTGTTTTCTTTAAGTACCGGCTGGACAAACTTTTCCTTCAACCCCAGGAGAATGTCGCCCAGGATCTCCTGCAGTTCATCATTTTTTTTCCGGGTTTGATTGTTTATAGGTGACATGGTCATACCTCCAACAATTAAATTTTTTTTAACGCTTTATTGAAGGACTCCAGGAACCGGCGCAATTCGGCGGATTGCTTGTTGTCCACCACAACGGCCAGTTCATGAATCAGGCCGCGTTTTATCTCACTGCCGGTGCTATCACTAATTTCCTTGATAATCCGGCGCAGCTTTTCATCCAGCGCCCTGGCGTTTTCCACGGGTTATCCCTCCCAGGGAAGTTATTTCTTCTTCCAAAGCCATTAGTTCACGGGTGTAACCTTCGATTAAACCGGCCGGGGGGCGGTCAGGCCCGCGCATACCGCTTTCCTGTGGAACCGGATTGCCCGGATCCAGCGAGGCCTTTTTAAATCGCCGGAGTTCTTCTCGAATGCGGTTTTCTTCAGTATGCAGCAGGTTGTCGAGAGTTTTCCTTGCCAGCTTCGGGTTGAAAGAACCGGGTTCAAGCAACCTGTTCAGCGCATTTTCCAGTGACGCCAAGCTGATGCCGTGTATTTCCGCCCTTGTGCTGTGGCCCCATTTTTCATTGACTTCCTCCAGAGTTTTTTTCACTTCTTCAACCAGGTCACGGCAGGAAGGGCAGGATATGGTTTTGCGTTGCAAGCCCAGCAGCCCCTTCTTTGTTACCTTGTAACCGTCGCGCAGGCCGCGGAACTCCGGCAGCGAATTCATGGTGTTGATTCTATGACGCCATTTTTGAATGGTGTTCGTAACACGTCTTAATATATCGTCCACTTCACTGGCAAACTGCGGAGCGCCGGCCCACCGGTTGCTTGTACGGGCGGTGCCATGCAGTATTTCCACGGCCTGACGTGCCACGGAAATAAAATTTTCGGAGCAGCGGGTTATCCAGATGTGTTTCTTCAGATCTTCAACCAGCCTTTCAAATGAGCCGTCGCTTTTTTCCGTTAAGGCGTCCAGGGCGGAGATAAGGTATACCCTTTCCGGCTTTTTCATCACCCCGGGCGATAAGCGAACCAGTTTGGCACGCAGGTAGTTGAGAACCCGTTCTTTTTCGTGTTTGTTCAGGGTATCAGCAAAGTTAACTATTATGAATAGCTTGTTGTTTTCCCCGCCGGTGTTTTTAAGAGCGCTGTTTACCAGTTCAAAAGCGCGAAGGTCGGGTTTTGTCAAGACATGTTTTCCGTTCAGGAAAAATAAGAAACAATCGGACCGGGGCAAATACCGGGCGGTAATTTCGCGGTGCCGGCCGTAAATGGAATCCAACCCGGGCGTGTCCACAAAAACGGCTGTGCTCAGTATGCTCGCCGGGTGCCGGATTTCTATTTCCTGAACCCGCAAGGCCATGTGGGATCCGGCCAGCTCCAGCAGGGAAGCACGCCCGGATACGGTATCCAAATCCAATTCAATTTCATCCATGGTGGGGAAATAAACCATGAAATAATCGGCGTGCTTATCGCTGGTGAATTTTTTCAAGGGTATGCGCTTAAATAACGATTTCCAGGGCCTATTCCCGTTTTTATGGCGTCGTTTGACCCTGGCGAAAGCCTCTTTAAGTTCCTCCAGTTCCCGTAAAACTTGCCCGGCGGGTACATCTTTGCAGATCCCGTCCTTACACCTTTTCAATGCTTTGACCCGGCGGGAAAGCACGGTATCGGTCAACCAGCACTCCAGCATTGCCAGTTCATGGCGGCATATGGTTGCGTAACTGTTTTCCGTAAAATGGGTTGGAACGGTCACCTGGGAAGCGTACCTGACCACAGCTTGTTTTCTATTTCCGTGTTTAAGCTTGGTTATTGTGAAAGTGGTAGGACGACTTTCCGCCGGCAGTAGTTCCTCGCCCAGCAGGGCATTAAAAAAGGTGGTTTTACCGGTTGAAAAACCGCCTGCCGCTGTAACCAGAAATTTTTCCCGCTCCAGTTCCCGGACCAGCGTTTTCAATTTTTCAACGGTGTCCGGGAACGCGGCCAGCCCGGGTTCGGCGGCAGCCCTGCTCAGTATGCCGGCAAGTCTTAGCCGGATGCCCGCCGGGTCTTGCACCACGCCGCCGGGCCGGGGTAACGCGGGAGTAACCTGACGCGCCGGGCCGGGGCTTGTACTTTCGCGCGTGATTGTTCTGATTTGTTGAGTAACCCGGGGCAAGCTTTTGGCGATACTCTGTCCCTTTATGACAAGGCGGGCGGTGTCCATGGCTCTCCAGAATGCAACCAGAAACTTTTCATCGCTTTCTTTTCCCAGCGAATCCTTCACTAGCTTGGGAACCTCGCGGTCCAGTGTTTTAAGGCGCGCGTTCACGCGCTCCATCACCATTTCCGCTGCCCTTTCTTCTATGAACAGGCGGAAACCCCGGACCGATTCGGGTTTTGTGGTGTCAAGCAAGTTAACCTGGATTTCCCGGCCGCATACTTCTCTTAAAACCCGTTGTGACTCGGTGAGGGATGTGCCGTCGTAACGGCCGAGGTTTAGGTTGATCCAGAAAGAAATTTTGTCCGGGCCGGTGGATTTCAGTAGGCTGGAAATATACCTGCGGTCGGCCTCGCCGGGCCCCCGCTGGTGCAACAGGTAGGCAACGTGATCCGCCTCCGGAATATAGCCGGGCGTATCTTGGCCGGCGGCATCATAGCCGGGGGTATCAACAAGTTTCATTTTTTTAAGTAACTGGTGGTTCAGGCTGATTTCCACCTCGTTGACCCGGTATGGCGGGGTTTTTCCACCCGTAAAAAGGGTATCGAAATCCCGGGTCGTAAGAACTTTTACCCGGTTGCCCGGCAGGCTGGCCAGTATTCGGAACAGCTTGCCGTATCTGATGATAACGGGAACGCGGGTGGCCGGTACTATGTCAACCGGTGACAACCGCTGTCCCAGCAGGTTGTTTACCAGGGTGGACTTTCCCGTGTTATACGGGCCGGCCAGCGCGACAACAGGCAAATCGCCAGGGGCCAGGAACATGTCCCGCAGCAGGTCAATCTGGTCAAAGTAGCGTTTAATTTTTTCCATTGGCAACCCCCTCACGAACCACCGGGGAGATTAAATACTGGTTCTGTAGTCAGTATATTATTGAGTTGCCCGTAATATGACCGCGTTTTGGATAAAATTGGAATTTAATTTTGTGGGTCCGGGAGGGTAGAGGGAGGTGTTAAAGGGCAGCGTGGTAGGGGCATTCCGGGTGCAATATCTACTTGTGCGCCGCCCGGATTGTTTTTAACTCATCCATCACGTGCTCTCCGGCTACGCGGAAGAAATCCATTAGGTCGTCATCCACTTGCTCGGCGGCAATCTCAATTAAACGAGCCACCTTGGCGGTATTAATATTAATCCGGTGGCGGGCAAACATTTGGATGCGATATTTGCCGGCCAGGGACTTGGCGGTTGCGCGGTAGACCTCTATATAGCCGGGAAAAGCGGCAATTCGTTTTTTCAAGTGCCCGGCGTCGCCGGTAAACTCCGCCAAGACCGTGCTCAACTGATCGATTAGCGAGTGATTGTTAAACGCGCGGCGCAGGACTTGCCCGTATCCGTCCAGGGAACTGATCCTCATTTCAATACCCATCTCAACAATATTGTGGGCTTTCCACAATCCCATTCTCTCCGGCAGGTTGCATGCTTCGATGGTCATAGGCACCAGTGTACGTCCTTTTTCGAAACAGTAGCCCCGTTCAAAACCGGGGTACTTCTCATCGCCGAAATAATCCAACCCCCGGGGAGAAATCCCATGGGTAATGGCACCCAGGGCGAAATCGGTCAATTCTTCGGAATCCCGAAACATGTTAATCAATTCATAACCCAGGCTGTGAGCGCGGGTGTGATTCATACCTGCTCCCACCAGTAAGTCGGGGAGGATACTCCCCAGGGTAATGGCGTCGGAACGCCGTCCAAGCACCTGCTCGGCGAAATATACGTGCGTTTGGGGGAACACCGGATATCCCTCCTCCGGGGAAAATATGTTATTATATTATTCTACAGGCCAATGTTACATGTACACAAGGGAGTATTTATGTCCGGGCAAACTTTATACAAAGCATCCTCCATATTGTTGATACTTTTCGTGGCCAGCAGGGTGCTGGGATTTGTGCGCGAACAAGTTATCGCTGCGCTTCTCGGAACGTCGGTACAATCAGACGCCTTTGTGGTAGCGGCCACAATTCCCTTCACCTTTTCTTATATTATCGGCGTTTCGGCGGGAAACGCCTTGCTGCCGGTGTATACCGGCAGGTTAAATAGCGAGGGCAGGGTAAAGCTGGCTTCCACTGTGTTTTATGTCGTAGGAGCCGTAGTTGCCGTATTAACTTTGCTGGGCATGGTTTTTACTTCCGCGGTGGTGGATTTTTTGGCTCCCGGCTTTACCGGGCGGGCCAGGGACCTGGCGCTGTTGTGCACCAGGATTATGCTGCCGTCCACGTTATTTCTGACCATGGGCTTTGTAGCCAAGGCGGTGTTGAACGCCCACCGTGAATTCGCTGTTCCTGCCTGGGCCCCGGTGTGGCAAAATGTGGTTTTCATTATTTTGATCATACCGCTGGGCGGTATGCTGGGCCCCGGGCTTGCCTGGTGCACCCTGGCCGGCGCGCTGGTATTTTACCTGTACAATGTCCCGGCCATGGGACGGGTTGGTATTCCGGTAAGGCCGCTTTTCAACTTGCAAGACCCTGACGTCAAGCGGGTGCTTGTGATGTCCGTGCCGGTGATCCTGACCACCCTGGTGAATCGCGGTTTTGTTTTTGTGGATCGCTGGTTCGGCTCACACCTGGCGGAGGGCAGTATTGCAGCCCTGAACTTTGCCAACCGGGTGCGAGAGTTGCCATACGGGCTTTTTGTCGCCGTCGTTTCTACGGTTTTGTTCCCGGCCCTGGCGGCCGCTGCGAGTCGCAACGACATGAGCAAGTTTCGTGATCAAACAGCCACGGGTTTACGCCTGGTGGGTTTGGTTACCTACCCGTGCGTTGCCCTGCTGGCAATACTGGCCGTGCCCGTGGTGCGTCTGTTGTTCGAAAGAGGGGCTTTCGGTTCCGTTGCCACGGATGCCACCGCGGTTGCCCTGGTTTATTACGCTGTTTCCGTGGCGGCCATGTCGGCCATATC
Organism: uncultured bacterium; assembly: GCA_965539975.1. Classification (GTDB taxonomy): domain Bacteria; phylum Bacillota; class Desulfotomaculia; order Desulfotomaculales; family Desulfallaceae; genus CBETWA01. The sequence continues at coordinate 58,979 of CBETWA010000005.1, read as the reverse complement.
GGTATTGACGTACACGTTTTTGAGCTTGCGTGACGCCATGCTGCCGCTTTATACGGGACTGGCCGGTCTTATCGTAAACCTGGTGCTGGACTACCTGCTGGTGGGCCCGATGGGACATGGCGGGCTTGCCCTGGGAAACACGGCCGGCTTTGTTGTAACCGCTGTTCTGATGCTGGTATTTTTGCAACTGCGCCTGCGGGAATTTCCCTGGCGGCGCCAGGCTATGGACCAGTTTAAAATAATCCTGGCCACGCTTGTGTTCGCGGTTGTATTACATTATACCGCCGTGTGGACAGGTCTTTATACCCACGGCATTCCGGTGTTACAGCAGATTTTGGGTATGTCCCTGGTCACGGGGACAGCCGGGCTGGCGTACCTGTTTTTCCTGGTGGTCCTGGGTGTGGAAGAAGTAAAGATGTTGCGCAACAGATTATTTAAAAAAGGATGATAAAATGCTATTGTCTAAACCATAATATTATAATATATTATTTTACAAAAAGAATCAGGGGTGAAAAAATTGAGCGAGTTAAGTAAGTACGAGGACCCCGCCAGATTGTTAAAAGCCCTTGCCCATCCTACCCGCCTGTGTATAGTTGCCGGGTTGATTAACGGCAGTTGTAACGTGAACAAAATAAAAGATTGCCTGGATTTACCCCAATCAACCGTGTCTCAGCAACTGGCGATCCTGCGTTCCCATGGCATCGTCGACGGGTCGCGTAATGGCACCGAGGTTTATTACAGAGTTACCAATGAAAAAGCGAAGGAGCTGGTCAAGGTGTTGCTTGGCGAAAATCCCGCGCTGTTTGAATAAGCACGGGATTCTTTACTTCCATTCCAGGGCTTTTCCGTTCAGGTAGTCGTATTTTTTCCCCTGCCAGGTGTTTTCCTCTTCCAGGCGTCGTTCCAGTTCGGTCTTAACCTTCCACCAGCTGGTATCCCAGTTGCAAAAAAGAACATTATCTCTGGGCCCTTTACCGGCAAGTCGCTGGATTACAATGCCCGGGTCCAGGTACTCCAGGAATGTGATCACCCGCCGGATGTACTCGTCCAGGGATATAATGGTGAACTCACCGCGCCGGTACATGTCCCCCAGCACGGTGCCGCGCACCACGTACAGAGAGTGCAGTTTGACGTATTGCACTCCCAGGGCCGACAGGATTTTGGCGTTTTCGATGACATCGTCTTCATCGTCCCAGGGGAGGTTCAATATCAGGTGCGCGCAAATCTCAAAACCCCGGCGATGCACCCGCTGCACTGCGTCAATGAATTCGGCCAGGGTATGACCCCGGTTTATTCTTTTCAGCGTGCGGTAATTCACGGTTTGCAGGCCTAGTTCTATGTTGATGTCCAGGCCCCGTTTTAATGACGCGCCGGACAGTATGTCCAGGTATTGTTCATTAATGCAGTCCGGCCTGGTGGATACCGATATGCCCACCACATCGTCGTCACTTGCCGCGGCTTCAATGTTGGCGGCGAATTGTCGTGGAGGCAGGTATGTATTGGTGAATGCCTGGAAATAGGCGATAAACTTTTTTGCATTGAACCGGCGTTTGAAGTATTCCTTGTTTTGCTCCAGCTGTTCACGTACCGGTAACGTGTTGGGCAGGGCGTCGAAGCCGGAACCTTCTTCGTCGCAGAAAATACACCCGCCGTGTCCCAAAGTACCGTCCCGGTTCGGGCATGTGCCGGGCAGGTTGACGGGCAGCTTGTATACCTTGCAACCGAATTTTTTCACCAGGTGCTCCGAGTAAGTGTTGTACCTGCTTTTATTCATGTTTTTACACTAACCTTTCCCTGATTCGCCCTGGCTCACTGGTTTCTGATATAATCTACAATATGCTGGCAGAACACTTCAAAATCAGCAAGCCTGTCTTGTAAAATATAATGTAATTCTTCCGGAGTTACTTTGTTATATTCATGTATCAAGCGGTTGCGGTAACCCGCCATGCCGGCAATACGGCCGGCAAATTCCCCGGGGATAATACCGGACGCCTTGAGTAAATCAATAACCGAGCGGTAATCCTTCGGCACCCCGGCGCCTGTTTTTACCACCAGGTGGCGTCCTAAATCAAATAAGGCCTCTATGGCGCGGCGGAGCCTGTTTTCAGCAATATCTATATAGTCCTCGTTGCGGGAAAACTCATCAAGCGGCACTTGGGCCAAAAGTTTCAACCGCTTTACGGCAGCACGAATGATGTTTAACCTTTCGGCAACCAGGTCCGGGTTATACACTTAAACCACCCTCCCGGATGGTTTCAAACAGTTCACGCCGGGCCATATCCAGGTGATATTTAAAATCCATGTACTCGCCGGAAACAAAATATTCAAAATCGGTGCGGCTTTCCTCGTCCGCAGAGTAAATAACCTGCCCCGTGGAAATTGCTTCAAAACGTACCGGCAGGGACGCGGAGTGCAGGAAAAGCAAGTCCGGTTCCAGTGGAGCCAAAACTTCTGCCAGCCGGGGGTATAAGCTCATGTAAATGTCAACCTGGTTTTCAACCGGCTGCTTAAGAAGCACCGCCAGGTCAACATCCCGGGAGTTTTGCTGGTCGTTCAAATAAGACCCAAATAAATACACTGCTATAACCTCTTTACACGCGCCGAATATTTCCCTTAAAGCCGCCATGGTCTTGTTATCAAGCACTAAAACCACACCTTGCAAAGCAGTTTTAAATCGTTAATTTTAAATTATTATATCATATTGATGGTTTTCTCTGACCTTTTCATTCCAGCCAAAAAATGAGTCAAAGAACAACCATGACAGCCCTCCGGCACGGGAAAGTGGGTGATGGTTTCCATTTATTCCTGTACTTTCATACTCACTGTCCCTTGGTTCTTCTTTAAATATTTTCCTTTGGCTTCCGCCGGTGAAACTTTTTGTCGAATAGCGACGTCAAAAGTTTAATACTAATCGAGTCACCGGGGGAAATGTCAAATGGAAGCAACAACAGTCAAAGCAAGAATAAGGTTTCTGGTTAAAATTATATTGATACCAGTAATAACACTTGCCCTGATAACCGGCACGCTGGCGTATTTTCAACTTGTCCCGGGGATAACCGCGGAAGCGAAAGAGGTGCTACCCGGCATAAAAGTTGAAGGGGTGGACCTGTCAAACCTTGAAAGAACTGAAGGTATCAGCCGGCTGGAAACCCTTGAAAAAAAGTTGAGCCAGGTCACGGTGGATTTGGTGTGCGGTAATTCCATGTTCCGGGCGACGCTGGCCGAGCTTGGTGTTTCCGTTGACCGGGACGCTACAATGGACCGGGCGCTGGCATACGGAGAAAACCTGGGGGTGTTCAAACGCTGGTACGCGGAAGTGCGCCCCGTGGAACGCAGCCTTACGCCTGTACTGGCTGTGGACTTGGACAAGTTGCGCCAAGCCCTGCAGGGGATAATAGGTCCCCTGGAGGTAAGTGCTGTTAACGCCCGTTTGGAATTTGGCGACGATAACAGTGTGCGCGTCATACCTTCCAGCAAGGGTTATAAAGTTGAAATTGGTTTACTGGCTGATAAATTAGCTACTTGTAATATATCCGGAGAGACAGTTGTGAAAGTGCCGGTGTCCATTGATGAACCCGAACTGGATACGGAAGAGGTTGCCGGTTGGGGCGTGACGGGTCTTGTTGCGGAGTATACCACCCGGTTCAAGCCCGAACAGGTCAACCGTAACCACAATATTTCCAAGGCAGCCGCTAAACTGGATGGTGTAATGCTCAAACCCGACGAAGTTTTTTCCTTTAACCAGGTGGTCGGCCCGCGTAGTGCCGAACAGGGATACCTGCTGGCCGGAGTAATTGTGGGAAACAAGCTGGAGGAGGGATTGGGCGGCGGTGTATGCCAGGTTTCCACAACACTTTACAACGCGGTTTTACTGGCCGGTTTGGACGTGGTACAGCGGAGTAATCACAACATACCGGTAAATTATGTTCCGCTGGGCTTTGACGCCGCCGTCGCTTACGATTACCTTGATTTTAAATTCCGCAATAATTCCGGGAGCCATGTGGTATTGAAAACGGTTGTTCGAGGGAATGCACTTACTGTTAAGGTTTTCGGGGCACCCGATCCCGCCAGGAAAGTGCATCTAAACAGCCGGGTGACCAAGGTCTTGGAGCCGGAAACCGTTTACAAGGTGGACCCGGCGGTAAAACAAGGTCAGCCCGAAGTGGTCCAGGAAGGAGCGAAAGGGTTTAAAGTTGTCGCCGAGCGCGTAACATTCATTAATGGAATTGAATCGGGTAGGGAAAAACTTGCATCCAGCAGTTACCAACCGGTGGAACGGGTGATAGCGGTACACAGCCCGGAAGAGATTCCCAAGGAAACACCCGGGGGAAATGGCGGTAAAGTGGATGGTTCACCGGTTACCGAGGGTGACACCGAAAAAACGGGCGGCTACAGGGAGGATGCGCAGGGCAGTGAGTCAGGGAACCTTCCCTTGACTCGTCCCAGGGGGGAAATACAGGGCAGTGAGCCGGAGAACAACTATGACAGCCCTCCGGCACAGGAGAATGGATGAAAGTTTCCATTTATCCCTGTACTTTCACACTAACCGTCCCCGTGTATTCCATTTCTGCGGTTGCGGAAAAAACAAGTCTGGCGAGCCTCGCGGGGTCACCAGGCCATTTCAACTGCACAAAGCAAGGTGATTGGCAAAGTAGCGGCAACAAATTCTTTATCCCGGTAAAGGTGCTGGCAAAAAAATTCCGCGGCAAATATCTGCACTATTTAAAGCAATATTACCGGCAAAACCTGCTACATTTCTATGAGGGCGCGCTGGCATACCAGAATCGAAAGTGCTTTGCAGATTTACTTGAACGGTGTTATGCCAAGGATTGGTACGTTTACACGAAAAGAACCTTTACAGGTCCGGTGGCTGTAGTGCGATATTTGGGACAGTATACGCATCGGATTGCCATATCGAATAACAGGATTGTTGCGATGAATGAGGATACGGTGACTTTTACCGTAAGGGACAGAAAGTCCGGTAGCCGAAAGAAAACGGTAACCATGCAGGGTGTGGAGTTTGTCCGCCGGTTTTTGATGCATATATTGCCTAAAGGTTTTGTTAAGATCAGGCATTATGGGATATTGGCCAACCGAAATAAAAAAACAAAGCTTAAGCTGTGTAGGAAACTTACCTGTAGCCCAAGTTACAAATCCAGGTTTGCCGGTCTTACAACCATTCAGATTGTTTGTATGCTTTTAAAGAAGGATGTAACAGTTTGTCCGGCATGCGGGAAAGGTAAAATGCAGTTAAAGTATTCTCTGTATCCGGAGCCGGTACCGTAATGGTTAGTCAACTATAGATAGTTTTTCAAGACCCGAGTGTGGGGAGGGGGTTAGTGTGTCCAAATTTGGTGGTTATGCAAGGTGTGTTATAATATATGTGTGGTTGATGTTTCCAGGTCATGTTTTTTGACCCGGGAAAAAACATTGAAAATCCATAGCTGGTAGCATAGCGATTTCTTTCTTCTGGAGCAATCAAAAATTTTGCTGGTAGTTGTGATGCATTGAAGATGACAAAGGCCCAAATAGCAGGTTTTACCTGGAATTTGGGCCTTTTTGTAGCAAAACTTCCGATTGCTCCCTTTAAGAACCGTCCCCCTGTGTTCCTGTGTTCCCCTGTGTTCTTACCTTGCGGGCGGCACGAAAGCGGCGGTGACGCTCTGGTACATGTCGTCCCGCCTGACACCGGTCCATGTAATGCTTGTAACGGTTCCGGTTTCGCGCTTGGCCATGTATAACAGCAAGTCCAGCACCCGGCAGGAGTAACCCCACTCGTTATCGTACCAGGCCAACACCTTTACCAGGTTTCCGTCCAGCACCATGGTGGACGGGCCGTCTACAATACACGAGTGGGAGTCGCCGTTGAAGTCCCTGGATACCAGCGGTGCGTCGCTGAAGGCCATAATTCCCTTAAGTTCACCTTCGGCGGTAGCGCGCAGTGCCTCGTTAACTTCTTCCACCGTGACACTTTTTTCCACCACGGCCACCAAATCAACGATGGACACGTTCGGTGTTGGAACGCGCATGGCCAGCCCGTTCAGCTTGCCCTGCAGCTCAGGGATCACAAGCCCCACGGCCTTTGCGGCTCCCGTTGTGGTTGGTATGATGGAGACGCTCGCCGCCCTGGCCCGGCGAAGGTCTTTGTGCGGTAGGTCAAGGATTTGCTGATCGTTGGTATAGGAGTGCACCGTGGTCATCATGCCGTGTTTTACCGTGAAATGGCGGTGAAGCACTTTAACCACCGGCGCCAGGCAGTTGGTGGTGCAGGATGCGTTGGAAACCACGTTGTGTTTACCCGGGTCGTAGCTGTCATGGTTGACGCCCATCACAATGGTGGCGTCCACGTTTTTGCCCGGCGCGCTTATAATCACTTTTCGCGCCCCGGCTTGCAGGTGCCTGGCTGCCTCTTCGCCCTTGGTGAACCGCCCTGTGGATTCGATGACCATGCTGACTCCCAGCTCACCCCAGGGCAGGGCGGACGGTTCCTTTTCCGAAAGCACCCGAACTTTTTTGCCGTTCACCGTGAAACTACCTTCCCCGGCCCTAACGTCGGCGTCCAGAACGCCGTGCACCGAATCGTATTTTAACAGGTGGGCCAGGGTCCTGGCGTCGGTCAGGTCGTTTACGGCAACCACTTCTGCTTCCGGGTTGTTCAGCGCCGCCCGGAATACATTGCGCCCGATGCGCCCAAACCCGTTGATGCCAATTTTTATTGTCATTTAGACGGCAACTCCTTTCTTAAATTGCAGCGATTGTATAACGCGTATATGATGTAGTTTTGCCGTTGCCGCCCGGGGTATGAATGTCAATTATGCTCTTTTTTAAACGTGCAGTTCCACAATATCCTGATCTTGCAAAACAAATTCACGCGGTACGCTCTGCCCGTCAAACTTGACTGAACCCCACACCCGCGCGCTTTTTAAAGTGCGAGCGAAGTCCTTGTGAATTGAAACAGCCAGGTCCAGCACTGTACTTCCTGCCGGCAGCACAAAGGGTTTTTCCAGGTCCGGTTCCTTACCGGGCGCCCTGGTGTACACGCGAACGACGCCGGCCATCTGAAATATTTTTTGCCGCAAGTTTTCCAGGTTGTGGCCACTGGCAGTGGATACGGGCATCAATTTCATTCCTGCCGGGGCCATTTCTTCTAGTAGCTCAACCCGCTCCTCACTTCCCGGCAGGTCGCACTTGTTGGCTAGAAGCAGGCATTGCTCCGGCGTCTTTGAATTGCCCACCGCTTCCCCCTCGGTGATCAGAACCCGTTTTTTTCTCAGGGCTTCCAGGCAGTCCTCCAGTTGCTGCAGGCAATCGTCGGAGCCCGCGTCCACCAGAAGCAGCAAAATATCGGCGCTGCGCAACACGCCGGCCAGTCCTGCCGGGACGGTGTCGGCGGTAACAGGGGGCGTATCCACCAGCTGGAAATATATATTTTGAAACGGCATCATGCCCGCGATTGGTACAGATGTGGTAAAGGGGTAATCCGCCACCTTTGTATTGGCCCTTGTCAGTGCTGCCACCAGGGCTGATTTTCCGGTATTGGGCAGCCCCACCAGGGCCACCTGCCCCGCTCCCTGGCGCTCGATCCTGAATGGGTCGTAACGGCTGGTGGAACTTTTTTTCTCCCCGGCAGCCCGTAACTTAGACAGCCTTTTTTTGATGTCGGCCTGTAATTTTTCCGTTCCCTTGTGTTTAGGTATAACGGCCAGCATCTCTTCTAACGCGGCGATCTTTTCCTCCACGGTGGTCGCTTTTTTATAAGCTTCCTCTGCTTCGTGGTACTGGGGAGTCAAATTGGCCGGCATTTTCATACCTCCTTGCCCGCAAACCGGCCCGTAAACCGGAATGAATTTAAAATACTTACATTCGACGATGGAACCCCGGTTCCCTTCGCAATTGCTGCTATTACCGGCGCCGTTTCACGGTGGGTGTTCAAACTTCGTTCTAGTTTTACATGGTTTAATGGGTTGGCTATGTTACGGGCTGTACGTGCAAGCAATAAACATGGTATTATAATTATTGTTGGGGGAACAAGTACATCACCAGGGGCTGGTGTAATGGCGGAAAAATTCAATGGCATCTGTTCGGAAGTAATGACAAAATTGAATAACGATCCTTTCCCAAACCACCTGGGGGTGAAAGTTCTCGAACTGTCCCCAGGTTATGCCAGGGTTTCACTGGCAGTGGACGATAAAATGACCAACATCCACCGGATAACCCACGGGGGGGTGGTCTTTACCGTGGCGGACGTGGCCCTTGGCCTGGCCAGCAACTCATACGGGCGGGATGCCGTGGCCGTAAACGTGAACATTAGCTTCGTGCGGGCCAGTAAACCAGGTGACACCCTTACAGCCACCGCCCGGGAAGAACACCGGGGGCGGCGGATGGCCGGCTATAATGTAAAGGTGGAGGACCAAAACGGGCGACTGGTGGCGGTTGTACAGGGATTGGTTTTTTTGAAAGAATAAAGCTATCCAGAAAACTATTAAGTATGGGTATACCTGTTCCGGTGGAGCGATTTGCGGGAGCGCCGGTAACGGCACCCGGCGCAGCGAGCCGGGCACCCAGAATGAATGCGAGAAACCCCTACTTGAATTTCAAGGTAATTCAGACCCGGGCTATGTGCCCAAAACTTGAAAAAGGAGAATGATATTGTGCGTGAAGAAGAAAAAAACAAGGATGCCAGGTATTTTTTGGCGGCGCTGATTGAAATTTACCGCGGTTCGACTGTTTACTTGCCGGAATTTGACCCGGCCATGGAAAGGCAATTATTGCGTGATGTTTTTTCCACAGCAATTAGCTTTGCCAGGTTTGACGAGTCCCGCCGGACACTGAGCGAAGAAATTTACAAAAATGTAAACGAAGGTTCCACTATCAGGGAGCAGGTGGAACTTGTCAAAACCCAGACACCGGACGTGTTGAACGCCAAAATGGTTGCGGCCGCTCATTTGATAAAAATTATGGATGGGAATAAACTGAAGTTTTCGTAACATTATTTGGATACCAATTCACCATGTAGTGTGTTACATTTACAAAACAGTAGTTAATGATTGTATATCTTAACAAAAATATAACATAATTTTTATATCAAATTAACCCAAATGGGCTGCCTAATGAGGTATAATTAACAAGGTTGGTTACAATAATTAATTAATATGCTTGGAGGTGTTAGGTTAGTGGCAGTAAGTGAAAGGAGAACCGAAATTTGCGTAAAATGCAGCAAGTGCATTTACCGCTGGGCCAACGGGTGCCCTGGTTTAAGAAAGTTTGATGCCGAAAAATGCAAAAGCATGGGTTCATAACCAAGCCCCTACCGTTTTATTAGTAGGGGCTTGAGTGTTGTAAGTGGTGGTAATAATTTCGAATCAGCATTTTCGGCTGTTTTCCGCCTGAACAAGATCAGCGTTTGGGAGGTTACCTCCATTCGGGCAGGTTAAGCTGGCGTATATACGGGTGCCATGGAAGTGTCTATGGCAGCATTGCTGGCACCCACGGTAACGCGCGGCTTTTTTTATGTCATTTTACCGGGCTACCCGGGCAAGTTCGTGCTGCCCGCCTTTAAAGAAGGAATAGATCGGGTTGTAAGGGGGATATACTAGCAAAAAGGCAATTTGGAGGAATTGGTAATGCCCAGGGATATATGTATAGTGGGAATCATGGTGGAAGAAAGAGCTTTCCGGGCACCCGAAGTCCAGCAGGTGATAACCAGGTACGGGTCAAATATCATAAGCCGCTCCGGTATCCCCGACCCTACCCGAAGCAGGGGTATTATAACCTTGACCATGGAGAACTACAATAACGAGGCAGAAGCGCTGGTGAGCGACCTGGAACAAATTAACGGCGTGACCGCCAAATCCATGTGCCTGGTGGAAGCCCTGGAATAGGCCAGGGTAACTAATTGCTGTTGTTGACATTAATTAACGAACGGGTTATTCTATTACTAAACAAGAATGATTCTTTTTTAGGAGGGCACTTTTTTGAAATACCAGGACGTTATCGCCAAGCTAAAGGAAAACGGTTATAAAATAACTCCCCAGCGACTGGAGATCGTCAGTGTGCTGGCGGGGGAAAAAAAACATCTCACGGTGGAAGACATTCATACCCGTATATCTAAGCGTTATCCAAACCTGAGCCCGGACACCGTTTACAGAAACGTAAACATGCTGGCACGGTTGAACATACTGACACGGGTGGATTTCGGGGACGGCAAGGCGCGATACAAGCTTGTGGAATGTGACGGGCACAAGCACTATCTCATTTGCCTCGGTTGCGGCAGTTCGGAAGAAATGGATTTTTGCCCGCTGGATTTTATTGACAGCCGTTCCATTCGCGAAAAGAAATTTGACATTAAAAGGCACTGCTTTGAAATTTACGGGTACTGCTGGACCTGCCGGCAAAAGGAGGCTTAAAGGGTGCTGGTTATTGTGCCGGGCTACAGGGTATTCCGGGATGGTGCCGGGGGTGTATCCTGATGGTAATTGAAATGAACAATGTCACATTCACATATGGATGTCACCCGGTACTGGACGGAATTTCACTCCGGGTGGCGGAAGGCGAGGTTGTCGGTATAACCGGTCCCAACGGCGCGGGTAAAACCACGCTGCTGAACCTGGTTTTGGGCTTGCTGCAGCCGCAGGGAGGGGAGATAAAGATATTCGGAGTTCCCGTTGCCCGTTTTAAGGATAGGCACCGCATCGGTTACGTGGGGCAAAAGGCCGCTCATTTCAATGCCAGTTACCCGGCTACCGTGTTTGAGGTGGTGCTGTCGGGACGGGCGGCGGCCCGCGGGTTGTTCCGGTTTTTTAACTGCTACGACAGGGAATGCGCCAGTGCGGCATTGGAAAAAGTGGGTATGCTAGATTACAGGAATGTGCCGGTGGGCGAGCTGTCCGGGGGACAACAGCAACGGGTGATGATAGCCCGTGCACTGGCCTTGCGTCCCAGCTTGTTGTTGATGGATGAGCCTACAAACGGGGTGGATACCGCGGGCATAAAAGAGCTGGGTGATGTGATTGTCCGGCTCCGGGATGAGGGAATTACCATGCTGGTGGTTTCCCACGAGCCGGCGTGGTTGAACGGTTTGACCAGCAAGTGGGTGTGCCTGGACCGAAAGTTGTGTTCATGCAACAGCGGCGAGTATTTGCGGGTGGCCGGGCGCCCCGGATGCCTGCCCGTGCGCGACGAGAAGTTAAGTCTTGGCTGTGCCGACAGCCCCGCTGGGGGGTAGCAAATGGAGATATTGCAATACGATTTTATGTTGCGTGCCCTGGCTGCGGGCTTGCTTGTTGGATTGATTTGCCCGTTGACCGGGGTATTTATAACCCTTCGCCGCATGTCCATGATTGCGGATGCCCTGTCACACGTCAGCCTGTCTGGGGTCGCTGCCGGGCTTATGACCGGGGTACAACCGGTTTTGACCGCATCGGCTTTTGCTGTTGGCGGCGCTTTGCTGATAGAAAGCCTAAGGGACAAATACAGGCACTACGCCGAGCTGTCCATTGCAATAATCCTGTCCACAGGCGTGGCGCTGGCCGCTATATTGATAGGAATAAGTGACGGTTCAAGCGCAGGCTTGATGAGTTACTTGTTTGGCAGCATTGTGCTGTTAAACTCCGGTGATGTAAAGATTATGGTAGCGTTCGGAGTGCCGGCGCTTTTATTGACGGTTCTTTTCGCCAAGGAACTATTTTCCATCACCTTTGATGAAAATGCGGCGCGGGCATCCGGCTTGCCGGTGAAGTTTATTAGCGTGGGTTTCACAGTTATGACCGCGCTGGCCATAGCGGTGGCCATGCGCATAGTCGGCATATTACTGGTATCATCGATGATGATACTGCCGGTGGCGGCAGCCATGCAGTTATCCAGGAGCTTTACCGGCACGCTTGTTTGCTCGGTCGTTACCGGGGAGTTCGCAGTAGTCGCCGGGCTGTTTTTGTCATTTTACCTGGACCTGCCGCCCGGTGGTACTATAGTGATGATCCTGGTGTTTTTACTTATCGCAGTAATGGTGTTCTCACCACGCCGGGTGGCGGTGCGCACCCGGGCTTAGCCTGGCCAGGCGTTACATATAAACCGAAATAAGAGGTGGATGCAGATTGAAAAAAATCAAGCAAAGATTTTTTTTCTGTCCCATGTGCGGCGGTAAGCTCAGCTACCGCTATTACCAGGGGCATCCCCGCCTGACATGCGCTTCCTGTACATATATCATGTATGAAAACCCGGTGGTGGGTGTGGCCGGTATTATCCTCAATGAGAAACAGCAGATTTTACTGGGGCGGCGTAAAAGCGGGCGTTACGCCGGGTTATGGTGCATTCCCTGCGGGTACGTCGAATACGACGAGGATGTGTATGACGCGCTGAAAAGGGAGATTAAAGAGGAAACAAACCTGGATGTTGAGGTGAAGAGGGTATTTACGGTTCAATCAAATTTTCACGATCCCGACAACCAGACTGTGGGTATCTGGTTTTTAACCAGGGTTGTTTCGGGTGACCCGCGCGCCGGTGATGACCTGGAAGAACTGGCTTACTTCGACCTGGACCACCCGCCCGTGCTGGCTTTTCCCACCGATCTCGCCGTTATCAAGTGTTTACGCAAGGAATTGCAGAGCAAGAACAGCGATTTGCAACTTGTCAAAACTGGTGGAACGGTACGGGACGATTGACAACGCGGCTGTTTTATAATAATATTTGGTTAACAATTTAAAGCTAGGCTGAGAAGAGGTAAGAAGAGCAGGGTGGAGACGAGACGACTCGGAGATTTTTGGGGTGAGAACCAGCATTTTTGTGCTGGTTTTTTTATTGTCAACAAAAAAATGGGTAGGTACCTTTTTGAAAAGTGAAAAAGGAGCCGGTTTTATTCAAGAGGGGGTAGCGGTAATGATATTGTTGATTGATAACTACGATTCATTTGTGTACAACCTATACCAGTATCTTTCCGAACTGGGCCGGGAGGTGAAAGTATACCGCAACGACCGGATTACGGTACGGGAAGTCGAGGAAATGAAACCGGAATGCGTGGTCTTGTCACCGGGACCGTGTACACCGGATGAGGCAGGCATATCGCTGGAATTAGTCCGCTGCCTGGCCGGGAAGATTCCCATTTTCGGTGTGTGCCTGGGTCACCAGACCATAGGCCAGGCCATGGGCGGTAAAGTTGTAAGGGCAGACAGGCCGGTACACGGTAAAACATCGCTGGTATTCCACAATGGAAGGGGCATATTCGCCGGGTTACCGAACCCGATGCCCGCTGCGCGGTACCATTCTCTCGTGGTCGAACGGGAAAGCTTGCCCGAATGCATGGAGGTGACCGCCAGCACGGAATGCGGTGTAATTATGGGGATAAGGCACCGCCACCTGCCCCTGGAAGGTGTCCAGTTTCACCCCGAATCCATATTGACAACCTGGGGTAAAAAGCTTTTGGAAAATTACTTGCGGTTAATCGGGGAGGGTATGAGCTATGCCGGTTGAGCTTCCATTGTACCGGCCGGTTTCCTCGCCGGCGGGGGGCGCGCCGGCGGTGTTCGAGAGATTAATGCACCTGCCTTACCCTTTTTTACTGGATACGGGCATGGGGGTGGAGGGACTCGGCCACCATTCTTTTGTCGGAGCAGACCCCTTCCTGGTGCTTGCATGCAAGGATAAACGGGTTACCATGTGGGACAGAAACGGAATAATAAATAAAAATGTTCACCCGTTTACCGAATTGAGAAAACTGTTAACCAGGTATTCATTACCGCCCGAAAACGGGCAATTTCCATTTAGTGGCGGAGCGGTGGGGTATTTCGGGTACGACCTGGGGAGACTGTTTGAGAAAATACCCTCCCGGGCCGCCGACGACCTGAAAGTACCGGACCTGTGCCTTGGTTTTTATGACACCGTGGTGGCGGTGGATACTAGAAACGGGGAAACCACCATTATATCCACCGGTTTACCGGAAAGAGGAGATGCCGCGCGCCAGCGTGCCCGAAGACGCCTGGAACAAGTGGCCGGGTTACTAATTCGGGTAGAGCCTGCACCAAGGAAAAAAATAGTTACACCGGTTTCGGGTGTTGATGCCGGGCTGGTGTCAAACTTTACTCCGGAGGCCTACAGGGACATAGTGCGCCGGGCGGTGGAGTACATACACGCCGGGGATATTTTCCAGGTCAACCTGTCCCAGCGTTTTTGCACGCCGCAAGCAGTGGACACGTGGGAACTTTATAAGAGGCTACGGGACATCAACCCGGCACCCTTTGCGGCTTACTTGCCCTGGGGCCACCCGGATGTGATATGCGCTTCTCCGGAGCGTTTTTTAAAGGTTGAGGGAAGAAAGGTCCAGACCCGTCCTATCAAGGGAACCCGGCCCAGGGGAAAAACGCCCGCCGAGGATGAAATGCTGCGCCGGGAATTGCTGGACAGCGAAAAGGACCGCGCCGAGTTAATGATGATCGTGGATCTGGAACGTAACGACCTGGGCCGGGTGTGTGAAATAGGTTCGGTCAGGGTTCCGGAATTGTACCGGTTGGAAGAATACTCCACCGTGTACCACCTGGTATCCACGGTGGAAGGTATCTTGCAACCGGACAGGGATATCACCCACTTGCTGGGCGCTTCTTTCCCCGGGGGCTCCATCACCGGTGCGCCCAAGATCAGGGCCATGGAAATAATTGAGGAACTGGAACCTGTTCGCCGCGGCGTGTACACCGGCTCCATAGGTTACCTGGGATTTGACGGGCGCGCCGATCTTAATATAGTTATCCGCACCATCATTGCGGTCAACGGGTTTTACTATTTCCAGGTGGGCGGCGGTATCACCGCGGATTCGGACCCGCATGGCGAATACGTGGAAACTCTGGACAAGGCCCGTGCACTGGCCAGGTCGCTGGGGCTGGAGAAAAGCGAGCACGGGTTTTAAACCACCGGGGGTGAATTTAAATGTTCCATTACTATTTGGATAATGACATCATTTACACAGCCGGCCGGTTACCCGTTAATTGCGAGGACCGGGGCCTGTTGTATGGTTTTTCCCTGTTTGAAACCATGCTGGTCCACCGTGGCCGGTTAATAATGCCGCGCCGGCACATGGAAAGGCTATACCGTTCTGCCGGGGTGCTGGGCATCAACATACCCGCCGGCATTGAAGGCATGACCGGTACCTGCGGCGAGGTGGTAAATAAGTCGGGTGTAAAAAACGGGGCGCTGCGGGTAACCGTAACGGCCGGGACGGAAAAAGGCGAGCAGGGGATGGTCTTATTTACCGTCAGGGACGGGACGGCTTACAATAACGAACATTACGAAAAAGGTTTTGCCCTGGGGTTATTGTCATTTACCCGCAGTGAATGCTCTCCCCTGGTTGCCCACAAAACCGCCAATTACCTGGAGAACCTGTTGGGCCGCAGGGAAGCATTAATAAAAGGTTACCATGAAGGGCTGTTTTTGAATTCCCGGGGCAAGGTGGCAGAGGGTACGGCAAGCAATATTTTTATAGTTAAGGGCAATGAAATAATTACTCCTCCACCCGAAGCGGGGTTGTTGCCTGGCACTGTTCGCCGGCTGGTTATTGAAGAGTCGGGGCGTCTGGGTTATTGCTGCCGGGAGGATAATTTTACCGTGGGTGATATTGAAAAGGCCGGTGAGTGTTTCCTGACCAACTCCCTGATGGGCATAATGCCCGTAACTTCAATAAACGGTTTGCCTATCGGCAACGGCAAGCCGGGGCCGGTAACCCGGGACATGATGCGAGTTTATCCCCCGGAAGAGTAATAGTGGTAGCACATATGCTTCTTTGATATTTACGGCCGGGAGTTCCGCGCGGTGGCCAATGGCATAATATGAACCACAATATATATTGTGGAGGTTAAAAATGAAATACAGCATTGTCAGGGTGAATAACCCAGTGACCATGCATGCTTTTTTGAGGCTGCCCGCCCGTGTATATGGAGAGGGTAAAGTGCCGCCCACCGCATCGGCGGCCATGAACTGGATGCGTTATGTGCCTTTGGCCAACCCGTCATTACGACACATACGGTTTGCCAATTTTGTAGCCCTGGAAGAAGGACGTCCGGTGGGAAGGATAACCGCTTCCTTTGATTTATTGAACCCGCGACCGGAAGAAGGTTTCTGGGGCGGTTTCGAGTGCTTGCGCAGACCGGACGTGGCCCGTTCATTACTGGATGCCGCCGCGGGCTGGCTGAAAGAACAGGGAAAATCTGTCATGATCGGCCCGGCAACATTAAATACTAACCAGCAGGTTGGTTTGCTGGTAAAAGGTTTTGAGTATGAACCCCAAGCCGAAATACCCTATAACCCGCCTTATTACCAGGAACTTTTGGAAGAAGCCGGTCTTGAAAAATTGCATGACCTGGAATGTTTTGAGTGGAAACTGCCGGGCAATTTGCCGGAAAAACTGCGTGATGCGGAACCGCCTCCAGGTTTGGTTGTTCGTACAATCAATTACGGTGCCCCGGCGCAAGAAGCGAGGATAGTTGCCGAAATTCACAACCGGGCCATGTCCGGCATATGGGGCTTTATTCCCATTACCGTGGAAGATGCCGCCGCATTTATCTCAAGCCTTACCGACACTGTGCCCAGGGAACTGTTTGTTATTTACGAGATGGAAGGGAAACCGGCGGGGTTATTTTTATCCATACCTATCCGCCCGCCGGGCCCGGGCGGGGAGGAAGGAGTGATCAGGCTGGCCATAGGAGGCATTGTTCCGGAATACAGAAACCGGGGTATTCCACGGTACGCACTCAAGAAGTTTTACACTTGCTGCAAGAAAATGGGCTATACAAAAGGCGAAGTGTCACAAGTGGCCGAAAGCAATGACGCGGTGAAACGTAAAATAATTAAACCTCTTTTTGGGGGTAAGGTTATAAAACTATACCGTGTTTACAGGCAAATTATTCGAGAGTAACACATTTCCGGGTCGCTGAATACTTATGTAACAAATTAAGAAAAAGGGGGATTTTAGATGGGTGGCACCTACTTTGACGGCAGCTTCATACTGTTTTTGATTCTGATTCTGCTGGTGTTTGGTATGTTTCCGTTCTTCGGCTACGGTTCCGGTAAATAAAACACCGGAATAATTCGCCACCATGTCTGGTGGGCGCACATAAATTATCAAATCTTGATAATCCAGGTCAATTCAGATCCGCCTGTTTCGGGTTTTCCGGTCAAATTGTTCCCGGTTGCCCAAACAGGCGGAATATTATTTGCTGTCCGTGTTTCATGCTGTCTACCGGTAATGCAGGAATAAAAAACATACCGGTAGAAGTAAGTTAAATCATATCAATTGCAACTTTTAATTGTGATTTCACCGGTGAATACAGCGCATGCGCATGCATTTGCCTCTGGACCCTTTGAACAGGTCACGGAATAGTTGATCCAATTCCGAGTGTTTCAGTCTTATTAGACCTTCGGGGTTAACCAGCGTATTGTTGATAAAAACTCGTATATATACGTGTTCTTTCGTTTCTACTACCGTAACCAGTTTGTACTCGTTCACAAGCTACACCTCCTCGTGGGAACATTATTAGTGATAATTCAGGAGGAATACCGTTGAGAATTTTTGCCATAGGTGATCTCCACCTTTCATTCGGTGGCACGGTAAATGTAGAGGACTGGAATGAAAACACGGAGTACAAGCCCATGGGCGAAGTGGATTCTTTTTGGCAAGGACATGCCCGCAGGCTGTACGAGAACTGGCACCAAACTGTGACCCCCGGCGATGTGGTACTGGTTCCGGGTGATATCTCCTGGGCCATGCGTTTGGAAGAAGCCCGGTATGATCTTGAATTTCTGGGTATGCTGCCGGGACTTATCGTGTGTGTACAGGGCAATCATGATTACTGGTGGCAGAGTATATCTCGTGTAAGGGCCGCGGTACCGGGCAACATGAGGATGATCCAGAATGATTGCCTGGAGCTGGACGGGGTCAAAATCTGTGGGAGCAGGGGGTGGGTATGCCCCAACAGCGGGCTTTTCAAACGGGAAGACGAAAAGATATACCGCCGGGAACTTATTAGAATGGAAAATTCACTGCGAGATGCCGGGCACGGGCGGAAAATCGTAATGATGCATTACATGCCCACCAATGAAAAACACGAGTATTCCGGGTTTATTGAATTATTTTTGAAATACGGCGTAGAAGCCGTTGTATACGGTCACCTGCACGCCAGGGCATGCAGATACCGTCTTCCCGACAGGGCATGGGGGATTGAGTTTTACCTGGTAAGCGCGGATTACCTTAATTTTACTCCCAGGTTGATTAAAGAGTTATGAGTACGCCGGTCACGTGTCCGGTGAATTGAAACATTCGGTGTGCCCGAATACAAACTCTTTCTCCAGTAAAGCATGTACGGCTTTTTCCCCGGCGGGAATATCGCGGTTACATACTCGGCAGGGTGTTGTTTCCTTGGCCGGCAAAACAGCACCTGTCATCTTTTTCCCATTCCAGACAATTTCCACCGGTTCCCACTTGTTCTTATGCGGCTTTACCGGCGAGCATGCCGAATGATAATAACGACTCTTTTTTTTGCCTTGTTCCTTGAAACGGTACTGTACCATTGGTGTATAAGGAGGGATGTTTTTGCGGCAACGAGAACATTTCCTGGCGTGCCCCGTGTTGGCACGTAATATGTATTTAAATTGTGCAGGTTTGCATCGCACCTGCATGTCCTTTTTAAAACGGCTGCGGGTTTCATCTTCATTAATCCATGCTTCAACCAGGCGGTAAAACTCCTTGTAATTACGATCTACCAGCTGGATATCCCCCGGGAACCCGGCCCGGACAATCTGGTTTTGAAAAGCTTTCTCGGCAACTTCGTGAGCCAGGCCGTCCATCTTTGTCATTTCCCAGGAATACCCGTTTTCCGTCAACCATTTGTGTAGCTTGTGAAATAGGTTGCTTGAACAAACATAGATGTAATCATTTTTGGCAACCCCTGCTTCTTGCATCATTTCCAGTACCTTGGCGCAAACCATTTCCTCCAGCGTTATGCTTTTGTCCCAGGTCAGGGGTAGTAGCCTTTTAAATATTCGCCTGGGTTTTTCGCTAACCAGAACAATTACTTCCGAGAAAGCCCTGCAACCACCGCCCGCATCTTCAATATACCATTTAGTCATTGAAACCTCCGCGTTTTTATGTTCATTGTCGTCAACAGTGAATATTGTATGCCAAATTTATTATAGTTGACTTGCCGGTGTTATGATATATTATAACATAAGTACTATTTGTCAGCAGCGTTGCAACAACAAAAATCAATGTGCCAGCTGCCAAAAACCGTTGAAGCTAGAGGGAAATCGTCATTTTGAAAAAATCCCACTGTAATGGAGGTAAGGGTGGTCCTTGCCCGAATATGTTAATGAGAAAAAATAATTAAACATGGCAAGGATGCCACGGAATGTGCATTCCATCAATTGTATGATCTAGTTTTGGGTTAAAAATTTTGGCAGAAGTGCAAGCAATGGGGGTTGATAGACACGCAAAAACTATACACCCGTCAAATTTATCGAACTTATGGCCGCGCCCCGGTGATTAACAAAGAAATGGATAGAGGTTTTTCGACCGTGGTGTGGGCTATAAAAAGTTCGGCAATACCGTAAAACTAAGGATCAAAATCTTTACCCGTTTGAAAGGTAATGCAGCAATCAATGTAGTGGCAACAACTTCCGGTCATCCCCAATGGCTACATTAACAGACACCAAATTGTTTATACAGATATTCAGTGGTTTAACGCGTTGCCGGAACTTAATCCCGTACCCTGCTACTTTACATTAATCATGCAACGCAACGCTACTGGCTTAATGTATGTCTTTTGTATTGTTTGTTGCCGGGAAGGGGGATATTATGTCCAAGTTTTTATGCGACGAATGCGGTGAAGAAATGGCCATTCATGAAGGGATCCTTACCTGGGTCAGGGACGACAATACTCTGTCCAATTTCAAGTTAACCCATAAAAAAGAGACGGGGAAAAACTGCCAGCCGGAACAGAACAACCGTTTCAAAGACCTTTACACCTTGACCGTTATTAGCGGCTACATGGAATTTATAAAGTACCTCATAGAACGCTGGGAAAACGGTTTTAACCTTCAGGATTCCGGCTCGCTGGAAAAAGTTCTTGAACAATTGAATATGCACATTCACGAGAAGGTTATTCTTCTGACCGAGGACGAGTAGTAAGGGAAATCAAGTGGGTTAAGGCCCCGGTATTATTTGCCGGGGTTTTCGCGTTTCATGTTGCGGATAATAAAGGTGAAGGGGTGATGATTAATGAGGGATATCAATAAAACATATAAACACGAGCTTGTTCGCGAGGAATCTCCCCCTGGGTTGTGGGATAAAGACAGAAAAGGAAAAGCTTTGCGGGAAAACCCGTATAAAACACCCCCGAATAACCTTACGACCAAAAGAAAAAAGCACGGTTTTTAAACCGGGGGTGACAATTTCGGGTGAAGGCTTGCACTTGTTGCCGCGGTGCAAGCCTTCATTCTTTTACGGGTTCAAATCATGCCGAGCTCCTTGGCAAGTTCGGTAAAGGCGGGCAGGGAGTTGCGAATCATATTTATGTCCACGCAGTACGAAAGCCGGAAATAGCCGGGTTTTCCGAACCCGCTGCCCGGGACCAGAAGCAAGTTATATTTTTGAGCCCTGCGCACGAACTCAATATCATCCTCGATGGGGCTGCGAGGAAACATGTAAAATGCCCCCATGGGTTTTACCACGTCAAAACCCAGCTTGACCAGGTGATTGTATATTAAGTCCCTTTTTTCCCTGTATTCTTCGATGTTCACGCTTTCACGTTGCAACTTTGTGACCAATCGCTGCGCCAAGGCCGGCGCGTTCACGAATCCCAGTGTACGGTTGCAAAAGACAAGCCCTTCCATAATAATTTGAACGTCATCAATGTCCGGGTTTACGGCAATGTAACCAATGCGCTCACCGGGAAGAGCCAGGTCCTTGCTGTGCGAAGTAACAACAATGGAATTTTTTATATACTTAAAGATCTTAGGTACTGTTACGCCGTCGTATACTATTTTGGCGTATGGTTCATCTGAAACTACGTATATGGCAGTACCTAGTTCTTTGCCTTTTTTCTCCACCAGTTTGGCCAGTTGGACAAGTGTTTCCGCCGGGTATACGGCGCCGGTTGGGTTGTTGGGCGTGTTTATCAGCACAATCCTGGTTTTGGGACCGATTGCCGCGGCCAGCGCCTCCATGTCCAGTTGGAAATCTTCACGGGTGGGCACCTCCCGGACAGTACCGCCGTGATTGTCCACGTAGAAACGGTATTCAACAAAGTAGGGAGTGGGAATTACCACTTCTTCCCCGGGGTTTAAAAGGGTTTTCAACACTACGTTCAACCCGCCACCGGCGCCGCATGTCATTACCACGTGGTCGGCGGTTACAGGTTTGCCGGACTCTTCAGCGATTACATCGGCCACGGCTTGCCGGGTTTCCTCGTAACCGGCGTTGCTCATGTACCGGTGCATACCCGGGATGGGGTTTTGCGCCAGTTTGAGCAGCTCTTCATGGAACGCTCCGGGTGGTTCGACATTGGGATTGCCGAGGGTGAAATCGTATACCTTGTCCGGGCCGTATATTCGGCGTAGTTTTTCTCCTTCCTCAAACATTTTGCGAATCCAAGAAGAAGCGGATAGATACTTCTCAATTTTTTCCGCTATGGGCATGATAATCCTCCTCCAGGCCGTTTCGCGGCGCAAATTATAGATATTCATGTTATCAAAACTGTTTGTAACCCGGTAACGCTAATACAATCACGAAATATCAATTACTTCGCGCTTGCCGCAGGAAATACCTGCAAGCGTAAGTAATTAAGGACACCGGTTCCCTTGGAACAATGTGGTGAGATGCGTCGTCTTAATCAATATAGACTGAAAGTTGATGCAATTATTCGCTGGCAGGTAAATGAACAATTGAAAATGATTTTACGCGGGGTGTATACATGGAAAAGATTAAAAAAATGGTTGTTTGTTCAATTGCTGCGCTTTTGTGTTTTTCTTTAGTTGTTTCTCCAATTAACAATGCAGGTGGTGAGCAGGAGAAGATATCACCACCGGGAAAACAGAAGGGTTTTAGTGACATCGGCCCCGGCCACTGGGCTTACAAGCCTATCAGCAGTATAGCGAACCGCGGTATTATAAACGGTTACCCCGACGGGACCTTCCAGCCCCTGCGAATGGTATCCAGGTCCGAATTTACTTCCATGCTAGCTGCGGCGGCGGGATTGAGCCCAAACCGTGCCCGAGCCGGTATATACGCGGATGTGCCGGGTGGTTCGTGGTTTGAAGCGGCTGTTAATGCGGCGGGGAATCTGTTGCCGGGTTCAGTGCACAAGGACGGAAAAGCTTACTTTTTACCCCATGATAAAGCAACGAGAGAGGATGTAACAGTGGCGCTGGTAAATGCACTGGGAGTGGATTACCGGAATGTTGATCCGAATATAATTCGGACAAGCTTTAAGGACTATGAACAGGTCTCCTTAACGGCCCGGCAACCCCTGGCCTGGGCTTACAAGAACAAGCTTTTGCGAGGTTCCCCGGACGGCATGCTAAGGCCGCGGGACGGGATTTCAAGAGCAGAAGTTGCTGCCCTGTTATATCGCGCTTTTTTGCTTGATACTTCCATAAGAGGGTTGATTGCTTACGGCGAAATAGAGCCTTTAAGTGAAAGCGACCCGGAGTTTGGAAACTTAGTGGGTATTTTGAAAAACAAATATGGCGAAATAGAAATGAGCATTGTACAGACATATGATATTGATTACCACGCGCAGAAATTGAAATTGTATAACGGCGAGGGCCCGGAGATAATTTACGTTTTCGCCTGCATAGAACCAAAATATCATAACTGGGAGGCCGATTTTGCGCGCAACGGTGCGAAAGCGGGGCTGTTTGTGGAAAACGTGGCCCGTGAAGCGGCGCGCATGTATCCCCAGGATATCGTACTTGTCATGCTTGGTCACAGCATACCCTTTCTTTTCGATGTCAGCGAAATATACCAGGAAAAATATTTGACCAGGACAAGCGACGGGTGGCGCCTGGAGCGGTTTTACGCGGGCGCCATGGCCGCTGACGGGTCCATCACCGGGACGTGGAACGCCAGGGAGGATGAGAATTAACCGGGTTCCGTCTCCTGTTCCACATTGTTAAACATGATCCTTTCCAGGGAAAAGCCCTGTAAGGGGTTGACCACCGAAATGGAATCAGCGGCTATTAGTTCCAGCTTGTCTCCTTCACCGGGACTAAAATGCAGAAGCGTAACCGAATACGGTATTTTTAACGCCTGCAGTCCTCTTATGCCGGCGGCCCCGGATGTGCCCGCATTAACCATAATACTGCCTTTGCGGGTATCGACTTCTTGCCGGTGGTTGTGCCCAAACAAGATTACCGGCGCCGAACCGGCCAGTATACGCGCCATTTTGTCATTATGCAGGAGAAGGATATCCACATCACGGGGAAGCCGGTCCAGTTTGTCCTTTACTTCGGCACTCAAGCGTGGTAACGAGCCCAGGTCCGGGGGGGTTATGAAATTACCTGCTGATGAAGGGTCGGGTACGCCGTAAAAAACAAGCCCGTTTATTTCCAGTAACCCGTTGACAACTGTAACTCTCGGGATGCTTTGCATTTTTTCCACAATAGAAGGGGAGTCGTGGTTTCCGGGTATGAAAAGGTAAGGTATGTCAAGCTGGTGCAGGCGGTCCAGCAAAAGTGTCTCCAGCGGGCTGCCAAAATCGCTTATATCACCGGTGTCAACGATCATGTCGGCTTCAAAAAGTTTTGCAACCCGCAGAATAAAATCCATGCCTGCGGGGTTATTATGCAGGTCTGAAACGTGCAAAATCTTAAATTCACCTTCCGTTGTTAAAAGTGGATGCAATTCGTCCACCCGGGCGTACAACTGGTTGAGGCCTGACGCTACCTGTTCCAGTTGCTCTCCGAGGGTTTCTATTTTACCCAGTGTTTCCTGGGCCATGCTCACCATCCAGGGAGCCACACGTAGCATGCCCGAGTATTGCGGGTTGCGAAAAGCCCCCTGGTCATAAGTTAAATATGTTCCCGAAAAAAGAGCACATACCAGAAGGAAACCGGCCGCCAGGCCGGTAATATATTTACGTGGCTCCCTGGTACCTGTAACCAGGACACCCAGTAGCCCGCCCAGTAACGCCAGAGCCGTCAACTTGGCAATAAATATCACCGCAACCCGCCGCAGAACGGATTTACCTTTATCTATTATTTCCTCGCGCTGGGGCGGCTCGGCAAGGAATTGCTGCAGAGACTGCGGATCGATGTTTTCCAGGCGCACGTTCAGTTTTACCGGAGTGGCGTGAGTGTGTGCTCTGATTGTGCCCAAAGGAGGGATTTCCACTTCGGTATAACCGGTTTCGTGTAATTGTACTTTGACCCGGAACTGTAAAGCTTCAATGTAAAACGACATGTGCCCGAACAGGCTGATCAACAGCAAGGATCCTGCAACAGCCATTAACGGTAAGTATAGTTTTTTTGCTCTTTTTAAATAGACCGTCATTTACATTCCCCCGGATGTGATATTAATATATTGACCGGGTATCGCGTTATTTAAAATATCAAAAAAGGAAAAACACCTGGCAAGGAGGGAATGGGCGCAAATCCGGCCCGAAGAATGAAAAGCAAACCGGCAGTGGCCGGAGGGGTTCCGGTGCGTAACAGCATGCTACCCCTTGCGGCGGCGGAAATGAAAGAAGAAGACGAACAGGCAGTGGTCGAGGTATTAAGAAAATGCAAGCTGGGTACCGGGGAAAAAGTCAGGGAATTCGAAAACGCCGTGGCGGAATACGTGGGTGCCAAATACGCCGTAGCAGTTTCTTCCGGGGCTGCGGGGCTGCATATAGCCCTCATGGCGGCCGCTGTCGGCCACGAGGATGAAGTTATAACCACCCCGTTGACCCACCCGGCCACATCCAACTGCATCCTGTACCAAAACGGGGTCCACATATTTGTGGACGTTGACCCGGCCACTTTCAATATCGACGCGGCAAAAGCCAAATTCAGGATAACCGGGCGTACACAAGCCCTGATACCGGTTCATTTTGCCGGAAACCCGTCCGACCTGACAGCACTTCATGAACTGGCAGAAAAAAACAATCTATCAGTGATTGAGGATGCCGCCCACGCCCTGGGCGGTGAATACGACGGCCGGAAAATAGGTTCGCTCAGCGACCTAACCGTGTTCAGTTTTAGCGACCCGCAGCACTGTTACACCGGGGAAGGCGGAATGGTCACCACCAATTCCGAAGAACTTTACCAGTGGATGCTGGTTTTCCGGGAAAACGGGATGGTCAGTGATCCCAAGAAACTGGTACGCCAGGAAGGGCCATGGCGTGTGGAAATGCAGGACAGGGGTTACAATTACAGGATGACCGACTTGCAGGCTGCCCTGGGGATATCGCAACTGGCGAGGGTGGAGCATTATATCTCCCGCCGTACGGCCATTGCGGAACGCTATAACAATGCTTTCAGGGGGCACCCGGCTGTGGAACTGCCGCAGCAAAACCCGCGCGGCCGTTCAACCTGGCATTATTATATCATGGCCCTGCGCATGGAAAACCTGAAAGCCTCCCGGGCGGAAATATTACACGCGCTACGAAAGGAGAACATTGAGGCCAGTGTGCATTACCTGCCGGTGTTCCTTCACCCTTATTACCTTTGGATAGGTCACCCGGATGTTTGCACCATTGAAGGAAGCCTTTGTCCTGTGGCCGAGGACTT
The DNA here is from genome assembly GCA_965539975.1 of uncultured bacterium. GTDB lineage: Bacteria > Bacillota > Desulfotomaculia > Desulfotomaculales > Desulfallaceae > CBETWA01. The sequence goes on along the minus strand of CBETWA010000005.1, from coordinate 33,239 downwards.
GTACAACCGTTTTCTTACTTTGCCCCTGTACCCATCCATGACCGACCGAGACGTTAATGATGTCATTGAGGCGGTGGGCCGGGTACTGGAATACTACAGCATATGAGGGTGTATTAATACAAATTGATGGTGCGCGCGGATACAGGTTTTCCGCGCGTTTTTGCTTTTGGCGATATACACACTCCCGGCCACGGGGCACAACTATTCGGACAGTAACGCCGCTATTTCATGTTTTGTGTGACAAATATCACAGCGGCATTGAGGAAAACCTAACTTTAATATAACGGGTTGCAGATTATACTAAAACAAAAATACGTTATAAAGAGGTGGGAATAATGGCAGTCAGGCAAATAGTAAAGATAGACGAGGAAAAGTGCAACGGTTGCGGGTTGTGCGTAAGTCCTTGTGTTGAAGGGGCTATTACCATAGAGAACGGAAAAGCCAGGGTGAAAAACGAAAAGCTTTGCGATGGTGCCGGTTTTTGCATAGGTGTTTGCCCGCAAGGCGCTCTTTCCCTGGAATACAGGGAGGCGCCGGATTTTGACGAGCGGGAGGTGGAGGAAAACATTAAACAAAACCCGGGGAAATACATTCCCCAGGTTTGTTTCCGCTGCGGTCGCAATGAAGATGAAGCCGCCGTTTTACCGTGCCGCAAGCAAGGCCAGAGTATTTGGGTTTGCACCAGCTGCCTGCCGGCTTTAATCCATGGTTGATCACAATAAGGTATTAACCGGTTTTTTCAACGTCGCCGGCTTGCTTGGTAAAAATTGCGCTGGCTGTTTCAAAACTGGTGTTCATGGCCTGAATTCCCTCGCGCAAGGCATTCAAAGAACGTGAGGTTTGGTCAAGCAAACCTCTGACAAATCCCAGTTTTTCATCTGCATATTTATCCGTACTCAATACAAGTAATATTAAAATTAGAAATAACGTATATGGATTTTGGTTCATGGCAAAAATACCCGGCCTCCTTTCGCCGACATTTAAACTTTACCTTATAATATGCGGTGAGTATGGGAAGGTGAAGCCGGGGTTTTTTGTACTTGTTAATAAAGCTCACGGTCCAAGTTAAAACCATTTAAACTTTCGTTAACGGAATGCTAATAATCTTGTCACGGAAACAATCCGGGCAAGTGAACAGGTGATGGCAGCAAGTGTCTTCGAAAACGGTGTTGTAATAAGGGCTGTATGGCCCGGAATAATCGTTGACCGGGCCGCTGTCGAGCATTTTCCCCCCGCAACTACAATCAGGGGCCAGGGTTGTCATGGAATTGCACAACACGCAGGCGGTTTCCATGCGACACCTCTTTTCCGGGCGGGCGCGCTAGTGCCACCGCGTTACTGGTTTATTTATTGTGACCGGTTTCTTTTACCCCGATTCACAAAAACAATATTAATAAAAAAACACCTGCACCGTACATGCAGGTGTATCACTTAAACTACTAAATCTACTTCACGCATCCCTCTAAAAGTTTCATTTTTAAAACTTTCCCACTGGGTGATTTGGGAATCCGCGGTACGAATTTCACCTCACCCGGTAACTGGTCGGGGGTTAGGTTGCCGCTTTGCACGAGAAAATTATAAATTCCTTCCTCGGTCAACCCCGGTTCCCTGGGAACGATAAATGCGACAATACTTTTTTTGTGGGTTTCGTCGTCCGAAATGCATAAAACAGCCACTTCTTCTATTCCCCTGTGTTCATATAACACGTTTTCCACCTGCCGGAGGTCGAACCTGCTGGCTGCGGCCGGGGAAATATCTTTTTTCGGCTTTTCGAACTTGTTGTTTTGCATAGTTATTACCATTCCCCCTTTCGGATAATGGGGTTATTCGTAGTTGTAAAACCCGCGACCGGTTTTGCGGCCCAAGTGGCCTGCACGTACCATTTTACGCAACAACGGGCACGGGCGGTACTTGGAGTCACCGGTTTCGTTATACAATGTTTCGCATACCATCAGCATGGTATCCAGGCCGATTAAATCGCATAGCGCCAGGGGCCCTATAGGGTGATTTGCTCCCAGCTTCATGCCCTTGTCTATATCTTCGGCTGTGGCTATTCCTTCCATCAGGACAAACATGGCTTCGTTCAGCATTGGTACAAGAATCCGGTTTACGGCAAACAGGGGGGCCTCGTTCACCATGATGTATTCCTTGCCCATTTTTTCAACCAGTTCCTTGGCAACGGTGACGGTCTCTTCGCTTGTTTCGGCGGCCTTAATCAGTTCCACCAGCTTCATTACCGGAACCGGGTTGAAGAAGTGCATGCCGATAAATTTTTCGGGTCTTTTAGTTACTGCCGCCATTTCGGTTACGCTGAGACCCGAAGTATTGGACGCAAAAAACGCTTCGGGTTTGCAAATGCCGTCCAGTTCCCGGTACACTTCCTTTTTAAGGTCCATTTTCTCGATAACCGCTTCGATGACAAAATCGCAAGGAGACATGTCGGACAAGTCTGTGGTTCCCTTAATTCGATCAAAAATTGCGCTTGCTTCTTCCCCGGTTATGCGTTCTTTTTTGACGTCGCGTTCAAGGTTCTTTTTAATTACAGATAAACCGCGGTTTACAAATTCCTCTGTTATATCCCGCATAATAACGTCATAACCGGCTTTGGCGGCAACCTGTGCGATTCCGGCGCCCATGGTGCCGGCGCCTACAACGCCAATAGTTTTAATTTCCATGAATAACCATCCTTTCCGTGTAAGGCACGGCTCAACACCGTAACCATTCTGGATAATTTTTCAAACAGGTATTTAACAACGGCTATACTAAAAAATGTATGTATAGTTTGTATTTTCGTTAAATATAATCAAAATTCCTGCCGGTTATATTGTAAAACTGGCGACAAAATCCGAAATAGTTACCAGCTTATTCGGTTTCGCTAAATCGCTTGCGCCGGGTGCCGTTACCGGTATTCCAGTAAATCGTTTAAACGGAACAGGTATATCCCAAGTATTTTCTTCCTTACCGCTGGTGCCACCACGCAGCATGCGGGTCTATTATAGGGTCTATTATTAAATTGCCCGGTTCTGCGTATTCCTGCGTTTCTTAATTAAATACACCGTGAACAGGGCCATACCCGCTCCCAGCAGGTCCCTGCCGAGGTCGTATATGTCGGGATGCCTTGTCGGAACATAGTACTGGTGTATCTCATCGGATATGCCGTATAACAAACAAAGTGTTAAGGTTACAAGGAAAGGCCTTGGTGAGCGGTTTTTATCCAGGGCGAAAAAGTATAAAAGAGCCAAAACATAATAAGCTGCAATGTGACCCGGGTCAAAATTATCAATAAATGGAAACAAGGTAGCCAGGTCGTCACCGGTACGGCCTGAAAAATAAAAGATTAATACCATCCATACCAGGGCGGGAACCCAGTAAATAATAGGTCGTCTACCTCCTTTAACAATAATTGTTTAAGCGTGTTAACTTGTTACACATATGTGGTATTATATCATGGAGCGATAAAAACAGGGGGGTTGGATGTTGCGTTTTATATTTATTGCACTTGTAACGTTAATTGTGGATCAGCTCTCCAAGTTTATGATAGCTGTCAATATGTATCACGGAGAATCGCTGGCCGTTTTACCCCCGGTTTTTTATATAACTTATGTATTAAACCCGGGCGCTGCTTTTGGCATGCTGCCTAACCAGACTTCTTTCTTTATTGTTGTATCAATACTCGTTATAACCGGTATTTTGGTAGGTTACCGGTATTTGCCCCGGGAAAGGACCTGGATCCACGTCGCCTTTGGCTTAGTGGTGGGTGGCGCGCTGGGCAATCTTATCGACCGGGTTCGCTTGGGAATGGTTGTCGATTTTATTGATTTCCGTGTTTGGCCCGTGTTCAACCTGGCCGATACCGCAATTGTAATTGGTGCCGCAATACTGGTAATAGACCTTTGGCGAGCTGACAGCAAAGACGGGCGGAAGGTGAATGAAGGTGCCGGTTCATAACCTTTACGTGGCCGGGGCCGACGCCGGCAAGCGCCTTGATGTTTACGTTACGGAAGCAATACCGGGCTTGAGCAGGTCTTACGTGCAGAAATTGATTGGACAGGGAATGGTGCAGGTTAATGCAAAAGAAGCGAAAGCCAATTACAGGTTGAGGGAAGGGGACGAGGTATGCGTTTCAGTGCCTCCTCCCGTCAAGCTGGAAATATTGCCCGAGGCTATTCCGCTGGATATTTATTACGAGGATAACGACCTGATTGTTGTAAACAAGCCCAGGGGGATGGTGGTACACCCGGCGGAAGGGAATTATGCAGGCACCCTTGTGAATGCCTTGCTGTACCATTGCCGGGACCTTTCGGGGATTAATGGAGTGCTTAGGCCGGGAATAGTACACCGTATTGACAAGGACACATCGGGTTTGCTGGTGGCGGCCAAGAATGATTTCGCCCATGAAGGGTTGGCAGCGCAGTTAAAGGAACACTCAGTCACCCGGGGATATATCGCCCTGGTCCACGGCGCGGTTAAACATGACCGGGGGACAGTGGATGCACCAATTGGTCGCCACCCGGTGGAAAGGCAAAAAATGGCTGTCAATTACCGGAATGGTAAAAGAGCCGTTACTCACTACCGTGTTCTGGAGCGTTTGGGGAATTACACATTACTGTTGTTGCGTCTTGAAACGGGGCGCACCCACCAAATAAGGGTGCATATGTCCTATACAGGTCACCCGCTGGTGGGTGATACCAGGTACGGGCCCGCAAAAGCCCATTTTGGGCTGGAGGGCCAGTTTTTACACGCTTACCTGTTGGGATTTAAACACCCCCGCAGTGGTGTATACATGGAATTTACGGCCCCGCTGCCGGAAGAGCTGGAAGTTATAATTGAAAAACTAACAGGTGCGCACTTACCCGTTTCGAACTACCTTCAGGGTTTTGCTAGCTTTTAAATTTTGCTGTAGCAATAATTATTTAAACAAATTGATGATTTCCAGGAACAGGGCGGTCAAACCGGCGGCCATCAACGGTCCCACCGGAATACCGCCCAGGAACACTATTCCGATTACAGATCCCACCAGCAGGCCGAATATTATTTCCGGGTCAATCTGCAGCAGTTTCAATCCTTCCCCGTTCAGGTGCGTAGCCAGCGCACCTCCAACAATGGCAAGTATGCCCGTAAGCGATGTAAATGTGCAAAGAATGTCCTTTTCCGAGACTTTACCAGTGGCCACGGGGACTAGAATGGCAAGCAAAAGAAACAGAAGTCCCAGTTCAAGACCCCGTCTTTCCAGCACAGGAAACAAAAAATTTAAATTAGCAAATTTGATGATCAGCAACACGCAAGCGGCGGTTGCAATCAAATTTGACCGGGCGATTATGCCGATTAAAAGCAATGCCACCAGAAGGGCTACTCCGTTCATTACAGCGAACCTCTCTTAATATATTCGTAATTCAACCGGTTTGCTATTGTATTAACCGAATATATTGCGAGTTGAAGTATAAAAAACGCGCGCCAAACAGTTAAGCGCGCTTTTTTTTGTAATATATGCCTTTACAGGCCGTTATATTACCACAAAAAGGATTTTCAATAGCAAATGTTGCCGTTTTCCATCACCAGTTGCAGGGTATCGGCGCGAAGTCCCAGGCGCATTGCTTCAAGTGCCAGTACTTCCCGCGGTGGTATATTGCCCAGGTTTACATCGGGGCCGAAACGGGTTATCAAATCCTGCTGCTGGGGTTTTAGCGGGGCCTCCCATATAATATGGGAAGGATTGCCGACATACTCCAAAAGAACCTGCATGTCCTCGCCGGCCATTTCACCATTTTCATCATATAAACCCACGTTGAGCCCGCATTCCCTGCCCTCTATGATAACCTTATAAGCCCCGGATATTAGATCTTCTTTGGCTTGTTCCGCCAGTGAAACAACCGGAATGCTCGCCCCGGTGCGTTTTTTACCCACTTCAGTTAAAACCAGGAATCCTTTGTCCGCGGCCATGGATATTGACTGTGCTCTCACCTCCCTGCACAGGTTAATTGTGCCGTCACTTATCTCAACGGCTGTAAATCCCAGTGCTTTACACCTGTCAAGATATTCCGGCAGTTTGTTTTGCCACAGGGCTATCTCCAAAAAAGTACCTCCGGGGTAAATCCCTATATCGTAAGAAGTGGCCAGGTAAATTTTTTCCTCGAGTATACCTCCGGTGTAAAGTGCCGGTGTGCCGAAAGCCAGTTTTATAAAATCAATATACGGGTGAATCACCTTTAGTAAATCCTGCATTTCCCCGGCTCCCAGTCCTTTATCCATTACCATGGTTAAGCCCCGTGTCCTTGGTTTGGCGGCACGTTCACCCATGGGATAAGCAATGACTTCTCGCCAGTCTCCAGCTTGGTTGGATTCAGGCAAAATCTCAACTCCTTTCCCGTTTAATACACCCGCAGGAATGTGGGTGCGGTTGTTCACCTCCTTCGTATAGGTGGGAAAGGATCTTTTTTTCCTGATAAAAATTATTCAAGCCGTTCCGTGTTGGTTACCCGGGGCATGCTGGCAAAATACGGGGATATTTTATTTATATGGATATTTTTGTGGCTGAAATGCAAGGGAACTTTGGAAAAGCTTCAATCGTCATGTTAGACAGAAATGTGATAGAGGGGAGGTGTGTGAACAAGCTTGCCGGCGACGCAACAATACCAATTGACGTAGTGAAGCCGGCCTGGCGATTTGGGTGTAACCGGTTTAGGTGAACATAACTTTGAAATGATGTAACTGTTTTCAACAATTCCCGCTGTTTATCCGGGGGGTGCCGGGCCTCCCCCAAGTATCTTAAAATAAAACATTTTCCATTTTGCTCTTTTGCTTACGCGAGCGAACAAATTGGATTACAAGTGGTGACTCCCGCATGGGGGAATAGCCCTATACCAGCAAATAATTACTGCCACCAGCGGTTGAAACTGGTGCTAATTTCCTGCTGAAACCTGGAACTTCACTTGTAATTGTATTCCTTGCTCAATTTATCCCCGGGTGTTTCGCAGGGATGTGAAAGTTTCGTGGATGCGCTTTACCACGGGTCCGGGTTTGCCCGAGCCGATGGTTTGGTTATCCACTTTCACCACGGGAACAACTTCCACGATTGTGCCCGTAAAAAAAACTTCCCCCGCACCCATGAGTTCGGAAATGGTAAAAGGCTCTTCACTAATCTTTATGTCCAGGACCCGGGCAGCCTCCAGCACATGCTTGCGTGTAATGCCGTTAAGAATCCTGTTGTTTGCCGGGTGGGTCCGCAATACTCTGTCCTTGTAAATGAAAATGTTACTGGCCGAACACTCGGTGACCGTGCCGTCATCCATGACGAATACCGCTTCCGCCGCTCCTTCTTTTGCGGCCCGCTGCTTGGCCAGTACACTGGCAAGCAGGGATGTTGACTTGATGTGGCACATTTGCCACCTGAATTCAGGCTGGGTAATTATTTTTACTCCGTCGGAGTACATTGAAGGATCTCTTTCGGGTACATGCCTTACGGTAACCAGCAGGTTGGGCTTAATATCCGGGGGGAAAACGTGGTCCCTGTGTGCCGTACCCCTGGTAATTTGCATGTAAATCATGGCTTCCTTGATCCCGCTTTGTGAAAGCAAGTTCTCTGTTATGGTTGTCAGTTGTTCCCTGTTCCAGGGCAGTTCCAATTCAATGGCATTAGCGCTTTGTTCCAGACGTTGAAGATGATCATCCATGGCAAAGGGGATGCCATCGTATACTCGAATAACTTCGTATACCCCGTCGCCGAAAACAAAACCCCGGTCATTAATTGAAACATAGGCGTCTTCAAACGCACCAATCCATCCGTTGAAGTAGACCAGTTCCTGCACGGTATCCCTCTTTTCATTTGTTATTTCTAATTGGCCATGGATACGGGTTATTTTTCTGACTCGAAAGTTATTAAATACAAAAATCATTTTTCCTGCCAGTTAAATTATTTATTGAATTTTTTCCATTTTTGTATAACCAAGCCTGATTAATTAAAAATGGACGGTGAAATGAGTTGTGAAAGCCTGAGCCAAATTACACTGGACTTTTCGGCCTGTATACAAAAGACTTTAGCCCCTTTAAATGGGACTTTGGACCTGTAACGGGCGTGGCGGCCAGGTAACCTATGGTTTCTTATTGGTTTTTGGATTTGGTAGCGGCTTGCGGGTGGGAGAAAAAACAAATTCTGCCTGAACAGCGGGTCGGGGGACCTGCGTGGACCCGTATTCTTTGCCCGGCTGCTGCATATCACGCACCCGGATAAAGAATAATGTTACCAGTGCCGTAACGGCGGCCAGTGAGGCGCCGCCCCAGTACATGAACGCGTTACCGGCGTCCATCAAGTACCCAAAAAGCGGAGGTCCCGTTGCGACGCCAAGAAAGCGCACGCTACCGTAAATGGAAGTAACAAGTCCCCTCTCTTCTGAGGCCACGGTGCTGGTAATGATTGTATTCAGGCAGGGCAAAAGCAGCCCCGTACCCATACCGGTGACTGAAATACCCCCAAAAAAGAAATAAATGTTTTGGTAAAAATTCAAAGCGGCCAGGGAAACAGCTATTAGTGCCAGCCCCGTTACCGCCAGCCACTTCATCCAAGCTACCTTTTTTTTCAAAAAAGTACCGGTGGCGTAGGAAGTAATACTCATGAACAACACTGGAACGGCAAGCGCCAAACCTTTTGTTATCCCAAATATACCGGTGGATTTTTCCAGGTAGTCGCTAAGAAAAAACAATATGCCGAACAAAATTAATAAAGCGGTCATGCCACCCAAAAAACAGGTGAGTAGCATGGCCGATTTTTTGTGAAAAATTTTGCGTATGCTCCGGGCATACTGTGAAACGCTTTGTTTACTCCTTGTGCCTTGAGGTTCTTTTACCAGGAGCCACATGCCCAAAACCACCGGCACAACCACGGCGGGAAAGAATATAAATGCTGCATACCACGCGATTAGGCCGATGGCCGCTCCCAAAACTGGGCTGAGTACTTTTCCCATACCGTTGGCTGCCTCTACGATACCTAGAGATTTGCTTCGTTTTTGACCCTGAAAAAGATCGCCGGTTAGGGCCATGGCAATTGGCGTCGTACCCGCGGCACCAATGCCCTGGATGATTCGCCCGCCGATAATCCAGGAAAAAGCTTTTTCCTGCAGGAAGATGGACGACACTCCCGCTGTTATACCACCCAACCCGTAAAGGATGAGTCCCGGGATAATCACTGCTTTGCGTCCTATGCGATCTGATAAAAACCCGGCCACCGGTATCAGCAGGCCGGGTACCGAAAAGGCGGTGATGATCATGCTGACTTTGAATTGACTCAAGTCCAGTGCCTCTTTTATGGCGGGAAGCACCGGGATTAATATGGAATTGCCCAAAACCATAATAAATGGCACGCCGGAGATGGCGGCCAGCATGGCGGCGCCGCTATTATTTTTCATGGTTGATATCCCTCCATTGCGACACGGTTTATTTTATCTCCACCTCGCCGGCGGTATGCATTTCCTCCCTTGTACCGGCATAAAAAAAAGTAGCCGGAAGAGGGGAGTGAGTGACTTGTTTTTTACATTTGACAAGATAGTATTTTCCATGGCGTTAATACGCCTTATGTCATCGGGAGTAGAGTTTACATCTGCTATGCTGATGTTGTATTTCAACCGGGTGGAAACTGCGTTTAAGATAAACGCGGTTCTGGCACTGGTGGGGCCCACCGTGCTGCTTACCGTGACCACACTAGGGCTTGTGGGATTGGCCGGGAAGGTTTCACCAGTGGGGATGGTGTCCATACTCGCCGGGGTGGGACTGATTTTTCTGGGCATAAATAAACTGTGAGTGGCTTTAGCTGTTGATTTCTTCCTGGTAGACGCCCATGCCACACTGTGGCACCATCAGAAAGACGAAAATATATGTGGGTATACCTGTTCCGGTCGAGCGATTTGCGGGAGCGCCGGTAACGGCAACCGGCGCAGCGAGGTTGCGAAACCGGACGAGCGAACAGGACGTTCGCGAAAGCCTTTCCCGAACCAGGACGGTGAGTTTATGGCGGTCCGGTTTCGCCCGAAGCAAGCCGTTGGTGCTGTCGACGCGGAAGTTCTGAACGCAGCGGGGACCACCAGCCCACAAGAGACAAAAGAGTATTTTCCGGGTAGTTTTCCATCATGCCGGTGATGCTATGGCAAGCGGCTTGTTTATTGTCGAAAAGGGTTGACTGGGACCCGCGTTTCTGATAGGATTACTTCAGCGAAAAACACCTTGAAATCGGTCCCGTGAGGCCGGTAAGGAATCATAGATGCCATCCTTGCATGATTTTTATACCTGTCTATGCCTGCTTACCGGTGAAAGCAGGCTTTTTATGTGCCATCATTAAACCGGGGGTGTAAGTCCTTGGGTGAATTAAAACAAAAGGCACGGATAATGGACAGCGACAGCATCAGGCGCGTTCTTACCCGAATCGCCCACGAGATTATCGAGCGCAACAAGGGTACGGATAATCTTGTTCTACTGGGCATCAGAAGGAGGGGCGTGCCGCTGGCCCGGCGCCTGGCGGATAAGATTCGGGAGATTGAAGGCGGCCAGGTTCCAGTGGGGGTGCTTGATATAACCATGTACCGGGATGACCTGACCACACTGGCACACCAGCCCGTTGTTAGGCAGACGGAGGTGACTTTTTCCGTGAATGACAAGCGCGTGATACTGGTGGACGATGTGCTTTATACCGGGCGGACTGTCAGGGCCGCGCTTGACGCGGTGGTTGACCTGGGACGACCGCGGAACATCCAACTGGCCGCCCTGGTGGACCGGGGACACCGTGAATTGCCCATCCGCGCTGATTACGTGGGGAAAAACGTTCCTACTTCCAGGCGCGAACTAGTGGCGGTCCGGCTGGTAGAAACCGACGGGCTGGACGAGGTGGTTATACTGGAAAAAACATAGTTTACGTGGCGCATCCTTTTAAGCGCGGTCCCGTGAGGCCGGCAAGGGAGGGCCAGGTTTTGGATTGCTCTGCCGGCCTCCGCCGGGTTTTAATTGAGACCCGGGAGGCCTATTTATTTTGCTCGGGGAGGTGGCGGCAAGTGTTTTACCGCAAGGATCTGCTGGGCATCCGGGAATTGTCCGCCGGAGAAATTAGTTTCCTGCTGGATACGGCGGTGCCTATGAAAGAGATAATTCAAAGACCGATTAAGAAAGTGCCCGCGTTGCGGGGAAAAACAGTGGTAACGCTTTTCTACGAAAACAGCACCAGGACACGTGTTTCTTTTGAACTGGCGGCCAAGTATTTGAGTGCCGACAGTGTAAACGTGTCCAGCTCTTCAAGCAGCGTGGCCAAGGGAGAAAGCCTTTACGATACAGGGCGAACGCTACAATCGCTGGGCGCCGACGTCATCGTGGTACGCCACCCCATGGCCGGGGCACCGCATATGCTGGCCCGGTGGACCGGGGCGGCTGTAATCAACGCCGGGGACGGGGCGCACGAGCACCCCACCCAGGCCTTGCTGGATATGTTTACGGTGCGGGAGAAAAAAGGCGATATTGCCGGGCTCCGGGTGGTCATTGTGGGTGATATACTGCACAGCCGGGTAGCCCGCTCAGACATTTGGGGGTTTATGAAAATGGGTGCCGAAGTGCGGGTTTGTGGCCCGCCCACGCTGGTGCCTCCCGGGCTGGGGGAGGCCGGGGTGCAGGTGTTTTATAACCTGGACGACGCTCTGGAGGAAGCGGATGTGATTATTATGTTGCGCATCCAAAAGGAACGCCAGCAGCAGGGTCTTTTTCCAGGGTTGAGCGAGTACTCGCGTCTTTACGGTCTGAACCGGCGCAGGCTGAGCCTGGCCAAAAGGGACGCCCTGGTTATGCACCCCGGGCCAATCAACCGCGGGGTGGAAATACCGGGGGATATAGCCGGTTGTCCACAGGCTGTGATCGAAGAGCAAGTGACCAACGGGGTGGCGGTGCGCATGGCGATTCTATATCTACTCACCGGGGGAGGTGCGCACAGTGAAGCTGGTGATTAAAAACGGGCGCTTACTGGACCCCGCTTCCGGCCGGGATGCGGTGGAAAACCTGTATGTCAGTGACGGGTTGATAAGCGGGCCGTTCAAAGCCGGTAAAGAAACCGTAATTATTGACGCTACGGGCAAGCTGGTAACGCCGGGCCTGCTGGATATGCACGTGCACTTGCGGGACCCGGGATACGAGCACAAGGAGACCATTGCCACGGGCACCGCGGCGGCGGCCAAAGGCGGGTTTACCGGCGTGGCATGCATGCCCAATACCAACCCGGTGGCCGACAGCCGCGCGGTAATCGAGTACATTAACAAGAAAGCGGCGGGAGAAGGGCTGGTAAGGGTTTACCCGGTGGGCGCCATCACCCGGGGAAGCCGGGGCGAGGAACTGGCCGAAATGGCGAACATGCGCGATGCCGGAGCGGTGGCCTTTTCCGACGACGGGCGGCCCGTGGAGGATGCCGGGCTGATGCGCAGGGCCATGCAATATTGTAAAATGCTGGGCGTCACCATCATATCGCACTGCGAGGTAACAAGCCTGGCCGCCGGCGGAGTGATGAACGAGGGATACCGTTCCACCGTCCTTGGTTTGAAGGGCATTCCCGTGTCGGCGGAAGAAGTGATGGTGGCCAGGGATATCATTCTGGCTGCGGAAACGGGTTGCCCGCTGCATATAGCGCACGTGAGCACGGCGGGTTCAGTAAACCTGGTACGTGATGCCAAGAGGCGCGGGGTACCGGTCACAGCCGAGGCGACACCGCACCACTTTACCCTGTCCGACCGGGCGGTGGAAGGATACGATACCAACGCCAAGGTCAACCCGCCACTAAGAAGCGATGCCGACGTGCAGGCGGTGCGGGAAGGACTGGCGGACGGCACCATTGACGCCATCGCCACCGACCACGCGCCGCATGCCTACGATGAAAAAAACGTGGAATTCGACCTGGCCCCCTTTGGAATGGTGGGACTGGAAACCGCCGTGGGATTGGTGTGGACCGAACTGGTACATACCGGCATACTCACCCCGTTACAGGCGGTGGAAAAACTGGCCTATAAACCCGCCCGCATTTTGGGCGTGAAGGGTGGCACCCTGGCCGAGGGCAGCCCTGCGGATATTACCATTATCGATCCCGAACTGGAGGAGGTGGTTGACCCCGCCGGTTTTGCAAGTAAAGGCAAGAACACCCCATTTGCCGGCCGCCGCTTGAAAGGGTTGCCGGTGATGACCATAGTGGCAGGAGAAATAAGGTACCGGCGGGATTAAGGGCTGTGGTCAGCGGTAGCACGTAATTACTCCGGCTTCTGTCTGCCGGCTCCCGGCTCCTTGATTCATATTGTAGAAACTGCGGAGGTGTTTGTAGGTTGAAAGCTGTTTTGGCTCTTGAAGACGGCAAGGTGTTCACCGGCCAATCATTCGGCGCCGCCGGCTGCCGGTGGGGCGAGGTGGTGTTCAACACCAGCATGACAGGTTACCAGGAGGTATTGACCGACGCTTCCAACGCGGGACTAATCGTTGTCATGACCTACCCGCTGGCCGGTAATTACGGTGTAAGCCGGGAGGATTACGAGACCAGGCGTTCTTACGTGCACGGGTTCGTGGTGCGGGAGGTTTGTCATTACCCCGGCAACTGGCGAGCCGCGTATCTGGTTGGTGATTTTTTGGCCCGGGAAGGAGTGCCGGGAATCAGCGGGGTGGACACTAGGGCACTGGCCAGGCACCTGCGCAGTCACGGCACCATGCGTGGGGCGATTGGCGTCGGAAACGTGGACCCGGCGGAACTGGTGGAAAGGGCCCGCGCGTGTCCCGGTTACAGCAGCCTGAACCTGGTGGAGGAGGTGGCCACGGGAGAGTCTTACATTATCGAGGGCGGCGGCCCGCGAGTGGTAATGGTGGACCTGGGCGCCAAAAACAACATCATTCGCAAGTTAAAGGAAAGGGACTGCTCCATTATTGTGGTACCCCCGGCAACGCCAGCGGGGGAGATAATGGCCCTGGAGCCGGACGGAGTGCTGCTATCGAACGGGCCAGGCGACCCCGTAAACCTTCCCGGCTCCATAGAAACCACCCAAAAGCTGGTGGGCAAGGTGCCCCTGTTCGGTATCAGCCTGGGCTGTCAAATCATAGCCCTGGCCCTGGGCGGAAAAACATATAAGATGAAATTCGGACACCGGGGAGCCAACCACCCGGTTAAGGACACGCGTACCGGGCGAGTATACATCACCTCCCACAATCACGGGTTCAGTGTGGATGAAGCATCGCTGGCAGGGCTTGACCTGGAAGTATCTCATATCAACCTGAACGACAACACCGTGGAAGGTATCCGGCACAAACACCTACCGGTGTTCGCCGTGCAGTTCCAGCCAGAGGCTTCGCCGGGACCGCATGATTCGGACTATATATTCGACCAGTTTATGGACATGATGCGCGGGGAGGGACGGTGAATGCCAATCAAGGAAGGAATCAAAAAAGTACTGGTGGTGGGTTCCGGCCCCATCATCATCGGCCAGGCGGCCGAATTCGATTACGCCGGGACCCAGGCCTGCCGCGCCCTGCGGGAAGAAGGCATGGAAGTGGTGCTGATCAACAGCAACCCAGCAACCATCATGACCGACGCCAACATGGCGGACAGGATATACATCGAACCCATCACCCCGGAGTTCGTTACCAGGGTAATTGAAAAGGAACGGCCCGACAGCTTTTTACCTTCCCTGGGTGGTCAAGTCGGTTTGAACATAGCCCTGCAACTGGCGGAGGCAGGGGTGCTGGATAAGTTCAATGTGCAACTTCTGGGCACACCGCTGGAAGCAATCAAAAGGGCCGAGGACCGTGAACAGTTCAAGAGTACAATGAAACGCATCAACGAGCCCGTACCCGAAAGCGCCATCGTGTCATCGGTGGAGGAAGCGGTGGAGTTCTCCCGGCAAACCGGTTTTCCGCTGGTGGTGCGCCCGGCATACACACTGGGCGGCACCGGGGGTGGTATGGTATACAACATAAACGAGCTTGTAGACACCTGTACCCGGGGTTTGAAAGCCAGCATCATTCACCAGGTACTTATTGAGCGCAGTGTGGTTGGCTGGAAGGAAATCGAGTTCGAGGTCATGCGTGACGGGGCAGACAACTGCATTACCATATGCAGCATGGAAAATATTGACCCCATGGGCATTCATACCGGTGACAGCATCGTGGTGGCGCCCACCCAGACTCTCAGCGACAAAGAATACCAAATGCTGCGCTCCGCCGCCCTAAAAATCATCCGGGCGCTGGGCGTGGAGGGCGGTTGTAATATCCAGTATGCCCTTGACCCCAATAGTTACCGGTATTACGTTATCGAGGTCAACCCGCGGGTGTCCCGGTCGTCGGCCCTGGCCTCCAAAGCTACGGGTTACCCCATTGCCAAGGTGGCTAGCAAGATCGCCATCGGCTTGAACTTGGACGAAATCAAGAACGAGGTTACGGGTAAAACTTACGCCTGTTTCGAACCATCCGTCGATTACACGGTGATCAAGTTCCCGCGCTGGCCTTTCGACAAGTTTGCCCTGGCCGATAGGACCCTTGGCACCCAGATGAAGGCCACCGGCGAGGTAATGGCCATCGACCGCACCCTGGAGGGGGCGTTGCTCAAGGCTGTGCGCTCGCTGGAAATTGGCGTGCCCGGGTTGATTTATCCCGGCCTGGACAAGCTTACAGATGAGGAGATAGAGACTAAACTGGCCCGTGCCGATGATGAGAGAATGTTCGTGCTGGCCGAGGCGCTGCGCCGGGGGATGCTGGAGGAACGCATTTTCAACCTGACCGGGATCGACAGCTTCTTCATCAGCAAGTTTAAAAACGTGGTGGACATGGAAAACAGGCTCAGGCGGGAGGGGCCGGCTGCCCTCACGCCGGAAGTGCTGCGGCGCTGCAAGCAGATGGGCATGGCCGATGTTTACATTGCCCAGGTAACGGGGCTTAAAGAGGATGAAGTGAGAAAAATGCGTAAAGAAAGCGGCGTGGAGCCGGTTTACAAGATGGTGGATACCTGCGCCGCCGAGTTCGATGCCCAGACCCCGTATTATTATTCCTGTTACGACGACGAGGACGAGGCGCTGCCGGCGGGCCGCCGCAAGGTGGTGGTTTTGGGGGGAGGGCCCATCCGCATCGGCCAGGGTATAGAGTTCGACTACTGCTCGGTACACTCCGTGTGGGCACTGAAGGAAATGGGATACGAGCCCATCATTATTAATAACAACCCGGAAACCGTCAGTACCGACTTCGATACCGCCGGCCGGCTGTACTTCGAACCGCTGCTGCCGGAGGACGTGCTGAATATACTGGAAAAGGAAAAGCCCGAAGGGGTAATCGTACAGTTCGGCGGCCAGACGCCCATCAACCTGGCGGCGCATATTGACCGGGCCGGTTTCAAAATACTTGGTACCTCCCTGGAAAATATAGACAGGGCTGAAGACAGGGAGCGTTTCGACGCGCTCTTGGGTGAGCTTGACATACCCAGGCCACCGGGAGGCACGGCCTTTTCGGTATCCGAAGCTCTGGACATAGCCCGGCGTATAGGCTACCCGGTACTGGTTCGCCCTTCTTACGTGCTGGGCGGCCGGGCCATGGAAATCGTTTATAATCCCGGTGATTTGACAAGTTACATGGGAACAGCGGTGGAGGTCACACCGGAACACCCGGTACTGGTTGACAAGTATTTCCTGGGCGAGGAAATAGAAGTAGACGCCATTGCCGACGGCGAAACAGTGCTTATTCCCGGTATCATGAAGCATGTGGAGCGGGCCGGGGTGCACTCGGGCGATAGTATCGCTGTTTACCCGGCCAACCACCTGAACAATAAGGCCCGGGAGCAGATTGTAAATTACACCACCCGCCTTGCCCTGGCCCTTAACGTGCGGGGTATGATCAATATTCAGTACGTGCTGTACAACGGGCAGGTTTACGTGCTGGAAGTGAACCCCCGGGCCAGTCGAACGGTGCCTTACATGAGCAAAATCACCGGGGTGCCCATGGTGAACCTGGCTACGAAGATCATCATGGGACAAAAGTTGAGGGATCTGGATTACCAGGGCGGGCTATACCCGGAAAGCGGCTTGTACGGCGTGAAGGCACCGGTGTTCAGTTTCTCCAAGCTGCTGCAGGTGGACATTTCCCTGGGCCCGGAAATGAAATCCACCGGGGAAGTGCTGGGAGTGGACCACAGCTACCCGGTGGCTCTGTACAAGGCGCTGCTGGCTTCGGGTGTTGTGTTCCCGCACCGGGGCAACATTTTGTTCACCGTAGCCGACAAGGACAAGGAGGAAGCGTTGCCCATAGTACGTGGTTTCGCCGGATTGGGTTATAACATACTGGCTACCACCGGCACGGCCCGCTATCTTGAAGGGCACGGCGTGCCCGTTCGGAAGGTGAACAAGGTGAGCGAGGGTTCGCCGCACATTGCCGACCTGCTACGCCAGGGTGATATCCACCTGGTGGTAAACACCCTGACCAAAGGCAAGCAGCCCGAGCGCGACGGGTTCGCTATCCGGCGGGCTACAGTGGAACTGGCTGTTCCCTGCCTAACTTCTCTTGACACCGCCAGGGCCATACTGGAGGTGCTGGTGGATTTCCAGGAAGGTTTCGAGGTAAGCTTGGTGCCTCTGCAGGAGTACTTGAAATAAAAAGTAAATCCCCCCGGCGGATTTACAGAGCCGCCAGGGGGTTTATTTGAACCGGGCGCTACAGGCCCGGGTTTTTTACTTGTTAAAAGAGCTGTTATAATGCTGGTATAATTATCTACGGAACCGGAGGTTTTTATTAAGAGAAAATGAGACGGCGATAGAGGAAACTACCGGAACAGGCTCCCACCTGGTAAATTATAAACTTCTTTCCGGTTTATAATATGCCGGCCTTGCGCATTTGTGATAACCGGAAGCGAAAGGACCTGTTTCAAGCGCTTTTTTTCAGATTCTCAATCGCTTTCATCAGGTCCCGGTTCAGGTCATTGAACCATTCTCTCAGTTCCTGGCGTTGTTCCGCTTTCCTGTTATTGCTGCGGACCATTTCCGTAAGTGCGTTTACCGCGTGTTCACGGTCCGTCATTTTCCGCACCTCCTTTGATCACAACTATAGCAGGTTAAAGTTAAAAGTCAATTAAGGGGTAGTTAATTATTTTTGGAGGTCGTGTAAAAATGTCACATCATGTCAAGGTGGAAATAACGGGTAACTCCAGTCCGGCACCGGAAGTATTTATGCTGGAATTGTTTGCTCCCGAGATTGCTGCTGCTTCCAGACCGGGTCAGTTTTTACATATCCGCTGCGGCGAAGGAAACGACCCGTTGCTGCGCAGGCCCATTAGCATCCATTCGGTGAACCGTCGTACCGGGCTGGTGCGGGTGATGTTCCAAGTGGTAGGCAGGGGTACGGCGCTGCTGGCCGAGCGCCAGGACGGCTTTTTGGATGTGATTGGCCCGCTGGGTAGCGGTTTCACTCTACCCGGCGATTGTCATGGTGCCGGTAATTTTGGTTCAGTAAAAAAAGGCCTGTTTGAAAAGGGTCCCGGCAAGGCGGGTTCCATCCTGGTTGTGGGTGGCGGCATCGGTGCCGCGCCACTTTTTTTCCTGCTGCAGGAACTGGCCAGTAGCGATGCCGCGCCGCGGGTGAAGGTGCTTTTAGGCGCCAGGAGCGCAGACCGGCTGCTCACTATGGAACAGGCAACAGCTTTGGGATTTCCCGTTCGGGTGGCCACCGACGACGGGACGGCCGGGCTAAAAGGGCCGGTAACTTACCTGCTGGCGGACGAGCTTATGCGCGATGTGGAATTTGTTTACGCGTGTGGCCCGGCACCCATGCTTAAAACGGCGTGCACACTTCTGGAGCAGGCGAAAGTGCCGGGGGAAGTTTCCCTGGAAGAGAGAATGGCTTGCGGGGTGGGGGCATGCCTGTCGTGCGTGTGCAAGGTGCGGGAAGCGGGCGAAAAGGATAACTACAAGCGGGCCTGCCTGGAGGGTCCGGTGTTTGACGCCGCGGAGGTGGTGTGGGAATGAATATGGAGGTTAACCTGGGCGGGGTCAAAATGAAAAACCCGGTTGCTACAGCTTCGGGCACCTTCGGGTTCGGCTTTGAATACCAGCCATACGTGCAATTGCAGCGGCTGGGGGCAATTATCGTAAAGGGCACTACCTCGACGCCACGGGCGGGCAACCCCACACCACGGGTAGCGGAAACGCCCGCGGGAATGCTGAACGCTATCGGCCTGCAGAATCCCGGTGTGGACCGTGTGGCTGGAGAAATAATGCCCAAACTGGCCCAACTGGGCGTGCCGGTAATAGTCAACATAGCCGGCGATACGGTGGAGGATTACGCGCTGGTGGCTGAAAAGCTTAACGGGGTACCTGGGGTATCCGGTCTGGAGATTAACATATCGTGCCCCAACGTTAAAAAGGGCGGCATCCAGTTCGGCAGCGACTCGCAATCCGCGGCGGAAGTGACACGGGCTGTAAAATCGGCAACAAGTCTGCCCGTCATTGTCAAGCTTTCGCCCAACGTAACCGACATTGCCGCCGTAGCCCGTGCGGTGGCCGAAGCCGGCGCAGATGCCCTTTCCATGATCAACACCCTTTTGGGCATGGTGATAGACGTGGAAAGGCGCAAGCCGCTTCTGGGCAACGTGACGGGAGGGCTTAGCGGCCCGGCTATAAGGCCGGTGGCGGTCCGGGCGGTATGGCAGGTGTATAAAGCGGTGCAACTGCCTATATTGGGTATGGGTGGGATCATGAACGCCCGGGACGCACTGGAATTTATCCTGGCCGGAGCCACCGCAGTGGCCGTGGGCACTGCCAATTTCGTGAATCCCCGGGCAACCGTAGAAATTATCGAGGGTATAGAAGAATACATGCGTTATAATGGTTTCAATGACATAAAGCAACTGGTGGGCATTGCGCACAGGTAAAGCTCGGGTCGGGGCGACAGCGGCAAAAAAAAGCGCACGGGAGGAGTATCTCCGTGCGCTTTTTCAGGTGTTTAGCCAGTGTAGTAATTTGGCCTTAGCTGCCAATTTGTTGCAGAACTTGCTCCGGGCTAACCAGGTGTTTGCCCAGCCAGCTCCTGGCCTCGGCTAATCCCATGGCCAGCCCCATAAGCTCGGTGAAGTAAAGGGACGGTATGGCCTGTTCACCCCGGGGCTGGCGCATCTCCAGGTTGCTCTGGCACAGCGGGCAGGCCGTAATTATGGCCGACGCCCCGGCTTCTTTGGCTGCTTTAGTGATACGGCCCACCAGCTTTTCCACCATACCGGCGTTGGTCAACGACAGGCTGGCCCCGCAGCATTCCGTTTTATACGACCAGGTAAGAGGCTTGGCCCCCAAGGCCTCCACCAGCCGGTCCATAACCTGCGGGTACTCCGCCCGGTCAAAGCGAGTTACTTCCGGTGGCCTTACCAGCAGGCAGCCGTAATAGCACACCACCGGCAGTTCGTTCAAATGTTTGACCACTTTTTGTTTGATTGCGTCCAGCCCGACAATGGAAACCATTGCTTCCAGCATAGACAGGACATTGCTCTGGCCTTTAAATGTAAAGCCGGTGACGGATTCGATCTCCCCGCGCAGCTCCTGGTTATTTCTTAAAACATGGTCCGCTGTTTTCAAGCGGCTGTAGCAAGCGGCACAGGGCACAGCGATATCCAGGCCCGTCTCCTGGGCCAGTGCCAGATTTCTGGCCGGCAGGGCGAGGGACAACAGCTGGTCCATATTGTGTGCTGACGTGGCGCCGCAACAACTCCAGTCATCTATCTCGGTTAGTTTCAACCCCAGCGCGGCGCAAACGGCCCGGGAGGAAAGATCGAATTCTTTGCCCGTAGATTCCAGGGAACAGCCGGGATAATACAAAATTTCGCTACTCATGGTTTAGCGCCCCCTTTTTTATGCCGGGCTTCCTCCACCCGCCTGAAGATTTCCCGCACGCTGCGCTTGTCCCTGATCGCTTTAGCAAATAAAGGCATCTTGCCTTTTCGGAATAAATTCAGGCCCAGGTCGAGATCGGAAAACAAGTCTTTGGTTTTAAGTTTAAACCGTGCCATAAGCATACTCTCGTGTACGCGTCCCCGGTTTCGTATATCGGCCAAAAACATGCGGTGGAAAGTGGCGATCTTTTTTTCTTTTTCTCGTTGCGTCGCCGCTGATAGCGCACGCAGCGCGTCATTTATCTCGGCGATGCGTATGCCGTTGGGACAGCGGGCGCCGCAAGTTTCGCAGGAAGAGCAGATCCAAATTGCGGAACTATGCAACACGGGATCTTCAAGTCCCAAATATACCATCCGGACCAGTTGGTGTGGCAAAATGTCCGCGTCTTCGGCCACCGGGCAACCCGCTGTGCATTTCTGACACTGAAAGCAGAGCTCCACGGGCTGGCCGGAAATGTTGCGCACTGCGGCAAATAAGCCGGGATGAGATGTTATTTCCCCGGTTGCGCTTTGTAATCGCATGCGGCTAACCCCCTTTAACGCGGCTCCAGCTCGTCTACCCGGTATGTGGCCAGCGGGAGTTCTTCTTCCAAATCCTTACCGGGTGTATAGCCGAATATTTCTTGCACTTTTTCACCGGCGCTTCTGAAGAGCACCGCCAAGGGTAATCCCACGGGGCAGGCCGACTGGCAGTGGCCGCAACCCACACAACTGAGGCCCATGTGGTTTATCCTGGTCAGGTGAAAAAGCGTTGTGTCGGTGGGCATCTCGATGGAGCCTTTTTTTTGCGCCCAAGACAGGTAGTCGCTTGGTGAATGCCTGAATAGCGGCCCGATGAAAACGCACTCCTGGCAAAAACAAATGGGGCAGGCTTGACGACAGTTATAGCAACGAATACACGATGCCAGGAGATTGGCAGTTCCGGCGAGGGTGCCTGTTTTTTCCATCAGAGCTGCGGATTGCAGGCGGTATTCCTCGTCCCTGGCGGTACTAATTTCGGATATTATCTGGTCGCGGGAAGCGGGTGGTTCCGTTTCGGTCAATCCCAAACCGGGCAATATTTCGGCCAGTTCGTCATTATCTTGCACCTGAACCAGTAATTCCTTGGCCGGATCGCATCCGATGTACCCGATATGAATGTTTGCATGTTCGGCTGTAACGTGCCCACACATGGTGCACGCCACCCTGATACTGGTATCGCCGATGGCGGTGTCGCCCTTGGCGGCCCCTGCCAGCCACAGTTCCGGATCAAAAGATCCGTTTTCCGCCAGCTTTCTGTAATCAACAGGTTCAAAGGTGCCGGGACAGTCAATGCCGATAATTAATAGTTTTTCCAAGTTCGCCTGGTGCAGTTTAGCCAGTTCCACCAGCGCACGGGTTTCGCAGGAGCGAAGCACCGCGCCGATTTTTTGCCCGGGATCTTGCACGGTCAGGCTGGACACCAGCCGGGCCGCGTTTTGCATGGCCAGCGGAACCAGTGGCATAGCGCCGGCCAAGTCTACCGGGTCTTTGACCAGCGCTTGCACTGCGGAGGTGCGCGCCCCTGTGGCCCGTGGCGTCAGGATGGCGTCCACCACACCCTTTTCCAGCAACAGCCCGAGAAATGAGGCCACTGTCCGGTTTGCGTTTCCCTGCTCGGTTTTTAAGGCATAGCTTTTCATTCCCTACTTGCACCTCCCTCTAAAGTTCCCACGTGGTCCGGGTGGGGTTGGGACCTATTTTTTTCAGGGACTGGACCATTTGTTCGACGGTTTCAGCGAAAGTTTTGCCTTCGGAGGCGCTTATGAACCGGAACCAGACACGGTTTCTGTCAATGCCGAAAAGCTCCAGTGACTTTTTCAGTACCGCTATGCGCCGCCTGGCCTTGTAATTGCCACTAACATAGTGGCAGTCACCGGAGTGTCACCCGCCCACCAGCACGCCGTCTGCACCGTCCAATAGCGGGCGTAGTATGTACAACGGATCAATGGAACCGGTGCACATGACCCGTACCAACCTTATGTTGGGTGGGTACTGGATACGTGAAGTGCCGGCCAGGTCGGCGCCGGCGTAACTACACCAGTTGCAGACCAGCCCGATTATACGGGGTTCGAATTCCGCAGGTTTTTCCGTAGCGGTTGCCGTTTGTTCTTCGGATTTTACCGTGGTCATGGGTTTTAACCTCCTGTCTTGTTCCCACAAGTGTTAGTATTTGGATGGCCGGAGTGTGCAAAACCAGATCCCGTACTATTGAAGAGCGGCCTTCATCATGGCCAACATTTGTTCCTTTTCATACCCTTTTTGCTGGGAGGCGCCGCTGTGACAGGCGGCCACGCAGGCACCGCAACCCTGGCAGAGCGTTTCGTGTACCTTGGCTATACCGGTGTGTTCGTCAAGATACCGGGCGTTGTAACCGCATGCTTGGACACACAAACCACATCCGATGCACAATTCTTCGATGACAAATGCAGTGATGGCAACGTTCTCCAACTTTTCTTTGGTAAGCAATGTGGCGGCGCGCATGGCGGCAGCACTGGCTTGAACCAGTGTTTCATCGAGCAATTTCGGGGCATGAGCCAGCCCGCACAGGTACATGCCGTCGGCAGCAAAGTCAACGGGCCGCAATTTCATGTGTGCTTCCAGCAAGAAGCCCTCGGCGTTCAAGGGCACCTTGAAAAGATTGCTGAGCTCTTTGTTATCGGTGTTGGCTTCAACCCCGGTACTGAGTGCCACAAGATCGGCATCTATGATAACTTTACAGGCCAAGGTCTGGTCCCACACCGTAACATTCAAATGGCCTTCGCCGGCTTGCGCGACTTCCGGCGGGTTTTCCGGCTCGTAACGGGTGAAAATGACGCCTTTTTGACGCGCCTCGGTGTAGTATTGCTCCAGTTTGCCGTATACCCGGATATCCCGGTAAAGTATATGAACGTTGATACCGGGGTGGTTTTTCTTGATTAATAACGCGTTTTTGATGGCCTGGGTACAGCAAATACGGCTGCACCAGGGGCGTTTTTCGTTCCGGGAACCAGCGCACTGGATCATGACAATATTTTTATTGCCGTCCAGGTTTCCTTCCTCAATTCTTTGCTCCAGTTCGGTTTGCGTCAACACCCGCGGGTGTTCGCCGAACAAGTATCCCTCGGGCCGGATCTCACGGGCACCGGTGGCTAAAATGGTGACGCCGTGTAAAAGTTCGTGAGTCTGATCCGGGGTTTGCACGACGGTGCGGTAATTGCCGGGGTACCCGGACGCATCAATAATATTGGCGCTGGTGATAATATGAATGTTCCTGTCCTGTTGCACCCGGTTGACCAGTTCATTCAACAGATTTTGCGTATTTACTCCTGTAATTGTGTGGTACATGCATGCCAGCCGGCCGCCCAGGCGATCGGTTTTTTCCACTAGGTAGACGCCAAATCCCTGGTTGGAGAGGGAAAGGGCTGCGGCCATGCCTGCGGCGCCGCCTCCAACTACAAGGGCGCTGCGGTTGACATCGGAATAGGTGACGGACACAGGTTTCAACAAACGCGCTTTGGATACGGCCATGCGTACCAGATCCTTGGCCTTGGCGGTGGCTTCCTCTTTTTTGTCACGGTGCACCCAGGAAGAGTGTTCCCGGATATTCACGTGTTCGTACAAGAAAGGATTCAGGCCCGCTTCCCGGAGCGCGTTCTGGAAGAGAGGCGCGTGGGTACGTGGCGTGCATGAAGCAACCACTACCCGGTTTAGCTTCTGGCTGTTGATACGCTTTTTTATTTTATCCAGACTGTCCTGAGCACAGGCGAAAGTGAACTCGGCGGCATGCACGACGCCCGGCAAGGTTTTGGCGTAGTTTTTCACCGCAGGGACATTGATTACGCTGCCTATGTTGATACCGCAATGGCATAAGAAAACCCCGATGCGGGGGATTTGCCCCGACACGTCTCTTTCTGGCACTGTCTTTTTGGTTTCCGTCAATGTGTGCCTTGCCTGGCTCAGCAGGCTGGATACGTACCCTGCCGCGGCACTGGCTTCGATAACTGTTTCAGGTATGTCTTTGGGGCCCGCGAATGCGCCGGCGGCAAAAACCCCTGGCCGGGTGGTGCTGCCGGGTTCGGGACCGGGCATGCAGAAACCGTGCCGGTCCAGTTGGATGCCCGCTGCTTGGGCCAATTTCTCTATTTCTGCCGGGGGTTGCAGCCCCACGGACAACACCACCATGTCGAATTGTTCTTCCAGTAGCTCGCCCCCTGAAGTCCGGTATTTGACAACCAGATCTTTGGTTTGTTGCATTTCCTTGACGGACGATACCATGCATTTTACATACCGGACACCGTATTCGTTTTTGGCGCGCAGGTAGTATTGTTCGAACCCTTTACCAAATGCGCGCACATCGATGCAAAAGATGGTGGCTTCCAGCCCCCGGACGTGCTCCATGGCCACCACAGCTTCCTTGGTGGCGTACATGCAGCACACCCCGGAGCAATAGTTGCGGTTCTTGTTTGGTTCACGGGAGCCGACACACTGGATGAAGGCGATTTTTTTGGGCTCAACCCCGTCAGATGGCCGGACAAGGTGGCCCTGATTGGGGCCGGAAGCGCTGAGCATACGCTCAAATTGCAAGCTGGTGACCACGTTCCGGTAGATACCATAACCGTATTCACCGCGTAGCGAAGCGTCGAAAACCTCAAATCCCGGGGCCAGGATTACCGCCCCTACGGGTATGTCCAGCATTTCCGCGGAGGCTTCGCAATCAATGGCTTTGCGCGGGCATATTTCAGCACAAGCGCCACAGTTTTGGCAGTGTTCTTTGTCTATAACGTAGGCGTTGGGATACGCCTGGGCGTAAGGTTTGTAAATGGCCTTGCGCGTGTCCAGTCCCTGGTTGAACGGGTTTGTTACCTCCTGAGGACAAACAGTTTCGCAGCGACCGCAACCGACGCACAGGTCAATATCGACGTAACGCGGGTGTTTTTCAATTGTGGCCACAAAGTTGCCAGCCTCGCCCGTCAACTTCACCAGTTCGGACTGCGTATAGATTTTAATGTTCATATGACTGCCTACATCCACCACTCTGGGGGACAGGATGCACATGGAGCAATCGTTAGTAGGGAAAGTTTTATCCAGCATGGGCATTGTACCCGCAATGGACGGGCTTTTCTCCACCAGGTGAACCAGGAAACCTGCTTCGGCCAAGTCCAGGGCGGATTGCATACCGCTAATACCGGCACCTACGATTAAGACGGCGCCTACTGGTTTCTCCGGGCGGGAGGCAGTTTCAGTGCGGGTTTGTGTTCTAGTTGTGCGCATTAGCTAACCTCCTCGGTCAAAGCCGCGCTTAGCGCGGCCAGCATTTGCCTTTTTTCAAAACCCTTTTGCTGGGAAGCCCCGTTGGGGCAAGCCGCCACGCAGGCACCGCAGCCCTGGCACAGCACTTCCGTGACCCGTGCGATACGGGTAACCGGGTCCAGTTCCCGTGCGTTATAATTGCAGGCGGCCACGCACAACCCGCATCCGGTGCAGCGCCTGGGATTAACCGTGGCGGTGATGGCCACGTTTTCAAGCTTCTCCTTGGACAGCAGCGTAGCGGCGCGCATGGCGGCGGCCTCCGCCTGCACGATGGATTCGCCGGCGTACTTGGGACCGTGCGCCATCCCGCACAGGTACAAACCCTCGGCGGCGAAATCCACCGGCCGTAACTTCATGTGCGCTTCCAAGAGGAACCCGTCGGCATCCAACGGCACCTTGAACAGCTTGCTCAACGCGGCGTTTTCCTCGCTGGGCTTGATACCGGTACTGAGCACCAAAAGGTCCGGTGTGAGTAAGATTTCCTGTCCCAGTATGTGGTCGGTGACAGTTACTGCGAGCTTATCCCCGTCCGCCGCCACCCGGGGTTTATTGTTCAAGTCGTAGCGGATAAACACCACGCCCTTTTGCCGGGCTGCGGTGTAGTATTCTTCTTTAGTACCGTAGGCACGCAGGTCCCGGTACAGCACGTACACCTGGGCGTTTGGGTTTTGTTCTTTCAGTTTGAGTGCGTTTTTTAATGCTTGCCCGCAGCAGACACGGCTGCACCAGGGGTGGTTGTCGTCCCGCGAGCCGACGCACTGGATCATCACCACGGTATCCAAATCTTTGCCCGCTCCGTTGGCTAACCGCTGCTCGAATTCCGTCTGGGTCAGCACCCCGGGATGCTGGCCGGCCAGGTATTCGTCCGTTTGCATTGGCTGGGCGCCGGTAGCCAGTACCAGTGCGCCGTGCTCTATTTCCATCGTCTTGCCGTCCGCTGTGCGCAATGTGGTGCGGTAATTACCCGTGTATCCACCGAAATCCACGGGCTCCGACTCCATGTGCACCGTAATGCGCGGGTTTTCACGCACCTGTTCAATCAACTGGCTCAACAATTTTTGCGTGTCTCCACCCTCAAGCGTGTAGTGAACACTGGCTAGGTGTCCCCCCAGCTGGCCGGTTTTTTCCACCAAGTGCACCTCAAAACCTTGCCGTGCCAGCGACAGTGCGGCGGTTATGCCTGCCGCACCGCCACCCACCACCAGCGCGGTAGGCTTGATCAATGTATATACAGGCTGCACCGGCTTTAAAAGGGCTACTTTGGCAACGGCCATGCGCACTAGATCCTTGGCTTTAGCCGTGGCCGCCACCGGGTTGTTCCGGTGCACCCAAGAAGAATGCTCTCGGATGTTCACGTGCTCGTACAAGTAAGGGTTCAAACCCGCCTCCCGCAACGCGCTTTGGAAAAGCGGTGCGTGCGTGCGTGGCGTGCAGGAGGCCACTACCACCCGGGTGAGGTCATGTTCGGCAATGGCATCCTTGATCTTTTCAATGCTATCCTGGGAGCAGGTAAACAAAAACTCCCGGGCGAACACCACATTTGGCAGTGTTTTGGCGTATTCCACCGTACCGGGTACATCTACCACGCTGCCGATGTTGATGCCGCAGTTGCAGACGAATACGCCGATGCGCGGGGGACCGTCGCCCACCGGCTTTTCGGGCGGGTACTCCTTCACCTTGGTGCAGGTGCCCCGGGCGGCGGCCAAAAGCCCGGACGCGTGCCCGGCGGCTGCGCTTGCCTCTATTACGGTTTCCGGGATGTCCTTGGGACCGGCAAAAACGCCGGCGGCGAATATGCCGGGCCTGCTGGTGATTCCGAGTCGCAGGTCACCGATTTTACAAAACCCGTGCTGGTTGAGCTCTATGCCGGACACCCGGGCCAACTCTTCGGTACCGCAGCCGGCTTCCAGGCCCACGGACAGCACTACCAGGTCGAAAACCTCTTCACCGATGCTGCCATCCTCCCGGGCATAGCGTATGAAAAGGTCACCGCTTTCGTCGTGCATTGGCTCCACGCTAAAGATGCGGCTTTTCTCGAACCGCACCCCGTACTCGTCCCGGGCGCGGGTGTAGTATTTTTCAAAATCCTTGCCGTAAGTGCGCATATCCATATTAAAGATCACGGCTTCCAGCGGCCCGCTGGCATGTTCCATGGCGATTACCGCTTCTTTTATGGCGTACATGCAGCACACTGATGAGCAGTAATTCTTGTGGATGCGCAGGTTACGGGAACCGACGCACTGGATCCAAGCAATTTTTTTCGGCTCCTTACCGTCACCGGGCCGCTGCATGTGACCCTGGTAAGGGCCTGAGGCGCTCAGTATGCGCTCGAACTCGATGCTGGTGATCACATTGGGACTTTTGGTATAGCCCAGGTATTCCAAAGCGGCGGGATCGAATGTTGAGCCGCCCGGGCTCAATATGATGGCACCAACTTCAAGCTCAATCTCCCGGTCGGTCATGTTGTGGTCGATGGCGCCGGCCTGGCAGGTGGACACGCAGCGACCGCATTCACTGCACACGCCGCAGTTGAGACAGCGCTCCGCTTCAGACAAGGCTTGCTGGGAGGTGAACCCGAGGGTTTCTTCTTCCCAGAGACTTGCGTCACCAGTCAACGGCCTGTGTTGAATAGGGAGGGGCGGGTGGTGAGGTATTTCCTCCGGGGACTGCCGGCGGGGTGCTATATTTTCCGCCGGTACCTTGAATAACCTGTTGTCCCGGCAACTTACCCCCTCGAGATAACGGTGAATAGACTCGGCCGCACGTTTACCCGTACCTATGGCGGATATTACGTCCCGCGGGCCGGTTGCCGCGTCGCCACCGGCGAAAATGCCCGGCAATGGTGTTTCAAGGGTTTCTTCGTCAACGCGTATAGTTCCCCGCGGGCTTATTAGCTCCATTTCCTTTTCGGAGACAAAACTGTCATTTAGTCCTTGCCCGATTGATATCAGCACGAATTCAAACGGCATAGTAACGGTGTCGTCTTCGCTATACTGGGGATCGAAACGGCCTTGTTCGTCGAACAATCTTGTAACCCGTGACAGTTCAAGGCCGTTAACGCGCTTGTCGCCTAAAATCCGGTTTACACCCCGGCGGTGATGGAACACAACACCCTCTTCGACGGCCAAGTCGATTTCTTCTTTAGATGCCGGCATTTCAGATGCGCTTTCCAAACTGAAAACGTGTACTTCACCGGCCCCGCAGCGAAGAGCCGTGCGTGCTGTATCCACCGCCACGTTACCGCCACCGATAACCGCCACCCGGCCGTGTAATTTGATTTCCTCACCCAGGTTCACTTGCCTGAGAAAATCAATTCCCGGTATAACGCCGGGCAGGTTTTCTCCTTCCACTCCCAGGCGGTAAGGGACGGACAGCCCAGTGGCGATAAACACCGCCTCGTAACCTTGTTCAAATAAGTCCGCTATTTTTAAGTTTTCTCCAATGGGAGAGTTCAGTTTTATTTCCACGCCGTATTTTTGCAGTAGGCCTATTTCAAACTCCACGTATTCGCGCGGGAGACGGTACTCGGGTATGCCTGTCACCAGCGTACCTCCCGGTACCGGGTTTTTTTCGAAAACGGTTACACCGTAACCGCGCTTGACTAACTGGTAGGCGGCTGACAATCCAGCGGGGCCGGAACCGACCACGGCCACTCGCTTACCCCGGTCCGGCTCCTTCTCCGGCAGGGGTAAATTTTCACAGATACCGTATAACCCGTCGGTTATATATCTTTTTAGTTGCCTAATTTGTACTGGACCATCAATATCCCCGCGGTGGCAGGCGGACTCGCATGGATGCGTGCACACGCGGCCGCAAACCGCCGGAAAGGGGTTGTCTCGGTAAATCAATTGCCAAGCGTCCAGTAAATGGCCTTGCTTGAGCAGTTGTATGTATCCTTGGGCGTTTACGCCTGCGGGGCAGGCGGCCCGGCATGGTGGAACGCCGCGTTTGTCCACGGCGTAAGCCGTGGGCATGGCCTGGGCGTACATTTTATATATAGCTTTGCGCTTGCCCAGGCCTTCGTCGAATTCACCCGGCAATTCCACCGGGCAGACAGCGGCGCATTCACCGCAACCAGTGCACTTGTCCAGATCGACGTAACGAGCCTTTTGGCGCACGCGCACTTTGAAACGGCCCGGCTCCCCTTCCACCTGCTCCAGCCGGGCACCGGTGATGACGTCTATGTTCAGGTGTCTACCCACGTCCACCAGTTTGGGTGATACGATGCACATGGCGCAATCATTGGTGGGAAATGTTTTATCCAGCCTGGCCATTGTGCCTCCGATAGCCGGTTTTTCCTCTACCAGGTAGACTTTCAGGCCCGCTTCGGCTAAGTCCAGGGAGGACTGCATGCCGCTGATGCCGGCCCCTACCACCAGCACGGCGCCGATTGGTTTGTGGTTATTGTTTGATGCTGTCACAGGACGACGTCCCCCTTATTAAGGTACTTGATGCTAGTTATGAAAATGTGCTCACTATTATATTATGCTTTTTTTTCGCTTTCATTATATCAAAGATCAATTGTTAATCCAAGTATTTGTGAAAAATTATATTGAGTATTTATGAAAAATTATACTGGCTATGCTGAAATTTGAGGTTTAGAATACTGAAATTTAAGGTTTGGACTCGCAGCCACACCGGCAATAACATTAGCCGTGGCGAAAAATTTCGCCCGGTGCGTTGCGCCCGGGCTAGGGGAATTGGGTGCGATAATCTTAAATCTTTAAAGGAATTGGTGATAAAATCAGCGAAAATAATAAAATATTACATAAAATTACGGAATGATTTGGTTTTGCCCCGCTGTACGAAAACCGTGGTTGTTCTGGGTTGTCTTACCCGCGATAACCACCTGTGTAAATATTACGAGGACGACGGGATATGAAAAACTGCCCTTTTTGCAATCACACCGGTGTTATACTCAAAAATGAACTGGCTTTTGCCATTTATGACCGTTACCCCGTGACGCCTGGTCATATACTGGTTATTCCAAAACGACATTTTAGTGATTTCTTCCAGGCAACCAGGGATGAAAAAGAAGCTATTTTAAAATTGCTTGAACAGTGCAAGGATTACCTAAAGAGATATTATAAGCCCGACGGTTTCAACATCGGCGTAAATTGTGGCGAGGCCGCAGGACAAACAATTTACCACGTGCATGTACATCTTATCCCGCGCTACCGGGGCGACATTGACGACCCGCGGGGAGGAGTGAGAGGAGTTATTCCAGAAAAAAGAATTTATTAGTAGTTGCTGCAATATAAAATTGAAATGCAGTGTTGCTGTGATTTTCATTAATCATTTTCCGCAACGGCGTTTTCGCGGTTAACACATGGACTTTGAAGGGAAGAATCCCCCAATGACCAAGGACGATCTTCGCCTGTTACTGGAGGCTGTAAAAAACAACGAGCTTGATGTCGATACGGCATTGAAAAAGCTGAAAAACCTGCCTTACGAGGACCTGGGCTTTGCCAAGCTGGATCACCACAGGGCATTGCGCAAGGGTTTCCCCGAGGTGGTATTCTGCCAGGGCAAGACAACAGAACAGATCGTAGAGATTTACAAGAAGTTATGCGCAAATAACCGGACCATTCTGGGTACCAGGGCCGGCTGGGAGGTATACGAAGCGGTAAAGGTAGTTTTTCCCGATGCCGAGTACTCAGAACTGGGCCGTACTCTCGTTGTCAGGCGGGGGAATAGGGCGCCGGCCAAGGGCAATGTGCTGGTAATGAGCGCGGGAACCGCCGACTTGCCGGTGGCGGAAGAGGCTGTTGTTTCCGCGGAGGTAATGGGCAATAATGTGCAAAGGTGTTATGACGTGGGGGTGGCCGGCATACACCGGTTGCTGGGCAAAGTTGATTTGATGCGGTGGGCGCATGTGATTATAGTGGTGGCGGGCATGGAAGGCGCGCTGGCCAGCGTAGTGGGAGGTTTGGTGAAACAGCCCGTGATCGCGGTGCCAACAAGTATTGGTTACGGTGCCAGCTTTAACGGGCTTTCCGCGCTCCTGTGCATGCTAAACAGCTGCGCTACCGGTGTGGGAGTGGTGAACATAGATAACGGCTTCGGTGCGGCTGCACTGGCAAATTCCATAACAAGTCTCTTGCTGGAGGCCAAATAATGAAAACGGCGTATTTTGATTGTTTTTCCGGTATCAGTGGCGACATGTGTCTGGGCGCCCTCGTTGATGCCGGGGTGGATTTTGAAACACTGAAGGAATTACTTGGCCGGTTACCGCTGGACGGTTATGAAATCCGCTGCGAAAAAATCAAACGAAACGGTATTTTAGCGGTCAGCGTGCACGTGGATACAATGGCCGGGCAACCCGAGCGTCACCTGGCGGACATTGAGCGAATTATCGATGGCAGTGATTTGCCCGGTGAGGTCAAAAACGCCAGCAAAAGCGTTTTTCAAAATTTAGCCCGGGCGGAGGCGAAAATTCACGCCACTACCCCGGAAAAAATTCACTTTCACGAGGTGGGCGCCGTGGATGCCATTATTGACGTGGTGGGCACGGTGCTGGGATTGCACCTGCTGGGGATCGAACAGGTGGTTGTTTCACCGTTGCCCATGGGCCGGGGATTTATTTCCTGCGCGCACGGGGTCATACCTTCACCCGCGCCGGCAACGCTGGAAATACTGGCGCACAAGCAGATCGCTATTTTCGGCACCGACGTGGAAATGGAGCTGGTAACTCCCACAGGGGCGGCCATTGTAGCCACATTGAGCCAAAGATGCGGTCCAATGCCGGTGTTGCGAGTTGAACGGGTGGGATACGGCGCGGGCAAAAGGGAATATAACCGGCCCAACCTGTTGCGCTTAATCGTGGGCGATGCCGGTGAATTGTTAAATGACTGGCCATGCTGCAGCGCGGCGAAGCTGTTGTGAGTACCGCCGGGATTTTTCTTGTGGGCCGGTGGTCCCCGCTGCGTTCAGAACTTCCGCGTCGACGGCACCAACGGCTTATACGTTGGGGACATACCACCGACCCAAAAGTTTTGACCCCAAAGGGGAGGTGTGTCCCCTGACCGCTTTCCGA